>JAFXJP010000058.1 GCA_017532155.1 Clostridia bacterium | reverse complement strand
GCCGCTAGGAAATGCTGCGCGACAACGCTGTGCTGACCGGCGGTCAGGTGATCAGCGAAGAGATTGGCCTGGATCTGAAGGACGCTACCGTGGATATGCTGGGCCAGGCCCGCATGGTGAAGGTTGACAAGGACAACACCACCATCGTTGAGGGCGCCGGCGAAAAGTGCGAGATCGAAGCTCGCGTGGCGCAGATCCGTGCCCAGATTGCCGAAACCACCAGCGATTACGACCGTGAAAAGCTGCAGGAGCGTCTGGCCAAGCTGGCCGGCGGCGTGGCTGTCATTCAGGTCGGCGCTGCTACCGAAATCGAAATGAAGGAACGCAAGCTGCGCATCGAGGATGCGCTGGCTGCTACCCGTGCGGCTGTGGAAGAGGGCATCGTGCCCGGCGGCGGCGTGGCCCTGCTGGCGGCTGTCAAGCGCGTGCAGAAGATCGCTTCCCAGCACACCGGCGACGCCAAGACCGGCGTGCAGATCGTGCTGTCTGCCATGGAAGAGCCTGTTCGTCAGATCGCCCGCAACGCCGGTATCGACGGCAGCGTGATCATCGAGAACATCCGTCGCCGCAACAAGCCCGACTACGGCTATGACGCGCTCAAGAGCGAGTATGTCGACATGTTCGAGCGCGGCATCATCGATCCCACCAAGGTGACCCGCTCTGCCCTGCAGAACGCCTCCAGCGTGGCCGCGATGGTGCTGACCACCGAGTCCCTGGTGACCGACATTCCTCAGCCCGAACCTGCTGCGCCTGCCGGCAACGGCGGCATGGGCGGCATGTACTAAGCCTACATGTACTAAGCCTAATCAAAAAGGAACGCGAAAGCGTTCCTTTTTTTGATTGCGAAAAAAGCATCATCGTATAGCGCTGCCGTTTTCCAGCCCTTTTTTCTTTAGCGCGCTGGGGCTTACGCCTGTGTAGCGGCGGAAGAGCTTGCCAAAGTATTTGATATCCTGAATGCCTACGGCTTCTGCCGCTTCGCTGACGGTGTAGCGACCGGTTTTCAGCAGTGTGGCGGCCTGGCGGATGCGCAGGCTGTTGCGGTAATCGACGGGCGACATGCCCTTGCACTCAAAGAACAGGCGGCGGAAGCTGCCTACGGACAGCGCACACATCCTGGCCAGATCTTCAATAGGAAAATCAAGGGCGTAATTGCTTTCGAGATATGTGACGCCGTGCAGGATGCGGCGGTATTTTTCATGCAGCTCAGAGCTGTTGGTATCCCGTGCTATTTCACAGAGAAACTTCAGCGCCAGCGACATGCGCTCCAGCCAGTCAAAGGGCCCCTGGGCAGCGGCTTTCTCGGCGAGATTATGCAGCATGCCATCATATACGCGGTGCACATCGTTAAACAATACGCTCGGTGCATCGTCAAAGCGGATATCCTGCCCTTCGCTGTCGCGCAGCAGCATATCTACGACCATGAAGGCGGCGTCCTCACGCCAGTTGGAGATATAGGCGGTATCGCGCGGAAGGTAGATCATATCCCGCTCATTGACGGACAATTCGCCTTTTTCCAGCGAAAAAACAGCGCTGCCGCGCGTAACATACACAAAGCGCTCAGCCGGTGCAGGCTGCATGATATAGCGATGCCCGGCGGGCACGGTGCAGGGATCAAGCCTTAAACTGATCAGCGTCAGCTGATTGATGGTGGCGTATGCCAGCGCGTTCATTCGCATGAAAGCATCTCTCCTTTGCTGTTATTATACCATTGTGTATTTTGTCAGGCAATGGCTGTTTTTTACGAAAAAGCGATTGCTTTATCCCCTTGTGATATGATGGCTTTTGCTGATACAATAAAGCATGGGAAAAACAGTATCCGCAAGGAGGAAAATATAGATGGAAAACAAATTGACGCTGGATGTTAAGGAATTAGCCTATCGTCTGGGTGCTGATCTGGTGGGTATTGCCAATGTGGAAAGGTACGCAAACGCACCGATCCGCATGAGCCCCAAGGGTATTCTGCCCACGGCGAAGTCGGTGATTGTCTGCGCCGTGCACCATCCCGATGCTGCGATTGAGCTGGACGGTGAAGTGCATCCGCAGGTGATGGGTCCGTACCGCATTCAGTACATCATGAATGATAAGCTCGACGCGCTGTCCTTCCGCATTGCGCGCATGCTGGATGATAGGGGCTTTAAAACCGTGCCCATTGCCGCTTCCAACATTTGGCGTTATCGCGGCTATAAGGAAATGGATGCGGTGTTCTCGCCCGACATCAGCCATATTTACGGCGGCGTGTGCGCTGGCCTTGGCGAACTGGGCTGGAACGGCCTGTGCATCACACCCGAGTACGGCGCGCGCAACCGCTTTGTGTCCATCATTACGGAGGCGGAGCTGACGCCCACACCCCTTTATAACGGCGAAAAGATCTGCGATATGTGCGGCGAGTGCATCCGCAAGTGCCCGACCAACGCCTACCGCAAGGAAGTGAACGGCGTAAAGAACGTCGTCGTGGAAGGCAAGGATCACATCTTTGCCAATAAGAATCTGTGGCGCTGCGCCTGGGGCGAGCATTTTGACATCGACCTGGATCTGGAGATTCCCGAGGTAGTGGATGAAAAGGTGCTGCTCGATCATGTGCGTGATCACGGTATGCGCGGCGGTGAATTCGGCGTGTGCCTGAAGGTGTGCCTGCCCAAAAACCTGCGCAACTGGGATGAATCCTACTGCAAGGTGACAGCCCGCCGCAAGCGCCATGTAACGCCCTCTGATCTGCCGGTGCATCGTCAGGTGTATGATAAGCTGCTGGTGCATGCGCGCGAGTGGGATCTGGACAGCGTGCATTTTATCTCCGCCAAGACCATGGACGATGCGGGCATTGATTACCGCAAGCATCTGCCGGATGGCTGCGGCGCGATCCTGCTGACTTCGCGCTATCAGATTCCCGCCGGTACGCAGATCGACCATAACGGCAGCCTGGAGTACATTCAGGATGTGGACAGCTGCCACAAGACGCGCGCCGATATGCTGGACAGCTACGGCCGTATTGCGCAGTTTAACGTCAACTTTACTGAGCTTGACATGTGCCGCGAATTGGAGACGCTGGGCTATTCTGCGCTCCCCAAGAGCCTGGTGGATGAAAAGGAATTCTGCAAGCTGTGCGGTATTCCGGATGTTGAAAATACCTTCTATCAGACGGCTGTGATCCTCACCAGCGCGCCCTTTGTAGATCGTGCGGCGACCAACCTGACGGAGATTTCCGAATCGAAGGATCTCAAAAAGCAGCTGAAAATGCTGGCGAAGGAAAAGGGCGCCGATCTGTTTGGCGTAGCCAGCGCTGCGACCATTGATGAGCTGGCGGCGCAGCTGAAGGAAATCCGCAAGGATGAAACGCTGTTTGCGGCGATTGACAAGAATATCCGCTGGCTGCCTTATGATCCCGAGGTAAGCGAATACAAGCGTCCTATCCAGGGTGCGACGGAATTGTACGGTGACGCCAAATCGGTGATTGTGCTGGGCATGCATTATCCCGAAACGCCGGTGGAGCGCCTGGGTCAGCCGCCGGCTGAAGCGGTAGGTCCGTATGTATTTACGCAGTATGAGGTCAATCGCCTCACGGGCCATCTGGCGTATTCCATCTGCCGCTCGCTCAATGCCATGGGCTATGAGGCGGTATATTCGCACAATCTGACGGGCGCAGGCTCTACGGTAGGCAGCCCGCGCGGCCAGTTCAACGGTGCCAGCTGCAATGCGCTGGAGGCTGTTGCGGCCGGTATTGGCCAGATGACGCTCAACGGCTCGGTGTATACCGAGGAATATGGCATTCACCAGCGCTTTGTGGCGATCGTCACCAACGCGCCGCTGGAAGCGGATGAAATCAAGGAAGGCCTGGCGGCTGCCTGTGAGGGCTGCGAAAAGTGTCTGGCCGCGTGTCCTGTCGGCGCGCTCAAAAAGCAGCAGCTGACCGAGCTTACGCTTGACGGCAAGAAAGTAAACTATCTGCCGGTGGACGGCCCGCGCTGCGACTGGGCGACGAAGTTCTCTCTGGTTGCAGAGGAAGGCAATATGTATACCGGCAATTACACGGACGTACCGTGCCCGGATGAAATTACGACCGAGAATCTGGCTGATGCGCTGCGTCAGCAGGATCAGGTGCTGAAATTCCGCCCCGTAACGGGCGAAAGATGCGTGGCGGTTTGTCCGCTGCTCAAGGGAAAAGAATAAAAAACAGGCCGCCTTCGGGCGGCCTGTTTTGTCAGTTCAGTTCATTCCATGTGAGTATTTGTGGTGCAGCTTGGCGATCTTTGCTGGTTTCGAAGGCAAAGGTATATACTTCACCGGTCTGCGCATTGATGGCAAAAGATGACATGTTTTTATATGGCATAAAAACAACTTCTTCATCCACAAAAGGAATGTCAAGCGCTGCGCGCATGGTGCCTGAGAACATCCAAACGGGGGTCAGGATGTATTCTGTACCGGGATGGTCAGGATCGACAAAAATCCGATAGCCAAAACGTATTTCGTTAAGGCTTTTTACGTAGCCGCTTTCAATATGCTGAGAAATGATTTTTTCAATTTCAGAGAAAGGCAGGAGCGGTATGTCGGTTTCAACGATCCCCAGTTCTTTGGGGCTGCTCAGGGAGAAGGTATACTGTTCTTCATTCTCGATGCAGCCGTATGTAATTTCATCGGGAATGGCGGGCTCGTTATTGCCTAAAGAAATGGCATATGGCGCGTTGCATAGATAGGGAATGCCGTGGTACAGCCTGGCAAAGAACAGCATATAGAATCCACCGGTGCTGTTTCCGTGACGGTAGCTGAGTGCGTTGATACATTCAAAATCCTGAGCAGTAACTGTAGGCGCGGCGCTGCAAATGCAATTGAGCAATGCTTCAGCTGCTGCGGTATGCGGCAGTTCGGTGTTTACTGTTTCAAATGCATCGGTAAGAATTCTGTTTGCGTCTGCCATAAAGCCATGGTCAATTTGCAAAAGGTTTGCATTATTAGCTGTGATTTGCAAAGAAGCATCTGCGATTTCCATTGGGTCTCCCCAGGTGACACGCACAATCGGCACGGCGGAAACATCGGGAATGATTACGGGAGCGTCAATGCGGATGGTGTTTCCGGTTTGCGTGAGGAATTCACCTTGCAAACGTTCGGGCGCGGTTGAACGCAGAGAAGCGATATTTACATAATTCGTTTCTGCGAAGGCTGTGGAAAGCAGTGAGCAGACACAGAATACAAGTGCACAAATGGTTTTTTTCATATAAACCTCCTCAAAAGGAAAACTATTTGTGTGCGACATGATAGGGTCATTTTACTTTGAAAGTAACCTGCTCGTAGTACGTTCTGGTCCAAGCATTGTATGCACGAAGGGTATATTCTTCGCCCAAGGCATCAAGACCGATGGAACCAATTTCGATATAACGGGTGCCGAGTTCATTAGGCAGATCATAGCGACCATCCACACGACCGCTGCTGCCAACGAAGGTCAGACCATCGGATACTCTTTGCATATCGGGCGCTGTTTCGGAACTGTTTAGATCAATAAACTCAAACCACAGGCCACCTTCCTGCTGGTTATACAGTGCCAGATCGGTGATTTCATATTCCAGCGAGTAACGAATTTCCAGCGGGGTTACAGTCAGAGTGACATTGGATACTTTGACACCAACGGAGGGGAAGTCCAGCGAATCCTCAGATACAAACTTTTTGACGGAAGATGCATGGAAGGTCATAGGAATGGAGATGGATTCGAGGGCAAAGAAATCATAGGCGGAGCCATCGTAGGTTTGCCACTCTGCTTCAGGAATGTAGATCTGGGGGAGATAGGTAAACTCAAGGGAAACAAACCGGTCAGTTTGCTCGTTTTCGAAATAGGCTTCCAAATAGAGTGTTGCCGAGCCGTCTTCGTTCAGTCTGAAGCTGCCGCTTTCATCTATATCAGAACCGACAGTGAGTGCAACTTCAGCCATACGTCCTTCGTGGTGTTTGAGCGCATACGCTGCAACGGTTGTTTGCTCCACGTCAAAGTACGGGAAGAGGCATTCTATCGTGTCGTGCTGATAGGTGCTTTCGCCCAGCAAAAGCACATCGCCTTTGGGGATGATGTGGGCAGTCACACGTAGAACCTTTCCGTCATAATAGGACTGTTGAATTTGGCAGGTTAAGCTGTCTCCTTCTATGACAGTGTTTTCCTGCTTGATACTCTCTTCATAAAGCGGCGGAATGTAAACATTTGGCCGCTTGCCTACAAAATCGATGATGCCCCAGGCATTCAGTACCGTGGCGAGGGCGCCGGTGAGGGTGAGGACGATCAGCAGAATGGCGATTATCATGGATGCGGAAATCTTCTTTACCACAGGTTCTTCTCCTTTCACGTGAGCAAGAACGCGCTGTGTGAGCCATGGATCGGTCTGTACATGGGAGAGAGAATGCGCTACAGCCTGTTGTACCCGCTTCTGTTCTTCATTAAGGGTCATGCTCATCACTCCTTTCTATGGCAAAGCGCAGCTTTTGTCTTGCACGGTTTAGTCTGTTGCCGACAGCCTGACGGGTAATACGCAGCATGTCGGCAGTTTCTTCCTGAGTCATGCCCTGAAGCCAGCACAGCAGGGCCACTTCTCTCATTTTGAGGGGGAGGCGCATAATTTCTGCTGTCAGATCAATGTCTGACTGGATTTGGGGCGCGGGCTGCTGCAAAAGATGTTCCATCGTAACGGATCTGTCTATATGCTTAAACCAACTCGATCTGTACATATCTTTGCATGTGTTGATTGCAATGCGTGTCAGCCAGGTTTTTTCGGATGCTTCAGAGTGAAAATGATCCAGATTTCGATAGGCTTTGATAAATGTTTCCTGCACAGCATCCTTTGCAAGGTGTTCATCATGTAGATAAAGAATACACATGCGCAGCAGCGGAAGCTGATATTGTGTGATCATGCGTTCGATGATTTCTTCCTTCTTGTCAGGGCCCTTGACAGAAGTCACGCGGCCTCACCACCTTTCACTTATTAGACGAGGTATCCGTACAAAATGCAACGATGTAAAAAATGCCGGTGAAAAAAACCGGCATCAGGGAGAAGTGTTTGCTTTATATCGCCAACAACACCAGGCTGATGATGCTGAGAAGAATCCCCAGCACCATGCGGCGGGTCAGCTTTTCCTTCAGGATGAAATGGCCCAGCAGAATGGTCAGCGCCAGCACGGCGCCATTCTGGATGGTGTAAAGAATGGAAGAAGAGAGATTGGCCAGCAGCACCATCATGGTATATACGCCGCTGGCGGCTGCGATGCTGGCGGCGCACAGATGCAGCCAGGCTTTTTTCGGCATGGAAAAGGCCTGCATGCTGCGGTTTTTTTGCGTAAGGACGAGATAGATCAGCGAAATGATCGCCGAAGAGAAAAAGGTGATGATGATCATTTCATTGCGCTGCGTTTGCTGCATGATGCGCTGCTGGGCGTCCATCAGCACGCCATAGGCGCCGTTGGTGATAAATAGCAGCGCAATCCACAGAAAATAGCTCTTTTTCCGGATGATAAAGGCAGAGCTTTGCAGGTTGATCATGACAAAGGAAAGCAGCATGACGGCGATGCCCATAAGCTGATACCAGGCCAGATGATCATGCCAGACCACGGTGGAAAACAGCAGCGTGATCAGTACGTTTCCTGAATAGGTCATCAGGCTTTGCAGGGTGTATGGGCCTGTGCGTGAGGCACTGACATTGCTCAGGTTAAAAAGAAAGAGAATCAGGCCGTTGCTCAGGCCAATCAGCCAGGTGGGCAGCGCAGCGCTGAACTGAAAGCCTGCGCCGACGGCAAGGGTGATGAAGCCTACGATCAATCCGTACAGGCTGGCAAAGACGGGCGTTGCTGCTGTGGAAGGTCCGGTGTAGGACAGGGAATAAAGCTTGCTGAAAAAGCTTTGGCAGGTAAAGGAGAGAATGTTTATTGCGCCAAGCAGGAAAATCAGCATAGATGACATAAAGCGCCTCCGCAAACAAAATCTAACAAATCATATCATGCGTGCGGTTGTTCGTCAAGGAAGCGCATGCTTTTTTAATTTCTGCGCAAAATAAGTCTATCAATGTGCGCGGAGGTAGTGTGAAATGGAGCAGCGGCAGGGGATTTTTGTGCATCCGTTTTTATATGAGCCCAAGGCGGGGGAGCGGGAAATTCGTATGCGGCCGGGGAAAAGCGCGCCGATTATGCGCGGCAGGGAGGATATGCATGCAGAATAGTTCGTCCAAAAAGCATTTTGTAGCGCAGTATAAGCAGCTGGTTCAGGCGATAACGCCCAAGAGCAAGGTGGGACAGGGATGCCTGCGCGCCTTCTGGGTGGGCGGCAGCATCTGTGTACTGGGTCAGGTGCTGATCGACATGAGCATGTATTTCTGGCGGTTTACGATGACGCAGGGCGCAACCTTTGCCAGCATAACACTGGTGGGAGTAACTGCGCTGCTGACGGGAATTGGCGTGTTTGATGTGATTGGCAAATATGCCGGCGCCGGTACGGTGGTGCCTATCACGGGCTTTGCCAATGCCATGGTGTCGCCGGCGATGGAATTTCGGCCGGAGGGCTGGGTGCTGGGGACGGGCGCGAGGCTGTTCACCATTGCGGGCCCGGTGCTGGTGTATGGCATATCAAGCTCGGTGCTGGTGGGGCTGATTTATTATTTTCTCATGCTGTGAGGTGAATTATGCGCGCGGAAAATCGCATGGGGTATCAGACGGTGATATACAAAAACAGGCCGCAGATTGTGGCGTCGGCCTGTGCAGTTGGCCCAAGAGAGGGGAAGGGCCCGCTGGGCGAGCAATTTGATCTGGTGGCAAATGATGCTGACTTTGGCCAGGAAAGCTATGAGCAGGCAGAAGCTGCGCTGCTGCGTGAGGCGTGCAGAATCTGCCTGAGCAAGGCTGGGCGCGGTGAAAAGAGCATCGAGGCGATGCTCGGCGGCGATCTGCTGAATCAGATTATGGCGTCATCCCTGGCGGCGAGATCGCTGAAAGTTCCATTCCTGGGGCTTTACGGCGCATGCAGCACCATGGCGGAGAGCCTGCTTGTGGGCGGCATGCTGTGCGACGGCGGCTATGCATCGCCTGTTTTGTGTACCGCAGGCAGCCATTATGCAACGGCGGAGCGGCAATATCGATTTCCGCTGGAGTACGCATGCCAGCGCACGCCGGCGGCGCAATGGACGGTGACGGGCGCAGGCGCGGTGATACTGGCGCTGCCGGATGCAAGCGAAAAGAAAGCGCAGGCTTGCCTTGCGCGCGGGTGCATGGGACGCGTGGTGGATATGGGCATATCGGATGCAAACAATATGGGCGCGGCGATGGCGCCGGCAGCCGCTGCAACGCTGTGCGCATATTTTGATGATACGAAGGACGATCCAAAGCAGTTTGACCGCATTATCACGGGCGATCTGGGCATGGTCGGCAGCGAATTGCTGCTGGAATGGACGGAGAAGCTGGGGCATCCGCTGCCGCGCGAAAAGATGATGGACTGCGGGCTGACGATCTTTGATCCCGGGCAGGACAGCCATGCAGGCGGCTCGGGCTGCGGCTGCGCAGCCAGCGTGCTTTGCGCGCATATTTTGCCAAAGCTGGCCTCGGGAGAATGGCGACGCGTGCTGTTTATGGCGACCGGCGCGCTGCTCAGCCCAACCACCAGCCAGCAGGGCGAGACCATCCCGGGCATTGCGCATGCAGTGGTGATCGAGGGGGTGCAGGGATGATTTTGATGTACTTGAAGGCCTTTCTGGTAGGAGGTGCGCTGTGCGCGCTGGGGGAGATCATCATCCTGAAAACAAAGCTCACCCCGGCGCGGATATTGGTATGCTACATCACAGCCGGCGTGGTTTTAAGTGCTCTTGGATTGTATACGCCGCTGGTGCGCTTTGCAGGCGCGGGCGCTACGGTGCCGCTGACGGGCTTTGGCCATACGCTGGCGCAGGGCGCCATTCATGCCGTGCAGGAAACGGGCATTCTCGGCGCGTTCACAGGCGGGCTGACTGCGGCAGCGGGCGGCATTGCGGCAGCGGTTTTCTTTGGCTTTCTGGCTGCATTATGCTTTAAGCCAAAGCCAAAACAATAAAAAGCCGAGTTTTTCTCAGCTTTTTTTGATGTCTTTCCAGTCTGCAATTTGCGCAGCGGGCATGAGCTTAAGCAGCTTCTTTTTGGGCCTCACCAGCACGGGCGTTTTGCACTGGCGCAGGATAGGCGCATCGCCTGCGGTATCGCCGTAGCCGGCGACCAGGAGGGCGTTTGTCATTTCGCGCTCCTTGAGGTATTCCTGCACGCGGCGAACCTTCTCTTCGCCACGGCAGTTCTGGCCGCAGGGCAGGCCCTTTTCATCACAGGGCGTGCAAAGCAGCGCATCTACGCCCAAAAGCGGCGCAACATACTGCATATAACAGTCGCCGCTGGCGCTGCATAAAATGACATGCACGCCGGCGTCTTTATGCGCCTGCAATTGCTTAAGCGCCTCGGGTCGGGCACGATCAACAAGCGATTGCGCAAAGGATTGCAGAAATTGCGCGCGTTCTTCTTCGCTCATTGCTGCTAAAAAGGCATGCGCATGGCGCTTGGAGGTGATGGCGTCATATAATCCGGCATGATAGAGCGCGCCGGCAACAGCTGCCCGGATAAAAGAAAGCCAGGACACCTTTTTCGCCTTACGGCCTTTTTTGAGCATATCAACCACGCTGTCGCCATGGATGATGGTGCCGTCAAAATCAAAAACAGCTACTTGCTGCATATTTCCCTCCGTCAGATGGCAGAATACGCCGGCCAAATGTCGACGGTCTGCACCATTTGATCCAGCAGATACTGCGCGGTTTCATAATTGCCGTTATAGCTGGTTATTTCAAAAATATACTCGATGTTCTGATAGTAGCAATCATAATACACCACGGTGATGTTTGTATCGCCATTATCTGAAGGAATGGTGAAGGCATAGGCGGTTTCCAGCATCTGGCCTTCCGGGGTATCGCGCAGGATGCCATCGTGCAGCTGACGGATATTGGTATACCCGCGTGCGAGCATATCATCTTCCATGATAAAAATGTAGCGGGGCGCGTTTTGCACCTCGGTAGCAAAGGAATCATAGGTCTGCTCTTTTACCTGCACCTGAAATTCATAGGTGCGGTCGGGTGAAAACCAGTACCGGAAATCATAAACCTGCTCCTCGCCCTCCTCAAAGGTATAATTTTCCCATAGCGAGTTGAGCTGGGCGTCAGAATACATATAAAAGCCGCTGTATACATCAATGGCATAGTTGTACACCAGGTTTTCATAAGGCGCCAGCTGCCCATAGCGCGTGCGCAGATAGAAATTATTGATTTTTGCCTGCGCGGGCGTGAGCGACATAAGCAAAAGGAGAGAGATCGCGATGCAAAGGATTCGCTTTTTCATAGGCAAGCCTCCGGGCGTTTTTCTTATTGTATCATAGCGTAAAGGCCGCGTCAAATGGGGCGGATGCTGACTTCGCCATAGCCTATGGTGCGCAAAATGCCGTTTTCCCGGATGATCAGTGCGCCTTCGTTGGTTGTATCCAGCGCCTGACCTTCGTGCGTTTCGCCGTTTTCGGCCCGATACACTGCTTTGCCAAGGGTGATGCAGTGCTGCCGGTATTCGTCCATATGCGCGGGCAAATGCGCAAGACCGGCAAGAATTTCTGCCCGGATGAAGGCGGCCAGCGCTTCCAGGCGGATGGGGGCGTGCGCATGATCCGGATAGACCGAACGGGCAATGTCCTGCAGCTCCGTCGGCAGCTGATTGCCATAGACATTGACGCCGATCCCGGCAATCATGCCCAGAGATTCACTGCCGGAGAAAGCGCTTTCGCACAGAATGCCGCAAATCTTTTTGCCGTCAAGCAGCAGATCGTTGACCCATTTTATGTCTGTCTCGATGCCGGTTAATTTGAGGATTGCCCTGCGGACGGATACGGCGCATAGCGTGGTGACAGCGCCCGGAGCGGCGGTGGTTTTGAGAATCAGGGACATATACAGCCCGCCTTCAGGAGAGGAAAAGCTGCGGCCGAGCCGTCCGCGCCCGCCGGTCTGACGGGAGGCGATCACCATTTCGCCGTGTTGGGCGTCATCCATCAGCCAGTCGCGGGCGTCGCGGTTGGTGGAAAGCGTTTCGTCAAGCACACGGACGCGTCCGTCATCGATGAGCTTTTGCAGCAGAGCAGAATCAAGCATGGGCTTTTCTCCTTGAAAGGATTGTGGTATAATGCCGACGGAGGGATCAAAGGATGAAAACGATACTGATCACCGGCGGCGCGCGCGGCATCGGCGCGCATATGGTGCGTTATTTTACAAAGCAGGGGTGGCAGGTGGCGTTTTGCTATCGTGCCAGCCAGCAAAAAGCAGAAGAATTGCAAAATGAAACGGGCGCGCTGGCGATCAAGTGCGATGTGCGGGATGAAGCACAGGTGAAGGATTTTATTGCCCAGGCGCTGAAAAAATTTCATCATGTGGATGCGCTGGTGGTGAATGCCGGCGTGGCATGGGCAGGCCTGACGGAGGACATGTCCACGGCAGATTATGCGGCAGTGTGTGATACCAACCTGCGCGGCGCATTTTTGTGCGTGCGCGAGGCGCTGCCGCACCTGCGCGACAGCAAGGGCGCTATCGTGCTGATCTCCTCCATGTGGGGCGTGGTGGGCGCTTCGTGCGAGACGATGTACTCCGCTACCAAGGCCGCCGTGCAGATGATGGCGCGCTCTCTTGCCAAGGAGGTAGGCCCTTCCGGCGTGCGCGTCAATTGCGTGGCGCCCGGCGCGGTGGATACCGACATGATGGCGTGCTATACAGAAGAAGACAAGCAGGCCCTGGCGGAGGAAACGCCGCTGGGGCGCATTGCCACCTGCGAGGATATCGCGCAGGCAGCGGATTTTCTGCTTGGCGACAAGGCCTCTTTTATCACCGGCCAAACGCTGGTGGTGGACGGCGGCTTCACATTGTAAAACTGAAAAAAGCAGCGTCAGATGCGATCTGGCGCTGTTTTTTTGCTTTCAAGGTTTTGCAGCAGTTCCCGCAGCAGTTCGATTAGCGCTTCGTTGTCGGATACCAGATTATATACGGCGTCCTCGGATAAAACGCCGCGCTTGAGATCCTGCGGCACAAGGCCGGCGCAGTCGTCCTGATAATCGCGCATCCAATCGGGGCCAAAGTAATAATCGGTCAAGGCCTGATACTGCGATTGCGCTTCAGCGTATGCATTGGCAGCTTCGCTGAGATTTTTGACGGCGGCGGATACGGTATCCAGCGCCTTTTCCATGCGGGTGATGCGATCTGTATTTGACATCATGATTTTTTAGAAAGAAGCGCCACGGCTTCGGTGTGCGGCGTGTAGGGGAACAGATCATAGGGCTGCACGCGCTCAAGGCGATAGCCGGATTTTGCGAGGATATCCACATCACGGCGTAGCGTTTCGGGGTTGCAGGAGATGTACACGATGCGGGTGGGCGCGGCCTTGGAAACGGCTGTCAGGAAGCGGCGCTCGCAGCCGGCGCGCGGCGGGTCGACCAGCACGACGGAGGGCTTGATTTTGCCATCCTCCAGCGCTTTGGGCGCGTCGGCGCAGATAAAATCAATGTTTTCAATGCGATTAACGCGCGCGGAGGCGCGGGCGCATTCAACGGAGGGCTTGACGATCTCAACGCCCGTCACGTGTCCGGCTTCCTTTGCGGCCAGCTGGCCGATCAGGCCTACGCCGCAGTAGGAGTCCAGCACTTTGTCGTCTTTCGTCAGCTGCGCCCATTCGATGGCGCGGCGGTAAAGCTTTTCCGCCTGCACGCTGTTGATCTGGTAGAATGTGCGCGAGGTGAGGCAAACCTTCAGACCGCACAGCGTATCCCAGATTTCGTCGCGGCCGGCAAGTATACGGTGCTTAAAGCCCATCACGGCGCTGGAGCGGCGGTCGTTGATGGAATGCGTCACGCCACGAATTTCGGGGCATTTTTCCATCAGCTTGCGCGCAAATTCTTCGCCGCCGGGAAAATCATTGCCGCCGGTAATGATAGTAACCAGCACCTGCCCGCTTTCATGCGCGCGGCGCAATTGCATATGGCGCAATACGCCCTTGCCAAAATCTTCGCGGTAGGCGGCAAGGCCCATTTCAGAGAGCAGCTCCACGGCGATATCGGCAATCTGACCCAGGCGTTTATCCTCCATCAGACAGCGCTTGACGGAGAGAATCTGATGCGTGCCCGCGCGGTAAAAGCCCGCATACAGACTGTCGCGGCCATTGGCGAAGGAGCGCAGCACCTTATTGCGATAGTAGCAGGGATTCTCCGCGCCGACGATATTTTCGCAGTCGGGAAAAAGCGTGCGGAAAGCCGCTTCCTTCTCGCGCAGCACATCGCCGTACATCTTATGCAGTTTTTCGCAGCCGCCGCAGCCTTTTTCGTGAAGCGCGCATTTCATGGACAGGAGCCTCCGGTGTTATTTCTTCTGAATTTCTTCGATCATTTTAAGCACAGCCTGTGTGCCGTCGGCGGGCGGCGCATCGTGCAGCGCCTTACGGTACTGATCGGCATTTTTGATCAGATCAAAAATTTCATCCGCCAGGGTGTCTTCAGTCATTTTATCCTGCGGCAGCACTTTGGCCAGACCGCGCTTTTCAAAGGACTGGGCGTTGAGCACCTGGTCGCCGCGGCTTGCGCCCATGGGATAAGGCACAAGCAGCATGGGCTTGCCCAGCGCCTGGAACTCGCACAGGGCGTTGGCGCCGGCTCGGGAGAGAATATAATCCGCGCAGGCCAGGGCGTGGGGCAGCTCTTCGCTCATGAATTCTACCTGATAATAGCCGGGCAGGCCATTCAGCGATTCATCGAGATTGCCCTTGCCGCAGATGTGGAAAACCTGCAGCGTTTCTAGCAGACGGGGCAGCGCCTTGCGCAGCGCGGCGTTGACGCTCTGCGCGCCAAGAGAACCGCCCATCATCAGCAGAACGGGCTTATCGGCGGTGAAGTGCGCCATTTCGAGGCCCTTTTCACGGCTGCCCTGGAAAAGCTCGGGGCGAAGCGGCGTGCCGGTAAAGGTGGCCTTATCGCCCAATGCTTTGGCGCATTCCGGGAAGGTGGTGGCGGCGCGCTGGGCGAACTTCATGCAGATTTTATTGGCCAGGCCGGGCGTGAGATCGCTCTCATGACAGAGCGTGGGCACGCGGTGCAGCCAGGAGCCGATCACCACGGGCACGGATACAAAGCCGCCCTTGGAGAAGCACACGTCGGGCTTGATTTTGCCAATCAGATAAGCGCTCTGGAAGGCGCCGGCGATGACGCGGAAGGGATCGGTGAAGTTCTTCCAGTCAAAGTAACGGCGCAGCTTGCCGGATTGTACGCTGTGGTAGGTAATGCCGTCGATGGCGCCGATCATGGTGTGTTCGATGCCGTTCTTGGTGCCGATGTAGTGGATTTCATAGCCCTGCGCCTTGAGATGGGGCAGCAGCGCCAGATGCGGCGTAACATGGCCGGCCGTGCCGCCACCGGTGAGAACGATGCGCTTCATGAGATCTACTCCCTTTCTGAAAGGTGGATTATTTTATGCGGTAAATGACGGTATGTTTCATAAGAAGAATGGCGGGATGCAGCGATGTTTTGGCATAGCGCAGGCCCTCGTCGCCCATGTCATCCTCGCGGTTGATATATCGGACGGCTGCGTCTGCGTGCGCAGCGTACTCGCGGCAGATCAGCTGCGGTGCGCCGTGGATAGCGCGCAGTGCCTTTTCGGCGTGCACATAGAGCGTATCGCCAACTGTTTCACCCAGCGCCATGGCGATGGGGCGGCCGTCGGGCAGCTTCAGCAGTGCGCCTGTATAATGCAGCTCATCAAAATGATCGAGCGTATCGAGCGTGTAGTCATATTCCTTCAGTGCGACAGGATCGTCTTTTCCCTGCTCGGTTTTATGCAGGTGCAGAAAACTGCGGACTTCGGAAATGTTGCTTTTAGTCACAGCTTCATACTGGAAGCTGCCGTATTCCTTCATAAAACGGTTGATATGATTGCGCTGGCCGGCCAGCTTTTTGCCGGCATAGGTGGAGAGCTTGTCCTTTTCGTACAGATAATCTGCCCAGCGGCGGTCCTCGATGATTTCATCGGGCGTACCGAATGCTTCTGTCAAGAGCGGCAGCTGATCCTCCGTTACGGCGGAGAACCGCAGCGCGCAGTCGCAGCCGGGGCAGAGCTTTTTCAAGGCCGTCAGCGGATCATTAGGCCCGACGGGGAGAAGATGGAAAATATTTCCCTTTTCATCGCGCATCCGCAAGTAGAGCATGTCATTTTCAATGGCGTACTCCGTATGGAAAAAATCGCGCCACATATACACGACGCCAATGGTATAATCGCAGTTACGGCTGCTTTGATGATCAAAAAACGGTCGCAGCCTGGGGATGCAGTCAGCATCTATACGGGAATAGCTGAGCATAAAACTCCTTACAAAAATACAAAGCTGATTTGCAAAATGTCGGGTATGGGTGCGCCTACACCCTGTGCCATGGGGAAAGCGCCGGGCGTATCGGCGGTACAAGGGGTGAGCAGGTAGCTTGTATTACAGGCATAGCGCAGCGAAAGCTCCGCTGCCAGACGCGGCGCTTCCCTGCCGAATGCCTCGCCCAGATAGAGTATGCCGTCTCTTTCTTCTTCTACAGCAATGACAGCCTCGTGCGCCAGATATAGACCGCCGCCGTAGGCGGTGAGCATGTCGTGCAGAAAGCGGCAGGTATGTTTGTTCCAGCGGATGTGTGGCGCATTTTTGAGCGCCAGCTCGCGGAGACGATAGTATTCATCACCGTTGATTTCCTGAAACACTGTTTGTGGGATGGCAGGCGGCATCTCTGTATAGCAGGCGTGCATCATCGGACGCCATCCGAGACGGCCATACATCTGAAACAGGCTGTCATCCGCTGCATGCAGAAAAACGCGGCTGCATTTTTCCTGCGCGGCGGCAAGCAGCGCTTTGGCATGCCCGCGGCCGCGGTAATCTGGCAGCGTGGTGAGGGAATAAAGGTACAGCGCGGGCAGATTTTCCTGTCCTTTTTGAATGATTTCGCAGGGAATCAGGGCGGCCATGGCGGCCACAGCGCCGTTATCCAGCGAAAGCAGCGTGTCACAATAGGGGAAAACATGCTCGAAAAAGGCGCACAAAAAGCTCTCCTCGTCACCAAACCCTGTTCGAAGCAGATGCTCGATTACGGGTTTGTCACCAGGAGTAGCTAAGCGCACCTTTCGGGCGGCTGTCATGTGGCCAAAGCGCGATGAAGCGCGGTGAGATGAAGCGATTCCTCCTGCGCGATTTGCAGGAAGGCAGACTGGGCCGCTGGCGCATGATCGCACTGCGCGGCAAAGCGCGTGTAGCTGTCAACTGCGATCTGCTCCTGCGCGGCGGCATAGCGGATGAGCGCCTCAGGCGAATTAAACGCACCCTGCCGGGCGGCAGCATGGAGCCCGCCTTCAAAGAGGATGCCGCCGGCATAGGCGGAAAGCAGCAGCGCATCTGCCTGCGCGGGCACTGTATCGCCCATTAAGGCGGTGAAATGCTTGAGATGCTGCTTTTCGTCTGCCAGCATGCCCTCAATCGCAGGGGTCATCTCATTGTCAGGCCAAAGCATGGCTGCGCGTTCGTACAGCTTGACGGCGCGTTTTTCCATCTCAGAAGCAATATATAGCGCGTCACGCGCGCTGCTGATCTGCACGCCGTTCATGTTGTTAACCCTTCTTTTCGGCCAGGTATTCGTTCAGCTGATGAACCAGCTCATCCACATTGGCGCCGTGCGCAGCGCAGGCGTCTTCCAGGCTTTCGGCGGTGGCATGGGGGCAGCCCAGGCAATGCATGCCGAACTCCATCATGATACGGGCGGTGCCGGGATCCATCATGAGAACTTCGCGAATGATCATAGACTTGTTGACTTCCATGGAAATATACCTCCAAATGATAAATATAGGCAGTGTTTCTGCCGGGAAACCGTCGGATAAACCGGCGGATTTCGTCATGATTTACAGCATTTTGATCAGGAGATTGCGCTGACCATCCTGCTCGAGCTTGAGAAAACCATCCTTTTCCAGCTGCTTGAGCACATCGCTGAAGCGCTTGAAGCCGATGCTCTTTTCGGTGAAATCGGGGTAGACGGAGATGATATCCGCCTTGAGGATGGAGGGATTGATGCGTTCAAAGCCATCATCCTTATAGCGCTGCAGCTGCTCCTCAAAGGCCTGGCGCCAGGTGTCGCGCGTCATGGGGGAAGCGCCAACGGCACTGGCGGCAGCGGCGGCTTCGGGCACGAGGGAGACCATCACATTATAGCTGTCGTTGCGGAAACGGATGGTACCGTAATGCGAGGAAAGCTTGGCAAGAAGCTTGCCGAAGGTGGAGCAGCCATAGGCCTTTTCATTAAACTGCGGACGCAGACGCAGGAGAACGCCTTTGAGCTCACTGGCAAACATCTCATCCTCTTCGGATTCGTCCAGGATGCCCTCGATGAGCTTGCACAGCGCTTCTTCGTCCTGCGTATCGTCTTCCATCGGCACTTTTTTGCCTTTGATTCGGCGCGGCTCGCGGCGCGGGCCAACGCTTTCGAGGAACTGAAATTCATTGCAGGCGTTGATGAAAATGCTGCTGGCCACTTCGCTGCGGCTGATGCCCAGCACAAATTTGCCCATGCTCTTGAGCGTGCCAACCAGCGGTACATAATCGCTGTCGCCGGACACAATGCAGAACGAATCAATCAGCGGATTGGAGTAGGCGGTGGTCAGCGCGTCGATCACCAGCAGGATATCGGCGTTATTCTTCTGCGCCGCGCCATAGCGCAGCGAGGGAACAACGGTAAAGGTGTTGGAGAGCAGAATTTCTTTCAAATCGCTGAAGCGGTCGGTATAGCCATAGACCTTGCCCAGCAGAATATCGCCGCGGATCTTGACTTTTTCCAGAATATTGCGCAGCGTTTCAACCTTGGCGCCGCAGTTTTCAAGATCGACAAATACGGCGAATTTGGCAGAACCCATCGGGGTTTGCTCCTTTCAGACAATAAAATACGCAGATAGTATACCACGAAAATTTCATCTTGAAAAGTAATGTTTGATAATTTGGAATTTCTGCATTTTTTGAGGGGGAATTACATACTGTGCAATACGAATTTGCGAGGAGGAAATTGTATGGCGCAAACAGCATCGCGGGGCGCTGCGCCGCTTTACCAGGATATAGCACAGCGCACGCAGGGAGAATTATTTGTGGGCGTGGTAGGCCCGGTGCGCTCGGGAAAATCCACCTTTATCACAGGTGTGATGGAAAAGGCCATTTTGCCGCTTATTCCGCCCGGGCCCAAGAAGGACAGAATCCTGGATGAACTGCCGCAGAGCGGTTCGGGCAGGACGATCATGACAACGCAGATAAAATTTGTGCCTTCTGACGGCGCGGCAAAGGTGCAGCTGGCAGAAAGCGCATCCGCCCGTGTGCGGCTGATTGATTCGGTTGGCTATCTGGTGCGCGGCGCGCTGGGCACGCAGGAGGGCGGCGATGCGCGGATGGTATCAACGCCCTGGTCGGAAAAGGATATTCCCTTTGAAGAAGCGGCGGAGATTGGCACGCGCAAGGTGATCAGCGATCACGCGACGGTGGGCGTAGTGATGACGACGGACGGTACAATTGCCGAATTGCCGCGCGCTGCCTATGTGCCGGCAGAAGAGCAGGTCATCCGGGAATTGAAAAAGCTGCAAAAGCCCTTTGTGATCGTGCTCAATTCTGCACAGCCTGCGTCGCAGGAGGCGCAGGCGCTGAAAAATGCCCTGACGGAGAAATATGATGCGCCGGTCACGCTGCTGAACGCCAAAGAAATGACGGAAGAGGACGTGCTGGGCGTATTTGCGGATCTGCTGACGGCATTTCCGCTGCGCGAAGTGCGCTTTTCGCTGCCGGAATGGGTATCGGCGCTGGAAAGCGATCACTGGCTTGTTCGGCATATTATTGAAAAGGTGCGCACGGCTGGGGCGCATATGGATCGCATGCGTGACGCTGCACGGACAATCGGCGCGTTTGCCGATTCGGAGCATGCGCTTTCACCGCAGCTGGAACAGATGGAATACGGCGAGGGCAGCGCTTGCTTTTCGCTGCCGCTTAAAGAAGGGCTGTTCAATCGCATTCTCAGCGAGCAGTGTGGCGCGGAGATTGAAAGCGACGGGCATCTTTTGCGGCTGCTCAAGGAATTGATGACGGCCAAACGGGAATATGACCGCGTGGCAGATGCGCTGAAAGAGGCGACGGAAACAGGCTATGGTCTGGTAACGCCGGCGATGGGCGATGTGGAGCTGTATGCGCCGGAGGTCAACAAGCAGGGCGGCAGATATGGCATTCGCCTGCGCGCCAAAGCGCCGGCGCTGCATCTGATCCGTTCGGATATCGAGGCCGAAGTCGCGCCGGTGATGGGCTCGCAGCAGCAGACGGATGAGTTTGCTCAGTCCTTGCGCGAGGAATGGGAAAAGGATCCGGAAAAACTGCTGGATACACATTTCTTCGGCCGCAGCCTGGAGAGCCTGATCAGCGAGGGGCTGCAGGGAAAAATATCGCGTATGCCGCCGGAAGCGCAGGAAAAAGTGCGCACTGCGCTGACGAAAATCCTCAATGAGGGCGACGGCGGGATGATTTGTATATTGTTATAAAAGCATAGGTCGTGTATTTTGAATACACGACCTATTGATTATTTAATGTTGTTCAGACCTTCGTAGAGATCGTTAAAAGATTTGTTGCGAGCGCATCTGCCATACGACAGTTCTTTGTTTTCGCCAAATTCCAGGAGAAAGCATTTGGTCAGTTCTTCGACTGTCTGTTCAAGCGTGGTAAAGAATTGCTGGTAGGCAAACTTACTTGCGGGAGAATTTTCTTCAAAACAGTTTGTAATCAGCGATTCGGTAACCTGATCCAGTGGATACATCTTGATGTGCATCAATTCATGCACGATGACCTCTTCCAGGTTTTCCTGCTTTGGATTAACGGCGTTGAGGAGCAAAATTGCTTTTCTGTCGTCGCAATCGATTTTGAAATCTCCCGTTTTGCGCCAGGCAGGATCTTCTACGAATTCAAGTTTAACATCCCATGCCGGGGTAATTCTCAGCTTTTGAATGTATTTATCAAACAGCCGTTTAGCGTTTTCTTTATCAATCATGAATAGCTCCAAATCCCGTGCTGGCTTTTTTCCTGTTATTGAATCAGCTTAACCGCCTCATCATATGCTGCCTTCAGCTGCGGGTCGGTCATGTCGCCCACTTCAAAGAGGGTAGAGGCCATTTCCTCAGGCATTTCCACTTCTACGTCGGGCTTGATGCCGATGCCATGCACGGCGTTGCCGTTGGGAGTGAAGTACTGGCAGTAGGTGAATTGAATGCCTGTTTCGTTATCGGACAACGGGATGACATACTGCATGACGCCTTTGCCGAAGGTATTGGTACCCACGATGGTGGCGCGGTCATGATCCTGCAGCGCGCCGGCGAGAATTTCGCTGGAGGAGGCAGAGGACTGATTGACCAGCACGACCAGGGGGATATCGCTGGCGCCGGCGCCGGTCTTCTGATCTTCACGGTTGCCGTAGCGGTCTTCAGAATAGACCACCAGCTTGTTATCCAGGAATCGGTCGGCCACAAAGACCGAATCATGCACCCAGCCGCCGGGATTGTCGCGCAGGTCAAGGATAATGCTCTTGGCGCCTGCTTTTTCCAGCGCGTCCATGGCGGCGGTGAAATCCTTCTGGAAGGCTTCGGTGGAGAACTGATAGATGATCAGATAGCCAACGTTGTTATCGAGCATTACGTACTCGATGTTATTCATGTGGATTTCAGCGCGGGTGATTTGGAAGGTGATATATTCGCCGTCGCGGTAAACTTCCACCTCCACGCTTTCGCCAATCTTGCCGCGCATGAGGTTGACGGCGCTTTGCATGGTTTCCACGTTGACCTCGATATCCTCTACGCGCACCAGCAGATCGCCCTTGCGAAGGCCTGCCTCCTGGGCGGGGGTGTTGCGGAAGACGCGGGTGATGGTAACGGAATAATCCTCATAGCTGCCCAGCAGCTGAATGCCGATGCCCGTATATTCGCCTTCTTCTTCCTCGTTCATTTCAGCCCAGGCTTCTTTATTATAATAGAAGGTGTAGGGATCCTCAAGTCCATATAACAGGCCGCTGACCGCCATATCCAGCATATTGTCTACATCAGGCTCCTGATAGTAATAATACTGGATATATTGCAGCACTTCTTCCAGCTTCTGATATTTGAGCAGCTGGTCGTATTCTTCGCGTGTGATGGTGACAGTGCCGTTGCGGGTCACATCACCGGAGGCGTGCAGCGCAAACAGGCCGCCGGCCAGCAGCGTGAAGCATAACAGAAGAATAAACAGTCGCTTTTTCATCAATGAAACACCTCGTGTTTACAGGGTTTTCTTTGTCTTGTTGGCAGCGCATTTTTTCATTTCAAGCAGCATTTTGAAGGTAACAGCGTCGTCAAATTTACGCAAATCCAGGCCAACCTGGCGCTGCACCTTGTCCAGACGATACACCAGCGTGTTGCGGTGAATGTAAAGCTGGCGGGCGGTGTCGGAGAGGTTCAGATCCTTGCGGAAGAACATTTCGATGGTATAAAGAATTTCGTCGCTGAAGAGCCTGGAGGTGCGGCGGTTAAACAAAAGGCTGTGGTAATGCGCGGCAGTCTCCGGCGGCAGATCAGAAAGGAAGCGCTCCAGCAGCAGCTGGCTGTACAGGTGGATGCTTTCCTCTGCGCGGTAAATGCGGCCGATTTCAATGGCGCGGCGCGCCTGACGATAGCTCTGGTGCAATTCGCCTGCGGTCTTGGCAGTTTCGCCAATGCCGATGGTGAGCGGCAGGCCCGTTTCGCCCAGCACTGTTTCCTGCAGCGCGGCGGCAAACTGCTTGAGCTCTTCCGGGTCATCTGTGCCGGGGATAACCTTGACCAGCGCGGCGTTGTGATTATCCATGGGAACCAGGATGTCGCCGCTGGACATGGGAACGATTTCGGACAGAATATCGTGCGCAGTGCGGCCCTGCACCTGAATCATGTGCAAAAGCAGCACGCAACGGTGGACGTCTGCTGCAATATGGTATTCGCTGACAACGGCGTCCAGCTCGGCGACGGAAAGCTCGTTGAGCAGCATGCGCTGATACGCGCCGCCCGTACCGCTGCTGGAGGCGCATAGCGTCATCAGCGCATCCACCATCGCAGCACCCAGACGGATAAGATCATCCGAGGTGCTGTCGGGCGCGGCGATAATCACATTATGGCGGGGAAGCCGCAGATAATGCATGCCATGCTGGCGCGCCATTTCGCCGGGATAAAGTGTTTCGGACAGATGATAATGCCCGCCATCGCGCGGCACCAGGCAGATGCCATGCTCATCAAGCAGATACAGGGGAGAATGCAAGTCTTTAAACTGTTCGGCGATCTTTGCCAGAATTTGCTGATCCATAAGAGCACAGGCTCCTTTCAAAAATACAGAGGGATTCACTTACTCAATCTATATCATACCATAAAATCGTCACGATTAAAAGGGAAATATGTCTAAATTCATAAAGCATTTCAATTCCGGCATAAACGCGGGCGGACAGGACAAGATAATACCAAACGGAAAACGGAGGAAACGGGAATGACGTTAGGTTCGATTTTGCTGTCTGGTACGGCTATACTGGTGCTGTTGGGCGTCGGACAGCGCGTGCTGGACAGAATGCATCTGACTGATCGGGCAGCACTTGTGATAATTGCGGCCATGTTTGTGGGCGGACTTTTGCCGGATATTGATTTTGGTCTGGTACGCATCAATGTGGGCGGCGCGGTGATTCCTCTGGGCGTGTGCCTGTACCTGCTTTTGCGCGCAGAAAATGATGAGCGCGTGCGTGCGGTGATGGGCGCGGTGGTTACCGGCGGAATTGTATATTTGCTGGGGCGCATCATGCCGGATGAGCCGGAGAAAATTTTCATCGATCCGGTCTATCTGTGCGGCATTGTGGGCGGTTTGTCAGGCTTTGTATTTGGACATTCACGGCGCGGCGCATTTATAAGCGGCGTGGCGGGCGTGCTTCTGGCCGATGTGATCAACGCGATTGTGGTGTGGTCTTCCGGTATCAGTCAGACGTTGAGACTGGGAGGCGCGGGGATATTTGATACGGCGGTGATCAGCGGATTGTCAGCAGTATTGCTTTGCGAACTGATAGGAGAAGTAATGGAGCGCGCAGCGCGCATGCGCGGCGTGAAGGCAGAGAGCCGGCGGGTGCATGACCCGCGAAAGGAGGAAGACCATGAGTAAACGGCTGTGGCTGTGCGCGGCACTGCTGATGTGCTTGCTGAGTGGCGCGCAGGCGGAGGAGAATACCTTTACCATTACCGACGATGCGGGAGCGGTGATCACCTATTACGTTGGCTTGCCCGAGGCTGGAGATGAATACATTTCCCGGCAGAACAAGCATTATGTAGTGCAGTCTGTTGACGAAAAGACGCTGACGGCGGTAGCACAGCTGCAGGGGGATTATCCCATGCCCAGCGTGGAATGGCTGCGCGACGGCAACCTCACCCAGCCGGTGTCTGGCGGCGGGCAGGCGGTGGCAATTTATTGCACGCACAGCGATGAAAGTTACGAGCCCAATGACGGAACGCACAGCGAGACGCCGCGTGGCAGTATTTATGATGTGGCAGAGGCGCTGAAAGAGAACTTTGAAAAGCTGGGCGTGACGGTATATTATGATGACGAGACGCATCATCCGCATGATTCAGGCGCCTACAAGCGCAGCCGTGCGACGGCGGAAACGCTCTTGAAAAATAATGTGGATGCGATTTTTGATATACATCGCGATGGCATTGAGGATCCCGGCGAATATGAAACGAGCATCAATGGCGAGGAAGCCAGCATGGTGCGGCTGCTGGTGGGCAGATCCAATCAGAATTCTGCTGAGAACAAGGCCTTTGCGGTGGAAATCAAGGCGGTAGCGGATGAACTGTATCCGGAATTGATTCGGGATATTTACATCGGCAAGGGCTCATATAATCAGGATTTGTCGCCCAATGCGGTGTTGCTGGAATTTGGTACGCATACCATTGATAAGCAATTGCCCACCCGCAGCACGCAGTACATGGCCGAGGCGATTCAAAAAACGCTGTATGGCGGCGTGTCTGGTGCGGCGCAGAGCGTGACTCATGAAAAAACCAACGCACAGGAACGCGACAAAAGCGCATTTTCCAGCATCGGCTGGATTTTGGGCGCTGTGGTGGTAGGTGTGATCATTTTTGCGCTGGTCGCCACGGGCAGCGGCAAGGCGGCAATGCAGAAGATGAAGGACGATGCGCGTGAAATGACGGGCGGATTGATGGGGAAAAAGAAGAAAAAATAGCAAAAAACCCGCCAATGGCGGGTTTTTGCTTGTTATTACTCAGCAAGCGTGAGGCCGGCCTGGGCGGCGTAGCTTTCCGCATAGCTGCCGGGCGTTACGCTGACGGTGAGCGAGCGGCAGGCGCCAAAGGCGTCCATGCCGATTTCAGTAAGCGAGGCGGGCAGGGTTATGTTTTCCAGTCGGAAGCACATGTTGAAAGCCCACTGGCCGATGGATTCAAGGGTATCAGGCAGGTTGATCGTCTTCAGATAACCGCAGCCTTGAAAAGCATTATCTGCGATGGCTGTGACAGCACTGCCGAGCGTGACATTTTCCAGATGGTTTATGCTCATGCACAGCTGGAAGGGGACGGATGTGATGCTTTCAGGAAGGACGAGCGACTTGAGGGCGGTTTGCATAAAGCAGGCTTCACCGATTTCGATCAGTGAGTCAGGCAGGGTGATTTCTTCCAGACTGCCGCATTCGCGAAATGCATTTTCGCCCAGAATGAGAAGATTTTCGGGCAGCGTAACATTTTTTAGGCTGACGCAGGTGCGCAGCGCGCCGTTTTGAATTTCTGTTATGGTGCTTGGCAGCACAATCGTTTCAAGCGCGATGCATTCATAGAAGATTTGCGTGGGCAATACGGTCATGCCCTCCTCGAGGGTGACGTTCTTAAGGGAAGTGCAGCCGCGGAAAACATTTATATTAAAGGTTTTGATGGTGGCTGGAATAAAGAGATTGTCCAGACTGATGCAATCCTGGAAAGCGCCGTCATCGATGGTCGTGAGTGTAGAGGGCAGAGAGATTGCCGTCAGGTTCTTGCAGCCTTGGAAGGCGTGCGAGCCAACATAGGTAATGCCTTCGGGAATGATGAGCTCAGTAATTGTTTCGCAGTTCTGGAAAGCATAGCCATCCACGCCGCGGACGGGCAGATCCTTATACTGTGAAGGGATGGTGACTGTGCCGCCTTCACCGGTATATTTTCCGACATAAATGAAATCATCAATGAAGTAATAGGTGTATTCTGCGTCGGTTTCGGAAGGAACGGCTGCATGGACTGCGATAGGCAGCAGCGCGAACACCAGCAATAACAAAAGAAACTGCTTCATAAAAGCCTCCTTTATACGCAAAAAGCCCCCGGTTTGAGGGGCTTTTTGTTTGGCGAATTATTCCTGAACATTGACTTCGCCTTCGGGGGCGTTCTTGCGGACGCTCTCGATGCCATTCAGGCAGCCAGCCATGCTGGTGTAGCCTTCGGAGACGGCGATGATCTGGCCGTTGGTGGCCTTCAGGCGGAAGCGGAATTCGCCGCCCTTATCCTTGTACACTTCGAACTTGGGGCAGTGTACGGTGGCGACGGGTTCTTCGGTCAGATCCTGAACGCCCGCAACGGGAGCATTGCGGCGAACGCTGGCGATGCCCTTCTTGCAGGAGGCGTCGGAAGCGTAGACTTCGCTGGTGGCGATCACTTCGTGATTGCCGGCGTGCAGATCGAACTTAACACCAGTATTGGTTTTGCGAACAACAAAATAGCCCATGGTTAACGCACCTTTCATGAATATAATGATACTTTATTATAGCATAGATTGGATGCTTGTCAAGATTTGTCGGTATTTTGTTGAGGTTAGATTTTGAGGATAAATACAGAAAAAAGCGTGAGGATTGCAAGGAAACCGAAGTTGAATGCAGAGAAGCGCAGCAGGTAATTCTTTGTTTCGTCGCGGTGATGGGCGGTATATTCGCGGAAGGTGATCAGGCTGGCCAGCGAGGCAATCAGCGTGCCGGCGCCGCCGATATTAACGCCCACCAGCAGCGCGGGATAATTGCTGGTAAACTGCGACAGCAGGATGGCGGAAGGCACATTGCTGATGCACTGGCAGGAGAGTACGGCGGTCAGCAGGGTGCTTTTTTCAAGCAGGCTGCTGAACAGATCGCGCACCGGCGCAATGCGCGCCATATTGCCGGCAAAGGTAAAAAAGCATACGAAGGTGAGGAGCAAGCCGTAGTCCACCATTTTCAGCGCCTTGCGGTCGGAGAAAAGCAGCGAAACGACCACGCAGATGAGTACCAGCCAGGCCGGCAGCAGACGGAAGACCATCAGGATGGTCATCATGAAAAGCGTGATATAAAAGGCTGTGCGCACGGCAGGCAGCTTATGTTCATCGCCCTTGGCGGTGGAGGCGATGCGCAGGTTGCGGTTGGGAATGAACAGGCAGCAGGCGGTCACCAGCACAATGGACACCAGGAAGGGCCAGAACATGATGCGCATGAATTCGCCGGTGGGAATATCATAGACGGTGTAGAGATACAGGTTTTGCGGATTGCCAAAAGGCGTGAGCATACCGCCCAGATTGGCGGCAATGTTCTGCAGGATAAAGATGGTGGCCAGATCCTTTTTTGTGCCGGCAACAGAAAAGATAAAGTAGCCCAGCGGCAGGAAAGTGATCAGCGCCATGTCATTGGCAATCAGCATGGAGCCGATAAAGGTAATATAAATCAGCGCCAGCGCGGCTGTGCGCGCCGTGCCGGTGAGGATGATGATGCGATGCGCCAGAATGGAAAAGAAATGGATGTTTTTCAGCGCGCAGACAACCGCCAGGGTGACAAACAGGCAGCAAAGTGTTTTCAGATCGTAGTAGGATGCATACTGCGCATCCGGCGGCACAATGCAGGCAGAAATTGTCGCCAGCACAAAGGCGATGACCAGCACGGCGTTTTTGCGCAGGAAGGGGACAATCTTTTGAACAGCAGACATGAAAAACAGCCTCTTTTCGACAAACTGATGAATTCAAAAAACGGTATCCATCATAGTCACAAAGAGGCTGAATGTCAAGGGGAAATTTACCAGAAATTTGCTGCGTCGGCGGGGAAAAGGCCGTATATTTCGCCGACGTTGATCCAGAAGCTTTCCTTGCCGCCTTCGATGGGGCGCTCGGTAACGGAAATGCGGTCACCCTTCTTGAGTTCAAAGAGCACATTGCCGTCAAAATCGGTAAGCGCCGTATTCCGTGTGACGGTGAAGCTGTTCTTCGCGGCCTTTTCAGGCTCGCCGCCAAGGTACTGCAGCATCATATAGCCGGAAGAGCCGTCCTGCAAGCGCACATGCGCCCAGATGGAATCGTAAATGCCCAGAATTTCGACGCCTGTTCCTACTGGATAAGAAGCGATGATTTCGGCGGTCTTGCTGGGCGCTGTGCGCAGGTTAAGGCCTTTTTCATTTACGCCCTGCACTTTCCCCATGGGCGGCAGCCATTCGCGGCCGCTGTAATCGGAATAGGTGAGCAGATAATCGCTGTCTACCCAACCGGATACGCCTTCAATAATGACGTGACTCCAGCCGCGGACGGGCTGCGTATCCAGCAGGAATACCACGCGCGTGCCGCTGTAATACTTGCCGATGCTGTCATATTGCGTGCCCGGGCCTTTGCGCAGATTGAGTCGGCGGGCGGGATCTTCGCTGTAAATGTAGCCGTCGTGCAGGTTATCTGTCTGGCAGACGGTATCGGGGTCCATCCAGCACAGTGCTTCCTGATTGTCGCGCACGAGAAAACGGCCGTCGTCAGTAATCAGCTGGACGTAAACGCGGGTATTGACCGGGAGATAGGCAGAGGGGGAGGTGCGGTTGGCGCGGGAGTAAATGGGCTGCTTAGTTTGCGCTGACGAACCGTATACCAGCGCGTATTGGCCCAACCAGTGCCAGGCGGCGGCGCGCTCTGAGCCGATCAGCAGATTGTCGCGCTGTATCCAGCCGGTGATATCGTGGATGCTGATCAGATACCAGTCATTGACGATGCTGCCGGAGGAATAATCCTCATGATCGAGAATTTCGACCTCCACGTAATCAAAGAGCTGTGCGATAATTTTGCTGTCGCGGCTGGGGGCTGCATACAGGCGGATGAGCGGCACGCCATCGGCATATTCGATATTAAAATCGTCATAATCCCAGGGCGTATAGGTGGTGATAGCCTGCGTTTTGTCGGCATAGGCAGTTGCTTCGCTCAGCTGTACGGCTTCTTCCCAGGTGGTGGGGAAAATGGAAATGTCAAAGTCGGCAAGGGTGGCAGAATAGACGTTGAATACCGATTGCGCCTGCGGCGTATAGCTGACGCTGTTATCCAAATGGTAGCGCGTGATGGCCTGGCTGCTGACGGATAATTGCAGGTTTTCTCTGGGGATGGTAATGGTGCTCATCATCCAGCCATGGGTGCCGTGAAACCAATGATAGGTCAGATCATCATAGACGATTTTAAAGCTGTGGCAGCCATCAAACTGACTGACCTGATAATCGTCATAGCCGTATTCCACGGCCTCGGGCAGAAGGGTGGGAAGCATATCCTGCCGGAGCGCTGTGCGGGAGTATTCAATCTTCCAGACAGAGGGCGCGTCATTGCCTGCATAGGAAAAGGTGCACAGAATATAACCCTGCGCATCCTTGAGAATAGCCTGGCCGTGTTCCCAGCGTCCAAAGCGCATGTTGGCATAGCCGTCGATATAGGTGACGTCATCGCCAAACAGATGGGTGATATCGGCGGCAATTTCCTTGGGTGCTTCGGCGGCGGAGGTGAAGTGGTACAAGTGAGAGGGGGCTTCTTCTGCATGTGCAGGAACGCACAAAAGGCAGACCAGCAAAAGACAGATCAGTTTCCGCATGGGCGTTTTCTCCTTTGAGATGTTTCTGCTTATATAACGCGGCAGGATGGAAAAATCATGCAGAGAAATGTAAAAGAATGAAAAAGGCCGCCGGAAAACCGGCGGCCTTGTATTTGGAAGAATTATTCTTCGTCCTCGTCGTCCTTCTTGGCGTTTTCGATGATCTTCTTGGCTACATCGGCGGGAACTTCTTCGTAGCGCTCGAACTGCATCGTGAAGGAGCCGCGGGCCTGCGTCATGGAACGCAGATCGGTCGCGTACTTGAACATTTCAGCGATGGGAGCTTCGGCAACAACCTGCTGCATGCCTTCCACCTGGTTCATGCCCATGATGCGGCCGCGACGTTTGTTCATGTCGCCCATGATATCGCCCATGTACTCATCGGGAACGAGCACTTCCACGTGCATGATGGGCTCCAGCAGCACGGGGGAAGCATCCATACAGCCCTTCTTGTAGGCGATGCGGGCCGCCGTCTTGAAGGCCATTTCGGAAGAGTCAACGGGATGGTAGGAACCGTCGTACAGCTTGGCATGCAGGCCTACCATGGGATAGCCGGCCAGAACGCCCTTCTTGATGTTTTCGCGCAGGCCCTTTTCGACGGAGGGGATGAAGTTGCGCGGTACAACGCCGCCGACAACGGCGTCTTCGAATTCGAAATCGATGTTGGTATCGCCGATGGGACGGAACTCGATCCACACATCACCGAACTGACCGTGACCGCCAGACTGCTTCTTGTGACGGCCCTGGCAGGAGACGACCTTGCGGATGGTCTCGCGGTAGGCGATCTTGGGATCCTGCAGCACAGCGTTGGCGCCGAACTTGGCGGCCAGCTTGTTGCGGATGACGTCCAGATGCATTTCGCCCTGACCGGAGAGGATGGTCTCGGTGGTCTCTGCGTTCTTTTCGATGGTGATGGAGGGATCTTCTTCCATCAGACGGTTGAGGCCGGAGAAGACCTTATCTTCTTCGCCCTGCTTGGCGGCGTATACGGCCTTGCTCATGCAGGGAGCGGGATAGGTGAGGGTGGAGTACTGGATGGGGTTGTTGTAATCGCACAGGGTATCGCCGGTGTTGGTGAACTGCAGCTTGGCCAGGGCGCCCAGGTCGCCGGCATGCAGGGTCTGCTTGGCGATCTGCTTCTTGCCGCGCAGGATGTAGATACCAGAGCTCTTTTCGGTCTTATCCTTGTTGACGTTGTACAGCGTGGTGGCGGAGGTCAGCGTACCGGAGAAAATACGGAAAAGAGACAGCTTGCCGACGAAGGGGTCAGCGATGGTCTTGTAAACGAAAGCGGAGAAGGGCTGATCGTCGGTGCAGGTGCGAACCTGAACTTCGCCGTTGCGGGGGTTGAAGCCAGTGTGCTCGATGCCCTCGTGCGCGGGGGAGGGGAAATACTTGGCCATGAGGTTCATCATGGGGGCGATACCAACGCCGGTCAGCGCGGAAACGGCGCAGACGGGAACGATGGAGCCATCCTTCATGCCCTTGCGGAAGCCGGTGAGGATCTCTTCATAGTCCAGGGTGAACTCTTCGAGATACTTCAGCATCAGTTCTTCGTCCGCAGCGGCAGCCTGTTCGGTCAGATACTCAAAGGCGGTCTCGACCTTGTCGGCCATATCGGCGGGGATATCGGTTTCGGTGATCTTATTGTAGGCGCCCATGTAGGCTTTCTTTTCCAGAACGTTGACTACGCCCTTGAAGTTGGGGCCTTCGCCGATGGGCAGCAGCACGGGCACGACGCAGGAGCCGTGACGCTCGCGGATCTGCTGGGTGACCTTGTCGAAGGAGGCATGGTCACGGTCCATCTGGTTGATGGCAAACATACGGCCAACGCCATGCTTAACGGCGTTCTTGAAGGCCTTTTCAGCACCGACGGAGAAGCCGGTCACGCCGTTGACGACGATGCAGGCGGTTTCGACCACGCGCAGCGGGCCAGCCTGCTCGGCAACGAAATCGAAGTAACCGGGCACGTCGATGATATTGAGCATTTTTTCATTCCAGTCAACGGGCGCGCAGGCGGCGCTGATGGAGAACTTGCGGCGGATCTCTTCGGGCTCAAAGTCGGTCACGGTGGTGCCGTCTTCTACTTTGCCCTGACGATCGGTAATGCCAGCAGCGAAGAGCATGGCTTCGACCAGCGTCGTCTTGCCTTCGCCGCCATGACCCAGGAGGGCGATGTTGCGGATGTCTTTCGTTTTGTAATCAGCCATTGTTGATTTCCCCCTAATAATAAATATAATCGTGCCATTATTTGATGTGGTAACGATGTATGATTCAACGAACCTGAAGCACAATATTAATTCTAACAGATATATGGTGGCTTGGCAAGCGTTTTTGACCGAAAAATTCCCTTTTAATACAAAAACAGTACAGAATTACTCGGGCAAATGCAGCAGGCGGTGCATGAGCGCCAGGGCGGAGGAATCTCCGGAGGTGGTTAATTGCACGCGTTCCTGCATTGCAGGATGATCGGAAAGCAGGTTCTGCGCCGAAAGCCGGCGGCCCAGCTGGCGCACGGTGCCCTCATTGCCGTCCAGCACCAGCGTTTTTTCGGGCAGCAGGGAGGCAATGGTTTTTTTGAGGAAAACATAGTGCGTGCAGCCAAGCACCACGGCGGCGGGAACGCGGCCATCCTTCAGGAAAGGAGAGAGCTTGTCCATCAGATAGGCTTTTAATTCATCGCTGTCAATGTCGCCGCGCTCAACAAAATCCATCAGCCCAGGGCAAGGCAGCGAATGCGCATGCGCCCCGTAGGCGGTGTAGAGCAGACGGTATTTATCAGAAGAAAGCGAGACGGGCGTAGCCAGCACCAGAATATCGCCCTCGGGGCGCAGGTCGTGCGCCAGTTTCAGCGCCGGCTCCATACCGATGATAATCAGATCGGGATACATGGCGCGCAGCGTGGCGGCAGCTGCGCAGGTGGCGGTATTGCAGGCAATCACCAGCGCCTTGCAGCCGGCGTTGAGCAGGCGCTTGGCTACGTTCTTGGCCAAGGCGATTACCTCTTCTTCTGTTTTGGTGCCGTAGGGTGCGTTGGCAGTATCGCCGTAATATAAAAAGCGTTCGTTTGGCAGCATGCGAAGCGCTGTGCGCAATACGCTGATGCCGCCGCTGCCGCTGTCAAAAATGCCGATGGGCGCATTCTTTTGCATGATAATCCTCCGCAGGATGAAGCATTAGTTTCATATATTATATGACGAAATGCAAAAATGCGCAACTATTCGATCTGCCCGTCTGCAAGCGAGCAGATGGCATTGGCAAGATAGGGCATGGCGCGCAGTGCTTCTTCCAGCGTGTTTTGATTGTTGCCTGCCTCGATCAATACGCAGCAGGGAGCGATATGCTGATTGTAGCGCCCTGATTTGACTTTGACGGGCCGGCAAAGCGCTTCAAGCTGCATGTTCAGGCGGTTGGTAAGCAGCGTTGCAATGGTGTGGTTGCTCTCAAAATCGGGCTTTACGTCATAGCCGGCGCCTGTCTGGCCGGTGCCTTTGCCGATCAGGAACATCAGCCGCGCAACTTCTTCGCCGTTGCTTTCAACGGTGTTGGGACCATTGTTTTCTGAATAGGCGTCGCGGTGCAGATCAATATATAAATCATATTCTTCGCCGTTTTGCGTGCGGCTTTCCAGCATGGCAAGCGAGCGTTCGTAGGCGCTTGACAGCTTGGGCGGTTCAAAGGCTGTGGTATCATGCGTGACAGCTACGCCGGCCTGGGTGAGTAATTCGGCCAGATATGCGCCCAGGGCGACAACATTGCACTGGTTGTTGCTGGTGCGCCATTTTTCGCTGGAGGTGTAGGGATGCGATTGTGTAGCAGTGAAGGCTTCGTAGGTATGGGTATGGTAAATCAGCACGCGGAAGGGAGCGGGCGTATCCTGTGTTTGTTCAGGTACAATTTTAAGCGAAAAGCCAGGCACAGCTGTCGGGGCGGGCGATGGCGTTTGCGGGGAAGGCGCAGCGGTGAGAGCAGGCGCAGGCGTTTCGGCGGCAAACATGGACGCATGTGCGCCGGAAAGAGAAATCAACAGCAGAAAGCTGCCCATCAGCAGACAGGCAGCGGATTTTTGAATGAAGGACAGCATACGATCAGACCTCCCTTGCACGGTATAACGGCTGATTATATGTATGCTCGTTTACAGCGTTTCATGCGTGAGCATGGTGATTTCCTGCCGGGAGAGGCGCGGCTGCAGAGCGATATTGAGAGACAGCGCGATGATTTGCGCCAAAGCGGCAACCAGCTCGTCAATTTCACGCGGAGTGACGACCATTTCACCCAGATCCGCGCTGAGAATGCGCTGCGCCAGGCTGTCGGCAGCAGCTTCGCGGCTGTCCTGCGTATCCTCCATGTCGGATAGCAGAATGCTGAGCGCATCGCGCACAATCACGGCAGTATAGACCACCAGCGGTACGCCGATGGCAATTACAGGCACGCCCAGCGTTTCTTTTGTCAGCCCCTCGCGGTGATTGCCAACGCCGCTGCCGGGCTGGATGCCGGTATCTGTCAGCTGGATGGTGGTGCCAATGCGCGCGCATTCACGGGCAGAGAGCGCATCCACCGCAATGACGGCGGAGGGCTTGACATGATCGACTGCGCCGCGGACAATATCCTTTGTTTCCATGCCGGTAACGCCCAGCACGCCGGGGGACAGCGCGCACACGCCGCGCAGCCTTCCCTGGATGGCGGGCGCCAGCACGTCCTTCAGGTGCCTTGTGATCAGCACGGATTCGGTCACGCGGCTGCCCAAGGCGTCCGATGTGATGCGGCGGTTGCCAAGCCCGACGATCAGAATTTCGCCATGCGGGGGTAACAGATGCCTCAGGCTTCCGGCAATCAGCCCGGCCAATTCCGATTTTTCCTCAGAGGAGAGCAGCTTGGGCTGCTGGGTATGAAAGGTGATATACTGGCCGCAGGGCTTTTGCAATTGCCGGGCGGCCTCTTCATTTTCAATTTGTACGATGTTGCGTGAGAATGCGCCGAGCGTTGCATTTTCTGTGCGTACGCCGGACAGCGAGCCAAAATCGTTCACGCGTTCCATGGCCAGATCGGTGCGGTATTGCTGCATTGTTTCGCCTCCTGAAAAAAGTATGCGTCGGGCGGCAAAACGCTATGCGCGGCGCAGAAAATATGCTATAATCAATCAAAAGGAGGGGGGAAGCATGGGGATTATTGGCGGCGCAGACGGCCCGACGGCGGTATTTGTGACCGGCTCGCTGAGCGGCGTAATGATCGCAGGCGGCATGGTGCTGTTCGCGGCGGCGCTCATGGTATATCTTTGGCGGCGCAGGAAGGGAAAGAAATAATTTGAAAAAACTATCTGTATTTGCAGAAAAAAGGCATTGACTTGAAAAAGAAAATGTGATATAGTATCCCTTGCTGATGAGCAGCAGTCACTGTGGAGAGTTGGCTGAGTGGTCTAAGGCGCACGACTGGAAATCGTGTATACGTTGATAGCGTATCTAGGGTTCAAATCCCTAACTCTCCGCCAGAGGGCATGGCCCTCGCTTTGTAGAATCGCCCGTGTTGGTAGCGCGGGCGGTTTTTTTACGCTATAATGCGAACGAATGTTCGCATAAAGGAGGTGCTACTATGTGGCTGAAAGGAAAGATCATCCAGCAGATGTATCCCACGCTCCGGCAGGAAATTGCGCGCTCTCCGTTCACGCCTGTCGAGATCGAGACCATGATGGGCTTCAAGGAGAACGAGTTTATTGACAAAATGAGCGGTCTTGTTCCCTGGACGGGTGAGGAAATGATCAAGCTCAGAAATCTGATCGGCGCGCAGGATATGGAGCTTGAAGTACTCTTTGCCAAGCGAAAATGAGCTACGCAGACAGGACACCGTACAGAAATGTCGTGGCCATGCTCCAAGAGCGGAATATCCCGATCATGGACTTTTGCAAAATGATGCGCTTTTCGCTGGGTGCATTTTACAGCAAAATGGCCGCGCGTACGCCTGGGGCTGATTTTCACCGATTGCGAGCTGGAGCCGGACGAAATACTGGATACCGGCACGCTGTGCCTGCATTGCGGCGCCTGCACCCGAAGCTGTCCGGGCGGCGCCATTCCCGATCCCAGGGATGAAAGCGCGAGAATCACTGTGGACTTTGGTGAAAAGAAGATCTGGTTTGGCGATGTGCAGATGGGCAGATGCACGCTTTCGCATCATGGCATGAACAACGAATGTTCGCCCTTCCTGAAAAAAGAGTTTCCCAATATGGCCTTTGATGTGCGCAATTCTCAGATGACAGAGGAAGAGGCGTACATTCTGACCTATGCGCTGGCGAATGCCACCTGGGGCCGCAAGCCGGGAAATCATGCTGTGATTGATTACTATAATCAAATCATTTCGCATACCGGATACTTTGCAATCTGCGGCGCAAAAGGCTGCATCCGCGCCTGTAATGATATTCTGGAAAAGTCGGGCAGGATTGAACAGACCTTCCACAACCAGTATTATAAGAAGGAAAGCTGGGCTTTGCCGCTGTATCCGCAGAGCGCGCCGACAGGCGTAAATCCCTACCGGGAAGCATATCTGGATCAGCATTATCCGGGAATTCGTGAAAATGAATACTGCAAGCCCGAAAAGAAAAAAGAATAAAAAGGTGATCTCCTTGAAGCAAATGCTTTAAGGAGATTTTCCATATCAGCCTGTTTTGTCAATTGATTTTATGGATGAAAATGGTATAATAAAAATTACGGGAAGAATTATTTGGTCATTTTTGCAAATGATCCATATTTATAGGAGGAAAGAAAATGAAAATCGGTATTATCGGCTGCGGTACCATCGCCAATTCGGCGCACATGCCTTCTTACGCCAATAATGAAAAGGCTGAAATGAAATGGTTCTGCGACCTGATCATTGAAAAGGCGCAGGCCGCCAAGGAAAAATTCGGCAATGAAAACAGCCGCGTGACCACCAATTATATGGATGTACTCAACGATCCCGAGGTGCAGGCGGTGTCTGTTTGTACGCCCAATTATGTGCACAACGAAATCTCCATCGCGGCCATGAAGGCCGGTAAGGACGTGCTGTGCGAAAAGCCTGCTGCCCGCACTTATGCCGAAGCGCTGGAAATGAAAAAGGTGCAGAACGAGACCGGCCGCATCCTCAATATCGGCGTGGTCAACCGCTTCAACGATAATGTAAACGCCATTAAGAAGTATATCGATCAGGGCAAGCTGGGCGAAGTGTTCCATGTGTATGTCAGCTTCCGCGCGCATCGCTCCATCCCGGGCCTGGGCGGCGCTTTCACCACCAAGGCCATCGCCGGCGGCGGCGCGCTGATTGACTGGGGCGTGCACTACCTGGATATCGTCATGTACTGCTGCGGCGATCCCAAGCCCCTGACGGTGTCGGGCGAAGCCTTCTGCCGCCTGGGCAAGGATATGAAAAACTATGTGTACCGCAAAATGTGGGCGGAAAATACCAAGAACCTGAACGGCACCTACGATGTGGATGACTCTGTCACCGGCATGATCCGCACCGAAGGCCCCGTGATCACCTTCAACGGCGCCTGGGCGCAGAACATCGGCGAATCCGAAACCTATATCGACTTCATGGGCGATAAGGGCGGCATCCGTCTGCAGTACGGTTCTACCTTCAAGGTATACACCACCGAGAACGGCGCGCTGGTGGAATATGTGCCCGAAGTCAAGACGCGCGATCATTTCCAGAATGAAATCGACGCCTTTATCGACTGCGTGGAAAAGCGTGAGAAGCTGCCTTCCCACATCGATACCGTGATCATCACCGCGCAGATCATGCAGGCGATCTACGATTCTGCCGAAAAGCACGGCGAGATTAAGCTGTAATGAAAATCGGTTTTATTGATTATTATCTGGACGAATGGCATGCCAATCACTATCCGCAGTGGCTGCGCGAGGCGTCGGGCGGCGAGATGGAAGTAGTGATTGCCTACGGCATGATCGACAGTCCCATCGGCGGGCGCACTACGCAAAAATGGTGCAGCGATATGGGCATTGCGCAGGCGGAGAGCATCGAAGAAGTGATTCAAAAGAGCGACGCGCTGGTGGTGCTCTCGCCCGATAACTGCGAAATGCACGAATTGCTTTGCCAGCTGTCGCTGCGCTCGGGCAAGCCTACGTATGTGGACAAGACCTTCGCGCCCGATTACGAAACGGCCAAGCGCATTTTCGATATCGCGGAAGCCTCCGGCACGCCGTGCTATTCCACCTCGGCGCTGCGCTATGCGGAGGAATATCAGGGCATCCAAAATGTGCGGGGGATTGTGTCTGTCGGTCCTAATGAATTTGAAACATATGCCATTCACCAGATTGAGCCCATCATGATGCTCATGCGCGGCGAGCCCCGCCGCGTGCAGTATCTGCCGGGCGAGGGCTGGTACACGATGGCGATTGCGTTCAAGGACGGCCGCTATGCTACACTGGCTGGCTATGCCGGGGATATTCCGTTCAAGATGGATATCAAGACGGCGGAAGGCGCGGAGAAAATCACGGTGAAATCGGATATGTTCCGTGGTTTCATGCAGCATCTGGTTGCCTTCTTCCGCGATCCCAAGCAGATTGTGCCGCACGACGAAACGCTGCGGATCATGGCGGTGCGCGGAGCGGGCGTCAAGGCCATGGCAAACCCCGGCGAATGGGTGGAAATCTGAGCAAAAAACTGTTTTGCATCATGCAAATAAAGAAACCGCAAGCCTTTACTGGCTTGCGGTTTTTTTCATTGATGTGATAGAATGAATGCAACAAACTTGAATTTGGAGGTGAGATTTAATGCACGAAAACCTCGTTGCAAATTTGACATCGAAAGATGATAAATACGCTTGTGCTATTGCTGATAAAATCATATCCGAGAGTCAAGATACCGATGAATGGTATGGATACTT
>JAFXJP010000057.1 GCA_017532155.1 Clostridia bacterium | reverse complement strand
TTGTCAATGGGATGCTGATTCACAATCCGGCAGAGCGCACGATCCTGCCCAGAATGGAGCGCAAGGAGATCCAGTTCCTCACTCTTGAAGAGCAGCGGCGGTTCATTGCCGCCTTGACTGACAACACTCCCGGACGGGCCCTGTATTTCATCCTGGGAACAGGTCTTCGCGCAGCGGAATTGACAGGCTTGCGCTGGTCTGACATCAAGGACAACCATTTCACCGTCGCGTAGACCATCCGCAGGAACAGAGACTTCAGCGACAACGCCGAATGCAAGACTTTTCTGGAAACCAGCACACCGAAAACCAGAGCAGGACGCAGGATGATCCCTCTTCCGCCGAAAATGAAAGAGCTGCTCGCAGCACAACGCCGAGAGCAGCTTGAAATGCGGTTGGCAGCAGGGCCAGAGTGGACGAACAACGATCTGGTCTTCTGCACTGAGTTCGGAACGCCCTTCGAAGGTAGGAACATGACAAGGTCTTTGCATCAGACGCTGCGCAGGGCAGGGCTTCCGCTACGAGGCGTCCATGCGTTGCGGCATACCTTCGCAACCAGGGCAATGGAGTCAGGCATGGACTTGCGAACCCTGTCAGAAATCCTTGGTCACTCCCAGGTTGCGCTGACTTTGCAGCTCTATGCCCACTCGACGATGGAAACAAAGCGCGATGTCATGGAAAAGATGGATGTTTTCCTTTGAATTGTGGTCAAAATTGTGGTCAAAACGTTTACATCGTTTACAAACCTGCAATTTTCGCGAAGAACACTTGCAGAAATAGGGGTATAAAGCAAAAAATCCTGCATCGAAATGCAGGATTTGTGGTGGAGCATACCGGATTCGAACCGGTGACCTCTACAATGCGAATGTAGCGCGCTACCAACTGTGCTAATGCCCCGTATGCTTTTCGCTCGGAATCTTCCGAACAAAAAACATTATATCATAGATTCAGAAAAATGCAAGGGGTTTTGAAAACTTTTTTGAAAAAAATCAGATTTTAATTCCGAATACCGCAAAAAGCACCGCCACCACCAGAGCCGGCAGGTAGTTGGCCACCTTCACCTTCTTACCGAACACCAGATTGATGCCCACGCCAAAGATGAGCACATTGCCCACCAGGGAAAGATTGGAGAGCGCATGCGCCGTCATCAGCGGACCGATAAACGCAGCCAGCACCGTCATCAGCCCCTGCCAGATCACCAGCGGGATCACCGAAAACACCGCGCCCTTGCCCATGGATGAAGTGAGCGCCATGACGATAATCATATCGAGAATGCCCTTGGTGGTCAAAAGCGTATAATCGCCGTAGAGCGCATCGTTCATGGGGCCGATGATCGCCATTGCGCCGATGCACAGCGTGAACGACGCGGACATAAAGCCTTCCACAAAGCGGGAATCGCCCTCGGAATGGCTCTTCACCTTCAGCCACTGGCCAAAGCGCTCAATGCCGTCCTCGATGTTCAGAATCTCGCCGATCAGGCCGCCCAAGCACATGGAGATCACCAGCATCATCTCGCCCTGCGTGGAAAGCGCGCCGTCTGTGATGGTCAGCATCTGCTTGAACGTGCCGCCTGCGCCAATAAAAATCGTGCTCAGGCCGCAGCCCGCGATCATGATGTTCTGGTAGCGCTCCTTAAGCGCTCTGCCAAAGAGAAAGCCCAGCGCGCCGCCCAGCAGCGTCAGCGCCGCGTTGATGATTGTACCCATACCGATCATTGGTATCGCCTCGCGTTTCTGTACCGGATTGTGAATGCGAGTATTATAGCGCAAAAATGCCGTCCGGGCAAGCCCGGACGGCAAAACGATTGGGTTGGGTTTACATGCAGATATCGAAAGCGAATTCGATGTCCTTCTCGGCGCTGATGTGGTACGCTTCTTCCACGTCCGTGCCCCAGGAATCGATGCCGCCTACGCCGCGCACCGCGCCGCATACGCACAGCACCGTGCGGCGGGCCGGGGGCAGCTCCTCATGGTGGAAGGCGTTCTCGATTTCCTCAGCGGTATACGGCAGGCAGCTGAAGTTGATCGTGCCGCCGTCAACGCCGGCCACCTTCAGGCTCGTCGCC
>JAFXJP010000056.1 GCA_017532155.1 Clostridia bacterium | reverse complement strand
CACCTGGCGCAGCACCTCGCCGCTGTCGTCGCGGGCGTCGCTGGTCAGCTTTGCGCCAAAGCCCAGCGTACGCGAGCCGATGCGCTGCTGAATCATATTGGTCAGGCCGTCAAAGGCGCCGCCGCAGATAAAGAGAATGTTGGTGGTGTCAATCTGCATGAACTCCTGGTGCGGGTGCTTGCGGCCGCCCTGCGGAGGCACATTGGCCACCGTGCCCTCCAGGATCTTGAGCAGCGCCTGCTGAACGCCTTCGCCGCTCACATCGCGGGTGATCGACACATTCTCGCCCTTGCGGGAAATCTTATCAATTTCATCGATATAGATGATGCCGCGCTGGGCCGCCTGGATATCGCCGTCCGCCGCCTGAATGAGGCGCAGGAGGATATTTTCCACGTCCTCGCCTACATAGCCGGCTTCCGTCAGCGCAGTAGCATCGGCAATGGCGAAGGGCACGTTGAGAATGCGCGCCAGCGACTGGGCCAGATACGTCTTGCCGCAGCCGGTGGGGCCGACCATGAGGATATTAGACTTTTGCAGTTCCACATCCCCCGCCTTTTTGGGCGCGTTGATGCGCTTGTAGTGGTTATACACTGCAACGCACAGCGCGCGCTTGGCGTCTTCCTGGCCGATCACATAATCATCCAGCACCGCCTTCATTTCGGCGGGCAAGGGAATGTGCATGTCTTTTTTATTCTGCGTCATGGGCGAGACCATGTCATCATCGATGATGTCATGGCACAGCATGATGCATTCATTGCAGATAAAGGCAGAGGGGCCGGCAACCAGCCGTCTCACCTGATCCTGCGTTTTGCCGCAGAAGCTGCAGCGATGCAGCTTGCGCTGGGTAAAATCATCCTTGGGCATTTGTCACCTCAGGCGTCCTTTTTACGCGGATAATAAATCTGGTCGATGATGTGATAATCAAGCGCTTCTTCCGCCGTCATGAAATAATCGCGCTCGCAGTCCTGACGCACCTTTTCCTCGGGCTGCTCGGTCATTTCGCTCATCATGCGGATCATCTTGTCCTTGGTGCGCATCAGCCACTTGGCGCGGATCTCCACATCCGTGGCCTGGCCGCTGGCGCCGCCGAGGGGCTGGTGGATCATCACTTCGCTGTTGGGCAGTGCCAGACGCTTGCCCTTGGCGCCCGCCATCAGCAGGAACGCGCCCATCGAGGCCGCCATGCCCACGCACACCGTGCGCACGTCGCACTTGATATAGTTCATGGTGTCATAAATCGCCATACCGGCCGTTACCGAGCCGCCGGGGCTGTTGATATACAGCGAAATATCGGCATCGGGATTGTCCATTTCCAGGAACAGCAGCTGGGCGATCACAATATTGGCCACCTGATCGGTGATCTCGTCCGTCAGGAAGATGATACGGTCCTTGAGCAGACGGGAGTACAGATCATAACCGCGCTCACCATTGCTGGTGCGCTCGACAACATTGGGAATGAGAATGCTCATACCTGTCTTTTTCCTCCTGTAAAACTAACCTTAAAAAGTATACGACGCAAGCGCAGGCTTTATGCCCACGCTTGCGTAAAATGTTTGAATTTTTACGGGGAGCGGGGGCTTATTCGGCCTTCGCTTCGGTGATCTTGGCGTTTTCCTTGATGAAGTCGATGGTCTTCTTGATGGTGGCGGTTTCCTTCAGATATTCCACCTGACCTTCGGACAGGGACTTCTTGAATTCTTCCACATCGCGGCCCATGCGCGCAGCCTGATCGGCGAAGGTGGCTTCGACGTCTTCCTCAGAAGCAACGATCTCTTCCGCCTTGGCGAGGGCTTCGAGCACCAGCTGAGTCTTCACGCGGTTCTTGGCTTCGGTCTTGTAGCCGTAGCGCAGCTGAGCCTCATCCTGGCCGGTGTACTGCAGGTAGTCCTTCAGACGGATGCCCTGGTACATCATGCGCATTTCCATTTCGCGCACCATGCTGGTCACTTCGTCTTCGATCATGGCTTCGGGGATGTCGCAATCGGCGGCGTCCACAACCTTCTGCACCAGCGCATCTTCCACTTCGGCTTCAGCGCGCTCGGCAGCGTTCTTTTCCAGGGTCTCAACGATGTTCTGCTTGTAAGCTTCGAAGGTGTCGAACTCAGACACGTCAGCCGCGAAATCGTCATCCAGCTCGGGGCGAATCTTCTCCTGGATGCCGTTGACCTTCACATGGAAGATAGCAGCCTTGCCGGCCAGCTCTTCAGCATGATACTGCTCGGGGAAGGTCACTTCGAGGTCCTTTTCTTCGCCGATCGCCATGCCCACCATCTGCTCTTCGAAGCCGGGGATGAACATGCCGCTGCCGATGGTCAGGGTCTGATTTTCGGCAGTGCCGCCCTGGAAGGCCACGCCGTCCACGCTGCCGGCGTAGTTGAGGTTGACGATATCGCCGTTCTGCACAGCGCGATCGGTCACATCCATGGTGGAGCTGGCGCGCTCGGCGTCGCTCTCAATGCGGGCGTTGATGGCTTCTTCGGTCACAGCCTGGACCTTCTTCTCAACTTCCACGCCCTTGTACTCGCCCAGGGTTACATCAGGCTTTATGAACACTTCGATGGTGTACTTCAGCTCCATGCCGGTGCCGATCTGCTCGATGTTCACTTCGGGGCGATCCACAGGCTGCAGGTTTTCAGCCTTGATGCACTCTTCGTAGGCGGGCTGGGCCACGATTTCGAAAGCATCGTCATAGAAGATGGCTTCGCCATACATATTCTCGATCATCTTGCGGGGAGCTTTGCCCTTGCGGAAGCCGGCCACATTGATCTGGCCGCGGTTCTTCAGGTAGGACTTCTGCATAGCCTCGGCAAAAGACTCGGCGGAAGCGACAAACGCGATCTTGATCTTATTGCTCGCGATCTTCTCAACAGTGTAGCTCATTTGGAAACCTCCAATTGTAATGATAGCAAATTCAGTACATGTGCGCATGATTTACTCTTGCACACAGCAATACATTATAACAAAGAAAAAAAGGATTTGCAAGCGTTTCCAGCGCGCGAATATCGCAGAAACGCGCGATTTTCTGACATATTTTTCACTTTCTCATTTTTGTCTGTTCATTTCTTGACATATCCTGTCCCTTTACTGTATCCTATATTTAATATGGAGGTGGCTCATCATGATCCTCATCGGTATCTGCGGCGCCAGCGGCTCGGGCAAAACAACACTGGCTCTGGAGCTTTGTCATGCAATCGGCGCATCCTGCACGCTGATCAATCAGGATACTTATTATCTCGATCATCCCGACATGACCTTCGAGGAGCGCTGCAAGCTCAATTATGACGAGCCCTGCATCTTCGACCATGATCTGCTCTATCAGGATGTGTGTGATCTGATGGATGGAAAATCCGTCCCGCGCAAGGCGTATGATTACAGCGAGCATCGCCGCGCGCCCTCCACAGAAATAATGCATCCCGCCGATGTGATCATCGTTGAAGGCATCCACGCCTTCTACGACGAGCGCCTGTGCGAAAAAATGTTCCTCAAGCTGTATGTCAATGTCGATCCCGATATCTGCCTGCTGCGCCGCATCAACCGCGATATCCTCGAGCGCGGCCGCCACATCGAAAGCATCACTGATCAATATCTGGCCACCGTGCGCCCGATGTATGAAAAGTATATCCGCAATTACGTCAACAGCGCCGACGTCATCGTTGCACGCGGCGGCAAGAACGCCAAGATCGTAGAAATTCTGGCGGGCTATATGCATGACGCGCTGACTGAGGAAGCGGAATAAGAACGAGAAAACGCGTACTTTCTTGGAGCCCAGGAAAGTACCAAAGAAGCCTGCGTTTTGGTTGGAAGTTGTCTTGTCGCATTTGCCGCAGATGGCATGTCTCCCGCGCCGCAGCGCAACCCCGCTCGTTTTTCCGCAGAAAAACGGCGGCCCTCCGGCGCCCCCATACCAAAGCGGCAGTCCGCAGAGCTTGCTCTGCGGGTTTGCAAAGCAAACTGAAAAAGGTGAGTGAAATCACCGGGGCGAGCTTGCTCGCATCCGTGATCTTCCTCACCTTTTTCAATCACACTGCCGCGTCAATTACGCAGCCAAGCAACTGCATAAACGCAGGTTCTTTGTTTCTTTCTTGACGCAAGAAAGAAACGTCCTCCCCTCCCCCGCGTCACACCGCCTGCTCCTGAACAGCGCTCGCCTCATCGTCCGCGTGTACCGCGCCGTGCGGCACCACAAAATTCAGCCCGCCCGGCACAATATCAATCGCAAAGCGCTGACCGCAGTGAATTTCACCATCCAGCGCCATCAGGAAAGGCGCGTCCGCCTCCACGATCACACTGCGCGCTCGGCGGTAAGTAATGTAAGGCTTCAGGTAATCGCTGTCCAGATGCCCGCCCTTCTGATAAATGCCAATGGCCTTGGGCACCTTGAGAATGGACAGCGACTTGACCGCGCACACCTCAATCAGCCCGTCGCATACGCTGGCGCGCGGCGCCGCACGGAAGGAGCCGCCCTCATACTCGCCGTTGGCCATGGTACACAGCAGCATGTCGCCGTCAAAAATCTTTTCACCGTCCGCAGTAATGCGGCACTTGTTATGCATGCCGTCAAAGAGCGTCAGCACGATCGCCGGATAATACGCACGCTGGCTGGTAAAAAAGGAGAATCTGCGGAAGCGCGCCATGCGATCCGCCACCTTGGATTCAAAGCCGGCATTGGCAACATTTACGCAATACTTGTCGTTGACACGCATCACGTCAATGGCCCGTTCCTGCCCCGCCATCACAGCGCCGATATCGCTGAAAAACGCCTTACCGCCGTAGTATTTCACAAAATCATTGCCACTGCCGCAGGGAAAGCAGCCTACCGCCGCATGCTTTTGCAGTGCCGCGCCGTTGACCACTTCATTGAGCGTGCCATCGCCGCCGCAGGCATAAAACCGCATCTGCTCCTGCGATTTTTCGCACATTTCGCGCACAAATCGCGTGGCGTCGCCCGGGCCCTTTGTCACATAAATCTCGTAATCAAACTGGCCCCTGAATCCTTCCAGTGCTTTTTCCACCTGCGGCGTGCAGTCGCACGGGCCGGAAGTTGGATTGACAATGAAATAATGGCGCATAGCGTCGCCTCCCCTGTATTCTGTTGCAGGCAAAAAGGCTTGCCTTCTTGCGCCGCATCGGGTACAATATATGCACGCGCGTTCCCCAAAAATCTGAAAAAACGTTTCCTTAACTTAAGTATTATAACGGAACGTCACTTTTATTGTCAAGGAGGTTCTCATGAGCAAGAAGCACACCCCGCCCAAGAAAAACAAGCCTGTCAAGGTCAATCCCTACGCCAAGAAGCCCGAAAAGAACAATCACACCCTGATTATCGCTGTCGTTGCGATCGTTTGCATCTGCCTGGTCGCCTGCCTTTCGATCCTCTTTGGCGACAAGAACGATACGCCGGTATCCACCCCTACCGCAGTGCCCTCCGCAACGCTGACCGGCACGCATAAAATCGAAATCGACATTCAGGATTACGGCACCATCAAAGCCGAGCTTTATGCAGACGTCGCGCCCATCACAGTAGAAAACTTCCTGAAGCTCGCCAGGGAAGGCTTCTACGACGGTCTCACCTTCCACCGCATCATCTCCGGCTTTATGATTCAGGGCGGCGATCCCCTGGGCAACGGCACGGGCGGCTCTGATCAGAAGATCAAGGGTGAGTTTGCCGCCAACGGCGTAAGCAATCCTCTCAAGCACACCCGCGGCGTGCTCTCGATGGCGCGTGCCATGGCGTATGACAGCGCCTCCTCTCAGTTCTTCATCATGCACCAGGATTATCCGTCGCTGGACGGCCAGTACGCAGCCTTCGGCATGGTAACTGAGGGCATTGAGATCGTGGATCAGATTTGCGCGAAGACCCCTGTCACCGACAGCAACGGCTCGGTCGCCAAGGGAAATCAGCCGGTCATCACGGCCATTCGCGTGGTAGAGTAACGCAGAAGAGGAACGTGTACTTTCTTGGAGCCCAAGAAAGTACCAAAGAAACCTGCGTTTTGGTTGGAAGTTGTCTTGTCGATTTTGCGGCAGGCTAACGAAAAAGAAGAGTGGAATTCATGGTCGCGAGCAAGCTCGCCCCGATGATTTCCACTCTCTTTTTCTATCCGCTTTGCGGATGCGATGGCTACGCCATCGGCCTGCCGCGCCGGTACGCGTTCCCCGCTTTCACGCAAAAGCAGCTTGACCGTTCAAGCTGCATCAAGGCACGCGCGACGTACGCACACACCAAAGCGGCAGTCCGCAGAGCTTGCTCTGCGGGTTTGCGAAGCAAACTGAAAAAGGTGAGTGAAGTCACCGGGGCGAGCTTGCTCGCATCCGTGATCTTCCTCACCTTTTTCAATCACACTGCCGCGTCAATTACGCAGCCAAGCAACTGCATAAACGCAGGTTCTTTGTTTCTTTCTTGACGCAAGAAAGAAACGTCCTCCCCCGTCTCCCTCTATCAGCACGGGCAAAAGCAGAATCTCAATCCGCCGCAGCCACCGCCGCAGCACATGTTAAACAGCAGGCACGTCAGGCATGGATTGCCGCACACAGCATTCTGAATGCCGCCAAAGTTCACGCCCTGCTGACGATACGCCTCGCCGCCAGCCATCAAATCATTGACAAAATCGCTGTACTCACGATTGCCCGGATCCATATTCGCTGCCTGTCGGGCAAAGTTCAGCGCTGAAATATCATCGCCCAGGCCCTGGCGCGCCCGCGCGCAAAGATAATACCATTCAGCGGAATGCTCATTCATCTGCTGCAAAAGCTGCAGCGCTTCGTAATAGCGGCCCATCGCCAGATACTGCCGCACAATGGCAAAGCGCTGCGCGCCCGAGTACGCGCTGCCGCCGTTGTATGCGCCATACGCCCCGTAACCGCCGTACGCATTGCCGCCATAGCTGTTATAGCCGCCGGACGAATAGGATGAAGAGGCGCCGCCGTTTTTGCGCATATCCATGATCTGCGCATAAGCGTCGTTCACCTGCATCATCTTTTTTTCAGCCTCGGCAGAGCCGTTGTTATGGTCGGGATGATATTTCTTGGCCAGGCGGCGATACGCCTGCTTCACCTCGTCATCTGTAGCCGATGGCGAAATACCGAGCACCTGATAAGGATCGGTCATCAATTTGTTTCCTTTCGTTTGCGCTGAATAAGCGCATACTTGCCCCAAACGCCGGAATAAAGGATATTACGCAGCAATTGCGCATCCTTTTCCAGCGGCAGATAGTCCAGTTCTTTCACGCACTTGCCCATCTGCATGGTGAGAATATCCTGCATGCACGCCTCGTAATCCGGCTGCTCATGCAGTGTTTTCAGCGGATTGTACCGCCCGTGCTTCATGTCCTCTTCGTAATCCTCATAAGCGTCCATGAGGTAAATAAACCGCCCCAGCGCCATGCCCACGCCGCGCAGATGCCGATTAAACACATCGTCCTTCCAGGCAAAGGTTTCAGAGAGCATCTGCCCGCTCAGGTTGGCCAGCGCATCAATATCCTGGCTGTTTTCCTTTTCAAGAGCAGCTATTTTCTCAAGGCAGTACTGCACCGCCGCGCAGCGCCCGGGATAGCGCGATTGCACCTTTTGATACGCCTGACGTAATATGCTTTCGCCTGCCCGGCCGCGCAAACGCCCTTCATCCTGCACATCATCCAGACACTTGAAATACGCCAGAATGATATTCATATCCGCCGCATATTCCGTTGCGCTGCTGATCACGGCATGATGCTTTTTGATCGGATGCAATACGCATTTTTCATCATAACACGTTTCGTCCGGTTCGTAAAGCGAGGAAAGCAAAAGCGCCAAAAATGTCATGTCGTTGCTCAGCGTCAGCCTTCCTGCATTGCCAAACCGATCATGCAGCGCATGGCATAATCCGCAATAACAGGCGCGGAAACGCTGCTTTTCTTCCTCGGACAGCGTTTTGCAGTTCACCTGAATGTAGCCAAACATCTTTTACTCCTGCACGTCGGCGTCCATGCTGCCGTCATCGTTCATGGCGGAAGAAGCGTCATACCCAGCGTAGTTTGTCTGCTGGTACTGCGAATAATCCCCCGCGCCGATGATGCTTTCCATCTGGCTGCAGGCATTGATCAATTCCTGCTGATTTTTCTGACGCATGGCCTTCTGAATACGCTTTTGCGCTTCCTTGATTTCCGCCTTGCGCGGATGATTCTTCTGCTGCTTGAGCAGCGCATCGGAGGCATAAACCAGCTGCTCGGCGCGGTTGCGCACTTCGCTTTCTTCCTTATGCCTGCGGTCATCCGCCGCATAGCGCTGCGCATCCTCCATGGCGCGGCGGATGTCCGCCTCGCTCATATTGGAAGAGCCGGTGATGGTAATCTCCTGCGCGCGGCCAGTGGCCTTGTCGCAGGCAGAGACATTCACTATGCCGTTGGCGTCAATGGAGAAGGTCACTTCAATCTGCGGCTGCGCCATCATCGAGCGCTTGATGCCCGTCAAACGGAAGCGGCCGATGGATTTATTGGCCGAAGCAATCTCGCGCTCGCCCTGCAAAACATTGATATCCACCGCCGACTGGAAGGGCGACGCCGTGGTGAAAATCTGCGAGCGCTTGACGGGAATGGTGGTATTGCGCTCCACAATGCGGGAAAATACATTGCCCATTGTTTCAACGCCCAAAGACAGCGGCGTTACATCCAGCAGCAAAAGACTTTTGACCGTGCCCAGCATTACGCCGCCCTGAATGGCTGCGCCCAGCGCCACGCATTCATCGGGGTTAACGCCCTTGAAGGGCTCTTTGCCGGTAAAGCGCTTGACCGCCGTCTGTACGGCAGGAATGCGCGAGGAGCCGCCCACCAGCAGCACCTTGGACAGATCATTTACGCTCAGCCCCGCATCGCGCATGGCCTGCTGCACCGGGCCCATCGTCGCATCAACCAGATGCGCAGTGAGATCATCAAATTTCGCGCGCGTCAGCTGCATCTCAAGATGCACCGGGCCCTCCTTGCCCTGCGCGATAAAGGGCAAATTGATGGTGGTCGTCAGGCTGGAGGACAATTCAATCTTTGCCTTTTCCGCCGCCTCGCGCACACGCTGCATGGCAGCAGCGTCGCGCAAAAGATCCACGCCCGACGTGCGCTTAAATTCCTGCGCAATATAATTCGTTACAACCTGATCAAAGTCATCGCCGCCCAGACGGTTATTGCCCGCCGTTGCCAGCACCTCAATCACATCGCTGTTGATATCCAGCACCGATACGTCAAACGTGCCGCCGCCCAGGTCATATACCATGATCTTCTGCGCCTGTTCCTTATCAATGCCATAGGCCAGCGCCGCAGCCGTGGGCTCGTTGATAATGCGCTTAACCTCCAGCCCCGCAATGCGGCCGGCGTCCTTGGTAGCCTGACGCTGTGCATCGGTAAAATAGGCGGGCACGGTGATGACAGCTTCAGTCACCGCTTCGCCCAGATATTCCTCCGCATCCTTTTTCAGCTTCTGCAAAATCATCGCGCTGATTTCCTGCGGCGTATACTGCCTGCCGTCAATCCTCACGCGGTAGTCGCTGCCCATTTCACGCTTGATGGACTGCACCGTGCGCGTATGATTGACCACCGCCTGACGCTTGGCCACTGCGCCTACCATGCGCTCGCCGTCCTTGCCAAAGGCCACCACGCTGGGCGTGGTACGCGCGCCGTCGCTGGATACGATCACGACGGGCTGATTGCCCTCCATCACCGCCACGCAGCTGTTGGTCGTGCCCAGGTCAATGCCAATTACCTTGCTCATATCCGTTAAAACCCTCCGGGAATCTTTTTATCATTTTCGTCCTTTATGATATACCACATTTATAAAGCCAGTGTGAACACCTGAAAAAATATTTTTTAAGGTTCACATTGAGTTGACAATTATGTGATAATATAAACACCGCAATTCAGTATTGGAGGAATTTCCATGAACCTTTGGGAACGCATCAAGTTTTCTCTCTCCCGCTTCATGTACGGCCGCTACGGCGCCGATCAGTTTTCCCGCGCCATCGTGACCGCCAGCCTCATTCTGCTGGTGCTCACCTATGCGCTTGGCATCCCGCTTTTCTGGTATCTTTCCTTCGCTGGCTATATCTACGCGATTTTCCGCATGTTCTCCCGCAACATTGATAAGCGCAGCCAGGAAAACCAGGCTTTTCTGAATAAAACCGCGCATTTGCGCACAGAATACAGCCAGTTCAAAGTCAGATGGCGCAACCGCAAGCAGTACAAATATTTCAAGTGTCCGCAGTGCCGCACCCGCATGCGCCTGACCCGCGGCGTAGGTGAAAAGCAGATCACCTGCCGCAACTGCCAGCACACCTTCAAGCAAAAGGCCTGATCCCCCACCAAGAAGAGAGGTTAAATTCATCATGTCCCGTCATCGCCGCACACGCGCAGAAAAGCTGAGCCGTTTTGTCTACGTATTTACGCTTACCAGCTTTATCTTGCCCATCGCCTTCATCATTTATTGCCTGTGCATCTGGAATGAGAATATCGCCGCCGCAACAGGCCGCGTGTATGCCGATTATGTGCTGATGCTGCTGCAATGCCTGCTCGGCATCGTTACCATCCATGTGCCCATGCTTTTTTCCCGTCAGTTTAAGGTAGAGCTGCCCACAGCGCTGTACGTCATGTACATCGTCTTTCTCTATGCCGCCATCTTCCTGGGCGAGGTCAGATCTTACTACTATAAAATCCCCTCCTGGGATAATATCCTGCACACCTTCAGCAGTATTATGACAGGCTGTCTTGGATTTATGCTGGTAGCGCTGCTGAACCGCAGTGAGCGCACCAAGCTGAATCTTTCTCCCTTCTTTGTAGCCATGTTCGCCTTCTGCTTTTCGCTGACAGTAGGTACTGTGTGGGAAATCTACGAGTTTCTCTCCGATGCCATCCTTAAAACCAACATGCAAAAGTTCATGACCGCCGAAGGCGTGATCCTCTCAGGGCACGAGGCCATCGTCGATACCATGCACGATTTCATGATTGATGCGCTGGGCGCGCTGATTGCCTCTATCGCCGGATATTTTTCCCTTCGCAGCGGCAAAGGCTGGGCCAGCGACCTGATTGCCACCTACAGTCAAAAACATCCTGAAACAAAATAAGCCGCCAGGAGCGGCTTTTTTTCTTGCTTGTTTTTTGGTTTTACATGTAATATAATGGAAATTACTGCAAGCAATAAGGAGCTTTTGATACATGTCCCTGCACGATCTTCCCGCCCGACACCGCCGCACGCATGGCGGTATGCGCTCCCTAAGAGAGGAGAAACGCCATGCGAGAGTTCAGATACGCCCTCAAGCAAACGCTGCCGGTATTCTGCGGCTATATGGTGCTCGGCATTGCCTTTGGCCTGAGCATGCATGAAGCAGGCTACAACTGGCTGTGGTCGATGCTGTCCAGCACAGTCGTATTTGCGGGCTCATTGCAGTTTACACTCATCGGTATGCTGGGCGGCAACCTGCTGGATGTAGCCATCACCTCGCTTTCTGTCAATTGCCGCATGCTCTTTTACGGCATTTCGCTGATTGAGCGCTTCCGTCCGCTGAAAAAGAGCAAGCTGTACGCCATGTTTGCCCTGTCGGATGAAACCTACTCGCTGCTGTGCGGCGCGCAAACGCCCGAGGGACTCAGCGATAAAAAGGTCGTCCTGTGGATGAGTCTGCTGGATCAGTCCTACTGGATCCTGGGCAGTGCAATCGGCGGCCTGATGGGCCAGGCGCTGCCGTTTGACATGACGGGCGTTGATTTTGCCATGACGGCGCTGTTCACAGTCATATTTGTAGAGCGCTGGCAAGCCTCCAAATCCCGCCTGCCCGCCTTCATCGGCTTAGGCTACGCGCTGCTGTCGCTCCTTGTCTTCGGCCCGGCCAATTTCCTGCTGCCGGCGCTGATTGCCATCGTATTTACGCTTTTCCTTCTGCGCGACGTTATTGAGAACAAGGAGGAAAAAGCCGTATGAGTCCCACCCTTCATGCCCTGCTGATCCTCCTGGTTGCAGGCGGCGTCACATTTCTGATCCGCGCGCTGCCCTTCCTGCTGTTTGGCAACGGCGAAAGAGTCAGCCCGCAGCTGCATTTTATCGGCCGCACGCTGCCGCTCTCCGTTATTGCTGTGCTGATCGTCTATTGTCTGAAAGATGCGATACTTTCCTCTTTCTCAGCACTCTGGCCGCAGCTGATTGGTATTCTGATTACAGCGCTGCTGCATCTGTGGAAGCACAACAACCTCATCAGCATCGCAGGCGGCACCATCATCTATATGATTCTCATCCGTCTGCTGTAAAGAAAAAAACAGATCCTCACCCGAGGATCTGTTCTTTCTTTTTACGATCTTTGCAGCACGCCGTTGCGGTATTCGCTGGGCGTTTTGCCCGTTACCTTTTTAAATGTCTTGGTAAAATAATTCACATCCGGCATACCGCAGTACTGCGCAATGGTTTGGATCAAAAGATCGGTTGCATTGAGCAAAAAGATGCCGTGCTCCACCCGCTGACGATTGACATATTCCGTCAGCGTCACGCCCATTTCCTTTTTAAACAGGGTAGAAAGATAGCTGGCATTCACATTGAGATGCTGCGCATGCGCTGCCAGGCTCAGATCTGCCGTCAGATCTGCCTCCACGCGCAGGATTACGCGCTGCACCAATTGAGAATAGCCGTGCATGGAATGGTTTTTGACCAGCAGGCAGTACTTATGTACCATCTTGCCATACATGCCCATTACTTCTTCTATTGTCTGCTGCTTTTCCAATTGGCGCGCCAGCGTATCAGACAGTTTATCAATATGCAGCGGATGTACGCCGCCTTCTTCTACCGCCTTGCGCAAAAGCGTATTGCACACAATGCCGTAATTCTTGGCGTTGCGCAAAGGATCCGCTGTGCGCTGCTCCAACACCGCATCACTGATATGCGACATGATCATCTGCGCCTGATGCAGCATGCCGTGAGAAACGGCATGCATCAGCTTGCGTTCCCCTTCATAACGCGCTTCCATGATCTCGATATTGGCCATTTCCACGCCTTTTTCAATCTGCTCCCGATCCGCCTCGCGGATGTATTCGCCCAGCTTTCTGCTCTGCACATGCTCGATTCGAAATGCGTCCATGCTGCCCCAGATGCCCTCGCCCAGCGTATTGATCAATCCCAGCAGCATGGCGTCGCTGGCCATGATATGCATCAGCGTCTGGGTCTGCTTTATAAGGACAGGCAGCAGCGACATGGGCAGATTATTCTTTTCCAGGATGCTCATCAGCTGATACTCGCTCACATCCTGTGTCAGGTACGGCCCTATCACCAGCGCTTCGCTCTTTCCCGGCAGCTTGAAAACATTATAACGGCACAAAAACACATCCTGGACAAAATACAGCGTATTGTCCTTGAGTATTTTAAGCACATCTTCATCCAGCACAAGCCCCAGGCTGTGCCGCAAGCCCGCATCCAGCTCTGCTGCTTTTTGCGGATCAAATCGCAGCGTTTGTATGCCGTATTTCTGCATCAATCGGCAGAAAAATGCAATATCTCTTTCATAATCCATATATTCGCTATCCTTTGATGGGATCTTTTTTGTTTATTATCGTATAATTTTTATCAAAAATCAAGTATTAGTAAAAATAATACAAACAAAGCCAAAAATATTCCTCACCATTTGCTTGCATTATTCACTAAAATGCAAGTAGACGTCGGTTTCTGTGCATACTACAAAAACCAGACCGAACTTAAGGAAGCAGAAAGGACTGTATTGCTACATGTCTACTACTGAAAAGAAGCTCCGTCCCTTTGGCATGCGTGACTGCCTGGCTTACGCTGCCGGCGACCTGGGCTGCAACATGAGCTTCGCGCTCAAGAGCACCATGGCGCTGTTCTGGACTCAGGTTATGGGTCTGAGTGCCTGGTATTCCCTGCTGATCATCATCCTGCAGGTGTGGGATGCCATCAATGACCCGCTGATTGGTTCCATCGTTGACTCCGACAAGCACCAGTACAAGCGCAACAAGTTCCTGCAGTATATTTGGGCCGGCTCCATTGGCCTGATCGTGGGCGGCGCCTGCTGCTTCCTGCCCTTCCCCGGTGCTCCCACCTGGGCGAAGATCATCATCTTCATGGCCGGCTACGTCATTTGGGATGCTTTCTACACCGTGGCCAACGTGCCCTACGGCTCTCTGCTGTCTCTGATTTCTGACAAGCCCGCCGACCGCGCCTCTCTGTCTGCCTGGCGCTCCATCGGCTCTATGGTCGGCAACATGCTGCCCATGGTGATCCTGCCCTTCCTGATCTACAATGAAGACAAGTCTCTCAACGGCCCCATGGTCTTCGTTGCTGCACTGGTCATGGGCGTGATCGGCTTCATCTGCTTCCAGTTCATGATCAAGAACACCGTGGTTCGCGTGGACACCACGAACGCCACTACCGGTGAAGGTTTTGAAAAGTTCAACGTCATCAAGGCGATGACCAACTTCCTTAAGAACCGTCCTGCCGTGGGTGCTACCCTGGCTGCCATGGGCATGTTCATTGGCATGCAGGCCGCCACCACTGCCGTGACCGTTACCTTCCAGATCTATTTCCAGAATCCTCAGATTTCCGGTCTGGTCTCCATGTTCGCCATGCTGCCCATCGTCATTTTCACCCCCCTGGCCCGTAAGATGGTGACCAAGTATGGTAAGAAGGAACTGTCCATCGTTGGTTCCATCTGCTATATCGTGGGCGGTCTGTTCCTGTTCGCGGCTCCTCTGGGTCTCATCCCCGTCAGCCAGGGCAACACCGGTCTGGACCTGATCATTTACATCGTGGCTCAGCTGGTTATGTCTCTGGGCATGGGTATCTACTCCACCGTATCCTGGGCTATGATGGGTGACGCCATCGACTACAACGAATGGAAGACCGGCAAGCGCGAGGAAGGCACTGTCTACTCCCTGCATTCCTTCTTCCGCAAGCTCGCTCAGGGCGTTGGCCCCGCGCTGGCGCTGACGATCATGCAGACCATGGGCTACATCAACAACTCCAAGCCCGACGCAAACGGCGTGTTTACTGCCATTGACGTCAGCCTGCTGTCCTGGGAGTTTGCGCTTGATCTGCGTATGCTCGTTGCCGTGCTGTACATGGTCGCCGGTGTAATGATGTTCATTGGTCTGGGTCTTGTTTACAATCTGGACAAGAAGACCCTGAACAAGATGAACGACGAGCTCGCCATTCGCCGCGCCGCCAAGGGCTAATACAAAAGTCAAATAATTGACAAAGCACGAGAAGGTGTTGCATAATAACAGCACCTTCTCGCTTTCAATTGAAGAAGCAATGTAAATAATTGTTAACAGAAAGGACTGTCTCCCATGCGTCAGATTATCTCTCTTAACCGCAAATGGGCCTTCACCAAGAATGCCCAGCATTGCCCCTGCCAGATGCCCGAGCTGCCCTACTGGGTGAACGTTCCCCACTCCTGGAATGCCATTGACGGTCAGGACGGCGCCGGCGATTATTACCGCGGCACCTGCTGGTATGTAAAGGAACTCGACCGTGAAGAAATCCCCGCTGCTGAAAAGTATTTCCTCGAAATCAACGGCGCCAATTCCTCTGCGGATGTATATGTCGGCGGCAAGAAGCTTGCCCATCACGACGGCGGCTACTCCACCTGGCGCGTGGATGTGACCGAAGCGCTGAAGGAATCCACTCTGGTTGCCATCGCTGTGGACAACTCCCCCAGCGACAAAGTGTATCCCCAGGTGGCGGACTTCACCTTCTACGGCGGCCTGTACCGCAATGTCAACCTCATCTGCATGCCCGAAAGCCACTTTGATCTGGAATACTATGGCGCCCCCGGCATCATGGTGACCCCCACTGTGGAAGGCAAAAACGCCTCCGTCAAGACCCAGGTGTGGGTTAAGAATGCCAAGGAAGGCCAGTCCCTCCGCTACACCATCAAGGCTGCCTGCGGCTGCGTGATCGCCCAGACCGAAACCTGCGCCTGCAAGACTGAGCATGACGCCGTGATCGAAAATGTGCATCTCTGGCACGGCCGCAAGGATCCTTACCTCTATACCGCCGTGGTTGAGCTGATCGAAAACGGCGAAGTGATCGACACCGTTTCCACCCGTTTCGGCTGCCGTACCTTCAAGATTGATCCCGAAAACGGCTTCATCCTGAACGGCGAAGAGTATCCCCTGCGCGGCGTCAGCCGTCACCAGGACCGCTGGGGCATCGGCAACGCGCTGCTGCCCGAGCATCACGAAGAAGACATCGATTACATTATGGAAGTGGGCGCCACCACCATCCGTCTGGCCCACTATCAGCATGATCAGTACTTCTATGATCTGTGCGATGAAAAGGGCCTGGTGCTCTGGGCTGAAATCCCCTACATTTCCCAGCATATGCCCGGCGGCCGTGAAAACACCATCTCCCAGATGAAGGAGCTGGTGATGCAGAATTACAATCATCCCGCCATCGTCGTTTGGGGCCTGAGCAACGAAATCACCATGAAGGGCGCCGAGGATCCCGATCTGATTGAAAACCACAAGATCCTCAATGATCTGGTGCACGAAATGGATAAGACCCGCCTGACCACCATTGCCATCGTATCCATGTGCAATATGCACTCTGATTACGTGAAGATCCCCGACGTTGTGTCCTGGAACCATTACTTCGGCTGGTACGGCGGCGATACCACCATGAACGGCCCCTGGTTAGATGATTTCCACGCTCAGCTGCCCAACATCCCCGTCGGCGTGTCCGAATACGGCTGCGAAGCCCTCAACTGGCACACCTCCAACCCCGTTCAGGGCGACTACACCGAAGAGTATCAGGCCTTCTATCATGAAGAGCTGATCAAGCAGCTGTTCACCCGCAAGTATCTGTGGGCCACCCATGTGTGGAACATGTTCGACTTCGGCGCCGACAACCGCGCTGAAGGCGGCGAAAACGGCCAGAACCATAAGGGCCTGATGACCTTCGACCGCAAGTATAAGAAGGACGCCTTCTATGCCTACAAGGCCTGGCT
>JAFXJP010000055.1 GCA_017532155.1 Clostridia bacterium | reverse complement strand
TGGTAAAAGTCAATATAAAAAAAGACAAATTCAGAATAAAATAAGGCAATATTTCAATATCGATACAAGGAACTTAGAATGATCAAATAATTCTTTTTATTTCCACATAAATATGCTATAATATATTGTCATTTGTTTTTTTGTGGCGTTCAATTGCGAAATGAAGCCGTTCAGACGGGAAAATGTATAATTGGACGAACAGATATTGAATGGCCAACATGGATTTTGTATAATTTGTGCGAAACCTTGATTAACATGTAAGGAGGGCGCGCATGCCGCCTAAAAAATCGCCGCGCAGAAGACGGCGCGGCCTGTCTGGTTCTTTCTTGCTGATGGGCTTGATCAGCCTTTTCTATAGCGGCCTGTTTCCTTTGTTCAGGCTGCTGGATTACGCCGCTATGGGCGCAGCGATGTGGCTTGGCGGAAAGCTGCTGCGCTCCTTTATCCAAAAGCACTTTGAAGAGGAAGATAAAGCGCAGGAGGAGCAAGCTGAAATGCAGCGCCGCGAGGAAGAGGAAAAGCGCCGCGAAGCGCAAAGCATCTCTTCTACAGGCGATAAGCAGGTGGATGAGCTATTGCTGCGCGGACAGCAGATGCTCTATCAGATCCGCAGCGAGAATGAGCGCTTGCCCGATCCTGTGATCTCCGGGCAGATTGATGAAATTGAAAGCATTTCCAATCAGATATTCAGAATCGTGATCGAACAGCCCGAAAAGGCGGATCAGATTCGCCGCTTTATGGAGTATTATCTGCCCACGACGCTGAAAATGCTTTCTGCCTACCGCCGCATGGAGGAGAATGGCGCTTCCGGTGAGCAGGCAAGAAAAACACAGGAAAGAATCCGCCAGTCGCTGGACACTGTGATTGCCGCCTTTAAAAAGCAGCTGAATCAGCTTTTTGAGGAAGAGGCGATAGATATTGCGACGGATATTGACGTATTGGAAACGATGCTTAGACAGGACGGCCTGATTGACTCGGGCCTTAAAGTAAAAACATCCACTGGGGAGGAAAAATAAAATGAGCGAACAGAAAGTACCCGTGCTGACTCTTAAGCCCGAAGAAGTAACCATGCAGGACGCCGTTGCCCAGGCTGTGGCACAGCTGGAAGCGCCTGCCGCGCCCAACGCGGACAATGCCATCGCCGCGGCGCTGGACGAGAACTTTACCGAAGAGGAAAAGGCCGAGATCGCCCGCTTTGCCGGCACGATCGATGTGACCAATCCGGATCATGTGATGCTCTATGGCGCGGATGCGCAGAAGAAGGTTTCCGCCTTCTCCGATACCATCCTGTCCTCCATCAAGAACAGTGAATCCGGCGAGGTCGGCGATATCCTGACCGATCTGATTGCAGAACTGAAGGGCTTTGAGGGCGTGGCGGAAAAGCCCAAGGGCCTGCGTGCGCTGTTCTACAGCGCCAAGTCTCATATGGCGGCTATCCAGGCGCGCTATGACGTGGTGTCTGCCAATGTGGAAACGATTGCCGAATCGCTTGAAAAGCATCAGGTGCAGCTGCTCAAGGACGTGGCGATGTTCAACCGTTTGTATGAAATGAATCTGACGTATTTCCGTGAGCTGGGCATGTATATCAGCGCCGGCGAAATGCGCCTGAAGGAAATCCGCGAGGGCGATTTGGTAAAGCTGCGTGAAAAGACCGCCGAAACGGGCGACGCCATGGACGCGCAGGCGGCCAAGGATCTGGATGATATGTGCGACCGCTTTGAAAAGAAGCTGCATGATCTGAAGCTCTCCCGTCAGGTATCGCTGCAGATGGCGCCGCAGATTCGCATGCTGCAGAATAACAATGCGCTGCTCAATGAGCGCATTCAGTCCACACTTGTGAATACCCTGCCGCTGTGGAAGAATCAGATGGTCCTCTCGGTGGGTCTGCATCATTCCCAGCAGGCCATGAAGGCGCAGCGCGCCGTGACGGATGCTACCAATGAGCTGCTGAGCAAGAATGCCGAAATGCTCAAGATGGACACCATCGAAACTGCCAAGGAAGCCGAACGCGGCATCATTGATCTGGAAACGCTGACCAAGACCAACCAGGATCTGATCGATACCATCACCGAAGTGCAGCGCATCCAGGCCGAAGCGCGCGAGCAGCGCCGCCAGGCTGAAGTGAAGCTGAACGAAATGGAAACCGAACTCAAGCGCAAGATGATGGAAGGCTGATCGCCTTCTGTAAAGGAGTAAGCAATGAAAGAACGCAAAGGGCTGCATCCGGCGATTGCCTTCGTGCTGATGATTTTGATGGTGTGCGCAGCGCTGTTTAACGGCGCGCACAGACAATGGCAGGAAGAAAAGGCGGTGCTGCTAAAGGAGACGCAGGCGCTGGAGGCGGCGATGAATTTGCGCGCAGAAACGGCGCAGAATCTGCTTTCAGTAGCGCGCAGGCATCTTGCGCCGGAGCACGCCCTTTGCCAGTCTGTCGCCAGCGAAAGGGCGAAGATCGGCAATGTCGCCCTGCCGCTGGCAGAGCGTACGGCGGCCTTGGCACAATGGACACAGGATGCCAAGGCGCTTTTGCAGGAGCTGGCGCTGCTGCCTTCTCTGCAGCAGGACAGCCGCGACCAGATGTATGTGCAGCTGATGCTGCCTCAGGCGGTGGAGCAGTGCGAGGAGAATGTCACCTTCACGGCCTATGATCAGGCGGCAGAGAAATACAACAAGGGCCTGGGCGGCTCCTTCAGCGGCGTATTGGCGCATTTGATCGGCTATGAAAAAGCGCCGCGGCTGGACAGCATGCAGCCTGCCCTGCCTGTGGACGGCGCGCAGATTGCCTATCCCTTGCAGCGCGGATACATCAATGACGACGCAGCGGTACTGGGCAGTGAAACGATTGATGATGTTCATGAACTGAACAACCGCCAGGACAGTGCGGAGTTTGTCATCGCCACGCGCCATTTTCTGGGCGGCGCGGATGCACAGGAATATTGCAAGGGTTTATTTGATTACTGGTAGCTGGACGAGGATGATGTGCTGCTTTTACTGGTGATTGGCGAAGAACGCTATGCGGTATGCCTGGGCGGGATAATCAGCGATTATGTATCGGATGAACAGCTGATGAGCCTGATGGGCACGCATCTGCGCGCACCGTTTATAAATGAACGCGATTATGACGGCGCGGTGGGGGATTTCCTGTTGGCGCTTGGCGGGCATATTGCGCGGATGAGCGGCGAAGAAATGGACTTTGGCGGCCTGTTTGGTACGGAAGAGACCGCGCCTGATCTGCTCTTTGATAACTGGAGCGGCAACTGGTGGGAGGGCTTCTTTGCAGAGAATGATTATGAAGAAGACCCCATTCCCGTTGATATGGTCTATGAAGCGTATGAGGTGGATTATTCTTCGCTGCTGGTGCTGGCTGTCATCCTCTTTGCAATCATTCGCAGCCGCCGCAGAAAGCGCATGGGTGGCCTTGGCTTTTTCGGCTGGATGATTCTGATTGCGATTATTAGCCAAATCGGCGAATGGCTGGGATTCCTGCTGTAAGCGCATAACCGCGCGCGAAAGAACGCATAATGTATACAAATGAGGGAGAAGGACATGTCCGGAAAAGCAACGGTAACGTATTTTCATCACTCAGGCTTTATGGTGGCCGTGGGTGAAACGCTGATGGTGTTTGACTACTGGCGCGGCGAAAACGGCGAGATCAAGGAGTCTATGGCGCTGTCGGAAAAGGACTTTAAAGATTTTTCGCAGGTGCTTTTCTTTGTGTCGCATGAGCATCCCGATCATTACGATAAGGTAATTTACGATTTTGCCCACCTGAGCAAGGTGCACTATATCATTTCGGAGGATATGCCCTCTGACGCCAAGGGCGACCGCATGGGCGTTGGAGAGACGCGCCGCTATGGCGATGTGAAGGTCAAGGCATACGGATCGACCGATCTTGGCGTATCCTTTTATATCCACTGCGGGGGGCTGAATATTTTCTTTGCGGGAGATCTCAACCTTTGGCACTGGCGCGAGGAAAGCACGCTCAGGCAGATCACGCAGGCCGAGCATATGTATTATGCATGCGTGGAGCAAATGCAGGGCATGCCCATTGATCTGTGCATGTTCCCGGTGGATCCGCGCATGGGCGGCATGTATGAAGCGGGCGCAAACCATTTTATCATGGCGATGAAGCCGCGCGTGTTTATCCCCATGCACTGGCATGGCCGCATGGAGGTGGCCACGGGCTATGCGCGCCGCTGCCGCACCAAATATACCGAGGGTCTGGCGCTGACCTTCCCGCGTGAAAAGGCGGAAATCTCTTTTGAGAGCCGCGGGCTGGATATCCGCGTATTCCCGACGGAGGAGCGCGAGAACATGCTCAAGCGCAAGATGCGTTCCAATCAGGCAGAGAATGTCCGCGAGGTGCTGGATGCGTTTGAAGAATCCGATCCCTTTGCGGAGAGCGATCTGCCGGTAGAGGATATGACGGAATAACAGGGCAATCAATACGCGGCGCTGCCGCGTTTTTGGCATTTATGGAGAGGAGAAGCGAATATGCAGAAGAATCAGTCTCCCGTTCAATGCGGTGCATTTTTGCTGCCGTCGGAAGAAAATATGCAATTGTGGCCGGTAGTGGCCTGCGATCAGTATACGGCGGAGCCTGCCTACTGGGAAAAGGCGGAGCAGATTGTCTCTCAGGCGCACAGCGCGCTCAATTTGATTTTGCCTGAGGCATATTTGCATGAGGATGACGGCAGAATTGAAAAGATTCATCAGACCATGGAGAACTATCTTTCAGAGAATGTGCTGTGCCGCTGTGTGCAGGGCATGGTGCTGACCGAGCGCGTGACGGAAAGCGGCGTGCGACCGGGGATTGTTTTGACAGTTGACCTGGAAGAATATGATTATACCAGGGGTGCAAAGCCGCAGATTCGCCCGACGGAGGGCACGGTAACGGAGCGCATTCCGCCAAGGCTGCGCGTGCGTCAGGGCGCTGCGGTGGAGCTTTCGCATGTGCTTTTGCTCATTGATGATCCTGAGCGCACGGTGATTGAGCCGCTGTACGCGCTGCGTGACCAGCTGCCGCTTTTGTATGATATGGAGTTGATGCAGAAGGGCGGTCATGTGCGCGGCTGGGCAATTGAAGAAGGAAAGCTGACAGCGCAGCTGCAGCAAAGGCTGCTGGCGCTGAAGGAGACGCTGACGCAGGACAGTCCGCTGATTGCAGTGGGCGATGGCAATCACTCGCTGGCAACGGCGCGCGCGCATTGGCTGAATGTACGCGAAGGCCTGACGGAGGATGCGCGTCAGGGGCATCCGGCGCGCTATGCAATGGCCGAGCTTGAGAATTTGCACTGTGATGCGCTGATCTTCGAACCCATTCACCGCCTGGTATTTGATAGAACGGCGGAGGAAGTGCTGAAAATGCTGCGGGGCGCCGTTGTGACGGACGGCAAGTACGATGCGCTGATTGTGGGCAGCGAAAAGGATATCCCGGTTATGTTTGAAAAGCCCATCCATCCGCTGCCGGTAGGCTGTGTGCAGATGCTGCTGGATGAACACAAGGATGTAAAGATTGATTATATTCATGGCGAGGAGTCTGTGCGCGAACTGGTGGCGGCAGGCCGCGGCACAGGTATTCTGGTGCCGGCAATGGATAAGTCGCTGTTATTCCCGGCGGTAGCGCAGGGCGGCGTGCTGCCCAGAAAGACCTTTTCGATGGGCGAAGCGCATGAAAAACGCTATTACATTGAAGCGAGGAAGATTTTGTGACGCTGCAGAAGAACATGCGCCTTGAAATGACTGTAGAGGACTTTGGCGCGCAGGGCGAGGGCATTTGCCGGCATGACGGCATGGCGGTGTTTGTGCCGCGGGCACTGCCGGGGGAAAGGATACTGGCGCAGATTGTAAAAGTGGAAAAACGCCACGCCTTTGCCCGGGTGGTGGAAGTGCTGGAGGCGTCGCCTGCACGCGTAGAGCCGCCCTGCCCTTACTATGTGCAGTGCGGCGGCTGCGTGTGCCAGCATATGGATTATCCCTCGCAGCTGCGCTTTAAGCAAAAGCAGGTAGAGGGCGTAATGCGGCATATTGCGGGGCTGGATATCGAGGTGCAGGAAACAATCGGTATGGAGGAGCCCTGGCATTACCGCAATAAGACCGCTTTGCCGGTGGCGGGAAATATCGAAAAGCCGCTGATTGGTTACTACGCACAGCGCAGCCATCGGGTGGTCGAGATCGATAAGTGCCTGATTGCCAGGGAACAGAGCGATACGGCGAATAGCGTTGTACGCGCCTGGATGCAGGAATGCAAGATTTCGCCATACTGTGAGGAAACGCACAAGGGGCTGATCCGCCATGTGATGACGCGTGTGAACCGCAAGGGCGAAAGCATGGTGGTGCTTGTTATCAATGGCGATGCATTGCCGAAGTGGCAAACGCTGCTGAAAAAATTGCAGGAAGCTTTGCCGGGACTGATCTCGCTTTGCATATCGGTGAATAAAGCGCGGGGGAATGTGATCCTGGGCCGCAGCTATGATGTGCTTTGGGGCAAGGACAGGCTGCCGGATGTGCTCTGCGGACACGAATTTCAGCTGTCGCCGCTTTCCTTCTTCCAGGTCAATCCTGTACAGACGGAAAAGCTTTACGGCACAGCGCTGAAATTTGCCGGCCTGGAAGGCAATGAACTGGTTGCAGACGTATACTGCGGCGCGGGCACCATTTCGCTGATGCTTGCGCGTCATGCCAGACATGTGGTCGGTATCGAGATTGTGCCGCAGGCGATTGCGGACGCCAAGGAGAATGCCCGCCGCAACGGCGTGGAAAACGCTGAATTCCGTGTGGGCGCGGCAGAGGATGTGCTGCCAAAGCTGGTAGAGGATGGCCTGCGTCCTGATGTGATTGTTATCGATCCGCCGCGCAAGGGCTGCGAAGAAAGCGTGCTTAGGCCATTGCCAAGGCAAAACCCAAGCGCGTGGTGTATGTGAGCTGCAATCCGGCCACGCAGGCGCGCGATGCGAAAATTTTGTGTGAAAATGGATACGATGCCACAGCCTGTCAGCCGGTGGATATGTTCTGCCAGACGGCGGGCGTTGAAAATGTGATGCAGTTTATTTTAAATGAAAGGAAGTAAGAAATATGGAACATGTAAGCGAACGATTCTTGCGGTACGCTAAGATCAACACCACCAGCGATGAAAGCAGCAGCACTTGCCCTTCCTCCAAGGTGCAGTGGGATCTGGCCAATCTGCTGGTGAAGGAAATGCTGGAAATGGGCATTGCTGACGCGCGCGTAGATGAAAATGGCTATGTATACGGCAGCATTGCGGCGAACTGTGAAGGCCAGCCGGTGATTGGCCTGATTGCGCATATGGATACGGTGGATGCTGTGCCTGGCCGTGATTTTAATCCGCAGGTGATTGACTACAAGGGCGGCGATATTTGTCTGAATGCCGAAAAGGGCATTTATATTCGTTTGGCGGATTTCCCTGAAATGGCGGAAAAGACCGGCAAACATCTGATCGTAACGGATGGTACGACGGTGCTGGGCGCGGATGATAAGGCGGGCATTGCCGAGATCATGGCGCTGTGTGAACGACTGCTGAATGACGATTCCATCAAGCACGGCAAGATTTGCATTGGCTTTACGCCCGATGAAGAGATCGGCCGCGGCGCGGATCTGTTTAATGTGAAGGATTTCGGTGCGGATTTTGCCTATACTGCGGATGGCGGCGCGCTGCATGAGGTAGAATACGAGAATTTCAATGCTTCCTCCGCGCGCGTGATTGTGCACGGACGCAATATTCATCCCGGCTCCGCCAAAAACCGCATGAAGAATGCTGCGCGCATTGCCATGGAATTTGACAGCATGCTGCCGGAAGCGCAGCGTCCTGAGCATACGGAAGGATATGAGGGCTTCTATCATCTGTGCGGCATGCAGGGCGATGAGGAAAATGCGCAGATGGTTTATATTCTGCGTGATCATGACGGCGATAAGCTGGAGGAGAAGAAGGAAACCATCCGCCGCATTGAGAGTTTCCTGAACGCCAAATATGGCGCTGGTACGGTGGAAGTGGCGATTCGTGATTCTTACCGCAATATGCGCGAAGTGATTGAGCAGCACATGTATATCATCGACCGCGCTGAAAAAGCGATGAAGGAAATCGGTCTGACTCCTGTGCGTGTGCCTGTGCGCGGCGGTACGGACGGCGCCAGGCTGAGCTTTATGGGCCTGCCCTGCCCGAACCTGGGCACTGGCGGCGCCAATTATCACGGCATTTACGAGCATATCGCGATTGAAGATATGGAAATTGCGGTGGACATGCTGCAGAAGATCATTGAAGCCTGAAGATAAACCAAAAGCCTTGCGAAAGTCGCAAGGCTTTTTTCTTATGGATGCTCGGCAGCTGTGTCATGACAGCAGCAATCTTTTTTTGCGTCGGCCTTCTTTTCCATCTGTTTTACGGCTTTCTCGCCGCGCTTTGCCAGGGAACAGATGATTTTATCGGCACTGCAGGCAATCAGATCGACAAGACCGACAGCTGCCATGGGCATTTTTTTGATGGTTTTTATGCAGAACATGCTCTCACCTCCCGTGTTAGTATGGCTAAAAACGGGCGTGAGGCGAGCATTGTTACAGATTGTCGCTGTCGGCAGCTTCTTCCTCAGGCAAATTGAGCAGCTTTGCACTTTGCGCGGTGCCAAGCGCCTCAACAGCGCGCAGACGGCGGTGAATGGCGCGCGTTTTGCTGGCGGCTTTTTCAATGGTATCGCCCGCCTGACGCAGGCGCTGCTGCGTTTGATCAAGCAGATCGCTGAAACGCGAAAACTCTGTTTTGACAGCGCCCAGCAGCTGCCAAACCTCGGCCGAGCGCTGCTCGATAGCCAGCGTGCGGAAGCCCAACTGCAGGCTGCTGAGCAGCGCGGACAGCGTAGAGGGGCCGGAAATGAGAATGCGGTGCTTTTGCTGCAATTCCTCCATCAGGCCGCGGCAGCGCAGCGCTTCGGCATACAGTCCTTCGGTGGGCAGGAACATGACGGCAAAATCCGTTGTGTAGGGCGGTACGATATATTTGCCGGCAATTCGCTTGGCCTCGGTGCGGATACTCTGCTCCAGTTCGGTGCTGGCGGCGGTAACAAGGGAGGCATCGCCGCCTTCCACGGCGGACAGCAGGCGCTCATAGGCTTCGACGGGGAATTTGGAATCGATGGGCAGATACACGGAATGACTGTCATCGCGGCCGGGAAGAATGACGGCAAATTCTACGCGCTCTTTGGCATGGGGGGCAACCTGCACATTTTCGGCAAACTGATCGACCGAGAGCATTTGCTCCAGCAGCGCCCCCAGCTGCACTTCGCCCCAGATGCCGCGCGTTTTGACATTGGTGAGTACCTTTTTCAGGTCGCCAACGCCGCTGGCGAGCGTCTGCATTTCACCAAGACCTTTATAGACCTGCTCAAGGCGTTCGTTTACCAGCGAGAAGCTTTCGCCCAGACGGCGATTGAGCGTTTCATGCAGCTTTTCATCTACGGTCTGGCGCATTTTTTCAAGCTTTTCGGCGTTTTCCGTCTGTAGCTTTTGCATGCTTTGCGCCAGCGATTCACGCAATTTTTCGGTGCGTGCTTCGTTCATCGTCAGTTTTTCATCCAGCGTTGCCGCCATGCGGTGCAGACGCATTTCCTGCGTCTGCGACAGTGTATCAAAACGCTGCCCCAGCGCGTCGATATGCTGCATTATATCGCGGGCGTTTTCCGCCTGGGCAGAGAGAATGGTTGCTTCCTGCCGGTTCATTTCATCGCGCAGCCTGTTTTCAAGCAGGGCGGCGGTGTGGCTGAGATGATCGGCGATGGCGTTCTCGGCTTGCTTCGAGGCAGCCTGAAGGCTTTGCGTATGCTTTGACTGCCTGCGCAGCACAATAAAGAGCAGCGCGCTGCACAAAATAAGCAGCGCGCATGCGATCAGAAGCATGACGGCGATATGATCATTCAGAAACTGGACCATGAGATACTCCCAACTTCCAATGTTTGTAGCAAAGGCCGATGTAGCGGATTTCCTGCTGATTGTCAATGAGCACCTGCGCACCTTCCTTGATGACATTGCCCTGACCGTCGATGCGGGTGTTCATGGTAGCTTTGCAGCCGCACCAGCACAGGCCGCCGGGCACTTCGCCAATGTCTTCCGCCAGACGCAAAAGCGCAGACGAGCCGGGGAAGAAATTGCTCTGGAAGTCCGTTTTGAGGCCATAGCAGAAAAACTCGTGCGTGTCGGACATATCGGCCATTTCCTGCACCTGCTCTTCGGTGAGGAACTGCGCCTCGTCCACAAAGACGTAGGGGAAATCATTGTGCCCATTGCGCACGGCCAGCCAGTACAATTGCTCCCTTATGCTGTGGCCGGGCTCAAGTACGATATCGGCACAGGCGTTGAGACCAACGCGGGAATAGACGGTGTTGTGGTCGATACGCGTATCAATAGCGGGCTTGACAAGCGCCACATGCAGCCCCTGCGCAATATAATTGTAGCGCTGCATGAGCAGCATGGCGGTTTTGCTGGAGCCCATTACACCGTAAAAAAAGTGCAACATTACATATCTCGCCTGCCTTCCATGGCCTTGGAGAGGGTAATCTCGTCGGCGTATTCGAGATCGCTGCCCACCGGCACGCCATGCGCAATGCGCGTGACGCGGATGCCCATGGGCTTGATCAGACGGGCGATATAAGCCGCAGTGGCTTCGCCCTCGATGTCAGGATTGGTGGCGAGGATGACCTCCTCCACCTCTTCAGAGGACAGGCGGGAGAGCAATTCGCGGATACGGATCTGATCAGGGCCAATGCCGCTCATGGGGGACAGCGTGCCGCCCAGCACATGATAACGCCCGGTATAGTCGCGCATGCGCTCCATTGCCGCTACATCGCGGGGATCGCGCACTACGCAGATTTGGCCGTTTTTGCGCTTTTCATCCTGGCAGATCAGGCAGGTGTCCTCCTGCGCATAGTTGCCGCAGATGCTGCAGAAATGCACGGCTTTGCGGCCCTGCCAGATAGCGGCTGCCAGCGCGTGCACCTCATCCTCCGGCATGCCGGCGATGTGATAGGCCAGGCGCTGGGCGCTTTTGCGGCCAATGCCGGGCAGACGCGCAAGCTGCGCTGCCATGCGGGCAATGGGTTCGATAGAGGACGTGCTCATCAGAACATGCCGCCCATGCCCTTGGGGGCCATGGCGCCCATGGTCTTTTCGCGGTTTTCTTCACCGGCGCGCAGCGCTTCGTTCACGGCAGCGATGACCATATCCTGGAGCATTTCCACATCGTCAGGATCGACAGCCTCGGGCTTGATGGTGAGGGAGAGGATTTCGCGCTTGCCGGATACCTTGCAGGTGACCATGCCGCCGCCGGAAGAAGCTTCATATTCCATGGCGTCAAGCTCTTCCTGGGCCTTTTCCATCTGCTGCTGCATTTTCTGGGCCTGACGCATGAGCTGTTGCATATTGGGGCCGCCGAAGCCGCCGAACTGATTACGTGCCATAAGTAAATTCCTCCATATACTGTTGATAGGCGCAGTGCGCCGGATATTTTCATATTACTATACCATATTTTGCGCTTTCTTGCAATGAAAACACACAAAGAACAGGAAAAATGGCATTGTTTCCTTGCAATGAAGAATCTGAAACGATATAATAAAAATATAGAAATATAAATGAGGTGTTCTTCTTGGCTTATCCCACGATAAAAGTGATGCATAATAACCCTGACCTGGCACAGATGGCGTATCTGGAGCCGGATGTTGTTTATTCGTATGCGCTGCCTGAAGGGCTGAAGCTGACGCTGATGCTGCCCTGGCACGAAAAAAACGCGGAAAAACTGACGCCGCGTCCTTTGATTGTGTTTGTGCAGGGATCGGGATGGACTTTTCCCAACATCAACAAGCAGATTCCCCAGCTGAGCCAGTATGCGCGCGCAGGCTTTGCGGTAGCGACGGTTACACATCGCAATGCGGCGGAAGGTCATCCCTTCCCGGCGTATTTGCAGGATGTAAAGACAGCCATTCGCTTTTTGCGCGCGAATGCCGAGAAATACGGCATCGATCCGGAGCGTGTGTGCATTTATGGTACGTCGTCGGGCGGCAATACGGCGCTGCTGGTGGGCCTGACGGGCGATGATCCGCGCTTTAAGACGGAGGAATATGCCGAATACTCCGATACAGTGCAGTGCGTGGTGGAATGCTTTGGCCCGACGGATCTGCTCAAAATGCTGCCGGATCAGTTTATTGATCTGATGCGCAAGCCGGTGTGCGATAACGCACCGTTTATCAATCCTTTCCGCGGGCTGGTGGGCGACAGGGATATCCGTCAGGTGCTGGTTGAAATGAGCCCGGTCACGTATCTGGATGCGTGCAAGAAAATTCCGCCGACGCTGATCGTTCACGGCGATGCGGATGAGATTGTGCCCTATGAGCAGGGAACGCTGATGTATGAAAAGCTGTATGACGCCGGCGCGATTGTGCAGATGATCTGTATCAAGGATGCGCCGCACGAAGGCAGCTTCTGGAGCGAGGAATTGCATCAGAACATTCAGTCGTTTATCGGCGAGTATATAAAATGATCGTACAAAAAAGGCTTCGGATAAAACCGAAGCCTTTTAACATGCTTAGAAATTGCGGGACATATCATAGCGGTTGTAGAAATCGCGGCGATATTCTTCCAGCCGATCCTCGGCGATGGCCTCGCGAATTTCCTCCATCATGCGCAGAAGGAAGCGCAGGTTGTGGATGGTTGCCAGACGGCCGCCGGTGATCTCGCCAGCCTTGAGCAGGTGGCGGATATAGGCGCGGGAGTGATTGCGGCAGGCGTAGCAATCGCAATCCTCTTCAATGGGGCGGAAATCGTGCGCATAGGAGGCGTTGCGGATGACCATACGGCCGTTCTTGGTAAAGACCGTGCCGTTGCGGGCAATACGCGTGGCCAGTACGCAGTCGAACATATCCACGCCGCGCATAACGCCTTCAATCAGGCAGTCCGGCGTGCCGACGCCCATCAGATAATGCGGCTTTTCATCCGGCAGATAGGGGACGAGCTCGTCCAGCATCTCATACATGATGGGCTTGGGCTCGCCGACGGACAAGCCGCCGATGCCGTAGCCGGGGAAATCCATATCCGCCAGCGTTTTGGCGCTTTCGATGCGCAGATCCTTGTAGAACGCGCCCTGCACAATGCCAAACAGCGCCTGATCCTCGCGGGTGTGATACGCCTTGCAGCGCTCCGCCCAGCGATGGGTGCGATGCATGGCGGCCTTGGCGGTTTCGTAATCGCAGGGGTAGGGCGAGCAAACGTCAAACTGCATGGCGATATCCGCGCCCAGCGCTTCCTGAATGCGCATGCTCTCTTCTGGCGAGAAGAAATGACGGCTGCCGTCCAGATGGCTCTGGAAATTAACGCCTTCCTCGGTGATCTTGCGAAGGCCTGCCAGCGAGAATACCTGGAAGCCGCCGCTGTCGGTGAGGATGGGCTTATTCCAGTTCATGAAGGAATGCAGACCGCCCGCTTCCTTCACCAGCGCTTCGCCGGGACGAAGGTGCAGATGATAGGTGTTGGACAGAAGGATCTGCGTGCCGATCTCATGCATTTCGCGGCTGGTCATGGCCTTGACGCAGGCCTGCGTGCCAACCGGCATGTAGATAGGCGTCTGGATATCGCCGTGCGGCGTATGGACAACGCCCAGGCGCGCGCGGGAATTTTTATCCCGCTTTTTGACTTCAAAAGAGAAGGTTTTGCTCATGATGCTTCCTTATTCGAAAATGATCTGCGGCCAGGTGCTTTCAAGACCGTCCAGCTCGCGGGTGAAGGCCGTCCACGGCGCTGCCTCGGGCGGCGGCGCGATGAAGACCATGTTTTCACCGGAGATGGGGTGCTTAAGGCTCAGGCGCATGCCCCACAGCGCAATCTGCTGACCGCGCTTGCCGTGGCCGTAGCGGTTATCGCCCCAGAGGGGATGACCGGCATTCTGCATCTGCACACGGATCTGATGCGCACGGCCCGTTTCCAGACGGATGCAGCAAAGGCTGTGATTGGAGCGGTTGGCGGTATTGCGGCCGTGCAGGATGGCTTCCTTGCCCTGGAGCTTGAGATAAGGAGGCAGAACCTTGACCATGTTGGTGGATTCATCCTTCTGCAGCCAGTCGCGCAGGGTAAAGCGATCGGGCGCGCTGCCTTCGCATACGCACACGTATTCACGGCAAAGCTCATGCGTGCGCACCTGCTCGGACAGACGGGAAGCCGCCTTGCTCGTGCGGGCAAAGACAAGCAATCCGCCCACGGGACGATCCATGCGGTGCACAAGGCCCACAAAGGCGTCGCCGGGCTTGTTGTACTTTTCCTTGATGTATTTCTTCAGCCACGTGAGCACATCGTTATCGCCCGTGGCGTCGCCCTGAACGAGCATGTTGTTGGGCTTTACAACCACGACGATGTGATTGTCCTCATAGAGGATGACGGGTTCTTTGATGATCTCGCTCATGGATTTTTCCTTTCGCGGGAGTGTGCTCCCATGTGTCAGTCTTTCTGCCAGCGTCCGCTTGCGCCGCAGGGCAGTACGCCGCCGGCGCGAACGGGAAGGACAACTTCCTGCGCATCCACCTTGCCGCCAAAGCGCGACTGCACGGTGCGGCCGATGATGTTTTGCAGAACCGCAGGCTGGAAGCCGGTGGTGTAGCTGTTGACGAGGAAGAAGAGGGGATTGTCACTGAGCGCCTCGGCACAGGTGGAAACGAGAGTATAAAGCTCGTTTTCAAGCTTCCATACTTCGCCGCCGGGACCGCGGCCGTAGCTGGGCGGATCCATCAGGATGCCGTCGTAGTGGTTGCCGCGGCGCAGTTCGCGACGAACAAAAGCCAGCGCGTCTTCCACGATGAAGCGGCAGTTGGTTTCGGGAATCTTACTCAGCTCACGGTTTTCCTTGGCCCACTGCACCATGCCCTTGGCAGCATCTACGTGCGTGACGTGCGCGCCCTGCGCGGCGCAGGCCATGGTGGCGCCGCCGGTATAGGCAAAGAGGTTGAGCACCTTGACATTGCCCTCGCGCTTCTTGATAAGATTGCGCATCCAGTCCCAGTTGGTGGCCTGCTCAGGGAAAAGGCCCGTGTGCTTAAAGCCGGTGGGACGGACGTGGAATCTCAGATCGCCGTAGGAAATCTGCCAGCGTTCGGGCAGCTGCTCACGGAAGCGCCATTCGCCGCCGCCGCGCTCGCTGCGGTAATAATGCGCCTGCGCGGCGTCCCACATGGAGGGATCCTGCGCGGGCCAGATGACCTGGGGGTCGGGGCGGCAGAGCACGAATTTGCCCCACCGCTCCAGCTTGTCGCCGTTGCCCGTATCCAGGACTTCAAAGGTTTGCCATTTATCGGCGATGAACATTTAAACCCTCTTTACGCCAATAGTGGCGCTTTCTCCGTTGATATCCCAGTCCTTGACGGCTTCGCCGGAAGCTTCGCCCAGGGTGAGGCTATCGGCCAGCACGCCGGAAAGGATGATGGCCTTGCCCTTTTCGAGCGCCTTCATCAGCTTGTCGCCTCACTGGCAGGTAATGGCGATGCGGTCGGTCACGTCAAAGCCGGCGTCCTTACGCATGGACTGCACCTTGCTGACGAACTCGCGGGCATAGCCTTCTTCGATCAGATCTTCGGTGAGGTTGGTATCCAGCACAACCGTCAGCGCGCCCTCTACCTGAGAGGTGAAGCCTTCCTTCTTGACGGCCTCAACGAGCACGTCTTCCTTGGAGAGGACGATTTCGGTGTCATCGATGGTGAAGGTGACGGTCTCGCCCTTGTCAAAGGCGGCAACGACAGCTGCGCCGTCGAGCTTCTGCATTTCGCCGCGCATACGGCCAAGGAAGCGGCCATAGCGGGACTTGAGGGTGAAGAAGTTGGGCTTGAGGTCGTAGGAAACAAACTGGCCGGCGTTCTGAATAAACTCTACGTTCTTAACGTTGAGCTCGTCCTCTACCAGGTGCTTGTATTCTTCGCCGAAATCGGCGCCGCTGATGTAGAGGTTCTGCAGGGGCTGGCGCACTTTCATATTGGAAAGGTTGCGGCAGGAGCGGCCCAGCACAACGACGGTTTCTACATCGGCCATCTGCTTTTCGACGGATTCGTCGATCATGGATTCGTCGCACACGGGGAAATCGCACAGATGCACGCTTTCGGGCGCAGTGGGATTGACGGTGCGGACGATGTTCTGATACATGCTCTCGGCCATGAAGGGGACGAAGGGCGCGATCAGGCGGGCGAGGGATTCCAGCACGGTGTAGAGCGTGACGAAAGCGGCTTCCTTATCGCCTTCCATGCCCTTGCCCCAGAAGCGGTCGCGGCCCAGGCGGATATACCAGTTGGACAGGACATCCACAAAGTCGGTCAGCTTGCGGGTGGCCTCGGTGATGCGGAAATGCGCAAGATCGTCATCCACGCCCTTGATCAGGGTGTTCAGACGGCTGAGGATCCACTTATCCATCAGGCTTAGCTGTGCCTTCTTCAGATCGTGCTTGGTGGGATCGAACTGATCGATATCGGCATAGAGCACGTAGAAGTAATAGGTATTCCACAGCGTGCCCATGAACTTGCGCTGATATTCGGAAACATTGGCCTTGGAGAAGCGGCTGGGCAGCCACGGCGCGCTGCCGGCATAGAAGTACCAGCGAACGGCGTCGGCGCCCTGATCATCCAGCACATCCCACGGGTCAACGACGTTGCCCAGGTGCTTGCTCATCTTGTGGCCGTCGGCATCCTGCACGTGGCCAAGAACGACGCAGTTCTTAAACGGCGCGCAGTCAAACAGCTGGGTGGAGATAGCCAGCAGCGTGTAGAACCAGCCGCGGGTCTGGTCGATGGCTTCGGAGATGAAGTTGGCGGGGAAGTTCTGCTCAAACTTCTCCTTGTTTTCAAAGGGATAGTGCCACTGTGCAAAGGGCATGGAGCCGGAGTCATACCAGCAGTCGATAACTTCGCTGGTGCGGTGCATGGGCTTGCCGCAGTGGGGGCACTTGATGACAACCTTGTCGATGTAGGGACGATGCAGCTCGGGCAGATCCACTTCACCAATGGCCATGTCCAGCAGTTCCTGCTTGCTGCCGATCACGTGCATGTGACCGTCTTCGCACAGCCAGATGGGCAGGGGAGTGCCCCAGTAGCGCTCGCGGGAAAGACCCCAGTCTACCACGTTTTCAAGGAAGTTGCCCATACGGCCTTCCTTGATGTTGTCAGGCATCCAGTTGACAGAGCGGTTGCTGGCAAGCAGGTTGTCGCGCACAGCCGTCATGCGGATGAACCAGGTGGGACGGGCGTAATACAGCAGGGGGGTATCGCAGCGCCAGCAGAAGGGATAATCGTGCTCGTAGAGCGCCTTCTTGAGAAGGAGCTTGCGATTACGCAGATCGTCAATGATCATGGGATCGGCGTCCTTGACAAAAGTGCCGGCCCAGGGGGTGTCTTCGGTCAATTTGCCCTGCGCATCCACCAGCTGGACAAAGGGCAGGTTATTCTGACGGCCCACGCGCGCGTCGTCTTCACCGAAGGCGGGCGCAATGTGAACGATACCGGTACCGTCGGTCAGAGTGACGTAGTCGTCAGCGACCACATACCAGGCCTTTTCCTTGGGCGGGTTCTGCATGGGGAAGAGGGGCTGATATTCGGTGCCGACCAGATCAGAACCCTTGCAGGTGGAGATCTTTTCAATCTTGGCAACATCTTCCTTGCTGAAGACGGACTCGATCAGCGCATCGGCCATGATGTAGGTTTCTTCGCCGAACTTGAATTCGGTGTAATCCTCATTGGCGTTCACGCACAGGGCGACGTTGCTGGGCAGCGTCCAGGGCGTGGTGGTCCAGGCGAGGATGTATTTGTTTTCTTCGCCCTTAACGGCGAACTTGGCAAAGACGGAGAATTCCTTAACGGCCTTGTAGCCCTGCGCTACTTCGTGAGAGGACAGCGCGGTGCCGCAGCGGGGGCAGTAAGGAACGATCTTGTGGCCCTTGTAGATCATATCTTTGGAGGCGATCTGCTTGAGGCTCCACCACACGGATTCGATGTAATTATCGTGATAGGTTACGTAAGGGTGCTCCATATCCACCCAGTAACCTACGCGCTCGGACATATCCTCCCACAGGTGCAGGTACTTCCACACGCTTTCCTTGCACTGCTTGATGAAGGGCTCGATGCCGTAGGCTTCGATCTGGGGCTTGCCGTCCAGGCCCAGCTTCTTTTCGACTTCCAGTTCAACGGGCAGGCCGTGGGTATCCCAGCCGGCGATGCGAAGGACGGACTTGCCCTTCATGGTCTGGTAGCGGGGGATCAGGTCCTTGATGGCGCGGGTCAAAACGTGGCCGATATGCGGCTTGCCGTTAGCGGTCGGCGGGCCGTCATAGAAGGTAAAGTTTTCAGCACCTTCGCGCAAAGTGAAGCTCTTCTTGGCGATGTCGTGATCTTTCCAATACTTGAGCACCTCTTTTTCACGCTCGGTGAAATTCATGTCGGTTGTTACTTTTTTGTACATGCTCTGCTCCTTTCGGCTTCATGCCGGAGAAATCAAAAGGCCTATCCATCCACATGGGACGGACAGGCCGCGGTACCACCCAAATTGACACAGATAAACTGCGCCCACTCCAAGCCTTCTATCGGGGGCAAACCGTGGCGATTAAACCAAGCTCCGGGGTGATCTGATGTCGGCTGCCGCTGCCGGGCTTGCATCCTCCCCGACTTGCTGTAAGCGCATTTCCGCACCCGTCCCCATCATCGCATCATACCGATCCATTATAAGCTGAAAACAAGTAAATGTAAAGCCCTTTCGCAGCAAAAAGTGCGAAAAAACGCAGTTTTCACAACAAAACCGTGCATGCTCCGTAAATGGCAAAGCCAAGCGACGCCATGAGAAGAAGGGCTTCAGGAATGGTCATGCGGCGAATGCGCCCGGGCAGGGCAAAATAGAGCGCTGCATAGGGCAACAGATCGCATGTGTAGCGCGCGCCAAACTGATAACCGCCGAACGTGCGGTGCAAAAGCAGGCAGAACAGCTGCGCTGCAAATGCGACGATGATGGCAGCTTTCGTAAACGACAGGCGCTTTCTGCACAGATCTACGATGAACAGAAGCAGCATCACTACGAATACCGGATGCACAATGAACATCGAAAAACCGAATTTGTTGATTTCATAGCCTGCATCCGTATAAGAGAACGGCGCGCCGAGAAGGAATGTGCGGATGTTGTTCATGACATGATGCAGCGAAAACTGCACGCCGCCCTGGAAGGAAAACTCCGGCAGGTGATTGTGGCCGAACTCCAGCGGATTGCCAAAGCGCACATAGTTATACCAGCCGTAGGCAAAGGCTACGCACAGCCCAAGTGTTACACCGGGAATCAGGCACAGGATTTCACGCTTCATGCTGCGCTTTTCTTTCAGGGCGCGTTCCAGCCACATCACAAACAATACGAGGCCGTACACGGCATTGAACGGCCGGCAGCCAACGGCCAGCGCATAGAGAAACAGCGAGGGCGTATACACGCCGCGATACATGAAATACAGGCTGCCCATCGTCAGCATAAAGGCCATCGTCTGCGCCTGGAACCAGACCGCGCCTTCCATCGACAGCGCAATCAGTCCCGTTGCGTAGCTGCACAGCAGCGAGAAGGCGGCGGCGCTCAGTTTATCATAGCGCGCGCGGCGCAGCATGCCGTAGGCAAAGAGACAGCCGAAAAGCACGTACAGCTTGACCAGCAGATGATCCGGGGTATTGCTGCCAAAGAAAAAAGACAGGAAATACAGCGGAATGCTGGGCACGGGCGGGAAAGACACCCACCAGTCGTTATTGAAGATGGCCAGCTCCAGATGCGGATAATCGTGCCCGAGCGACATGCGTCCCTCACGCCAGGCCAGTGCCTGCAGGGTATAGGTATTGTACCCCGATGCGCCGATGGCGTCTCTCTGGCAGATAGCGCACAAAACGGCATAGAGCACTGCTGCGCCGAAGATCAAAAGCAGCGGCGTAAAATCAACCCTGCGCACAAACAAGGAAAGCTGCGCGTGGGCGCGGCGAATAAAGCAGTTTTTCCTGCCGTTTTGCTGGGAGCGTTCGGCCATGGCTTGCTTGTAATAGCTCATGAGAAACTCCTGTGAGAAAATCAGTTTTTGTTGTCGTAGCCCAGCGTCTTCAGATCGGAAATGGAATCGCGCCAGCCGGGACGAACCTTGACAAACAGCTGGAGATTGACGCGCATGCCCAGCAGCGATTCCATATCAGCGCGGGCTTCGCGGCCGATGAGGGTGATCATGCTGCCGCGCTTGCCGATGATGATGGATTTGTGCGAATCGCGCTCGCAGTAGATATCGGCGTGAATTTCGATCAGGTTGTTATTTTTCTTTTCCATGCCGAGAATTTCGATGCCGATGCCGTGGGGCACTTCATCGCGCAGGTGCAGCAGCGCCTTTTCGCGCACAAGCTCGGCGCACAGCAGGCGCTCGGGCTGATCGGTCATCATGTCGTCGGGGAAATATTTGGGGCCGTGCGGCATGACGGAGAGCAGCTCATTCTTGAGCGTTTCCAGACCTTCGCCCTTCATAGCGCTGATGGGCAGGATGGATTTGAAGCCCATGTCCTTGAAAATATCGATGATGCGCAGCAGCTCCTGCGGCTGCACCAGGTCGATCTTGTTGAGCAGAAGGAAGGTGGGCAGCTTTTTCTTGCTCATGTCCTCGGCAATCTGGCGATCCTGCGGGCCAACGGCGGTGACGTCTACCAGTACCATCAGCGCGTCAATGCCGTCCATCCCTTCCTGCACAGCCTGCATCATGTAATTGCCAAGCGCGGTGCGGGGCTTATGGATGCCGGGGGTATCGACGAAAACAATCTGATGATCGTCTCCGCCGCAAATGCCCATCAGGCGGTTGCGCGTGGTCTGGGGACGGTTGGAGACGATGGCGACCTTTTCGCCCACCATGGCGTTAAGGAGCGTGGATTTGCCAACATTGGGGCGGCCGACGATAGCGACAAAGCCAGAGCGGAATGCGGATGCGGTGTTCATGTGTAATTAGTCCTTTCCAAGATAATCACCCGTACCATTGTTCGGGCCAAAAGCTAAAGGGAGAAGCTGGGGAAGCGTCTTTTCGCCGCGCTGCTCACCACAGACGGTGATGATGCGCAGATCAGGGGCAAATTCATTGAGCACCTGGCGGCAGATGCCGCAGGGCCAGGCCAGCGCTTTTTCGGTGGCGATGGCGATGGTGGTAAATTCACGCGCACCCTCGCTGATGGCTTTGAACAGCGCTGTGCGTTCAGCGCAGTTGGTGCCGCCGTAGCTGGCATTTTCGATGTTGCAGCCGGTGAAAGTGCGACCGTCTTTAGATAGCAGGCAGGCGCCGACATTGAATTTGGAATAAGGCGTGTAGGCGTTTTTCATCGCCTGGTGCGCCAGGGCAATCAGTTCTTCATCTGTTACGCGGGCAACGCCGGCGGCATTCAGGGCTTTTTCTTCCATGGCTCTCATTTGCTCCTTGTCTTGATCGTTCATATGGTCATATCCCATCAGATGAAAGAGGGCGTGCGCGGTAAGGTAGGCCAATTCGCGGGTAAGGCTGTGGCCGTATTCCTCCGCCTGCGCGCGGGCATGGTCCAGGGAGATGATGATATCGCCCAGCATGCAGGCGCGGTATTCGCTGTCCCACTGGCGGCGCAGCACTTTTTCGTGGCTTCCGGCGGTGTGACCGGGATGAAAGGGGCCGGCGGGGAAGGAAAGCACATCGGTCGCACGATCTACACTACGCTGTTCGCGGTTGATGATATGGATGTTTTCATCATCGGTAAAGCGCAGATAGGCGGCGCAAGGAAGCGAAATGCCTTCCGTTTCCAGACATTTTTGCGCTACACGGGAGAGCATGTCCTCCGTGCCCTGCGGAACGCTGACTTCGTAATCAAAATCAAGCGCAATGCGCGGCGTATCAGGCATTTTTGTCCTCCTCATCGGCAGCTTCATCGCCGGCGTCGACAATGATTTCTTCATCATCCTCGTCAAAGGCGGCGTCGAGATTGAATTCCTGCTGGATGTAGTTCGGGTCATCCGGCTCATCTTCGTCACTCATATTGAGGATGTCGTCAACGGACAACACGGCCTCGGGCGTGGGCGGCACCACGACCAGCGGTGCGCCGGGCTCAAACTGCTCAGGCGCGACGATCACGGGCGTGGAGCCTTCCGGCTCGCTGTCCGGCGGGGGGAGCGGATCCTTTTCGGACGCTGCGGCGTCGATCTGCTCAGACTCGCCATCCCAGGGCTCTTCAGCGTCCTTGGTGGTAACGATGATGGGCTTTTTGACCGTGCCGGCCTTTTTGATGGCAGCGGGCGGATCAGGATATTCGATACGCTCATGGAAAACGCCGTTCAGCACGGTGGTGCAGGCCTGGCAGATGGCGTCGATATCGCGCAGCGTGAGCGGGCTTTGCGAGAGCTGACCATCCTGCAGCTTGCCGCGCACGAGCTTGACGATAAACTCTTCAATGGCGCTGGGCGTGGGATTGTTCATCGAGCGAACAGCGGCTTCGATGGTATCGCAAAGCAGCAGCAGCGCGCCTTCTTTGGTGGTGGGCGGCTGCGCATCGTAGCGGAAGGAGGAGATATCAACGCTGTCTTCGCCCATTTCCTGCACGGCCTTGGAGTAGAAATACATAACAGGCGTATTGCCGTGATGCTCCTGGATCATGGTGCAGATTTCTCTGGGCAGACGATAATTGCGCGCAAGCGTTACGCCGTCGCGCGGGTGAGCGATGATGATCTGCGCGGCGGTATAAGGATCCACCTCGCTGAGCTTGTTATCGGCGCCCAGCTGGTTTTCTTTAAAGTATTGCGGCCGGCGCAGCTTGCCGACGTCATGATAATAGCCGCCTACGCGCGCCAGCAGGGGATTGGCGCCGATGGCCTCGGCGGCAGCCTCTGCCAGATTTGCAACGACGATGGAATGATGATAGGTGCCCGGTGCTTCCAGCAAAAGCCTGCGCAGCAGCGGGTGATTGGGATTGCTCAGTTCCATCAGCTTGGTAGGTGTGGCCAGATTAAAGATGGCTTCCAGCAGCGGCTGACAGCCGATGGCAAGCAAGCCGGAAAGCAGACCGCCGCCCATGCTCCACAAAGCGGTGGAAAGCACGGTGCTCTTGGTGGTACTGGTCATCAGGCCGATAGCCAGCATGATAAGGAAATTGCTGATTGCGGCCGCAACGCCTGCGCCAATGATGCGCAGACGATTGCTGCGCTTATACACAAGCAAAGCCGAAATAGAACCGGAAGAAATGGTGCAGACCAGCAGGTGTACCATCTCGCTGGTATAGGAAGAGCTGCCGCCTGCTGCCAGCGCGCTGATCAGCACGGCCATGGCGACGTTGGCGATGATGGCGGTACGCAGTCCCAGCATCGCAGACAGGAGAATAGCGCACAGCGCGATGGGCGCCAGATAAATATCGATCATGCGCAGCAGGATGCTGCTGGCAAGAGCGAACGTCATGATGGTGAAAATAAGCACAAGACGCTTGTTTCTTTTCACGTTTTCAGCGTCAATCAGGCGCAGCGCGAGCAGGAAGACCAGCAGCACCAATGCGACCAGCAGCGTTGCGCCAAGATAAATGCTCAGGTCTGTGGTGGTATTGCTCAGCAATCCCAGATTCGCCAGAATATCATATTGGTATTTCTCTACGCGTCCCTCGCCTTTTACGACGATGTTCTGTCCCTGTTTATAGACGATGGGCTCTACGCTGTCGCGCGCCAGCTGGCGGGCGGCCTCGGTTGCCTCCTGGTCGATGATCATATTGGGACGGATGACTTCCTTGAGCATGGGCTGGACAACGTTGAGCAAAAGGCTGGTGTTATCCACACGGTAGCCGATGATCTGCATAATGCTGGAAACAGCCTCGGTTTCATGGTCTTGCATGACGCTGGAGGCCATGGCATTTTGCAGCGCGGCATAGATCGTTTCCTTCAGTGCGGTCAGATCGGTGCGCGGCGTGTTAAGGAGTGTGCGCAGCTGGAAATCCAGCAGATCCAGATCTGTCAGGATGGTGCGCGCATAGGCCAGTTCATCGGCGGTATAATTGCGGTAGGCGCTGTAGTTTTCCAGCGTTTCGCTGTACTGGATAGCAGCGTCAAACTGAAGAAACAGCTTGTCGAACTGGCTGAGAACTTCTTCTGTTACGCCCTGCGCGTAGTAGTAGGTAGGCGTCACGGCGGCTGCAGCATTTCTGCGCAGCTGCTCTGTGGTGATTTCATCCACTACATCGCGGTTGGCGGTGATGGTATGCGTGGGCACGGTGCCAACGGAAATATTATATCGCACCGGCACGATGGCCACCAGGAACAAAAGAAGGATGGTCAGGCTGCCCAGCGCGCAGATCAATGCACGCACAGACCAAAAGCCCCGGGCAAACAGCACGGCGAGCTTTTTAATCTGTGCCCACAGCTTGCGCGTGCGGGTACGGAATCTCTTAGCGGTCATTTTCGATCACTCTTTTCATACATTTCATAGGCGCGTACGATGCGCTGCACCAGTTCATGGCGCACAACGTCCTGGGCGGTCAGCTCAATGAGTGATACGCCCTGTACATTTTTGAGCACCTTCATCGCCTCGCCAAGACCGCTGCGCTTGTCGCGCGGCAGGTCGGTCTGCGATATATCGCCTGTTACGACACACCTTGAACCCATGCCAAGGCGCGTTAAGAACATTTTCATCTGTTCGGTGGTAGTATTCTGCGCTTCATCCAGGATGATGAATGCATTGTTAAGCGTGCGGCCGCGCATGAAGGCGAGCGGCGCTACCTCTACTGTGCCGCGCTCCACCAGGCGCTGATAGGCGTCGCCGCCCATGATTTCAAACAGTGCGTCATAGAGCGGACGCAGGTAGGGATCGACCTTTTGCGTCATGTCGCCCGGGAGAAAGCCCAGCTTTTCGCCGGCTTCTACGGCAGGGCGGGTGAGGATGATGCGCTCTACTTCTTTGTTTTTGAGCGCGACCACGGCCAGCGCCATGGCAAGGTAGGTTTTACCGGTGTCTGCAGGGCCTACGGCCAGTGTTAATTCATGATGGCGCACAGCGTCAACATAGGCGCGTTGTCCCAGCGTTTTGCAGCGGATGGGCTTGCCACGATGGGTGATGGCGACCACATCGCCCTGGACGAGCTCTTCCACGCGCTCGCTCTGCCCGTCGCGCGCCAGCGAAATGGCGTAGCGGATACGCATGGGATCAACACTTTCACCCGTGCGCAAAAGCGAGAGAAGCTGGTCGATGACCTGCTCAGCCATGAGGACGTTTTCGGGATCGCCTGTAATGCGCAGCTCCTGGCCGCGCAGGGCAGTAGTGACAGAAAGCTCCTGTTCGAGCACTGCCATGTTGCGGTCGTTCATGCCAAACAGCTTTTGATAGCTGTCAATACTTTCCAAAGATAAAAGCAAGCAAATGATCTCCTACTCTGGTGTTTCGGGGGAGAACAAGCCAATCTCCGTTAGAACCTGCGCGGTGACGGTGGCCGATAAAATACCCCCTTCTATCATACTATAATATAGCCATTTGTCAATAATTTCATCATTTTTGGAGCACTTGAGAAGCAAATTTTGCAAGGAAAGGCGAGCGGCCTCGGCTTTTATGGCAGCTTCATCCGGCGCTTCCTGCTGTAAATACAATTCAAATACCGTTCGTTTTTCGATTTGAAGCGGAATCCAGGCGCCGCCAACGGGCAGGTAGCTGGATTCAAATTCCTCTGTCAGGTAGGACGGCGAGGGCGCCAGGGGAAGCTCAAGCATTGGGAGATGGGCGAGATATTGTATTTGACTGTTACCGGTTCGGTGTATGGACAGCTGCTGCGCTGAGACGGCGGCGGTGGCGGAAATGTAGGTGTGCGCGGTGATGCTGCCGCGCGCCCGCACGGGCAGCAGCGTGTCGTTTGCACCGCGCTCATGGCCGTAAATGAGTACGTCGCCCGCTTTCACGCTATCGCCCGGCTGAACGGCAGCCGTGCCGGCAAATACGCTGATGGCTTCGATCACGCCGTCTTGTGCGGCGATGATGCTGCCGTTGCCAAGGCAGGATTCGATGTCTGGCATGGGAACGCCCTGGGTGACGTCGATGCACAGCGTTAACCCATGCAGGGAAGCATGCACCCAGGCAACGCGCGGCAAACGATGCGTCAGGCGGCTTTCGATGGCTTTAAGATCGATGGCTTGCTTGGCGCGGCCGATGCTGAGATTTTCTTCTTTCAGAAATGAGCGTACTTCGCCGATGTATGCGCCCGCGCCTGTGATTTCGATGCGCCATATGCAGCGCATGGAAAAGGAGAGCAGCAACAGTGCGCACAGCAGAAAAATGACAAACGGCGTACGCGTTTTAAACTGATGAAGTGTCTGAACTGCGCCGCGCGGCGGCAGAGCGGTGCAGGAAAAGCCGCGTGCTTGCAGAAAGGACAGGATGGCTTCGCCTTCGTTGACGGCAAAGCCCAATTCCACGGTGCGCAGATCCACACGGCGAACATCGTAGAGCGTATAGCCCATTTGCTCAAGGCGAGTCAACTGCTTTTCGATGCCAAGCCCCTGCAGACGGATGTAGTGACACAGCGGCCTCATGACGAAAACTCCAGCGACAAAACCTGGCCTTTGATCTGCATCTCGTCGCAGGCAAACTGGCTGATGGTCAGATCGTTTCCTGTACAGATGAGAAGCGCGTGCTTCAGGCGCGCTTTGATGCAATGGCTGTCATAGGATAAAAGCCCCTGATGTCCTTCGATCAGCAGGGAGCGGTCGCCGGTGAGAATGATACGGCTTTCTTTTGCGGTGGCTTCAGGCGGCAAAACGGCGTTTAAATGCATAAAAAATCCCCCCGCGTAACGTATGCGCGGGGGAGATTTCGATATGACTCAGATCTTGAACTGAGCAATGTCGCGCTCCAGTTCATCGCAGGAATCGGTGTAGACTTCCAGCGCGATGGGGCGGCTCAGATCCAGCGAGAAGATGCCCAGGATGGACTTGGCATCCACCACGTGGCGACCGGCGCGCAGGTCCATATCGTAATCATAACGGTTGACGATATTGACAAAGGTCTTTACTTCTTCGGCGAAGCTGAGCTTGATCGGAATAGACTTCATGGGAAACGACCTCCTTCAAGGGTATTTACTCTCTGTTAAACACTATTATATGCAATATATGGTGGAAAATCAAGCGTTTTCAGCAAGCTTTTCCATGGATTTTTTGAGACGCAGCATGGTTTCTTCGCGGCCGAGAAGATAGGCAATCTCAAAGGCGCCGCCGGGCGTGGAGGCCAGGCCGGAAATGGCAATGCGAAGCGGCCAGAGCACAGCGCCGTTTTTCTTGCCGGAAGCGGCGATGGCTTCCATGACGGCATCGTGCAGATTGCTTTCGGTCCAGTCGGAGATGCCCTCCAGCACAGGCAGGACAAGCTCCAGCGATTCCTTGGCCACCTCGGGATTGGTCTTCATCTTTTTGTGAGTGTACAATTCCAGATCGTACTCGGGCATTTCGGCCAGGAAGGCAACCATATCGGGCACACGGTTGAAGACTTCGGTACGGCCCTGCATGAGCTCAGCCAGGCGCTTGTAATCGATGTTCTTGCCGGCAAGCACTTTGTCAAACCAGGGCGTGACCATCTCCAGATACTTTTCGGGATCCATCTTGGCGATGTACTGGGTGTTCATCCAGTCCAGCTTATTCATATCGAAGATGCCGGGGGAGTTGTTGAGGCGATGGATGTCAAATACCTCGACCAGCTCGTCCATGGTGAAGAACTCACGGTCGTCGCCGGGATTCCAGCCAACCAGCGCCAGATAGTTGATCAGCGCTTCCTTGAGGTAGCCCTTTTCGATGAAATCGCTGTAATAGGCGTCGCCGTGGCGCTTAGAGAGCTTGTGCTGAGCGTCGCGCATGACGGTGGTAAGATGCACGTACTGGGGAATTTCCCAGCCGAAAGCATTGTACAGCAGATTATACTTGGGCGTGGAGGAGAGATACTCCATGCCGCGCATGACGTGGGTGATGTCCATCAGATGGTCATCGATTACGTTGGCGAAGTTGTAGGTGGGCATGCCGTCCTGCTTGATGAGCACCATGTCGTCCAGGGTGTCGTTGGGGAAGGTCAGCTTGCCGAAGACCACGTCTTCATAGGTGGTTTCGCCGGTGGTGGGGCAGTTGAGGCGGATGACATAGGGCACGCCGGCGTCGAGCTTTGCCTGCACTTCCTCCTTGGAAAGGCTCAGGCAGTGCTTGTCATACTTAAACACTTCGCCCTTGGCTTCACAGGCGGCGCGGCGCTCATCGAGCTCCTCCTTGGTGCAGAAGCAGTAGTAGGCAGCGCCTTTTTCAACCAGCTCTTTGGCATAAGGCAGGTAGAGATCCTTGCGGTCGGACTGCACATAGGGGCCGTAGTTGCCGCCGATGTCGGGACCTTCATCCCAATCCATGCCGCAGCTGCGCAGGGTATCATAGATAACCTCAGTAGCGCCTTCAACAAAACGCTCCTGGTCAGTATCCTCAATGCGCAGGATGAATTTGCCGCCGTTCTTCTTGGCGTACAGGTAATTGTAAAGCGCGGTGCGCAGACCGCCCAGGTGCATAAAGCCCGTGGGAGAGGGCGCAAAGCGCGTGCGTACTTCTTTCATTTGCTTATCCTCCTGCAGAAGAAACTCTTCTGCGAATTATTTCTTGACCTGCTTGGCGAAGGTATCACGCAGACCGACGGTGCGGTTGAACACAGGCTTTTCGGCCGTGGAATCGGGATCCTTGCAGAAATAGCCAACGCGCAGGAACTGATAGGTGGTGCCGTTATCGGCAGAAAGCACACAGGGCTCCACAAAGCCGTTGCAGATGGTCAGGCTGTTCGGATTGAGCTGCTTGAGGAAATCATAATCCTTGCGGGTGAGCACGTCCTCGGCGGCTTCTTCTTCAACGGCGTCAACGGTTTCTTCGACGGCTTCGGGTTCTTCCGCGACTTCTTCATCGGCGGCGAGCAGGGGCTCATACAGGCGCGCTTCAAAGGGAACGGCGTCAATGGCGCTGACCCAGTGCAGCACTTTGCCCTTGATCTTGCGTTCGGAACCGGGCGTGCCGGAGGCGGAATCAAAGTCGACCGTGCACTGGATTTCAACGACATTGCCGTTTTCATCCTTGGTGCAGCCTTCGCACTTGACGATGTAAGCACCCTTGAGGCGCACTTCAAAGCCGGGGTACATGCGCTGGAACTTCTTGGCGGGAACTTCCATGAAGTCATCCGCATCGATGTACAATTCGCGGCCGAAGGTCACTTCGTGCGTGCCCATTTCGGGGTGATCGGGATGGTTTTCCATCACGAGGGTCTTGGTTTCGCCTTCGGGCCAGTTGGTGAGCACAACCTTGATGGGATTGAGCACGGCCATGGCGCGGGCGGCGTGATTGCCCAGATCCTCGCGCACACAGGCTTCCAGCAGCGCGTAGTCGACCGTGGAATCGGACTTGGCAAGGCCGATGCGGCTGACGAAATCGCGGATGGCGGCGGCAGTGTAGCCGCGACGGCGCAGAGCGGACAGAGTGGGCATGCGGGGATCATCCCAGCCACGCACATGATGGCCTTCCACCAGCGCGCGAAGCTTGCGCTTGGACATGACGGTCTGGGTCATGTTCAGACGGGCAAACTCGATCTGGCGGGGCTTGGCGGGCAGCATGTTCTGGCTGTGCTCAACCACCCAGTCATAAAGCGGGCGATGGATTTCGTATTCCAGAGAGCACAGAGAATGGCTGATGCCTTCCAGCGCGTCGCCGATGGGATGGGCAAAATCGTACATGGGGTAGATGCACCACTTCTTGCCCGTGCGCCAATGCTCCTTATAAAGGATGCGGTACATGGCCGGGTCGCGCATGACGATGTTGGGGGAGGCCATATCGATCTTGGCGCGCAGGGTGTACTGGCCTTCGGCGAATTCGCCCGCCTTCATGCGGCGGAAGAGGTCCAGGGATTCCTCCACCGGACGATCGCGCCAGGGGGAATTCTTGCCGGGCTCCTTCAAAGTGCCGCGGTACTGGCGCATTTCTTCCTTGCTCAGCTCGTCCACATACGCAAGGCCGCGCTTGATCCAGTCTTCGGCAATTTCATAGCACTTGTCATAGTAATCGGAAGCGTAATACAGGCCGCCTGTCCAGTCAAAGCCCAGCCACTTGATATCGCGCTTGATGGCTTCCACGTATTCGGTGTCTTCCTTGGCGGGGTTGGTATCATCAAAGCGCAGGTTGCACAGACCGCCGTACTTTTCGGCCGTAAGGAAGTCCATAATCAGCGCCTTGCAGTGACCGATGTGCATATAGCCATTGGGCTCGGGCGGAAAACGGGTGTGGACCTGTTGGTAGCGTTCGCTCTCCAGATCCTGGTCAATGGCATCCCAGATAAAATTGGTACGTTCGAACGCTTCGTCCATAGTGATCCCTCCGTAAATCATGAAATCATAATTTGGCCACATAAGCAGCCATTTTGTTATTATAGCGTTTTTCTGCTGGAAATACAAGGGGAAAACGCGGCTATTTCACGTAAATCAAATCGTAGATGGCGTCGAGCTTCTTTTCACCCAGACCGTGAATGAGCAGCAGCTCTTCCCTGTAGCGGAAACCGCCAAGCTCTGCGCGCATGGCAAGGATGGCGTTGGCTGTTTTTTTACCGATGCCGGGCAGAGAATCAAGCTGATCAAAGGTGGCGGTATTGAGGTTGATCAGTTCGTCAAGATTTTCGGGCGGCGCAGGAGTGGGGCGGAGCGCGGCGTCGGCAATATGCAGGGATGCTTTTGTCTGAGGAAAGGAATTGGCATAGGAAATGAAGGCATACAAAAGAGCGCCCGCGAGCAGGAGGCTCAATAGCAGCAGCGCTGCCTTGCGGGCGCGGGGAGATACATGATGCAGAATTACACTGCCTTTCGTACCTTCTGACCTTCTTTCGTATCCTCTACAATATAGCCCAGGGCCTTGAGCGCATCGCGCAGCTCATCGCTCTTCTTCCAGTCGCGGTCCTTGCGGGCCTGCGCGCGTTCATCGGCCATCTGCTGAATTTCTGCAGGCAGATCGCTGGTCTTTTTCACCAGAAGACCCAGTACATCGCACAGAGAGGTAAGTGTATTCAGCGCATTTTCAATCGCCTGCTTGCTGCTTTCGGAAGTCAATGTGACGTTGGCGTCATGCACGATTTCAAACAGCGCGCCCATGGCGTCGGCGGTGTTGAGGTCGTCATCCATGGCGGTGTCAAAGCGGTTGACATAGCTGAGCATACGCTCGGCCAGCGCTTTTTCTTCGGCGGTTTGTTCCTTCTCGGCAGCATGCTGGAGGAGGAATTCCATCTGATCGCGGGCGGTATAAAGGCGGGTGAGAGAGGCGTGCGCCTGGGCGATCATCTCACGGCTGAAGTTGATGGGGCTGCGGTACTGCGCGGAGAGCATGAACATGCGCACGTCTTCGGCTTCATATTCCTTGAGGATATCGCGGACGGTGAAGAAATTCCCCAGGGACTTACTCATTTTTTCATTGTCCACGTTGATGAAGCCGTTATGCATCCAGTAATTCACGTAGGGCCTGCCGGTTGCGCCTTCGCTCTGCGCGACTTCGTTTTCGTGATGGGGGAAGAGCAGATCCTTGCCGCCGCAGTGAATATCAAAGGTTTCACCGAGGTATTCCATGCTCATGGCGGAGCACTCAATATGCCAGCCGGGACGGCCCAGGCCCCAGGGGCTTTCCCAGGCGGGCTCGCCGGGCTTTTGTGCCTTCCATACGGCGAAGTCAGCGGGGTTTTTCTTGACAGAATCCACTTCAATACGCGCGCCGGCCTCGAGATCTTCCAGATTCTGACCGCACAGGCAGCCGTAGTGCGGGAAAGCTTTGGTGTTGAAATACACATCGCCGTTTACTTCATAGGCCATGTCCTTGTCAATGAGCTTCTGAACCAGCGAAATGATCTGGGGAATATGCTCGGTGGCGCGGGGATGGACGGTGGCGAGACGGATGCCCAGGGCCTTGGCGTCTTTATAATACTCGGCGATGAAGCGGTCGCCCAGCTCCTTGACGGTGGTACCTTCGTTATTGGCGCGGCGAATCATTTTATCGTCGATGTCGGTGAAATTCTGCACGAACGTCACCTGATAGCCGCGGTGCTCAAGATACCGGCGCAGCACGTCAAAGGTGATGAAGGGACGGGCGTTGCCGATGTGGAAATAGTCATAAACCGTCGGGCCGCAGGCGTAGATGCCGACATGGCCTTCCCTGATGGGAACGAATTCTTCTTTTTTGCGGGTTTTGCTGTTGAAAATCTGCATGGTATATATCCTCCTTGATGGATGAGATTGAAAATAAAAACACCGTCTCCGCAAAGGAGACGGTGATAACCGCGGTTCCACTCCGATTGAAAAGCAAAAGCTTTTCCGCTCAAACGCTTTAACGCAGCGTATACGGCGCAGCCTACCAGATGCCCTTCGGTGCGCGGCTCGCGGAGGCACTGCCCGATCACCCGAAGCGCGCTTGCAGCCGGTGGCGCGCTCTCTCTTGCGGGGGATTGCCCGGACGACTTTTCCGTTCATCGCCAAAATAATTATAAGAAGAAATGAGGAAATTGTCAAGCAAAATCAGATGATCATGCGCGAAGTGAGGGTGATGAGCGTAACAGATGGGGTATTGAAGATGCGAAGCGGGATTTTATAATCATCCGATACGCCAAGACCTGGGGAAATATACTGGGTGACGCCGTGAATAACGGACAGGCCGACCATGGTGTGATCCTCCGGGAACCATTTGCCGCCGGCGGACTGCGGCGCTTTGAGTGCGCCGATGAAGGGGATGCGCACCTGGCCGCCGTTATAATGTCCGGCGAGAATCAGCGATACGCTGCGCAGGAAATCATTTTGCTCGCTGCCGGCCCACTGCTGGAGGAGGTTGAGCGTTTCTTCGGACAACGGGTGATGCGTCAGGGCAATCTGCGTATCGTCGGGTTTCATTTCTTTCAGGGCGGCTTCGGTTTTGTCAAGTACGCTCATGCGGTAATCGATGGCGCGGATCTGGGCGGCATTTTCGGGCTTGTATTGATCCTGATTCTGGGTAAGGGCAGCGCGGCGGGACTGATAGGCGGCGCGGGTGGAATCAAGATCCAGGCCGTAGATGGATTCCGGGCAGAACCAGATGACACTTTTGCCCACGGTGAGCTTGTACGGAGCATCCAGATAAATCGCGCCCATGGCTTCGGCAGCCAGGACATAATCGGCCTTGACGGCGTCGCTGGCATGGGCAGAAGTGAGGATGGGCTCGGGATCTTCATCGCCGGCGATAAAGAATACGGGGATTTCATCGGGGAAAAGCGCGATCAGCTTGAGGAATGCATCGTAATTTCCCTGCTTGTCGCACACGTCGCCGGTGATGCATACGGCGTTATAGGAATTGCCCTTGAGGATGTTGGCGATGGTGGAATGATCGGCGCCAAACTCCTGTCCGTGCAGATCGGAAATGTGCAGGATTTTGAATTTGTCCAGATCGCTTGGGATGCCGGGCACGGTGACGGACTGCTTTTGCAGTACCACGCGGCCGCTGTTGACAAGGTTCAGCGCTGTGATGACGGCAAGCACCAGCACAAGCAGCAGCGGATTAACAAGGCAGCCGGAAACATTTTTCTTCTCTTTATCCAGAAACAGGTCGCGTTCTTTTCTCATAAGCTGTGATTCCTCCAAAATGACGAATTATATTATAAGAAAATATGACGGGAATTACAAGGAGAAAGACATGTAAAATCCTGCCCTGAGGCAGGGAAAATGCATTGGGCGGCGAATTTAGAAGGGACGATATCAAGGAGGAAATGACCTTGGCCAAACCAAAGACAGTGTATGTATGTTCTCAGTGCGGGTATGAAAGCGCGCGCTGGTATGGTAAATGTCCCTCGTGCGAACAATGGAATACGATGGAAGAGACTGCGCCGCAATTGAGCGCGCAGGCGCCTGCAAAGCCTATGAAACAGCGCGGCGGTACGGGCAGCAATGTGGAAAAGATGAGCGATATTGCTGCCGGCGTTCAGTCGCATGAGCCGACGGGGATCGCGGAATTTGACCGCGTGCTTGGCGGAGGCGTGGTGGAAGGATCGCTGATGCTGGTGGGCGGCGAGCCGGGCGTTGGCAAGAGCACGCTGCTTTTACAGGTGTGCGATAAGCTGTCCAGGATCGGCAAGCGCGTTCTTTATGTAACGGGCGAGGAAAGCGCCAGGCAGATTCGTCTTCGCGCGGACAGACTAAGTGCAACAAACAGCGGCATTCTGGTGCTGGCGGAAAATGCCATGGATGCGGTTGAAGAAAAACTCAATGCCGTTCAGCCGGATTTTGTGGTGATCGACTCCATCCAGACGATGTATCGCCCCGATCTTGCCAGTGCGCCGGGCAGCGTCAGCCAGGTGCGCGAGAGCGCGGCGCTGCTTATGCGCTATGCCAAAACGAACGGCTGCACGGTGATACTGGTGGGCCATGTGACCAAAGAAGGCTCTTTGGCCGGCCCGCGTGTGCTGGAGCACATGGTTGATGTAGTGCTTTATTTTGAAGGCGACTATCAGCATGAGTACCGCCTGCTGCGTGCGGTGAAAAACCGCTTTGGCTCTGTCAATGAGCTGGGCATGTTCTCTATGACGGGCGAAGGCATGATCCCGGTAGAGAATGCCTCGGAAACGCTGATTTCTCATCGTGCATCGGGCGCCAGCGGTTCGGTGGTATTCTGCTGCATGGAGGGCAGCAGACCGATGCTGGTGGATTTGCAGGCGTTGGCGACGCAGTCTTTCTATGCAGTGCCCAAAAGAACGGTCAATGGCGCTGATCAGGGGCGCGTAGCGCTGCTGCTGGCGGTGCTTGAAAAGCGCGCGGGGCTAAAATTGTATAATCAGGATGTGTATATCAATGTAGCAGGCGGTCTTTCTCTGTCTGAGCCTGCGGTCGATTTACCGCTTTGCATTGCTGTGGCCTCCTCACTGTCTGATGTGCCGCTGCCCTCTGACCTGGCGGTGATGGGTGAAATCGGTCTGGCGGGCGAGGTGCGCGCCATTACGCAGATGGAGCGGCGCATCAACGAATGTGCAAGACTGGGATTTAAACAGATCATGTGCCCGACGGATTCTGTCAAAAAGCTGAAAAAGATCGAAGGGGTCGAATTGATTCCTGTCAATACATTGGCGCAGTCAGTGGCAGTGCTGGGCTTGCGCAGACGATAACTGAAAAATATAGCAGATCGCTTTTTGCATGCTGGCGTATTTGAAAGGATACAATAGCGGCAGGAGGCGATTTGTTTTTGATGAGAAAATGGATGCTGATGGCGCTTTTGTCGCTTACATTGCTGCTTGCAGGCTGTTCTGCCGCGGGCAATACGCAGCCTGGGAAGGATGCGGCGCAGATTCCCTATGAGCCGGATTTGCCGGATACCATCCGCGTGGATGAAAGCGGCATTCCGCAGCTGGAGGTTTATGTAACGGAAGAAGAAAGAATCGTGCCGATGGATATTGAAAGCTATTTATACGGCGTGCTGGCAGGCGAAATGCAAAATGACTGGCCGGAGGAGGCGCTGCGCGCGCAGGCGATATTGGCAAGAACGTTTGTGATTAAATTCCTGTCTGAAAAGGAAAGCAAATATGCAGGCGCTGATATCTCGACGGATGTGGAGGAAGCGCAGGCATATGACGCTGAAGGGATAAATGACAGGATCCGCGCCGCGGTGGATGCGACAAAAGGAATGATTGTGTGCTATGAAAACGAGCCGATTTATGCCTGGTTTCATTCGCATGCAGGCGGCAAGACGGCGCGCGCATCGGAGGGGCTGAGCTATAAGGCGGCTGCGCCGTATACGCAAAGCGTGAATAGTATGGAAAGCGACGCAGCGGCTCCGGAAGCGCAGGCATGGACGGCGACTTTTGACGCACAGGAAGTGCTGGCGGCTGCGGCGGAATGCGGTATTAAAATCGAGGGCGATTTGCACTCTGTTGCGATGGGGGCGATGGGGGAGAGCGGACGCGTGAAAACGATCCGGCTAAACGGGCTGGAAGCGCCTGCCAACGAACTGCGTATTGCGCTTGGCAGCACCAAGATGCGCTCGACGATGCTTTCCTCTGTTTCGTTGTGGAATGGTCAGATGAAACTGCAGGGAAAGGGCTACGGTCATGGCGTGGGCATGTCGCAATGGGGCGCCTATGCGATGGCGGAGCAGGGTAAGACGGCAGAGGAAATTATTCGTTATTATTTCCGCAACGTGGATATTGTGCAAAAATGGCGCTGAGTTGCACAAAAAACCATATAAAACTTGACATGCGACTGAAAATCCCTTATATTGTGCAAATGTAAGGGGCAGTTGCATGTCTTGTTTCTTTTCAGGTTCTTTCAGGATTCTTTCCAAAAGGAACGAAAATAGCACTTGTAAAAGTTGCAAAAAACAATGAAAAACAGAATAAGAACGAAAGAAAAATGGATTATTTAAAAATGACGATTGCATAACTGCTGCTTGTGTGATAAAATATCACCATTCAAAAAAGGAAATCCGGGCAAGGATTTGCCTGAAAAACAGTCAATCGAAGTAATAAAGGAGGAACAACAAGTGAAAAAGGTTATCTCTTTGCTGCTGAGCGTAATGCTGGTGCTCTCTATGGCGCCTGCGATGGCCGAAGAAAGCGTGTATACCACCCTTTATTCCGGCGAAGTTACCTCGCTGAACTATCTGACTACGTCTACGACCAATGAATTTGCGTTGGCCGCCAACGTGATTGATACGCTGGTGGAGTATGACAAATACGGCCAGGTGCAGCCCTCTCTGGCTGAAGACTGGGAAAACACCAACGAAGGCCTGACCTGGACCTTCAAGATCCGTCAGGGCGTGAAGTGGGTGGACGGCAACGGCAAGGAAGTGGCCGAAGTGACGGCGCACGACTTTGTATCTGCTGCCAAGTACATCCTCGATGCCAAGAATGCTTCCGGTACGGCGAGCATTCTCTACGGCGCGATTGTCGGCGCGGAAGATTATTTTGACGCTACGGCAAGCGACGATCCAACGGTTGTCGCCAGTGCAAATTGGGATGCAGTAGGCATCAAGGCGCTGGATGCGTATACGCTGGAATATACCCTGCTTGCGCCTACGCCCTACTTCCTCTCCATGCTTACCTATGTATGCTTCATGCCCGTGTATGAGCCCTTTGTTGTTTCCAAGGGCGCTGAGTTCGGTCTGGCGACCGGCAATGATACGCTGCTCTACTGCGGCGCTTATTATCTGAGCGAGTTCAAGCCGCATGAGCGCCGTGTTCTGTCCAAGAATGCGCTCAACTGGGATAAGGACAATATCACCATTGACCAGATCGAGTACAAGTACAACAAGGAAGCTACGGAAATCTCTTCGACGCTGTATCTGGAAGGTGAAGTAGACTCTGCCTCTATCGATAACGATGTAGCCACCGAATGGCTGGCCGATCCTGTCAAGGCGGAATATATTCGTCCTGTGCGTCAAACCAGCTTCTACACCTACTTCTACGCCTTCAACTTCAACCCTGCCAAGGGTCTGGCTGCTGAATATGAGCCGGATAACTGGTATAAGGCTGTGGCGAATGAAAACTTCCGCAAGTCCTTCTATGCTGGCTTTGACCGTGTGAAGGCGATGACCATCACCGATCCTGACAACGCGGAAGAACTGGTCTACAATACGATCACGCCGCCCTATTTTGTCAACAGCAATGGCGTGGACTATGTGAATATGGGCGATCTGGCCGCTATTACGGAACTGGGCGCTGATACCTTCAATCCTGATGCTGCGCTTGATTACAAGGCCGCTGCGATGGCAGAATTGAAGGATACGGTCAAATTCCCTGTGCTGGTTTATATGCCCTACAATACCAGCGTTTCTGGCTGGGCGGAGGAATCGCAGCTGGTTGAGCAGCAGCTGGAAGGCCTGCTGGGCACGGACTATATCGATGTAATTATCGATGGCTATCCGTCTTCCGGCTTCCTTAACAGCACCCGCCGCGCGGGCAATTACTGCATCATTAAGACCAACTGGGGCCCCGACTACGCCGACCCGCAGACTTATACCGATATCTTCAGAGAGGATGAAAAGTACAATTATACCTTCCTTTCTTCTCATGAGGGCATCAAGGATCTGTCTGGTGAATACTACAACCTGGTGAACGCTGCGCATGCCGTCACCACCGACATCGAAGCGCGTTACCTGGCTTACGCCAAGGCGGAAGCTTTCCTGATCGACCATGCGCTGTGCATCCCCTTCGGCGTGGGCTCTGGCGGATACACTGCCAGCCGCATTAATCCCTTCACGCAGCAGTTTGCTCCCTTTGGCATTTCCAACGAGCGCTATAAGGGCTCTGTGCTGCTTGATACGGCGATGAGCACCGATATGTATTATGACGCCATGGATCAGTGGGAAACTGAGCGCGATGCGCTGGACAACGACTGATAAATAGAATATTACTGGTAAACTGACATGCGGCAGGGGGCGAGAAATTGCCTCCTGCCGCCGCAATACGTCTGTCACAAGGAAGACAGAGGATTCAAGGAGCGCATTTTGGCCAAGTACGTACTGAAAAGACTGTTGTCTGCGATCCTGACACTGACCATTGTTCTGACGGTCGTGTTTGTTCTTGTGCGTCAAATGCCGATTGAAGGCTATTTTGACAACTACGATAAGCTGGATGCAAAGGTAATTGAAGCAAAGCTGGAAAAGATGGGGCTGAATGATCCGCTTCCGGTGCAGCTGCTGTCGTTTTTCAAAAATCTGCTCAAGGGCGATCTGGGGACGTCTGCGCGCTATAGCGTAGATGCGCCTATTGCCGGTATCATTGCGCAGAAAGCGCCGATTTCTGCGATGATTGGCATGTCCTCAATGGTGCTCGCGCTTGCGCTCGGCCTGCCGCTGGGTGCTGCCATGGCGCGCTCAAAATCGAAATTCTGGGATAAGTTTGGCACGGCGTTTATCGTATTTGTAAACGCGGTGCCTGCTGCCGTTTATTATATTTATCTGCAGTCCTACGGCGCAAAGGCGCTGAATGTCCCTATGCTTTTTGACCGGAATAACTGGCATACCTGGATATTGCCGGTCTTCTCGATGTCGCTGGGCAATATTGCCTATTATGCCATGTGGCTGCGCCGCTACATGGTGGATGAAATGAACAAGGATTATGTCAAGCTTGCGCGCGCCAAGGGCGTTGAGAATAAGAAAATCACCATGCGTCATGTGTTCCGCAATGCATTTGTTCCGATGGTACAGTATATTCCCACGTCGCTGATGTATACGATTTGCGGTTCGATTTATATTGAATCGCTGTATTCCATCCCGGGCATGGGCGGCTTGCTGGTGGACGTGATCAACCGTCAGGATAATCCTATGGTGCAGGCGATTGTTATGATTTACAGCTGCATCGGCATCATCGGCCTGCTGCTGGGCGATTTGCTGATGACGGTGATTGACCCGCGCATCACCTTTGCCAAGAAGGAGGGTGCAAGATAATGGGACTGTTTAGAAAAATGAAAACCGCGCCGGTGGAAAAGCGCGTTAGCGATGAACTGAAGGCGCGCTTGCAGGCTACGGAGAAAGCGCCCTTTGGATTTGCACCGTATAATCCTGAAAATGCCGAAAAATCCGGGTATTCCAATTATTCCTATTGGGGCAGCACTTTCCGTGTGTTTTTTAAGAATAAGCTGGCGGTATTGCTGCTGTCGGTATTGGCTGTGCTGCTGGTATTCACCTTTATTCAGCCGCATTTGCCCAATCAATATCCGGCCAACCTGATTGTAAATCATCCCATCACGGGCATGCAGATGAGCAATGTGCAGCCTTCCCTGACGACGGTAAAGGCGACTGCGCCGGCCGGTACTGAGCTGATTGTAACGCCTTATGATGATCCGGAGTGGTCGGCGGTCAGCAATGTGCTGGCAGATCTGAAGGCGCGTGAAAAATTCACGGTCATCGAATATGGCGAGGATTTCTGCAAGGTAGAATACAAAGACCTGACGGGCTATGTGAAAAACGATTTTTCTACCAAGCTGAAGCTGGCGGAGGATCCGACTGCCACGCCCTATGAAGCGCGTTCCAATTTCAAAATCAAGGTGTATTCTTCGCCTGCCGATTATACGCTGGATGGCGACGAATTGTTTGTGGAAACCAATTATCTCACCATCGAAGGGGATAAGGCAGTTGCAGCGCAGTCATGTGATCTGCGCATCCTGCCCAGCACTGCGCCCTTCCTCTTTGGCACCAACAGCCTGGGACAGGATCTGTGGGCGCTGGTGTGGTCCGGTACGCGCACCTCGCTGCTGATTGGCTTTGTGGTCGCAATGATTGAGGCCTTTGTCGGTATCATTGTTGGCGTGTTGTGGGGCTATGTGCGCAAGCTGGATCGTATTCTGACGGAAGTATACAATGTTATTGACAATATTCCTACGACCATCGTACTGATTCTGATTGCCTATATTCTGCGTCCTGGCGTTGGCACGCTGATCTTTGCCATGAGCCTTACAGGCTGGGTTGGCATGGCGCGCTTTATCCGCAATCAGATTATCATCATCCGCGACCGGGATTACAATCTGGCCTCCCGCTGCCTTGGCACGGGCACGCTGCGCGTGATCTATCGCAATCTTTTGCCTTATCTGGTATCGGTTATCACGCTGCGTATGTCCCTGGCGGTGCCCGGCGCCATTGGCAATGAAGTGTTTATCACCTATATTGGCTTGGGCCTGCCGGTGAGCATTCCGTCGCTGGGTAATCTGATCAATGCCGGCCGAAAGCTGGTATCTACGTCGCAGAGCTATCAGTTGATTTTCCCGACGCTCGTGCTGTCGATCATCACCATTTCCTTCTATATCATCGGCAATGCCTTTGCAGATGCTGCCGATCCCAAGAATCATCTGTAAGGAGGGCCGTGATATGGAAAATAGAGAGACAATCCTTTCTGTACGCGACCTGAATGTGAAATTCAGCCTGCGCGGAAAAGTTTTGCATGCCATTCGCGGCGTATCGCTGGACCTGTATAAGGGAGAAAGCTTTGCGATTGTGGGCGAATCAGGCAGCGGTAAATCGGTATTGACCAAGACGTTTATGGGCCTGCTTGATCAGAACGGCTGGGTGGATAGCGGTAGCATTCTTTATCATGGCGAGGACCTGGCAGCATACAAAACTGAAAAGCAGTGGCTGAAGATCCGCGGCAGAGAAATTGCCATGGTGCTGCAGGATCCCATGACGAGCCTCAATCCGCTGAAAACGATTGGCGCGCAGATTGGCGAAGCGCTGAAGCTGCATCAGGGAATCAAGGGTGCGGAGGCGAAAAAGCGTATCTGCGAAATTCTGACGGACGTTGGCATCAATGAGCCGGAGCGCCGTGCCAAGCAGTATCCGCATGAGTTTTCGGGCGGCATGCGTCAGCGTGCGGTTATTGCAATTGCGATTGCATGCAATCCCAAAATTCTGATTTGCGATGAGCCGACGACGGCGCTGGATGTGACGATTCAGGCGCAGATTTTGCAGCTGATCAAAAATCTGATACGCAAATATCAGCTGACCACCGTGTATATCACCCATGACTTGGGCGTGGTTGCCAATGTGGCAGATCGTATCGCGGTGATGTATGCGGGCGATATTGTGGAAGTGGGCACCTGCGAGGAGATTTATTATTCTCCCCGCCATCCCTACACCTGGGCGCTTTTGTCCTCTCTGCCGCAGCTGGGCGTGAAGGGCGAGGAGCTTTTCTCTATCCGCGGAACGCCGCCCAACCTCTTTGGTGAGGTGGCAGGCGACGCCTTTGCGCCGCGCAATCCGCAGGCACTGAATATCGATTTTACGGAGCGCCCGCCTTATTTTGAGGTGAGTGAAACGCATAAAGTGCGTTCCTGGCTGCTGGATGAAAGAGCGCCCAAGGTAGAGCCGCCCGAAGCGCTCAAGCGTCTGACGCCGGAAGGAGGCAGCCTGTATGAGTGATGTGATTTTGTCTGTCCGTGATCTGCACGTGACGTTTGGCCAAAAACGCAAAAAGTTTGAAGCGGTTCGCGGCGTATCGTTTGATATTTATCAGGGCGAAACCTTTGGCCTTGTGGGTGAATCGGGCAGTGGCAAGACGACGATTGGCCGTGCGATTATCCGCGTGTATCCCACCAGTGGCGGCGAGATTATCTACAAGGGGGAAAAGATCAACGGCAAGATCCCCAAGGAGCTTGACAGGCGCGTGACGCGTCAGGTGCAGATGATCTTCCAGGATCCGATGGCGTCGCTGAATGAACGCGCCAAAGTGGATTATATCGTCAGCGAGGGCCTTTATAATACGGGCGAGAAGATTTCCAAGCAGGAACGGCAGCAGCGCGTGGAACAGGCTTTGCTGGACGTTGGTTTGCTGCCCGAGTTCTCCAGCCGTTTTCCGCATGAGTTTTCTGGCGGACAACGTCAGCGCATTGGGATAGCCCGCGCGCTGATTATGAAGCCGGATTTTATCATTGCCGATGAGCCGATCTCCGCGCTGGATGTGTCTATCCGCGCGCAGGTGCTCAATCTGATGAGCCATTTGCAGAAGGAGCGCGGGCTGACATATCTGTTTATTTCGCACGATTTGTCTGTGATGCGCTTTATCTGCGATCGCATTGCGGTGATCCACAAGGGGCTGCTGGTGGAGCTGGCAGATACAGAAACGCTGTTCCGTCATCCGCTGCATCCCTATACGCGCGCGCTGCTGAGCGCTGTGCCCATGCCCAATCCTGCTTACGAAAAGCAGAAGGTGCCGCTTGTCTATGATGAATCGGTGCATGATTACAGCGTGGATCAGCCGCGCTGGGTGGAAATTGAGCCAAGGCACTTTGTGCTTGGCAATGAGAGCGAACTGACTGAATACGCAAAGATGTGTGAGGAAGAATGATGATGCTGGACCATCCCCGCGCACGCTGCTATCTGGAAGTGGATCTGGCGGCGCTGAAGAATAATCTGCAGGTGGTAAAGAGCCGGCTGCAGGAGAATACGCAGTTGATTGCTGTGCTAAAAGCAGATGCTTATGGCCTGGGCGCGCCGGCGGTGGGCCGCTGCTTGTGGGAAAATGGCGTAAGAATGTTTGCGGTGGCGTGCCTGGATGAGGCGTTTGCGCTGCGGGAGGCGCTGCCGGATGCATGGATACTTTGCATGGGCGAGACGCTTGGCGGCGCGCTTGAAAAAGCGATTGAGCAGAAGATTCGCTTGACGGCAGGCTCTTTGCAGGCAGCGATCCGCATTTCGGAAGCTACGCAGGAGATCCAGCGTCATGCTTATGTACACTTCAAGGTGGATACCGGCTTGCACCGTATCGGCTTTGATGTGGATGAAGCGGTGAACAAAATTGAACAGTGCGCATATATGTCTGGCATTGTAGCAGAAGGCCTGTATACGCATCTTGCGCTGCATAACCGCGAAAGCGACGAAGCGCAGCAGGCTGCTTTTGAAAAGGTGCGGCAAGGCCTCAGGGAACGAAATATTTCGATTCAATATGCGCATATGCTTGATTCCATCGGCCTGGATCGCTATGCTGATTGGCAATATGATGCGGTGCGCGTGGGCGCGCTGCTGTACGGCAACTATCCCAACGGCTTCTCTGAGATCGAAAAGGTGAAGCCTGTGGCGCGCTTTCAGACGCGGGTTTCGCGTGTGTTTGACGTGAAAAAAGGCGAATTGCTTGGCTATGATGATTCCCATCCGCTCGATCACGATGCACGCATTGCCAGCGTTTCCTGCGGTTATGTGGATGGCTATCCGCGCGTGATGAGCTATAAAGGCGTTGTGCTGGTGCGCGGACAGCGCGCACAGGTGGCAGGGCTGATGTGCATGGATCAGATGATGATTGATGTGACGGCCATTGAAGGCGTTCGCGCAGGCGATGTTGTAACGCTGCTGGGTGATGAGATCACATTGCGCGAATACGCGTCCATTGGACAAATGAACCGCAATGAAGTGACCGCCATCATTGGCAAACGCGTACCGAGAATATATGTATAAGAAAAAGAGGCGATACGATGAAACGTATCGCCTCTTTTGATGGGTGGATTATTTGATAGGGGCAAGCTCGGTGGTTTCGAAAAGTTGATCACCGCGGCCGAGTACTTTGGCTGTTTTAAAGCCTACGGACAGCAGCAGATCAACAGATTCGGCGTAGCCGGTCATGATGTTTTCTGCGCTGTGGCAGTCGGAGGAGAGCATCACCTCGCCGCCCATCTTCAGCCACGCTTCCAGCAGGAAACGCGAGGGATAGGGGGATTTTGCGCCGTAGCGTGCCATCGCACCGGAGTTGACTTCAATGACAGCGCCGGATTTTTTGACCATTTGCAGGGCGTTCAGCGCAGCCTGCTGGTAGCGCGGATCGCTTTCGTCAAAGACGTCGCCGTCCATGTTGTTTTTGCGGATCAGATCCATGTGTCCGGCGATGTGCGGGCGCTGGGCAAAGAGGTAAGCGCCGTAGTAACGGAAATATTCCATAGCCATGGCGAGGCCGTCTCCGCCAAATACTTCATCGCGGATTTGAATGAGACGGTGCTTGGTGTTATCAACGCCCCAGATGCGGTCGGCCATGGGGAGAAGGTGCAGCGAGCCGATTACATAATCAAAACTACTGCGCTCTGCACAACAGAAAAGATCCAGCTCCGTGCCCAGCCAGATACGGATTTTGCCCTCGAATTTTTTTTGCAGGCGGCGAATTTCAGAGATGTAGTTCTTTTCGCGTTCGTCGTCCATGGCATAGCGGTGATCAAATACCTGCTTGGCATGGCTGGAAAAGCCAATCGAAGAAAAACCGTGATCAAGCGCAGAGAGGACCATTTCCTCGGCGGTATTTTTAGCATCGCAAAACTGGGTGTGTACATGAGGAGAAGAAAGAATCATTTTTGAATCAGCTCCTTGGCTGCCAGGCAGATTTCCATGGCTTTTTCGCGGCATGGCTGGTTGCTGGCAAAAATAGCGGTAGGTTTGCCAAAATCAATGCCGTTTTCGCTGTACGGCATGTCAAATACGCCGCCTGCTTCCGTGACGATCAGCGCGCCGGCGGAAAAATCCCAGGGGGAGAGGATCAATTCGATAAAGACGTCTGTGCGGCCGGAAGCGACATCACACAGATCCAGCGCGGCAGAGCCCGTGCGGCGGATGTCGCCGCCGCGGGTGAGAAACTCGTGCATCAGATGGATGGTGGCTTCGTGAAGCTCGGCATTGTACGGCGCAGTGCCGATGGTGGTCAGCGATTTTTCAAAGGGAGAACGGCTGACGTGGATGGGGTGATCATTACAGAAAGCGCCCTGGCCGCGGATGGCGTGGAAAAGCTCATCCGTAAAGGGGTTATAGACCATGCCAAGCACGGGCTCGCGGCCCAGCGTGAGGCCGATGGAAACGCAGGAGAAATGCCGGTTGAGCATGAAATTGAGCGTGCCGTCGATGGGGTCGACAATCCAGGTATACGCATCTGTCAGCGCGGCATTTTCCTGCTCTTCGGCAAAGAAGCAGGCTTCGGGCAGCAGCGCAGAGAGCTTTTCGCGCAGGAATTCCTGATTGGCTACATCGGCATCAGTAACAAAATTATAGTGACCGGCTTTTTCGTGCACGGGCGAAGAGTGTGTATCGCGGATGCGCGCGCCGGCCTGCTTGATATACGGGGTAATTTGCTCTTTGAGCAGGGAAAGATCGGTCATGATATCAGAATCCCTTCCAGCGTTTTTTTCATTATAGCATAAATTGGGCGACTGTGGTATAATCATTTTGTACTTTTTATGGAGGTTGTGCGCATGAACGATCGCCACACTGCGGCAGAACACAGTGTTATTACAACATACAGAAAGCCGATCTGGCGCAATTTTATCAAGGCGGTCAAGAACTATCAATTGATCTCGCCGAATGATAAAATTGCCGTGTGCATCTCGGGCGGCAAGGATTCGCTGCTGCTTGCGGTGTGCTTAAGGCAGCTGCAGCGGCACAGTGAAATGCCTTTTGAACTGATCTATCTATCGATGGATCCGGGATATGAAGAAGAGAATCGCCGGAAGATTGAGGAAAATGCCCGGAAGCTGGAAATTGATCTGGAGATGTTTGACAGTCCCATCTTTGAAGCGGTGGAGAGTGCGCCGGCTTCTCCCTGTCATGTGTGCGCGGCCATGCGGCGCGGGTATTTGTACAAGGAAGCAAAGAAACGCGGCTGCAATAAAATAGCGCTTGGACATCACTATGATGATGTGGTGCAGACGGTGCTTTTGAGCATGTTCTATGAAGGACAGTACAAAACCATGATGCCAAAGGTGCGCAGCGACAACTGGGACGGCATGGAGCTGATCCGTCCGCTTTATATGGTGCGGGAAGAGCATATCATCGAATGGCAAAATGCAATGGGGCTGGATTGTCTGCGCTGCGCCTGCAGGGTGACCAGGAGCGAGGATGGCGGCAAGCGCAAATATATCAAGGATCTGATAGAGAAGCTGTCAGAAGAGAATCCCAAGCTGAAGAACAATATTTTTGCGTCGCTCACGAGCGTGGATCTGGACACGGTGCTGGGATATAAGCCGGTGGGCGAAAAGCGCATTGTGCCGTTTACAGAAGAATATGGTAAGAAAAAAGACCTGACAGAATGATCTGTCAGGTCTGTTTTTTTTAGTTGCCCAGGTAGGCTTTGCGCACGTCGTCATCGCGGAGCAAATCGGCGGCATTGCCTTCTTTGATGATTTTGCCTGTTTCCAGCACATAGGCGCGGCTGGCGATGGAGAGCGCCATATGCGCGTTTTGCTCAACCAGCAGCACAGTGGTGCCTTCTTTGTTGATTTCCTGGATGATGTTGAAAATCTCCTGCACCAGGATGGGAGACAGGCCCATGGAGGGCTCGTCCATCATCAAAAGACGCGGATGGCTCATCAGCGCACGGCCCATGGCCAGCATCTGCTGCTCGCCGCCGGAGAGCGTGCCGGCCAGCTGCTTAACGCGCTCCTTCAGGCGGGGGAAGTGCGAAAAGATCATCTCCAGATCCTGCTGCATTTCGGCGCGGTTGCGGCGGGTAAAAGCGCCCATTTCGAGGTTTTCAAGCACAGTCATTTTAGAAAACATGCGGCGGCCTTCGGGAACCTGGGAGAGGCCCATGCTGACCAGCTTATTAGCCGGAACACGGGAAAGCTCCTTATCACAGAAGGTGATCGTGCCGCTCTTGTGGGGAACGAGTGCGGAGATAGCGTTGAGAATGGAGGTTTTGCCGGCGCCGTTTGCACCGATCAGCGTAACGATTTCGCCCTGCTCTACATGGAAGGAAATATCATGCAGCGCGTGGATTGCGCCGTAATATACATTGATGTTTTCTACTTTCAGCATGTGGCGCTTTCCTCCTTGCTTTCTTCGGCTGCAGTGCCCAGATAAGCGGCGACAACCTCCTGGTTGTGCGCGATTTCGTCAGGCGTACCCTCGGCGATGATATTGCCGTAATTGAGCACGTAGATGCGTTCGCAGATGCCCATGACCAGCTTCATATCGTGCTCGATGAGCAGGATGGCGACGGAGAAACGGTTGCGGATGATTTTGATGGTGTTCATCAGCTCTTCCGTTTCCTTGGGGTTCATGCCGGCGGCCGGCTCATCCAGCAGCAGCACTTTGGGATTGGAAGCCAGCGCGCGGCAGATTTCCAGCTTGCGCTGCTGGCCGTAGGGCAGGCTGTCGGCGGGCGTATCGGCGACGTCCTCCATGCCAAATACGCTCAGCAGCTCGCGGGCGCGGATGTCAATGCCGCGTTCTTCTCGCGAGTAGCGCGGCGCGCGGATAATACCCTCCATGGGCGTATAGTGCATGCGCGTCTGGAAGGCGACCTTGATGTTTTCAATAACGGTCATGGACTTGAACAGACGGATGTTCTGGAAGGTGCGCGCAATGCCGTTTGCGGTGATGTGATACGTGGGGGAGCCGACGATGGATTTGCCAAGCAGGACAATATCGCCGCTGGTGGGCTTATATACGCCCGTGAGCATGTTGAAGATTGTCGTTTTGCCGGCGCCGTTGGGGCCGATCAGACCAACGATTTCGTTATCCATCAGCTTGATGTTAACGTCCTTGGCGGCCTGTAGACCGCCGAAACGGATGCCAAGCTGCTTGGTTTCAAGCACAGGAAGGTCGAGGTTGGCGTAATCGTACTTGGGTACCTCGGGCATTGTGATAGCCTTTTTACGCTCGGGAAGATGCCTTGTAATCAACGAGGCAAAGCGCTTGACATGGCGAACGATGAAATCCCAGAGGTTCAGCAAAGAGAATTCGGCCGTGCCCAGCAGGCCCTTGGGGCGGAAGATCATCATCAGCACCAGCATGAGCGAATAGATCAGCATGCGCGGGTCGGTGATCTTGATGGCGGGCAGCAGATCGTTGATCAGCGCGGTCAGATCACGCAGATATTCAGGCAGCATGGAGAGGACAACAGCGGAGATGATTGAGCCTGTGATCGAGCCCATACCGCCCAGAACGACCATGACGAGATAGTCGATGGACTTGTTGTAATCGAAGGTAGCGGCGTTAATGGTGCCTTGCTGATGGGCGTACAAGCCGCCGGCAACACCGGCAAAGAAAGCGGCCAGCGTGAAGGCAAAGAGCTTATATTTGAAGATCGGAATACCGGTGGATTCCGCCGCAATGTCATTTTCGCGGATGGAAATGATGGCGCGGCCATGGCGCGAACGGCCCAGCGTAAACAGCGAGGCAATAATCAGCACCATGATGATGTAGACATAGTTAAAGCTGGTGAGCTTGGCGATGCCGGACAAGCCCTTGGTGGCGCCGGTGATGGGCAGATTGATGATGATAACACGGATGATTTCGCCAAAGCCCAGGGTGATAATGGCCAGATAGTCGCCTTTCAAACGCAGCGCGGGGATGCCGATTACCAGGCCGAAGAAGGCAGCCAGCAAACCGCCGGCGATCAGCGCAACGGGGAAGGAAATGACGGTGGAAATGCCCCAGGCCTTGGTGATGATGGCGCTGGTAAAGGCGCCCACTGCCATAAAGCCCGCATGGCCCAGCGCCAATTCGCCCAGCATGCCGGTGGTCAGGTTGAGGCTGACGGCCATGATGATATTGATGCAGATGGTGAAGATGATGTTGCGGTGATAGCGCGTGAGCGTGCCGGAATTAATCAGCAGGCTGAAGGTGAAATAGACTGCGACAATGGCAATCAGGTTGAGCAGACAAGCCTTGAAGCGTTTGTTCATTTTCATACTGCTCACCTCACACTTTCTCGCTGGTGCGCTTGCCCAGCAGGCCTGCGGGCTTGACCAGCAGCATAACAATCAGAATGCCATACACCACAGCGTCAGGCAGCTGGGTAGAGATAAAGCCTTTGGTCAGGCTTTCGGCAATACCCATCACAAAGCCGCCGATCATGGCGCCGGGCAGGATGCCAATGCCGCCAAACACGGCCGCGATGAAGGCCTTCAGGCCGGGCAGCGAGCCCATGGTGGGAGAGATCAGGGGGTAATTGAGGCTGTAAAGGATGGCGCCGATGGCGGCAAGCGCGCTGCCGATGGCAAAGGTGATGGAGATCGTATTATTGACGTTGATGCCCATCAACTGCGCGGCGCCCATATCCTCAGACACAGCACGCATGGCCTTGCCGGTCTTGGTGAGGCGGACAAAGGCCTGCAGCGCGATCATGAGGACAATGGAGACAGAGACCGTCAGCACCGTCAGGAAATTGATGGAGAGCTTGCCAATCACGATGGGCGCGACGGTAAATACAGTGGGGTAGGGACGCGGCGTGGCGGTGAAAATCTGCTGAGCCAGATTCTGAAGGAACATGCTCACGCCAATGGCGGTGATCAGCGCAGAAATGCGCGGAGCGCTGCGCAGGGGCTTATAGGCCAGCCGCTCAATGAGCACGCCCAAAAGCGCGCAGAAAGCCATGGTCACAGGTACGGCCAGATAGAAGGGGACATGGGCGTCCGTGATGAGGATGAGCGATACATACGCGCCGACCATGATGATGTCGCCGTGGGCGAAATTGATGAGCTTGACAATGCCGTAGACCATTGTATAGCCCAGCGCGATCAGCGCGTAGATGCTGCCGATGTGCAGTCCGTTGATCAGCTGATTGAGAAACAGCAAAGGTAACACCGCCTAACTTGCGTATTAAAAAGTGCCGATAAACACGGCCAAAGGGGAAGGAACAGATCCTTCCCCTCAGGCACGATGTGATATTGATTACAGAGGAGCCTGCTGCACCAGGAAGTGCTTGCCGCCCTCAGCATCAAAGGTCATGATGAACGCGCTCTTGATGGGGTCGTTATGATCGTCAAAGGTGATCACGCCGGAGAGCGCATCGTAGCTGGAATTCTTGATGGCTTCGGTAATGTCGGCCTTCTTGGTACCGGCTTCGAGGATGGAATTGCACAGCACCAGCGCGGCTTCGTAGCCGGTCGCAGCGAAGGAGATGGTAGGCTCAACGCCGTACTTATCCTTGTAAGCGGAGATGAAGTTCTTGATAGTTTCGCTTTCAGCGTCGAAGGCAAAGTGATCAGGATAGACCATGTTGGTCAGCAGAGAGGTATCGCTGATGAAAGCAACGATATCGCTGGTGCCGTCAACGCCCAGGAACTTGACGTTGTTCAAACCGGCAGAGACGGCCTGGGGCAGGATCTGAGAGGCTTCGGAGCCGTAGAAGGGAACAAACAGCGCTTCGGGAGAAGCGGCGGCGATCTTGGTCAGCTGCGCGCTGAAATCGGTATCGGTGAAGCTGGCGCCTTCCTTGGCGACGATCTCGATGCCGTTTTCCTTGCACTGGGCTTCGAAAGATTCGGCAACGCCGATGGAATAGTCGCTGTCGTTACCGTAGATGATAGCAACCTTGGCAAGCCCCAGAGTCTTGGCGTAGTTGGCCATTACAACGCCCTGGAAGGGATCCAGGAAGCAGGTGCGGAACACGCAGGGACGATCGGTGGTGATTTCATAGCGGGTGGCAGAAGCCGAGACCATGGGCATTTCATCGTCAGCGGCGCAGCGGGCAACCGCTTCGGTATTGCCGGAGAGCACGTCGCCCAGAATGGCAACGACCTTCTCCTGGTCAACCAGCTTGTAATAGGCGTTCTGGGCTTCGGTATCATCGGCCTGATTGTCCAGCCAAACGATTTTGAACTGCTTGTCAGAGCCTTCGTTTTTGAGCTGAGCGTTGATCAGATCAAGGTACAGATCGGCGCCCTGCTGAACGGCGGTGCCGTATACGGCGTATTCACCGGTCAGGGGAGCGATACCGCCGATCTTAATGGTTTCGGCAAACGCGCCGGAGCAGAAAGAAAGGCACATCACGATTGCCAGGAGCATAGTGACGAAGCGAGTCGATTTCATTGAAATTCAAACCTCCTGCATGGTTTGGCGGCCGTGAGGGCCGTCAGAAAAATTTACTCTTTAACTATAAAACGCCTGTCCGTTTTATGCAATATATTTTTTGTTTATTTCCTGTTTTTTTGTGGAAAAATGCGAAAATACATACATTTTAATGAAAAAACATGCATGTTGCGCACGCGATTAGTCTGTGGTAGAATAAATACATAGTCTTAAAGGCGGAAGGGAGTATCCCGATGAGCAAATATGTAATCGGTCTGGATTATGGCACGCTGTCCGGCCGTGCGGTAGTGGTGGATGTAAAGGATGGCAGACAGCTGGCGAGTGCTGTATATGAATATCCGCATGCGGTGATGGACCGCTGCTTGCCGGACGGAACGCCGCTTCCGGCCGACTGGGCGCTGCAGCATCCTGCGGATTATATCGAAGTGCTGGAAAATACCCTGCCGCAGGTGGTTGAAAAAGCTGGCATTAATAAAGAAGATATCATTGCTTTGGGGCTTGACTTTACATCCAGCACGGTAATGCCTGTGGATGCAAAGGGCATGCCGTTGTGCTTTATGGAAGGTTTTCAGCATGAGAAGCATGCCTATGTAAAGCTGTGGAAGCATCACGGCGCGCAGGAGCAGGCAGACCGCATGACGCGTGTAGCCCAGGAGAGAAATGAGCCCTGGCTTGAAAACTACGGCGGGAAGGTGTCCAGCGAATGGGCGCTGCCAAAGCTGCTGGAAGTAATGGAAGAAGCGCCGCAGGTATATGCAGCCATGGACGAATGGATTGAGGCGCTGGACTGGGTATCGTTCCAGTTGACGGGCAAGCTGATTCGCTCCTATTGCGCGGCAGGCTATAAGTTTTTGTGGAACAAGCACACGGGCTTTCCGTCGGAGGATTATTTTGCAGCGGTGCATCCTGACTTTGCCCGCGTGATGCATGAAAAGGTAAAAGCGCCGATTCAGGAGCTGGTCAGCGTGGCAGCGCCGGTAACGGACGAGATGGCGGAAAGGCTGAATCTGCCCAAGGGCTTGCCGGTATGCGTGGGTATTCTGGATGCGCATGCGGGCGTTCCGGCGGTTGGCATGACAAAGCCTGGTCAATTGATGATCGTGATGGGCACCTCTGCCTGCTTTATGGCGTTGTCTGATAACGGCGCGCCGGTCAAAGGAATCTGCGGCGCGCTGGAAGACGGCATTCTGCCGGGGTATTTCTGCTATGAGGCGGGGCAGAGCTGCATGGGCGATCATTATGCCTGGCTGACAAAGAACGCTGTGCCCAGGGAATATTTTGCTGAAGCGGAAAAACGCGGGATGCATATTCAGACCTATCTGACGGAGTTGGCGGATAAGCTGCGTCCGGGCGAGAGCGGTCTGCTGGCGCTGGACTGGTGGAATGGCAATCGCAGTGTGCTGGTGGATTTTGATCTGACGGGCATGATCCTCGGGCTTACGCTGCAAACGCGCGCGGAGGAGATTTATCGCGCGCTGATTGAGGCGACGGCTTATGGCTCCCGCATGATCGTGGAAACCTTCCGCGAAAGCGGCGTGGAGGTAAACGAATTGTTTGCTACCGGCGGCATCAGCCAGAAAAACGCCATGGCGATGCAGATTTATGCTGATGTGCTCAATATGCCTGTGCGCATTGCGGGCAGCGATCAGGGACCTGCGCTGGGCAGCGCCATCCTGGCGGCGGCTGCCGTAGGCAAGGAAAAGGGCGGCTATGACGGTCATCTGGAGGCCATCCGCGCGATGGCGCAGACCGAACAGAAGATATATATGCCGATTGCTGAAAATGTAAAGGTATATGAGCAGCTGTTCAGCGAATATCGAAAATTACATGATTACTTTGGCCGCGGTGAAAATGATGTGATGAAGCGGCTGAAAAAGCTGCGCGGGAAATAAAAAAGAGCACCGGCTCCAGTGAGCCGGTGTTTTTGCGTGATCGAAAATTATTCGAGGATATTGGTGGTGATGTAGTCGACGCCCCACTCGACCAGCTGCTCAGCGGCCTTTTTATCGTCTACCGTCCAGCAGTTTACCTTGATGCCGGCGTCGTGCAGCGCCTGGATGCGCTCGGCGTTCAGCTCGGTGTAGCGGATATCCAGATCCAGGTTATATTCCTTCAGCTGGGGAATGGGATTCTCGCCCCATTTGCTCAGCAGGTACTGGCAGGGCTGCTCGGGCAGCAGATTGCGCAGCGTTACCATGTTTTCGAAGGAGAAGGAAATGAAGATGGTGCTGACAAGATAATCTTCGTTCTTGATGACGTCAACGATCTTCATGACGTCTGCCGGCTCAAAGGTGTTTTTGAGCTCAAGAACGGCGATTTTGCCGTACTTTTTGCAGATCTGGATATACTCCTGCAGGGTGGGCATGCGCAGGTCTGTGCGGCCCTTCTTGCCGTCGACATCCGCGAGAATCAGATTGCGCAGGGTGTCAAAGGTTGTCTGCTCAACGACCATATTGTCGATGGCAACGCGGCCGGTGGTGTCATCGTGGAAGCAGATGAACTTGCCATCCAGCGTGCGGTGAACGTCAGTCTCAATGCCAAAATAAGAGCGGTTGCCGGCGGCAACAAAAGCGGCGTGGGTATTTTCTTTTTCGATACCGCTGCAGCCGCGATGGGCGACGAAGGGTACCATATCGTGCTTAACCTTGATGGTGTTCATGGGAAGATTCCTCCTTCAAGCAGTGCGTTAATATCGATAAATACATTATAATGACTTGCTTTGCGGATTGCAAGCAGTTATAATGGTTTCAGATGAAAGAAAGTGGAGGATTGTTATGCGACTTTCTACTACGCTCAATATTTTTTCCTTGCGTCGGCAGGATAATACAATCGAGCATATGTTAGAGGCTATTCGCTTTTGCAAGGAAGCGGGCTATGATGCGCTTGATATCCATTTTAATGAAATAGACAAACTGTCGCGGGACGAGCAGGACGCATTTATCGAAACGGCAAAGACGCTGATGGCGGAAGCGCAGATGACTCTTTCCCAGTCGCATGCGCGCTTTGGCAGTGTGGCTGATTATAACGATCCTGCGCAGCTGGAAGAGTATTATCAGCATGTGATCCGCACCATCGAATTGGCCGAGCGCCTGGGCGCGCCATGGGTGGTTGTGCACCCGCTTGATTTTATGGGGTTGTGCGGCTTGAGCGAAGAAGAAACGATCAAGCGGAATGCCGATTTCTTCCACCGCGCTATCAATGCGGTGCCGCGCATCGGTCTTGCATTTGAGAATACGGGACGTTCGTATTTTTGCAATGCGGATCGTCTGCTGGCGCTGCGGGAGGCAGCGGGCAACCATGAGCGTTTCGGCTTCTGCTGGGATACCGGACATGGCAATCTGATTGAGGGCCTTGACCAGGAAGAGAATATTATGAAGCTCGGCAAGCTGCTCAAATGCACGCATATTCAGGACAACCGCGGTATAAATGATGACCACTTCATGCCGTACATGGGCTCTATCGACTGGCCGAAGGTGGTAAGGGCACTTAAAAACAGCGGCTATGAGGGTGATTTTGTATATGAATCGGCGCAGCCGCTCAAGTATCTGCCGGATGACAATGTGCTGCGTCTGGAATTTATGAAATATACCGTGAAGCTGGGCAGATATCTGCTGGCGATGGAGTAAACAAAAAGAAGCCATCCTTTCGGATGACTTCTTTTTTTTATGATTAGAACGCCCACTCGCCGTCCTTGAAGATCTGAATGGTCTTGCCGTCGCGGCAGTGCGCCACGATGGAAAGGTCTGCGGTGCCGATCATGAAGTCCACGTGGATCATGGATTCGTTTACGCCAAGCGACTTGATTTCCTCGTGCGTTCTGTTGTGGTAATCGCGGATGGTATCGCCAAAGCCGCGGCCCAGCGCCAGGTGGCAGCAGGCATTTTCGTCAAAGAGCGTATTGTAGAAGAGGAGTCCTGTCTGGTTGATGGGGCTGGAGAAGGGCACCAGCGCGCACTCACCAAGATAGGCGGCGCCTTCATCCATGGTGATCATCTTCTGCAGAAGTTCGTCATTCTTTTCGGCATGCGCCTCTACTACGCGGCCTTCCTCGAAGCGGAACCAGAAGTTTTCAATCAGCTGGCCCTGGTAGGACAGGGGCTTGGAGGAGTATACAATGCCTTCAGCAACGCCCTTCTTGGGGGAGATGAAGCATTCTTCGGTGGGGATGTTGGGGTTGAAGGTGACGCCGCCCTTGGTGGTTTCAATACCGCCGCAGAAGATGGCCTCTTCAATCATGCCAACGCGCAGGTCGGTGCCGTTGCCGGCCTTGTATTCCAGCGTTTCAATACCGAGGGAGGAAAGGTAGGCGCAGCGATCCTGCAGATCCTTATTGTGCTTTTCCCAGGCGGCGATGGGATCGTCATCCACACGGGCAGTGGCAAGAATGGCTTCCCACAGTTTTTCAACGGCTACGCTGCCGCGCTCGCCGGGGAAAACCTTCTTGGCCCAGGCAACGCCGGGAACGGCGGCGATGCACCACTGATGCTTGCCGTCGATGGCGTCGCGGTAGGGCTTGGTAATGGGGTAACGGGCAATCTGGCCCTTGGTCATCTTGGCGGTGTTCATGCCCTTGAGGCCGTCGGGATCGTTGGAGGCGAGCATCACGCGGCAGGGGCAATTATCCGCCATGAACTTGAGCTCGGCTTCGGCGATGGCGTCAACGGTGGAGAGGGTTTTGAGGGACTGGTGGCGCACATGATACTTTTCAAGCGGCTGATAATTAAAGCGCACGTGTACTTTGCGTGCGCCGCACTTGTACAGCTCGTCTGTGAGCATCACAACGAAATCGGGCTGATCCAGGCCGGCGAAAAGCACGACGTCCTGGCCCTTCTGGACATTGGCGCCCATACGGGCGATGAGCTGAGCATAGCGGCGAAGTCTGGTTTTCTGCATTTGGAAATCCTCCGAATCATTGATAATCAAAAGAAACAGCTGGTTTATTATACCACTGTCTGCCAGGGTTCACAAGAAAAAGATGGGAAGAAAATATTTGCAAAAAATTGTAAAATCCCATTTCAAAAGTGTGCAGGCTATGCTACAATGTGCGCATAAGAACGTAAATTTGTGGAGGTACTTTCCCAATGAAAAGACTCTACATTCCCGGTGTTGACAGATACGCACTTCAGCGTGCAATGCGTTCCTTCTCTGACATTTACGGCGTCCGCGATGAAGAAGCCAAGGGACGACTGATCAGCCTTGGCAGCGCGCTGATGACGGCGTTTTATAATGTGTTTATTACCGGTATATTCTACACCGGCTTTTTGTCGATGTATGATATATCCATCACGGGCGTGGGCATTATATCCTTCATACCGCTGATTACCAATGTATTCAGCATTTTTTCTTCGCTCGTGCTGGAGCGTTTTAAAAAGCGAAAATGGATCTGCCTTGCGGCAAAGGTCTATTTCTATGCGATGTATATTGTCGCAACGACGCTGATGCCGCAGTTTGTGACCGATCCCAATGCCAGGCTTACCTGGTTTATTGTGCTGGTGTTTATGGCATATGCCGTGTATGCGGTGTTCAGCCCGGGCATTACGGCATGGTTTTACAAGTTCTATCCGGCGGATAACGAACGCCGCACGCGGTACATTACGCTTAATCAGATTTTCTCGTCTGTCATGTCCAGCGCCATACTCCTGCTTAGCGGCTTTCTGACGGATGCTGTGGCGGGATCGCCGCATCAGGAAACGGTCATTCTGACCATGCGCTATGTGGCTTTTGTCATGGTGCTCATTGACGTTGGCATGCAGGCCTGCGCCAAGGAATATCCCTATCCGCAAACGCAAAAGCCCCAATTGCTGGATGTCTTCCGCCTGCCGTTCAGATATAAAAAATTCCTCAAGTGCATGCTGTTTATGTTCTTCTGGAATTATGTATCGTACGTCAACAACGGCCTGTGGGGCTATTATCTGCTTAACCACATGCATTTTTCCTACACGCTGATCAATGCGATGTCGGTCATGTACACGATCATTCTGATCCTCACCGCCAATCAGTGGAAAAAGATTCTGCGCCGCTATTCCTGGATTAAAACCTTCGGCATGACAGTATTTTTCTGGGTACCGACGGAGATTATCTTTTTCTTTATGACAACCGAAACGCCGTGGATTTATGTGCCGACCTGCATGGTACAGAATATCCTGAGCGTGGGCCTAAACCTTTCCTATGGCAACGTGCTGTACATGAATCTCCCTGAGGAAAACACCAACACGCACATTGCTTTCCATACGCTGGGGTGCAATATATGCGCCTTCCTGGGATTGGTAACGGGCACGTGGGTGAGCGGTATCACGGGAGATACTTCGATCATGCTGATGGGAATGGAGGTATATTCTGTACAGTATACGGTGCTGATCCGTGCGGTACTTTTGTTCCTGGTGGCTGTTGTGCTGACGCTGAAGTGGCGCTCGTTCTCAAAGGAAGACGATATTGTGGACGTAGAAACGCAGGCTGCTGTGCGGAAGAAAATCCGGGAAGCCAAGCGCATAGCCAAAATGCAAAAGAAAATGAAATAAAAAAGCGGGCTCGAAAGAGCCCGTTTTTCTATAGCTGTTTGATCATCATGTATTCATCAGCAAAGCTTCCGTCGGGATAACACAGTGCATGCGGCACAGTGCCGCAGATTTCAAAGCCAAAGCTTTTATACATGTTCAGTGCGCGCTCGTTTTGTGTAACGACTGTCAATTCGATTTGATTTACGCTATGATCGCGACACCAATCAAGACAGGTTTGCATCATTTTGCCGCCAATGCCAAGATTCCAGTAATCTTTCAGAAGAACAAATGCAACCTCTGCCCGATGACGAAAGCGTTGGCGTGACCGTACGAGAGCAACAGAACAATGCCCGACAATTTGCCCATGGTATTCTGCTGCAAACAGGGCTGCGTCGTGATTGGAAAGGGCGTTTGCTATGATCTTTTTTTCATTTTCCACCGTCACGTTAAACTCACCAGGATTGCGCGCAAGAAAGGGCGTTTCGCAATCCGCGGTTTGTATAAGATGAATCATTGCTTCAGCGTCTTCTGTTTGCAGCGGTCGGATTAGTACACACTGTCCGTTCTTCAGTTGGTACAGCATGATTATTTCTCTTTTCCCGGCACGCAATGCTCGCAGGGCACGCCCGTCTGGCACAGACCGCAGACGGAGAATTCGTCATAATCATAGCGTTCCTTGAGGATGCGCTTGATCACTTCCTTCTGGTAGGCCTGGCACTTTTTCTTGTCGTGGCCGCCTTCCAGCGAGATGGCGCCGGCGGGGCAGCGCTTTATGCAGGCTGTGCAGCCGTTTTTCGCCTGGCAGTATTCGTTGTATTCCGTGTAGTCGCGCGGCGTGGGGGTCAGCTTGCAATTGACGATGACCGAGCCATAGCGCACGGCCTTGCCAACCTTGGAGATGAGGCCGTCGCACAGACCGAAGGTACCGAGTCCGGAGATCAGCGCGGTATGACGCTCGGACCAGTTGGAGATCAGATAATACTTATCGCTGTCGCCCCAGGAAAAATCCTCCGCGCACATAGGCGCAATGGCTTCCACGCCGTTTTCGTTGAAGAAATCTTCCAGCGCCTTGGCCAGCGCGCGGTTGCAGGCCTCGCCGTGCAGACGCACGTGGTTCCATTCGGGCGTGGGGCAATCGGTGCAGGCTGCCGCCTTTTTGCGGGTATCCTCAGTCTGCGGCTGTACCCAGCTGATGACAGATACGTTCTCCGGATCAAAGGGATGGCCGAATCTCTTTTCCAGCCATTCGGTAGGAAGGCGATAAAAATTGGGGTCGATATGCTCTTTGTAGAAGGGATACAAGGCGTCCGCCGCGCTGCTGAAGCCGACAATCGGCGTATCAAAGGCGGGCAGCGGCAGGCGCACCATGGTATTGTGCTCAGGCACGGCCATGTAATCACGGATCCATTTTTCAACAAATTCATTGGTAAAATTCATTTTACTGCTTCCTTTCTGTATCATTTTGCGGCTAACAGCCGTGTACTCATGAAATTGGCGAGAATGACGGCGAGGATGCCGGCAGAGAGCTTACCGATGATCATGGCGGGAATATAGCTGGCGTCAAAGGCCATGGTAAAGGCCAGGTGCCCGGCAAAGGTGAATGCGCCAGATACTGCAAAGGCGGCATTGAGGAGCACGCCTTTTCGATCCATATCCTTGATCATACCAAAGGTAGTCATGCTGGTGGCGCTGGAAGATACCAGGCCGACAACAGAAATTTCATTGATGCGCAGTTTTTTAGCGCCCCATTTCATCGGCTTTTTGAGCAGAAGAGAAACAACATGCATCAGCGGAAATGCGCCGCAGATGACAGCGGCGGCGTTCAGGCAAACGTCTGCGCCTTCTTCCAGCGTTGCAAGGCCGGGGATCAGTTCATACCCTGTCAGGTAGCGAAGCACGCCCAATGCCAGGCCAAAGGTGATCAGGCCTTTGATAAAAAAGCCAAACGCATTGAAGATTTTGACGCTGATTTCCGGGCTGAACAGAAGTCCCAGCGCAACGACCAGAGAAAAGACAACCAGCGGCAGCAGATCGATCAGCAGGGCTGAAATGGGCAAATGAAGCATGACGCCTGCGATGAAGCAGCCCAAGGGAATGGTGACGAGGCCGCAGAGAAGCCCCAGAAGCATTTCGCGGTGCTGAGATTTATCTACCAGGGTGAGACCGTAGGGGATGGTAAAAGAAATGGTGCAGCCCATCATGGTTGACACAATCAGGCCGTTGAACAGGCCAAGGGCAGGATCAAGCGCTACGGCCTTTGAAAGCGGCGCGCCGCCCATATCATTGGCAAAGAGCGCGGCGGGCACGATGGAAGGATCGATGTGCAGCGTATTGGCAAAGAAGGAAAACACGGGTTTGCACACCTCTGCCAGCCAGGGGGAAAGGATGATCATACCAATCATACTCAGCGCCATATTTCCAAGAAGCATAAAGCCTTTTTCAAATTCCTTGCCGAGGCCGAAACGATTGCCGATCATGCGATCCAGCGCACCCAGCATGGCGAAAAAGAGCATCAGGTATTTGATGGCGTTCATTGAAAGGCCTCCGCATTCTAGCGATACAGTCATTATAGCACTTCACAAAATTGAGCGCAATAAAAAACGCAAGCATTTGCTGCTTGCGTTTATGCGATTATTTATGGTCAGGTTTGAGGGAACCAGTTGTTTCGATTACGTCGGGCTTAAACCGGTCACAGACATCGATCATGTCATCTTCGTCTTCCAAAATCCATACGCCAATTTTGGCGCCCTTTGCGCGCACCATGGCAACGGTTTCATCGCAGATGGGCGGCGTTTTGCACCAGGTGGAAAGCGCGTTGGGGTAACGCAGCCATACATACAGCGGATTCTCGTGCAGCACGGCGCAGACGGCATCGAGCGTTTGCTGATCGACTGGGCCGTCATAATGAATAACGGAGGCGGGGAAACGATCGGCGCATTTTTTGAGGTATTCTACTTTTGTGCTGGTAAAGCCGGCGAGATGCTGCGTGCCGGTTTTTTCAACAAGAGAGAAGAGAATTTCCGTTTGTTCATCTGTAAAAGACTGGATGATATTGTCGATCTTCAGAGGGATATTATGCTGCTTGGCGAAGCGTAGCACGTCCTCCATCAGCGGAATCTTCTCGCCTTTAAACTGCGGCGCAAACCAGCTGCCATATTCGTGCTTTTGCGCTTCAGCAAGCGTAATCTCTTTGATCAAAGGCGCTTCTTCATAGGATTTGCCATCCAGCGTGCGGCCGGTGCGCTTGAGGTTTTTATCGTGCAGGAGTACGCAATGCTGATCCAACGTGAATTTGGGATCCAGTTCGATAATATCATAGCCCTGCTTGACAGCGGCTTCATATGCGGCAAAGGTATTCTCCGGCGCATCGGTACTGACACCGCGGTGTGCCTGCAGGGCGACAAGATGACCGTTTACATTTCGCATTGAAAGTCCTTCTTTCAAAATAAAAGTAAATTGAGCAAAAGAATTATATCATTGAAAGAATAAAAAGACAAGCGAGCGCTTGCCTTTTTGCAAGGAAAAGATCAGCCAAGGATAATATCCAGCGACAGCATCACGGCAAAGCCGATGGAAAAGAGGATTGTTCCGATATGAGAATGCTCGCCTTCGCTCATTTCGGGGATAAGCTCTTCCACAACCACGTAGAGCATGGCCCCGGCGGCGAAGCTGAGCAGATAGGGAAGCGCTGGGACGATCAGATCGGCGGCAAGGAGTGTCAGCACTGCGCCGATGGGTTCCACAACGCCTGAAAGCGCGCCATAAAGGAAAGCTTTGCCGCGCTTCATGCCTTCGGTCTTGAGCGGGATGGAAATGATGGCGCCCTCCGGGAAATTCTGAATGGCGATACCAAGTGACAGCGTGATGGCAGCGGCGGCAGAAATGCCGGCTGTGCCTTTGAGAAGTCCTGCAAGCACAACGCCGACGGCCATGCCTTCGGGCAGGTTATGCAGCGCGACGGCAAGTACCATCATGGAGGAACGTTTGAAGCCGCTGCGAACGCCCTCAGGCTGATTGCTGTTCATGTGCAGGTGCGGAATGATACGGTCGAGCAGCATCAAAAAAAGGATGCCGGCGCCAAAACCGATAACGGCGGGCAGAAAAGCCCATTTGCCCATGTGCTCCGATTGTTCGATGGCGGGGAGCAACAGGCTGAATACAGAGGCACAGACCATGACGCCGGCAGCGAAGCCTGTCAGCGCACGCTGCAAAGAGCGGTTCAGCTGATTCTTTACAAAGAATACGCAGGCGGCGCCCAGCGTTGTGCCCAGGAAAGGAACAAAGATTTCACGCAGAATTTCAAAGGTCATGCGATCACCTCGGAAAAGCATTTTCTGTTTCATATATACACAGAATAGGATAAATTGAAACATGTACCTGCATTTTTGCATGGTCAGACTATGCAGAAGGAAAGGATTGCGTGCAAAAATGCCGTTCAGAGGCTTCGAGACAGAGGAGGAATCTATATTTATTTTCGCTTAAAATTGCATTTTTTAGTATCTGTAGTATAATAAGGATATTACATAGACGGGAGCAGTGTATGGAGAGATACCAATTAGATGACGGCGACAGAAAACTGATAGATATGGCGCTGGCTGTGCTGGAAAAGAATTTTGACGACGGGGTGTACAATCATACCGTTGGCTGCGCCGTATTGTGTAAAAGCGGGAAGGTTTTCTGCGGTGTGAACTGCGACGGCATTCATGGCGCCTGTGCGGAATATGTCACGATCGGCAGTGCCATTTCCGCAGGGGAGAGAGAATTTGATACCATTGTGGCGGCGCATGACAAGCATCTGAACGGCGTTATTCCGCCTTGCGGCAACTGCAGGCAGATGTTGTATGAATACTGTCCGGATATCAAAGTGATCGTGAATGACGAAAACGGAAAGCTGATCAAGGTTGCGGCGCGTGATTTGCTGCCCTTTGCATGGCAGCCGGTGATCTGTGATTAAAGAGGATGTGAAGCAGTGGAGAAAATGAATATAGATCTGCACATTGGGCGGATGGAAAAGGGAAGACGAAACGCCATTACCGATGTGCCCGGCGTGAAGGTTGGGCATTATACAGTAGATACTGACCGCCATAAAACGGGCGTAACGGTTGTGATGCCCTGTGCGGATGACATTTTCACAAACAAAATGATTGCCGCTTGCCATGTGCTCAATGGCTTTGGCAAAACGGCAGGCCTTGTGCAAATAGAAGAACTGGGCACGCTGGAAACGCCCATCGCCCTGACCAATACGCTGAACGTTGGCCTTGTGCATGATGCGATGGTGGAATATATGTGCCGTGCAGCAGAGAAGAACGGCTATGCCATTCGTTCGGTCAATCCTGTTGTGTGTGAATGCAATGATGCGACGCTGAACGACATTCGCCACCGCGCTATTTCTCAAAAGGAAGTATTTGCAGCGATTGACAATGCTGCGGAGGATTTTGCGCAGGGCGACGTAGGCGCGGGCAAGGGCATGATTTGCCACGGGCTTAAGGGCGGCATCGGTTCTGCATCACGGATTATTAAAATAGACGGACAGCAATATACGCTGGGCGTACTGGTGCAGACCAATCATGGCTCCATGCGTGATTTGCGCATCAACGGCACTGCGGTGGGAGAGGAAATTGACAGGGAACTGGCAGGCGATGCGCCGGATCAGGGCAGTTGCATCATGATTGTTGCAACAGATTTACCGGTGACGGACAGACAGCTTCGGCGCATCATCAAGCGCTGCAGCGTAGGCCTTGCAAGGCTCGGCAGCTACATTGGCCATGGCAGCGGCGAAATCATGATTGGTTTTTCCACGGCAAACAGGATTGCTGCGGAAGGGGAAATGATGCACATTCGCTGCATTCATGAATCGCAGATTAGCACGGCGTTCCGCGCGGCTGCTGAGGCGACGGAGGAGGCTGTGCTGCATTCGATGCTTATGGCAGATACGGTGAAAGGCTATAGCGGTGAAATCAGAAGATCTCTGAGGGAATGGATCAATACGGAGGAATGAAAATGAACTACAAAGCAATTGTGCTGGTTGTCTTTACGATTGTAAGCATGTATCAGATGGCGCTGCATTTTATTCAGTATCGTTCGGCAGGCAATCCGACGCCTGAAAATGTGAAGGATGTGTATGATGCACAGACCTACCAGCGCTGGAAGAAATACAGCGGTGAAAAGTGCCGGCTGCAGATTCTGGGTACGCTGATCAGCTGGGTGGTAGTGAGCATTCTGCTGCTGACCAATGCCTATGCAGCGGTTGCGGGGCTGTTTTCTGACGGCGTGTTTATGCAGCTGCTGGCGGTATTGGTCTTTGATGCGGTTATATCGACGATCTTCGGTGCGATCACGGGCTATGTGGATCAGATGATCATTGAGCAGAAATACGGTTTTAACCGCTCTACGATGAAGACGTTTGTGATGGATCAGATCCGTTCTCTGGCCATTGAAATGCTGCTGAATGTGCTGCTTGTTTCTATTCTGGCGGCGCTGCACCGTGCGCTGGGCAACTGGATGGTGCTTTTGTTTGCGGCGGTGGTGTTTGGTATAACGCTGCTGATTTCCTTCCTTTATCCGATCTTCAGCCGTCTGGGCAATAAATTTGTGCCGCTGGAGGAAGGGGAGCTTAAAGAACGCCTGACTTCGCTGCTCACCAGTCATGGCTATCATGTGAAGGCGATTGAGGTGATGGACGCCTCCCGCCGCACGACCAAATCCAATGCATATTTTACGGGCTTTGGTCATATGAAAACAATTGTACTGTATGACAATCTGATCAATACCATGACGCTGGATGAAATCTGCGCAGTATTCGCGCATGAACTGGGGCATGGGCTGAATAAGGACGTGCTCAAACAGCAGATCATGAACATGGGCAACCTTTTGATTATGGCTGTAATGGCGTGGGCTGCGGTCAGCTTCCCGCAGGTGCATCAGGCGTTTGGCTTTGAAGAGATCAATTATGGCTTTGCCTACATTCTGCTGGGTACGGTGATGCTGTCGCTTGTGCAGCCTGTCACAGGGATGCTGATGAGCGCATACAGCCGTTTTGCGGAGTTCCGTGCCGATCGTCAGGCAGTAACGGAAGGCTATGGCGAAGCGCTGATCAGTGGATTGAAGAAGCTGGCGCGTGAGAATTTTGCGCACCTGGCGCCTTCCAAGCTGCTGGTTGTGCTGGAATACAGCCATCCGCCGCTGAGTGCACGCATTGAGGCGATTGAGAAGCAAAAGTAAAAAAGAAAGGAAGAGCTGCAGTGCAGCTCTTCTTTTTTTATGCAGAATGATTTCTGAACGTTATGCATAAAATACGGGAAATATACAGGGTGATATGCAGAGGAAAAAAGAAATATAAGCAGCAAAAATACGAACGATTATTTTGCACGCGGAGAAAAACAATTGAAATACAACGGGCTTTTAAGTAAAATACCTGGAAAAGATGTAAATAATAACCGGAAAAATACCAAATCAGGCATGGAAGTCGATACAATGAAAAAACATTGAGAAATTGAATAAAAATGCTTGACAAATGAATAAGCATGCATTATAATGCGTCATGTCAGTAAGACAAACCAAATTTGTTAAACTTTGAAAGGAAGGTAAACAATATGTCTTTCAAGTCCAAGTCCATTATCTCTCTTATCGTTGCTTTGATGCTTTGTCTCTCTTCCAGCGCGATGGCCTGCACCGCCATTTATGTGGGCGGCGGTCTGACGGCTGACGGTGCTACCCTTTTTGCCCGTTCTGAGGATTTGACCAACAGCTACAACAAGCTGATGTACGTCAGCGAAGCTGGCACCTACAAGGCTGGCGAATTGTACAAGGGCTGCTACGGCTTCACCTACACCTTCGCCAAGGACAGCTACTCCTTCACCACCATGAGCGATGACAACTGGGAAGGCGCTGGCAATGTTTGCCCCGACTGCGGCGAAACGCATAAGCACAATCCTTACGGCGCTGCCGGCACCAACGAAATGGGCCTGTCGGTTACCGCTACCGAAACGCTGTACACCTCCAGCCCCGCCTATGATGTTGATCCCTATGTTGACACCGGTATCGAAGAAGCTGAAATCACCACCATCCTGCTGAGCGAATGCGCGACTGCCAAGGAAGCTGTTCAGCTGCTGACCAAGATCTATGATGAAGCCGGCTGCAACAATGGCTCCGGTATCTTCCTGGCTGATAACACCGAAGTCTGGTACGTTGAAAATGTGACGGGCCATCAGTACATCGCCGTCAAGCTCAATGGCAATGTTGCTTTCGTGCAGCCCAACCAGTCCGTTATCGCCCTGGTTGACCTGGATGACACCGACAACGTGATCGCTTCCAAGGACATTATCGCTGTTGCGAAGCAGGCTAACACCTTCGTCGGCGACGAAGCTGCCAACACCATCAACTACGTTCTTTCCTACAATGCCGAGCAGACTCCCAGCAGCCGTATGCTCGACGGTCTGGATTACGTCTACGGCAAGGAAATGGGCGAGGATGTAACCTTTGATGATTACACCATCTCCAATGTGGATGCCAATGGCAATATCGTTCCCTTCTACAGCAACATCGTTCTGGATCATGCTTACACCGTGGCTGACATCGTTGGCTACTACAAGATCCCCGGCATCGGCAAGACCGGCAACCTGGAAACGCACATCTTCCAGATTTACAGCGAAGACAGCCTGACCGATACGATTGAATGGGTTGCGATGGATGACGCCGAATACAATGCCTTCGTTCCCTACTATCCCATGCTGACCACCGATACCTACAAGGCGCTTCAGACCTCCACTGCTCCTGCCACCTTTGTGACCGAGCAGCCTGCTGAAGGCCTGTACTACGCCACCAGCGCCACCAAGTGGACCGCTGAAGGCCGCGTGAAGGTTGATGGCTTCAAGGTTCTTCCCGAAAACTGGGCGGACTCCTACTACTGGTCTCTGGACGCTCTGTCTAACCTGATCACCTACGGCGATGTTTCCGTTAGCGAAATTGCCACCGTCAACTGCAAGATGAACGCGCTGCAGAACTACTGCTACGCTGCCTTTGCTGAAATGCAGGAAGCTGTTGCTGCTGCCGAGTCTACCGAGGCTGCAGCACAGATTGCGACCGAAATCAGCATGAAGACGGCTGAAAAGGTTCACACCGAAGTGGTTGCTCTGGTGAACAATCTGATGAAGTAAGAAATTCTAAAAACGAATCCCCGCATCTTTCAAGGATGCGGGGATTTTGTCTGAAAAAGATGCTTGACTATCATGGTATAAATTGTATAATGAACACAAAGGAGTGTGATTAATTATGAAGCTGGCTACCACAACCGGTGATTTCGGCAGATACGCGAAGAATCAGGAAGAATGCGTACGCTATATTCATCAGGCAGGTTTTAAGTATATCGACTATAATTTTGGTTTTGACTATGCGCGCGGTATCGGCGCGTTTGCGGATGACTGGCAGGAGCAGATGCAGCATCTGCGCGCTGTAGCGGATGAGCTGGGCGTAAAATTTGTGCAGTCCCACGCGCCGATGGGCAAGCCCATCGTACAGGGCCCTGACTATATTCCCTTCATTGAGGTGAACAAGCGCTGCATTGAATGCTGCGCCATTCTGGGCATTGACCGTGTTGTTGTGCACTCCGGCTACGAATGCGGCCTTACCAAGGAAGAATGCTTCAAGCGCAACAAGGATTTTTATATGGAGCTTTTGCCGCTGGCGCAGGAAAAGGGCGTGTATGTGCTGACGGAAAACTTCAATAAAATGCATAAAGAAGGCGTATTCTGGATCGATAATGCGACGGATCTTCGCGCGCTGCTGGATTGTGTGGATCATCCTTATTTCCACGCGGTATGGGATGCTGGCCACGCCAACATGCAGGAAATGCCGCAGGATGAAGAATTGCGCATTGTAGGCGAGCATGTGTATGCGCTGCATATTCAGGATAACATGGGCGATCACGACTCGCACGTATTCCCGTATCTGGGTACGATGAGCCTGGATGCTGTGATGAACGGCCTGAAGGACATCGGCTATAAGGGATATTTTACGTTTGAGTCCAACATTTTCCTGCCTGGTGATAAGCGCCGCCAGAGCGAGCGGGGAGACAAGCTGCTTAACGCACCGCTGTCGGTGCGCCTGAAAGCGGAGGAACTGCTCTACGAGATTGGCAAATCTACGCTGGAAGCGTACGGCTGCTTCGAAGAATAAACAAGATAATCCCTCTTCTTCACGGAAGGGGGATTGCTTTTGCCCAAAGAAAAAAGTATAATGAATGCATTATGCAGGAGGTGCATTACAATGAAAAGAATAGGTATGATCGTTGCGGTCGAAATCAAGGCCGTGCTGGATAAATATGGCTCCGCGCTGGAAGAAAAGAACGTGGCGGGCTATAGTGTGCTGGAATACAAAACACCGGATTACGAGCTGGTGATTCTCAACTGCGGCGCGGGCGAGATTGCCGCCGCAGCTGGCACACAGTATCTGATCTGTGCGTATAATGTTGATATGATTGTCAATTTCGGTGTGGTTGGCGGCCTGACCGAAGAAATGGGCAAGACCAAGACGGCGATTGTCGAAAAAGTAGTGCATTATGACTTTGACACCAGCGCTATCGATCACTGCGAGGTGGGTCGCTATGTGCAGTATCCGGACGTTTACATTCCGGTAGATGCATATCTGTTCAATAAGGCGCGGGAGATGTATCCTGAATTGAAGCCTGTAATTTGTGCATCTGCTGATAAATTTGTGGCCGATCCGGAGGCCAAGCGCACGCTCAATCGTCAGTATGGCGCGGAGATTTGTGAAATGGAAGCGGCTGGCATTGCGCTGACCTGTGACCGCAACCATGTGCCCTGCCTGATGATCAAGGTGGTCAGCGACGGCATCACGGGCGGTGCGGAGGAATTCAGTCAGACGATCGATGAAGCGGCGGCGATCTGCATTGAGATTGTCAACGAAGTGATTGGCGCGCTGTAAAGAATGAATGTAAAAAACACATCCACCGCCTGAGCGGTGGATGTGTTTTTTCATTTTTTGGACTGCTTTTTGTATTCTTCCCATTTTTCCTTCCACATGTCGTAGATGGCAGGGTCGATATCAGGATTTCCCTTGGAGTAGCTGGGGAGCTGCTGGTCGCCGGCAGCTGGCAGCGTGCAGCGCAGATCGTTTCTGTAGGCGTCACGCTCCAATTTGCTGCGAAGGTTGGGGATCTTTTGCACGCCGCCGCCTTCCAGTACGGAAAGATAGCCGAAGTGCCCGCACAGCCACATGTCAACAGCTTCGTATACATCAACGATATCTGCATCTTTGTTGCCGTTCAGATACTCGATGGCGTGATACAGGCAGATGTAATCGCTGCCGCCGTGGCCGTGTTTAGCGCCTTTTTGAGAGAGCGCATCTTCGGCCATGTGGCTGGTAGGATGATTGTTGTTTTCGCCATTGAAGGCGTCAAGATTTTCATAGACGCGATTCATCTTGCCGCATTCGGCGTCTTCCCGGGCAGTTTCCATGCGGCCCTTGCTGCCGTAAACGGAATACCAGATGGAATCTCTGGAGCAGCCAAGGCCGTGCAGACTTTTCACGATAGCGCCGTTTTCCAGCGTTACCATTTCAATTGCAATGCTGCCTGCTTTTGCGCCCATGCGCGCCATGCGCTCGTTGAAGGGACATTCAAAGCCTACAACGCTGATAGGGCGCATGCCGGTAATATGCAGCAGCGGGCCGACCGAATGCGTACAGTAGAAGAAGGCGGAAATGTTATTGCGCCAGTGATCTGGCTCGCCATAGGTGATCTTGGCCCAGATGGGCTCGCAGTTGTGCATGTATTCGCCTTCGCCGTATTCAAAGGCGCCAAGCGAGCCATCCAAATATTTCTGTCGCATTTCGCGCGGGCCGCCCATGAAGCAATAGTTTTCAGCATAGCAGTACTTGCGGCCGGTTTCTTCCACGCACTCGATCAGCTGGATGGCCTCTGCCATATTTTGCGCGGGCAGCACTTCGCTGATGACGTCCTTGCCGCTTTTCATGGCGGCAATGGCAAAGGGAGCGTGCTCTGTGGCATAATTGGCCAGCAGCACCGCATCCATATCGTGCTTGAGGAATTCTTCGTAGCTGGTGTAATAGGTCACGCTGTCGCTGTTGATCTGGGCTTTGGCTTTTTCAAGGCCTTCTTCCCATTTGTCGCAAATGGCGACGATCTGGGCATTTTCCGCGTCCTGGCAGTATTTCCACATCATGCTGCCGCGGCCGACGCCGACAACGCCGATTCTGCATTTTTTCATAGGATGACCTCCTGATTTTAAGGCTTTGACAAATATCATTATAAAATGAATGTACATGTGAAAGAATGGATAAAAGCTATAAAAATATAGAAAATAGTCAGGTTTGATATTGACGAGCACGGCTGGCTGCGGTATAAAATAAGGGAAGGAGGGAGTATGGAGAATATTTGCAAATTTGTTTCTACGCGGACGGTGCGTGAGGAAATCAATATTATTCATTTTGTATATGAGAAAAACGCACGCTTCGAGCAGCGCTTTATATTGCCGGCAACTTATTCTGTCGCTTTTGTTACGCAGGGTGTAGGGGTGCTGCATACTGCGAATGGCGCGTATCACATTGCTTCGGGAGATTTCTTTGTGATCTTTTCGGCGCAGGCATATTATATTGAAAACGTGCAGGAGCTTCGCTATATTTATATTACGTTCGTTGGCAGCCGAGCGCCTGCGCTGATGGAGCGATTGCAGCTTTCAAAGCGTGCGCCTGTATATCATGAATACGGTTTTTTGCGCGAGCTGTGGGAAAGCTCTTTTGAAAAGGTAACCGAAGAGAATATTGATATGCTGTGTGAGGGGCTGCTTTTATACACGCTGTCTTTCATCTGCCGCGATAAGGAGGAAAATGCAGCGGGCGAGACGGCAAACGGCATATTGCTTGTAAAACAATATGTGGATCAGTATTTTACAGATCAGACGCTGACGCTGGCGAGCGTGAGCAAGCGTTTTTCCTATAATTCCAAGTATTTGTCAGGCGCATTCAAAAAACTGCTGCGCGTCAGCTTTACTGCGTATTTGACGGAGAAAAGACTGAAATATGCGGTATCTCTGATGGAGAGCGGCGTGAGCAATGTAGGAGATCTGGCAGAAATGAGCGGATACGGCGACGCCATGTATTTTTCAAAGGTATTTAAAAAGAAATACGGCGTTTCGCCCAAGCAATATATTCAAAATTGTAAATAAAAAGAGGAGCATCAGCTCCTCTCTTTTTGCTTACAGTGTCTGCGTTCGCAGCTCGTCTTCTTCAAGCTCGATGACTACTACGGTATCAAGTGCGTTCGGCGCCTTTGCATAGGGCAGGCGCACGCGCAGACGATGCTCGTCGCGGGCAGTTTCATAGGTTTGCCAGCACATCACTTCTTCTCCGGTTTCCAGCAGATAAGCCTTGCCTACCTTTGTTTCAAGGCCTACGACGCAGATTTGATGCGGCGGAACGGTGGGGTAGCGGAAGATGTGCATATACAGCTTTTTGCGATCACGGCTGTAGGTGAAACAGCCAAAATCCGTATCCAGGCGATAGGGGAAATCGGGCATGGGATCGGTGTTATAGATACTTTCGCCGTTCTTTTTCATCCAGTCGCCCACGGTGCGCAAAATATTTTCGCTTTCGGCAGGAAGCGCGCCTTGCGCATCCGGGCCGATATTAAGCAGGAGATTACCGCCTTTGCCGGCTACTTCTGCCAACAGGCGGATGACGTGTTCGGGCGTTTTCCAGCGATCGTCATCACTGCGATAGCCCCAGGTGTCATTCAGCGTCATGGGCACTTCCCAGGGCTTGGGATAGGTGCACAACGGAATGCCGCGATCACCCATCTGGCGATAATCGCCCAGATTGTAGCCGACGCGGCCGTTGATCAGGCAGTCAGGCTGGAACTGGTGAACGAAATCGACCAGCTCCTGGCATTGCGCCTTATCCATTTCGTAGGGCGTGTCAAACCAGATCAGGCCGATCTTACCGTACTCGGTCAGCAGTTCTTTCAGCTGCGGCTTGCACTTTTCTTCCAGATATTTGCGAAAATCCTTGTCTTGATCCGGGCCAAAATCCCAGGTGTTGCCAAAGCCATTCGGATCTGCCCAATCCTGCAGCTGCGAATAATACAGGCAGAAGGTGAGGCCGTATTTTTCGCAGGCATCAGACAGAGCGCGGGTAACGTCCTTTCCATAAGGCGTATGCATGATGTTGTAATCATTGCAGGCGCTGTCATACATGGCAAAGCCGTCGTGATGCTTGGTGGTGAAAACAAGGTAGCGGAAGCCGCAGTCCTCCTTCAGAAAACGGACGAATGCATCGGCGTCGAAGTTTTCAGGATTAAACTGATCGGCGAGCGCAGCGTAATCGGCATAAGGGATACCGCTGCGCCAGTTTTTCATAATCCATTCGCCGCCATGCGGCGCATATTCTCCCTGCCAGAATCCGGCGGGAATGGCATAAAGGCCCCAGTGGACGATGGCGCCGTATTTGGATTGCAGAAACCAGGATAGTTTATTCATGATAGCTCCTTAAAGCGCAATGCAAAAAACAGGTGAGGCAATAAACCTCACCTGTTATCAGGTATGATTACTTATTGAAGTAGCGGGCCAGGAGACCTTCAAAGGCCTTGCCGTGGCGGGCTTCGTCGCGGGCCATTTCATGCACGGTGTCATGAATCGCGTCGAGGTTCAGTTCCTTAGCCTTCTTGGCCAGTTCAAACTTGCCCAGGGTGGCGCCGTTTTCGGCTTCAACGCGCATTTCCAGGTTCTTCTTGGTGCTGGAAGTCACAACTTCGCCCAGGAGCTCGGCAAACTTGGCAGCATGCTCGGCTTCTTCGAAGGCAGCCTTTTCCCAGTACAGACCGATTTCGGGATAGCCTTCACGATGCGCAACGCGGGCCATGGCCAGGTACATACCAACTTCGGTGCACTCGCCCATATAATTGGCGCGCAGACCTTCGATGATTTCTTCGGGAGCGCCTTCAGCAACGCCTACGATATGCTCGGCAGCCCAGGTTCTGTCTTCAGACTGCTGAACGAACTTGTGGGCAGGAACGCCGCACTGGGGGCACTTGGCAGGAGCTTCGGGACCTTCGTGAGTGTAACCGCAAACAGAGCAAACCCATTTCATAATTGTAAAACCTCCAAATTTTGTTTTGATTCTTTTCTTTCGAAGAGCTTCTCGCCCTTCGTTTATGTTATACACAGTATAACACAAGTTGAAACACATTTTCAAAAAATATTTTGATTATTTTTCGAAAGCTTTCAAAATGGCCTGATCCATGTCGGCCGGATGGCAGGCATGATCATGCAGCCGGGGCATATTGTGCAGCTGCGAGAGGGCGGCGGGGATGGCAACGCCGGAGATTTCCTCAAGCGTAGTAAGCGCCTTGAACGCGTCGCTCTCCTTGACGCCAAGCGCGCTGAGAACATCGCACGGAAATTTATAAGGACTTGCCGTGGAGACAATCAGCGCGGGGGTGTCATCCTGCGTGGCGGCACGGTACACATTGAGTACGTGCGATGCAACGGCGGTGTGCGTATCCATCACATAGTCATGATCGCGGAAGACGCGGCGAATCTCGGCGCGGGTCATGTTGTCATCCGCATAATCGGCAAAATACGTTTGCTGCATGATGCTGAGCTTTTCTTCGCCGATATCATAGACGCCGTCCTGCTTGAGTGAATGCATCCACGCGTTGACCTGATCACTGTTTCCGTCCGCAAGGCAATAGAGATATCTCTCCAGATTGGACGAAATGAGGATGTCCATCGAGGGGGAGATGGTCTTGTGCAGCGGCAGGCGGCGATCATACACGCCGGTCTTAAAGAAGGTGGTAAGCACATCGTTGGCGTTGCTGGCGCAGAGGAGCTTTTTGATAGGCGCGCCCATCTGCATGGCATACCAGGCGGCGAGGATATCGCCGAAGTTGCCGGTAGGAACGCTGACAACAAGGCCCTTTTCCCAGGTGATGGCGCCGCTGGCCAAAAGATCTGCGCAGGCGGAGAGATAATAGGCAACCTGCGGAACCAGACGGCCCAGGTTGATGCTGTTGGCAGAGGAGAGCACGCAGCCTTGATCCTTCATCTTGGCGATGAAATCAGGATCGGTAAACAGGCGCTTGACGCCGTTTTGTGCATCGTCAAAATTACCATGCACACCGATGACGTGCACATTCTGTCCCTCGGACGTGACCATCTGCATTTCCTGCATGGCGCTGACGCCGCCCAGCGGGTAAAAGACGGTGACGCTGGTGCCCTCCACATCCTTAAAGCCGGCGAGAGCCGCCTTGCCGGTGTCGCCGCTGGTAGCGGTAAGGATGGCGATATTGTGTTCTTCCTGCTGCTTTTTGCCAGAGGCAGTCATCAGGCGAGGAAGAACTTGCAGCGCCATATCCTTAAAGGCAAGCGTGGGGCCGTGGAAAAGCTCCAGCACGTGCGTATCGCCGTTGAGCGCATGCACGGGCGCGACTGCGGGCGTATCAAAGGTGCTGTACGCTGCTTGCATCATGGGCAAAAGCTCTTCGTGACTGAAGTCGTTGAGCAAAAGATCCAATACGCAAGCCGCCCTCTCCGGATAGGAAAGGGCGGACAGCGCCTCAATATCGGATTTTGACATATGCGGGAGCGAGGAGGGGGCAAACAGACCGCCATTTTCCGCAATGCCGGAAAGAATGGCGCGGGAGGCCGCATCGCATTCGCCGCCGCGCGTACAAATGTAGCGCATAATATTCTCCGTTATCTGAGGTGTTTTAAGTTTTTGGAATCAGATGAAATAAGGCTTTACGAATTCGGGCATATCGGCCTCATCCAGGCTGATGGAGAGCACGAAATCGATACCGTGGGACTTGCTGTATTCATCCAGGCGCTCGAAGAACCAGCCCATCTCGGCGATAGGAGTCTTGGTGAGCTTGAGGAAAGCGTCGATAAAGACGACCTTCATGTCGAAGTTCTGCGCCAGCATGCCGCACAGGAAGCCATAGAACATATCGGCAGAGCGCATGCCGTATTCACCGGCGTTAACAAAGCGCACCTCGTGGCGCAGATCGAACATGTAGCGGTTGTCATCGTCCACAAAAACGACGTCGCCGTGCTGCTGTTCTACCATAGAGTTCGCCATATCGAGAATGCGCTTGGTCTTGCCGGAGCCTTTCTTGCCGTATATAACCTGAATCATGGGAATGTCCCCCTTTGCATTTTATTGCGTGCAGAGCACGCATATTATTCTTGCACCTATTATACACGATAACAGGGCAGTTTGCCAACACTATTTTTGTATTGTTTCTGGTTTTTGTGTAAGATTTTGCGCTTTTTGCAACAGATCCTCAAATTTTACGTCGGGCAAAGCGCGATCCAGCGGGCGGCTGGCGCTGTCCCGCCGGCAAACGCCGGCAAATTTGCAGAACTTGCAATGAGTAATATTGCTCTTGTCGCACACGGGAGAAGCCTCTATGCGGCCGCTGCGGAGATCTTCCGTCAGATGCACGGCAATATCATGCGCAAGGCTGATGAGTGATTGCAGCTCTTCCAGCGTGCAGGCAAGCTTGCCCTTTCGGACGGTGCCGTCCTTTTTGAGCACGTCTTCGATGCCGACCGGAGGCTTTTGGTGATCCATCCATTCGATGATCTGAACGTCTGAGAGCATCACGCCCTTCAGACAGAGCCTTTTTGCAATTTCACTTTCGATCAGGCCTTTTTTGTTCTGATCGATCAGCGGATCGCCCATCCATTGATAGAATGCGCCGGCAGGCACGCTGTCGGGCTCTGACTGCAGCATAGCTTCCAAATACAGCAGCAGCTGCAGCTGCATACCCATCCAGATGCGGGCGGGATCAAGCGACTGAGCGCCGGACTTGTAATCGACTACGCGCAGATAAACGCTGTCGTCTGATTCAAAGCGATCAACGCGGTCAATGCGTCCGCGAACATAGACTTTGCTGCCGTCCTGAAGACTCAGCGTCAGCGCTGGCGGACCACCGGGATAGCCAAAGGCGATTTCACTCTGCGCAGGCCGGAAATCACTTTGCGCAGCGCCCTTTGTAAATGCCCAGGCGACACGCTTGCATACATTGATATAGCGCTTGCCTTCAGCGCGTGTGCGGGCGGTGTCGGTCATAATGGCGTCCTGCCAGCTTTCTGTCAGGGGAGAGAGCGCGGCGTCCATCAGCTGATCGCATTCGCGGCGGGAGATGTGCGGCCATTTCTGGTCGGCAGTCAGCGCTTTGGTAAAGCCCTCCATGGCTGCATGGTAGAAGACGCCCGTTTCGCTGCGCTCGATCTGCCATTCCTTACGCTCCTGCGGGCGCAGACCGTACTGCACAAAATGATTGTAGGGACAGGCGGCAAAGGATTCCAGACGGCTGATGGAGACGACGCGATCGGTAAACAATTGCTGCGCCAGGCGCGGCGGGAGGACGTCCGGCGGCAGTTCATCGCGCGCGGCGGACAGCAGGGACATGGCCATGGGGCGCATGCTTTCGTTGGAGATAAGCCATTTCCAGCTGTGCAGCCATTCGCCGGAAAGCGTACCGCTGCGCAACCTGACGCCGATTTCATCCAATGCGGGCAGCGCAGAAAGCGGATGCAATGCGCCCTGACCGGCCTGCACGCCGCCAAACTCGCTGATCATGGGGAAAAGACGGCGGATGGTGGCAATGACCTGAGCGGGGCGCTGCGCAGCGCCTGCCTGGCTGGATTGTGCGTGCGAAAGGAAAAGCTTTTGCGAGGGGGCAGAGAGAATTTTCCATACATCCAGCTCGGCCATGCGGTCGCGTTCACGCAGCGTCATGCCCAGATAGGCATGCATATCTGCACTGGCCAATGCTTTTTCTTCCGGGGAGAGCAGGCCTTTTTCCCTGCCCTCGTCCAATGCGCTGCTGAGCGCGCAGGCAAACAGAATGCGCGGCGCATGCACGATCAGATTGCCGATTTCGCCGATAGTGACCATGCCGGCCGAGGGCGGCAGCGCGGAGAGGCTTTCGTCAAGCAGACCGGCTTCCAGCCATTGCGTCATAACAGCGCCTGCGATGCGGGATTCTCCGGCGATTTCGTGCATTTGCTCAAAGAGGGCGAGCAGGTGCGACCAGACCTGGCGGGCGCGCACAGCCTGCGCATCCAATCCGGCGCGCATCAAAGCCTCTTCCTGCCTGAGAAGCGCATGATAAGCATCGCAGGAGAGCAGGAGGTGCATCAGCGCCTGCAGCGACTCTGCGCCGTTTTTTGCATCACGAATTTCCTGCTGCAGCTTGAGCAGCACCGGAGAGAGAAACTGCCGCGTTTTTTCAGGGATTTCACGCTCGGTTTCGCTGCCGCGAACAAAAGGCGAATGCCAGCGCTTGCCGGAAATGCCGTAGCGGATGATGTAGTTTTCAAGCGTCCACAGATCATTCTCTTCTAACGGAACAAAGCCGGATTTAATCAGATCCAGCATATCCTCCCGGCGATAATTGCCTGTGGCAGCACGGATGGCGGACAAAAGCAGACGAATCAGCCCATGCGCGCTGAGAGGCTCCTTGAGCGCTACATAGCAAGGAATGCCATAGGCCTGGAAGATGGTTTCAAACAAGGGGGCGTATTGCGCCATATCTCCGCACAGTACGTTGATATCGTCCGGCTGCGTGCCGCTGTCCAGCAAAGCGGTGATTTCCTGGGCGATCATATGTACTTCGGCATAAGGGGTGGCGGCAGTCATCAGATTGATATTGGAAGGGATTGCTTCATAAGGCGCGGGGGAAGGGCGCAGCAAGTGGCTTTCCAGATACTTTAAATCTGCGGGAGCAGAGCTGTCTGGCGCATCACACCAAAGCCATTCGCGGCGCAAATTCTGCTGGCGCAGCCTGCTGCGAAGACGCTCGGCGCTCTCGCGCACCGGGGAGAAGCAATCGCCGTCCGGCGCATCCTCCCGATCCATGCACAAGTAAACCTGCACGCAGCGGGCGGAATGCGTAACAGCGCACAAAAGACGGGCGAAATCATCCGTGATGATATCAAAGCCGTATACAAAAACATCTTTATCATGCACAATGTCGGAGGCCGGCACGGCTTCAATGGCGCGGGCGAGCACGTCCTCGCCATCGACAAACTTGCCGGCGAGAATATCGTGATAGGCAGTATAGGCCAAACTCAGATCAGTGATTTTATCTTTATAGGCGCCGGCAGGCAGAGACTGTGCGTATTCGCTCAGCTGAGCAGGGGAAATCTCGGCGCGCTTCATATCGGCGATCCATTCGCCGGACTGGGCAATAAAGCCTTTGCGGGAGGCAGAGCGCGCGTAATAACGCATATGCTTTTGCGTTTTGATCAGCGCGCGGGCCATGGCGATGTTTTTTCCGTTATTGTCAACGCGCTTTTGCTGCAGCGGATTATATAGAAGGAAAAGACGCTGAATAAAGCGGGAATAGGAAAAAACCTCAATGTCAAAAAAACCCTTGAGGGACAATCCGTTAATCAGATCCTTTTCCGCCTGGAGGGTGTATTGCTCGGGCACGATAAGAAGGCAGCGACGCGACGCGCTGCGCGACAGTGCAACTTCTTTTTCAAGCGCGGGCCACAGAGACTGCGCTCTGCCGCCGTGAATCGTCAGCATGGTTTGTATCCTCCTAATAATGAAATTGTATCACGCGCAGGACCAAAAGGCAATGCGGGAATGCGGAGGCAAATACGAACAAAAAACAATAATTTACAAGAAACGTTTGCAAAAATGGTTGACAAGGGACGCTGACATGGATATAATACCACTATCACTAGGCTCAATGCCAGCAGAAAGGGGGCTCGCAGGATCATGTACCGTGCTATGCGAATGTTCATGTGTGCGAGCATCCACTCGTGCTGTTTGTGTTGCGCTGCGTGAACATTCTATTCTCTTAAAATGTTTATGGCCGCTTCGCAATGGCGCGAAGCGGTTTTTTCCGTGTAAAAAGAGAATTGTGACGCTGAAAGGACTGGATCACACAAATGGCTCAGGCAAACAATACGCCGCTGATTGAGATTAAAAACCTGCGCAAGGTTTTTGATACGCCGGCTGGCAAGGTTGTAGCGCTGGATGGCATCAACCTGACGATTGACAAGGGCGAGATCTTTGGCATTATCGGTATGAGCGGCGCCGGCAAATCAACGCTCGTTCGCTGCATTAACCTGCTGGAGCGGCCGACGGAGGGCGCGATCGTGGTGGAGGGCGAGGATATCACCAAGCTCAACAACAGCCAGCTGCGCAAGAAGCGCCGCAAGATTGCGATGATCTTCCAGCTGTTTAATCTGATGAAATCCCGCACGATTTACGCAAACGTAGCATTCCCGCTGAAGGGATCCGGATTGAGCAGACAGGAAAAGCACGAAAAAGTGATGAAGCTGCTCAAGCTCGTTGGCCTTGAAAACAGGGCGAAGGCGTATCCCAGCCAGCTGTCCGGCGGTCAGAAGCAGCGCGTGGCTATTGCCCGTGCGCTGGCGAATGATCCGAGCGTGCTGCTGTGTGACGAGGCGACCAGCGCGCTGGATCCGCAGACAACGCAGGATATCCTCAGCCTGCTGAAAGAACTGAACGAGACGCTGGGCCTGACGATCATCATCATTACCCATGAAATGGCGGTTGTGAAGGAAGTCTGCACCCGCGTTGCGGTAACGGAAGATGGCCATGTAAAGGAGACGGGCGGCATTTACGAGGTGTTCTCCAATCCCAAGACGCCCATCACCAAGCGCTTTATCGCTACCACCAGCAACATGAACAAGATCTACGATGTGCTGGAGGCGAATCCTGAGGTGCTGGGCGTGAAGTCGGGCGACGTTGTGGCGACGCTGGAGTTTACGGGAGAAAGCACGGGCGAAGCGATGATTTCGCATCTGAGCCGCGAGTGCAATGTGGATATCAGCATTATCTTTGGCAATGTGGAATTGCTGGCGGGCAATCCCTTTGGCAAGCTGGTTGTTTCCTTCCGCGGCGAGCAGCAGGCCATCGAGGCGGCGCTCAAGGCGCTTAATGAGCATCAGGTAAGAACGGAGGTGCTGCTCCATGCTTGAACTGTGGCAGAGCTTTCTGGAGCTGATTCCCAACGTTGTATATACGCGTAAGGAATTGCTCAAGTGCATCATCCAGACGCTGCAGATGGTCGGCTGGACAACGCTTTACTCCGCAGGCTTTGGCGTGATCTTCGGCGTGACGCTGGTTGTCACCCAAAAGGATGGCATTCTCGAATGCAAGCCTGTTTATCAGATCCTGGATAAGCTGATCAACGTATTCCGCTCCATTCCCTTTGTTATTCTGGTAGCGCTGCTGATCAAGATGACGCGCATGATCTCCGGTACTTCCATTGGCACCAAGGGTATGATTTTCCCCATGATCGTGGCGACGGTGCCTTTCCTCTCGCGTCAGATCCATTCGGCGCTGGTGGAAATTGACCCCGGTATGATCGAAGCGGCGCAGTCGATGGGCTGCTCTCCGCTGGATATCATCTGGCGCGTGTACCTGCGCGAAGGTCTGCCGGGCATGATCCGCGGCGCGACGATCACCATCGTTAACGTTGTTACCATTACCGCCATGGCCGGCTACGTCGGCGGCGGCGGCCTGGGCGACTACGCTATCCGCTACGGCTGGCAGCGCGCGATGACGGACGTAACGATCGTTACGATCATCATCATTCTGGCGATTGTCACCATTATTCAGACGCTGGGCGGCTTCCTTGCCCGCAAGCTTACTCACTGATCGTAAGCCAATGGCTTGTGATACATAACATTGATACTAATTTAGGAGGAAAACACTATGAAAAAGGTTCTGGCTCTGGTATCCGTACTCGTTCTTCTGCTTTCCTGCGTTCCTGCTATGGCTTGGGAAAATGGCGTTGTCGTTAAGGTTGGTATCGTTGGCAGCACCAACGAATACTGGACGGTCGCTATGGCTGAAAAGATGAAGGCCGAAGGCATCATCCTCGAATTCACCACCTTCAGCGATTACAACATGCCCAACATCGCCCTGTCCACCGGCGAAATCGACATGAACTCCTTCCAGCATTACAACTACCTGGCCAAGTGGCAGGCTGACAATGCTGCGACCTATCCCACTCCTCTGGCTGCCATCGGCGAAACGCTGGTTGCTCCCCTGAGCCTGTACTCCAAGAAGTATGCTTCTCTGGATGAACTCAAGGAAGGCGACACCGTGCTGGTCATGAACGACCCCACCAACGAAGCCCGCGCGCTGAACATGCTGGTGAACGCCGGCCTGATCAAGCTGGCCGACACTGCCGGCGAATTCGCCACCGCGCTGGATATCGTTGAGAATCCCAAGAATCTCAACATCATTGAAATGGCTGCTGACGTGATCGGCACTCAGATGGAAGATCCCTCTGTTGCCGTCGGCTTCCTGAATGGTCAGTATGCGACCCAGGCTGGCTTCAATCATGAGCAGGCGCTGCTGGTAGAAGCCTTTGATCCCACCAACGCTGCCCAGCACGGCATCGTCAACATCATTGCCGTTCGCGAGGCTGATCTGGAGAATGAGCTGTATCAGCATATCGCCAAGTCCTTCCAGTGCGCCGAAGTTGCCGAAGTGTTCAACACCCTGTACGCCGGCTCCTTCGTTCCTGCCTGGTCTCAGGAAGAAGCTGCTGCTCAGTAATGTGCTGAAATGCGCGGCGAGGATATCCTCGCCGCGTTTTTGCTTGCAAACGGATGTATAAATTGATCCAATACGAATAACATATCAACATGGATCAAAAAACGTTCGGAAATCATGCGAAAAAAAGCTTGACAGATCAGATAAAAAGTAATATTTTTTGTTATATCCTATTATTTCGGGAGGGTTTGTATGGCTCGTGATATGATTGCCATTCTGGATTTCGGCAGCAACAACAATGCCGGCATTGCCCGCGCTGTGCGTGCTTGCGGCGTATACAGTGAAATTGTAGCGCATGACGTGACGATGGAGCAGCTCAAGAAGATGCCCGGTCTCAAGGCGCTGGTTTATAACGGCGGCGCGAACCGCGCTTATGAAGGCCAGGAGCTGATTCCGGATGCAGGCGTACTGGCCTGTGATCTGCCCAAGCTGGCTGTGAATGTTGATTTCAGCGTGGACGGCGAGAACCTGCCCTGCTGGAATGGCAATGAGCAGAATGTTCTGAACGTATTTATTGAAAAGAACGGCATCGAGCGCAACTGGACGATGGAAGGCTTCATTGAGGATCAGGTTGCTGCGCTGCGTAAGCAGATTGGCGACAAGAAGGTGCTGCTGGCGCTGTCTGGCGGCGTGGACTCTTCCGTTGTTGCGGCGCTGCTGCTGCGCGCAATCGGCGACAAGCTGGTGTGCGTGCATGTAAACCATGGTCTGCTGCGCAAGGGCGAGCCTGAGCAGGTGATCAGCGTTTTCCGCGAGGAAATGGGCATGGGCGACAACCTGGTGTATGTTGACGCTGTGGACCGCTTCCTGAATAAGCTTGAAAATGTGGCGGATCCTGAAAAGAAGCGCAAGATCATCGGTGCGGAATTTATCCGCGTATTCGAAGAAGAAGCGCGTAAGCTTGATGATATTTCTTTCCTGGGTCAGGGCACGATTTATCCCGACATCCTGGAGAGCGGCACCAAGACTGCCAAGAACATCAAGAGCCATCACAATGTAGGCGGTCTGCCTGAAGATCTGCAGTTTGAACTGGTTGAGCCCCTGGCGCAGCTGTTCAAGGACGAAGTGCGTGCCGTTGGCGAGGCGCTGGGCCTGCCGCACGGCATGGTTTATCGTCAGCCCTTCCCGGGTCCCGGTCTGGGCGTGCGCTGCATCGGCGCCATCACCCGCGATCGTCTGGAGCAGGTGCGCGAGAGCGACGCTATCCTTCGCGAGGAATTTGCCAAGGCTGGCCTGGATCAGAAGGTGTGGCAGTATTTCACGGTCGTTCCGGATATCCATTCTGTCGGCGTGCGCAATCATGAGCGCTCCTTCGAGCGTCCTGTGATCATCCGCGCGGTCAATACCACCGATGCGATCACGGCTTCTATCGAAGAGATTCCCTACGATATTCTTGGCAAGATCGTCAATCGTATTGTCAACGAAGTGCCCGGCGTCAACCGTGTGCTGTACGATCTCTCGCCCAAGCCCTGCGCCACGATCGAGTGGGAATGACCCACGGTATCCGAAAAAGCCTTGATTTATAAGGGTTTTTCGGCTCTCCAAAGGCTTCCTGCGGACAAATTGAGGACATGGCTCCTTTAGGGAGAATAATGTCAAAGCGTTATTACGCTCTCAAAT
>JAFXJP010000054.1 GCA_017532155.1 Clostridia bacterium | reverse complement strand
GCGGCGGAGATGATCTTGTCTTCCTTGGTCAGGATGTTCTCGTTAACGGAGAACACGACGGTGGGCAGGTCATTGCCGGCGGGGGCGGAGATAACAACCTTCTTGGCGCCAGCGTTGATATGAGCCTGGCTCTTTTCCTTGGAGCAGTAGAAGCCGGTGCACTCCAGCACTACGTCTACATCCAGCTTGCCCCAGGGGCAGTTGTTGGCGTCCTTCTCGGCGTAGATCTTGATTTCCTTGCCGTCGACGATGATGCTGTCTTCGGTGGCGGAAACGGTGTGCTTTTCTTCACCGATCTTGCCGCAGTAGGGGCCCTGAGCGGTATCATACTTGAGCAGGTGAGCCAGCATCGCGGGGCTGGTCAGGTCGTTGATGGCAACGATTTCGTAGCCTTCGGCGCCGAACATCTGACGGAACGCAAGACGGCCGATGCGGCCGAAACCGTTAATAGCAACTTTCACCATGGGAAAAACCTCCTCTAAATCTCTTCGGGCATGTAGATTGGGACGGAAAAAGGGTCCATCCTATGCCATTTTCTATTATAACCATTTCCGGTGCATTTGGCAATATGTATGTAAAATTTATTCTACACTCACAGGAACGATTTGGCATCCTTTACCACTTCGTGGCTGATCTTGTTATCCTTGACCGTATAGAGGATCGATCCCTGGCGCAGATCCATCCAGGGCATGTTGCGCTTGGTCAATTCATAGCCTGCCTGCTCCCAGCCATCGGAGGCTGTGAGGATGCACATAGCCTCGGGCTTATCGGAAATCAGCTGATACTGAATCACCTTGGCGGCAGCGTTGCGCTGCTGGCCATGATGCGGATATTTGATAATATCCGAGCGCAGCGCATCCTCGCCGTAATGGGCGATCATCACGTCCAGCGGCTCGTCGCTGCGGTTGGCGATGCGCTTTTCAATGTCGCCCGTAAAGAGGAAGGAATAGTCGCTCAGGCTCACGCGCATGCACATGCTATTGCCGTTAATGACGCAGATGGGAATGGCCTCGGGGCGCACATAGGCGCGCTTGTAGCCATAGAAAACCTCAAACATCTTCAGACGTTCATCATTTTCACCCCAGTCAACGGGCGGGGCAAAGAGGCGCACCTCGCCAATATCGGTAGGGATGACGAGGGATTCGCCGTACTCCAGCAGGCGGATCTTTGCCTGAGGCTGGAAGGTTTCGATGGCGTTCATGTAGCGCACGCGCTCCCAGCGGTCGCCGTTGCTGTCGTCGTCATATACGCCCGTCACAAGCGAGGTAATGGGCGGCAGATACGCCTCGGTAAAGTGGAAATACTGCTTCATGCGCAGAATCTGCCCGTCCAGTGCGTAGGTGTGGTCGCCGTGAAAATGCGAAATGACCGAGCGCAATCTCAGCTTGTATTTTTTCGCCTCGTCGCCTGTCACGCCGGCCTTTTCGAGGATTTCGCTGCGCAGATCAAGCAAGGCCTCATACGTTTTGTGATCGTCCATGCCGCCGTCGTGCAGGATGATATCCAGGCCCTTTTCACTCAGATACATGATGAAAAACGCATCGGATTTTTCCGGATCGCGCACCTCCAGAAAAGTGATCTTCAGCTGGTCTTCTCCGCGAATGAGATCGTTTACAAACAGCTCTTCATTGCCTTGAGCACGGGCAGGCGCATCAAAGCGAATCACACCTGAAAACAGCGCCAGCAGGGACAATCCTTTACCGGCAGTCTTGATAAATTCGCGGCGGGTCAGTTCGGCTTTTTTCATGAGAGTCTCTCCTTTATAGCAGTTTTTCCAGACCGTTTTCTTTTATCACATACACAACATTGCTCGTGTTCAGGTCATACCACTTTACATTCAGGGGCGTGAGCGCCGCGCCGGCAAGCTCCGGGCCGTCCACGCCCGAAAGAATGCAGGCGGCCATGGGATCCTGCGTTAAAAGATCATCCCTGGTCGGCTGGGCGGCAGCATCCCTGCCGCGGCCGTGATGCGGGAATTTCACAATATCGCTGCGCAGCGCCTCGCCGTATTTCTGAATGAACAGATCATAGGCTTCGTCTGTGCGGTCGGCATATTTCTTATTGGTATCGCCGGTAAACAGCACGCTGTGACCGGCATATTCCATGCGCGCCCACAGGCAATTGCCGTTGAGCACCTCGGTCGCCATCCCGTTGTAAATATTCTGCGGCTTTTCTGCAAAGTGATAATCATGCATCCACTTGAGGTATTCGCCCTCGCCCCAGTCAACAGGCGAGGCGTACAGCCGCAGCGCGCCAAGCCGCGAAGGCACGTCCATCGTTTCGCCAAAGGGCAATTCGTGCTTTTCGCAGTATCTGGCATAATTCACCTTAAGCGCCTGCAGCACCTTATAGCGCTTCATGATGTCGTCATTGCCGTTGTTGTTATAGGTGCCGTCGCGCGGAAGCTTTGTCGCCGCCGGATAATACACTGCATCCACGCGGATCTTGTGGCTGCAGGGCGCAATGTTTTCCATCAGCTCGTTCACATGATCCCCGTGGAAATGCGAAAGAACCGCCGTGATGTGCAGCAGATATGTGCTCTTGTCAATTTCCTCTGCGAGCCCCGCGCGGATGAGAATTTCACTGCGCAGCGCCAGCAGTTCATTGCGGCAAAGCCTGTTGCTGCGGCCGCTGTCAATGAGGATGACTTCCATGCCTGCGGGCGTTGTGTTCATGATGTAAAAGGCGTCGGATTTATTTGCATCTGCGCGTTTTAAAAACACAATGCGCATTTCATTTTCGCCCGTTACCAGCGCATTGACCGATTCCTTTTCCGCAGCCTGTGCGATGGGCAAACCAAACCGGAACGCCGTGCCCGCAAAAGCAAGGGATACAAGCCCCTTGCCCGTCAAATATAAAAATTCGCGGCGGGTGAGATTATTTTTCATTTTAAACTCCTCTTCCATTATAGCGGAAGCATTGCGCTTTTACCATTGCAGAAAAAGCGATATTATTGCAAAAAGAGACCAAAAGCGTGCTTTTGGCCTCTTTTTATATCACGAAATCTTGCTGATGCCGTCTTCGGTCAGCGTATATACAACGCTTCCGCTGTCAATATCGTACCATTTGACGCCTGCGTTATCCAGCGCTGCGCCGGCCGATTTCCCCGCTTTATGGCCGGTGAGAATGCAGCAGGCCATATCGTGATCGGTGATCAGATGATCCTTAATGGGCCTGGCTGCGGGATTGCGGCTCAGGCCGTGATGCGGATACTTGATGATGTCGGATTTCAGCGCCTCGCCGCCGTAATAGGCAATGAAGCGATCCAGCGGCTCGTCGTGCACATCGGTCTTTTTCTTCATGGTGTCGCCGGTAAAAAGCACGCTGTGCCCCGCAAAGGCAAAGCGCATCCACAGGCAGTTGCAGTTGACTACCGCTACCGGCATATCCGAGCGGCGGGCTGCCAGATCGGTGGGATAATACACCTCCTCGGTATATTTGGCATTTTCCGGCGTGCCCCAGTCCATATCGGAGGCAAAGAGCTTGAGCTCGCCGATGTTGGTATCCACAATGTAGGTGTCGCCAAAGCCGATCTCATGCTGCTCGGCATCCGGCCAGCAGCGGTTCAGCGTGGACAATACGCCCGCACGGTCGTCGATATCGCTGTTTTTGCTGTTGTCGTACACGCCGGACTGATCCAGCACCGTGGGCGCAGGATAGTAGGCCGAGAGCATGCGCATGTATTTGTGGGAAATCAGGCCGTTTGAAAGCTCGCGGACATGGTCGGAATGGAAATGCGAGATGAGCAGATGCACATCCAGCTTATAATTTTTATTCTTGTTTTCGCTCTCAAGCCCGGCTTTTTTCAATATTTCCTTGCGCAGATTGTTCAGTTCCATCATGCACTTGCCGGTGGCCAGGCCGCCGTCCACCAGATACAATTCCATGCCGTTTTCATCCGTGCAGGTGATATAGAAGGCGTCGGATTTCTTGTCGCTCAGGCGCTCGAGAAACACCACGCGCATTTCTTTGGGCCCCTTCACCAGCGAATTGACGGAAATGATTTCATTTTCCGCCGCGGCCTTCGGCAGGGAAACCTGCGCCAGCGAGCCTGCAAATACAGCGGCTGCCAGCCCCTTGCCGGTGAGCTTTAAAAACTGTCGACGGGTGATCAAATGCTCTTTCATTATGCTATCCTCCATGCTTTATACGTCGATGGCTGTCATGCCGCTTTCGCGCAGACTATACACAACGTTCTTTTTTTCAATGTCCTTCCAGGGCACGTTCATTGCCGACAGCACCGTGCCGGCCTCCAGCGAGCCCTTGTTGCCGGTGAGGATGCAGCAATTTTCACCCTCTTTGCTCAAAAGATATTCTTTTACCAGCGGACAGGCCGGATTGCGGCTTTGGCCGTGATGCGGGAATTTGACAATATTGCTGCGCACCTCCTCGCCGTAATAAGCGATCATGCGCTCCAGGCCCTCGTCGTGATCATCCTCGCGCTTTTTCATGGTATCGCCGGTAAAGAGGATGCTGTTGCCGCCGTACTCTGCGCGCATCCACATGCTGTTGGAATTCAGCACCGCGGTGGAGACCTCGTCGTACATCTGCGCTTCGGTCGGATAGTACAGTTCCGACACGCGCTTGAGGTTTTCCGGCGTGCCCCAGTCTTCATTGGCGCCGTACAGGCGGATATGCCCCAGCCGCGTTTCAATATCCATCTTTTCGCCAAAGGGCACCTCGATGATCTGCGCCTGCTTATGATAGGTTTGCAGCGCATAGATCATCTTTGCCCTGAATTTAAATTCGCCGATATTGTTGTTATTGTATGTGCCGTCCATCGGCAGGCAGGTGGCAGCAGGCAGATATGCCGCCCGGACGGTGAAATACTGCCTGGCCGGCAGGATCAAACTGACCAGTTCCTTCACATGATCGGCGTGGAAATGCGAAACCAGCAGCGTGATTTCCAGCTTATAGCGGCTGTTTTTTGCTTCGCCTGCCAGCCCTGCCTTCTCAAGGATCTCACTGCGCAGCGAAAGCAGCTCATCATAGCAGCGGCCGCTGTCGATGCCGCCGTCAATCAGGAACAGTTCAAAGCCCTGCTCGTCGGTATTCATCAGATAAAAAGCGTCGGATTTCTTGATATTCCTGCGTTTGATAAACACGCAGCGCATTTCCTTCTCGCCCGTCACCAGGCTGTTGACCAGCACATTTTCTTCTTCCGCAAGCGAAAGCGGCAGCCCTACGCGCACCGCCGCGCCCAGAAAAAAGGCGCTGAACATGCCCTTTCCGCAAACCTTGACAAATTCGCGGCGTGTGTATTGCTTTTTCATCAGATCATGCATGCAATTTTCCTCCGCATTTCGGCTTTGTATATTTTATCATGCACAGGCCCCCTTGCGCAAGAGCCTGCCTGAACACATGCATAGCTTTTTCGCCTGCCGTCCATACTTTTCCTGAAATGGAGGAAATGCCATGCCCCTTACAGTGCCTGCGCCCAGCGCGCTGACGGATGATTTTGCCGCCAATACGCTCCTGATCGACAACGCCATGCACGTTCCCTTGTGCGAGGACGCCGTCAAACGCCCCTTTCAAATCGGCGGCAAACAGGCCGCGCTCTATTTTATCGACGGCATGATCGATAACGAGCGCATTGCCCATTATGTGCTTTCTCCCTGCCAGCAGGCGCGCTTTGAGGCTGTCACAGCCGAAAATCTCATGCAAACGCTGCTGCCGGTCGGTTCGGTTGCGCATACGCAGCAATTATCCCAGGTGCTGCAGCGCATCTATTCGGGAGACGCCGCTATCCTGTGCGAAGGCGTCAGCGGCGCCGTCATCTGCGATATCAAGGGCTATGCCAAGCGCAGCGTGACCAAGCCGCAAAATGAAAATGTCGTCGAAGGCCCGCAGGAGGGATTTACCGAAACGCTGCGCGACAATATCGTGCTTTTGCGGCGCATCATGCGCACCCCGCAGCTGATCAGCCGCGCCGTTATGCTGGGCAAATGCATCGAAACGCGCGCCAGCGTGCTGTATCTTGACGGCGTGGCTGAGGAAAAGACCGTTGAGGAGGTGCTGCGCAGGCTGTCGGGCTGCAATGTTGACTATATTTCCTCGCTGGGCATGCTCTCGCAGCTGATCGAGGATGATCCCATGTCTCTCCTGCCGCAAACCATCCTCACCGAGCGTCCGGACCGCGCCGCCAGCTTTTTGCTGTCCGGGCAGGTGCTCATCGCGCTGGACAACGCGCCGCAGATGCTGTGCGTGCCCATCAACGCGCTGCACCTGTTTCACGCGCCGGACGACAGCGCGCTGCGCTGGCAATACGGCACGTTTCTGCGTTTTCTGCGCCTGGCCGGCGTGCTTTGCGCCCTGCTTGTGCCCGCGCTCTTTGTAGCGCTTACCACGCATCACACCGAGGGCATTCCCCTGTCGCTGCTCACCAGCGTACAGGAGGCGCAGTCGCGCATGCCCATTGGCATTTTTCCCTCCACGCTGCTGATGCTCCTTATCTTTTCGCTCATCAACGAGGCCTGCACGCGCGTGCCCTCCGTGATGGGCGGCAGCCTTGGCGTGGTCAGCGCGCTGATCCTCGGCCAGGCGGCTGTGCAGGCGGATATCGTCAATCCACAATTGATCGTAATGGTCGCCCTCAGCGGCCTTGGCAGCTTTGTGGTGCCCGATTATCCGGCCACCATCGCGCTGAGAATCCTGCAGCTGCTGCTTGTGATCGCCGGCGCCTGGGCGGGATATTTCGGCGTGGTGCTCTTATTGTTTTTGCTTTTGCTGCATGCGCTCTCGCGCCGCAGCCTGCGTGTGCCGCTGTTTGCGCCCATCGCGCCCCGGCGCACGGATAACCCCGATCTGATTGCCCGCTATCCCGTCTGGCGGCAGCGCCTGCGCGGATATATCGCCAATCCCGCGTCCATGCTGCGCGCCCGCGGCCGCATGCGCGGGTGGGAGGAATAAATGCCGGAAACAACCACCGTCGTACATGATGAACAAACGCGCAGCGCAGTGCTTTTGCGCACGCAAAAAAGAGAGAATAACCGCGCTTTATGCGCGCTTTTGTACGCGCAAATGCTGATTTTAAGCGCCCTGTCGCTGTTGTCCACCGCCTCCACCAGCGCATGCCTGTCGCTGCTGCTTGCGCTTTTGCCGGGGGCGGCGCTGTATGCGCTTGCCGCACTGTGCGCGAAAAAGCACCAAAAGCCGCCCAGACCGCTGGCGCTGTGCTATGCTCTGCTCTTTTTCAGCGATATGGCGCTGTGCCTGATGACGCTGACAGAGCTGGTGTGCGCCTATGTGCTGCCGCACCACGCGCGCCTTCTGGTGATGCTTGCGGCCGCCGCCGGCACCGGGCTGATGCTCAGCGGCCGGCAGATGGGCGGCGCGCGCAGAGCAGCCGCTTTCCTGACGGGCTTTTTCCTGTTTGCGCTGCTTATCTGCCTGATCATCGCGCTGCCCGAATGCAGCGTCAGCCATGCATTTCCGCTGCTGGGCTATGGCGCAGGCCAAACGCTGCGCGGCGCGCTGCAAATGACGGGCAGCCTGTGGCTGCTGGGCGCGCTGCCCTTTTTTACACAGGATCAGCCTTCGCCGCCGCTGCGCCGCCGCCGGCCTTATCTTCTGCCGCTTATGACCATCCTGCTGATGGCCTTTCTGCTCTTTTTCTATGCCTGTCTGCTGCCCGCGCCTCTGCTGCCGGGCAAATGGGGCTTTGTGCTGCAACTGCAGCTCATCATGGAAATGAGCCCGAGCATCCTCTCCTGGTCGCTGATGCTCATCTCGCGCATGCTGCTTTTTCTCGCGGGCTTTGCCACAGCCGGCGACATGACGGGCGAATGCCTGCACATGTATCTGCCCGGCAAAAAAACGCCCGCCCTGCTGCTGACGCTGTTATCTGTTCCGCTGGCGCTTTTGCCGCCGGATAAAATTTCGCCCTTTCTGCCGCTGCGGTTTCTGTGCTGCACGCTTGTTGTGATCATCGCGCTTTTTCTGCGCAAAAAGGATATATCTGCATGAAAAAAGTATTGCTTTTGCTGCTGTGCACATGCTTTCTCACGGGCTGCTCGGACAACCTCAGCCAGAGCCTGATGATCATCTCCCTGGGCGTGGACGTGTCCGAAAGCGGCTACACGCTCAGCATCAAGGCGCCCAACTACGGCGCTACCGGCAAAAGCAGCGATCAGCAGGGCAGCCAGAGCCAGTCGGAGGAAAATTATCTGACGCTCTCAGTCACCGGCGTCACCTGGGAGCACGCCATGAGCCTGCTTCACGCCGCTACGCCGCGCACCCTGCGCTTTGGTCAGCTGCGCGAGGTCATTCTTTCGCTTGAGGCCGCGCAAAGCGCGCAGCTTTACGATATCCTGACGCAGGTGGATATATTGCAAAACGTCCGCACGCACGCCCGGGTGATCGTCTGCCAGGGCACGGCGCAGGATTTTCTCAAAAACCAGAAATCCGCCATCGGCAAGCGCCTGAGCACCTATCTGGATGTGACGCTCGATTCCCTGCGCGAAAAGGGCTATATTCCCACTGCTACGCTCTCGTCGCTTCTGCGCGATCTGGGCAGCGCCTGGCGCGATCCCTTGATTGCCTGCGCCGCCTTTGCCAGAGAGAATACGCCGGGCGCGGACGAAGGCGTCACCGACCGTCCGGTGGATCAGCTGGCCGGCACGCTGCCTGTTGAGGGCTCTGCCATGGGCGAATACATCGGCGCGCTGGCGGTGGGCAGCGATGGCCAAACGACCCTGCTGACAGGCTATCAGGTGCAGCTTTATCACCTGATCACAGGCAAAATCAACAGCATGCCCCTGGGCGTGGAGGGGCAATACTTTGACGTACTGCCGCGCGGAAAGAGCAAAATGCGCCTCCAAAGCGAAAACGGGCAGGAAGCGCTGTGGCTTCATCTGCCCGTCACGGTGGAATATTCAGCTTTCCGGGAAGCGCCGTCGGTGGATATCGCAGGACATTTGCAAAGGGAAATCACGCAGCTGATCCATACGCTGCAAGCCGCCTCCTGCGATGCGCTGGGCTATGGCGGTCTGGCCGCCCGGCAGCACCTGACGCTCTTTTCCTTTGTTCAAAGCGATTGGGAAACGCGCTATCGCCATGCGCCGGTTCACGTTTCGGTATCCGTCACGCTGCGCCAGCAGGGCCGCACCTGATCAATCGCAAAGGCCCAGGGCCTTGAGACCGCGCGGCAGCGATTCACGCCAGAAATCCCAGCTGTGAATGCCCGTCCATTCCTCGTACGTTACGTCAAAGCCCGCGTCCTTGAGCAGGGCGTTGAATTCCACGGACTCGGGGTAGAGCGCATCCTCCGTGCCGCAGGCCACATAAAACTGCGGCTTCACGGGCGCGGATTTCGCTGCCTCCAGCATTTTGCGCACATCGGTGCTGTTTTCCAGGCTTGTCTGACGGTCCAGGCCCAAAATTCCCTGGAATTCACGCACCGAGCGGTCGTCGTTATACAGGAAGGCGCGCTCCTCCATAAACACGCGGGCGGAAAAGCTCATCGCGCCCTTGTAGCGGTCGGGGTTTTTCAGCGCGCAGCGGATGGTGCCATAGCCGCCCATCGACAAGCCGCCGATGTAGAGATGCTCGCGGTCTGTGGGCAGCTGAAAGTAATTTGCGATCAGCTGCGGCACTTCGTCGGATACGTAGGGGAAGTAATCCAGGCCGTAGGCCATATCAATGTACCAGGAGCGCTGCACCTCAGGCATGACAAAAGCGAGCGAATACTTGTTGGCAAAAAACTCAAGCCCCACGCGGTTCAGCCATGCATCGGCGTCGCCCTTGAGGCCGTGCAGCAATATCACCGTTGCGCGCGTCTCCCTGGGCATGTCGGGCATGCACACCGTCACATGCGTATTCATATTCAGCGATTGAGAAAACCAGTTACCCTTCAACACTGCCATATTCGTTTCTCCTTTACAATGTTTTTAACAGCGCCGGAATTTCCCCGAGCGCTTTTATTTCATAGTCGGCATGAATCCCCTCCCGCGCGGGCAAATCATGGGGGTTATACCAGACCGTGCGTACCTGCACATTGTTGCCGCCGCGAATATCGCTGGTGAGGCTGTCGCCGATAATGACCGCCTCTTCTTTTTTAAAGCCGGGGATTTTTGCAAAGCTGCGCTCAAAAAACACAGGATCGGGCTTGTCGCAGCCCATGTGCTCGGAAATGAAAATATCCTTGAAATACCTGTCGATGCCCGAGCTTTTGATGCGGCCGTCCTGCACCTTGGCCGTGCCGTTGGAGATGATGTACAGATCGTAGCTGTCCTTCATTTTCTCCAGCAGCTCCTGCGCGCCGGGCAGATAATAATGTCCCTGCGACAGGCGGTGATGGTACATATCCTGCGCCTTTTGCGCCTCGCAATCAATGCCGTATTCCTGGAAAAGCAGCTGAAACCTGCGCACCAGCACCTGCTGGCGGGTGAGCACCTTTTTTTCAAGCAATTCCCACTGCGCCTGGTTGATCACGCTGTAGCGCGATACGATTTCCTTTGTCGGCTCCAGCCCAAGCGTGCTCAGCGTATAGCGCAGCGCCTCGGCCTCCGAAGCCTTAAAATCCAGCAACGTGTCATCTAAATCAAATAGAATGGTACGAATCATCCCTTTTATCTCCTTTATGAATATGCTATAATTATCCTATAGACAGGCGGTGATTGCAAGTATGAAATTGATTTTTGCGCCCGATTCTTTCAAGGGCTCTCTCTCCTCTATCAACGCGGCCGCACGCATGGCCGAAGGCGCGCAGCGCGTATTCCCCGAGGCGACCTGCCAGCTTTTGCCCATGGCGGATGGCGGCGAAGGCACGCTGGATGCGCTGATGCTGTCGCTGGGCGGCATGTCGGCCGAAATGAAGGTAAAGGGCCCGGCCGGCCAGGAAGTGACTGCCAAATGGGGCCTTTTAATGGACGGCACAGCCGTCATCGAAATGGCGCAGGCCTCGGGACTTCCCCTGATGCGCGGCAAAAAAGACCCGCTGCTCGCCACCAGCTTTGGCACGGGCGAACTTATCCGTGCAGCGGCGCATGACGCCATGCGCATCATCGTGGGCATTGGCGGCAGCGCCACCAATGACGGCGGCATAGGACTGCTTTCTGCCCTTGGCGTACAGTTTTTTGACGAGAATGACGAAATCCTGCACGGCTGCGGCGCAGATCTCATCCGCGTGCGGCGCGTGGATTTCAGCCATATCGATTCGCACGTGCTCAACTGCCCCATCGACGTATTGTGCGACGTTAACAATCCCCTGCTGGGCGAAAACGGCGCAACGTACGTATACGGCCCGCAAAAGGGCGCGGATGAGGAAACGCTAAAGGCGCTTGAAGCCGGCATGGAAAACTATGCGCGCGTGATGCAGGAAGCGCTGGGCCGCGATATTTCCGCCTTCCCCGGCGCGGGCGCGGCTGGCGGCGTGGGCGCAGCGCTGTGCGGCGTGTTGTCCGCCAATCGTCTGCCCGGCGCGGAAACGGTATTGAACCTGATGGGCTTTGATGAGAAAGTCAGGGACGCTGCCGTGTGCTTTACGGGCGAGGGCCGCATGGACGGCCAGTCGCTACAATACGGCAAAGCGCCCGTGCAGGTGGCTTCTCGCTGCCAGAAGGCCGGCGTTCCCTGCATCGCCATCGTGGGCGGCCTTGGCGAAGGCGGTCAGGCCTTCTGCCAAAAGGGCCAGAGCGTGCTCTCCATCGCCAACGGCCCGATGACGCTGGACGAATGCCTCATCCATGCGGGCGATCTGATCGCCGACGCGGCGGAACGCGCCATGAGAATGGTGCAGATGAAAATCTGATGCAAGCAGGCACGGCAGATGACGCTGTGCCTGTTTGCTGTTTGCCGCAACAGGCAGTTGCTTGTCTGCTTTTTGGCTTCGTATTATAATGGCTGCGAGGTGATTGGATGGATACGAAGGATATGATCCTGAAGCTGCGCACGCAAAGGGGATTTTCGCAGGAGGAGCTGGCGGAAAAGGTGTTTGTCACCCGCCAGGCGGTTTCCCGCTGGGAAAACGGCGAAACCATCCCCAATACCGAAACGCTGAAACTGCTCTCCAAGCTCTTTGACGTGTCGATCAACACGCTGCTCGGTTCGCCCCGGCAGCTGATCTGCCAGTGCTGCGGCATGCCGCTGGAGGACCATAATACCAGCAAGGAAGCGGACGGTTTTTTTAACGAGGAATACTGCAAGTGGTGCTATGCGGACGGCGAATACATGTATCACGACATGGATGAATTGATCGACGTGTGCGTCAGTCACATGGCCAGCGAGGCCTTTCCCGCCGCGCAGGCACGGGAATATTTGAAAAGCACGCTGCCCCGACTCAATTACTGGAAGCAGCACAAAAACCTGGCCGGCGCGGAGGCTTTCGATGCGTTCAAGCAGCAGCTGATCGATGAAATCAACGCCCTGCGCATTGCGGGCATGCCAAAGGTTGAAAGGCTCAACGCCCTGGTGGGCGGATACGTCAATCTGGAATACACGCTGCCAAACGGCAGCCGCGTCAAGTTTCTCGATGACGGGGCCACGTACCTGGGCACGCAGCTGGAAAGTGAACTGGACGACAAAAAATGCTTTGGCGTGGCGGCCAATGCGGATTTTATTCTGATTTGCACCTATGCGGAAAACGGCGAAAATCCTGAATTGATTCTGTATAAAAAGAGATAAATGCAACGCAAAAGAACCTGCCGCAAGGCAGGTTCTCTTTTATTTGCAAAATTGCACGGAGAAAAAGTACACGTAGTCGTTGATGGCGGGCGCGACGCCGTTTACATAGTCTTCGATACGGCCGGGGTCCAGAATATCACCGTAAAGCAGCGCCAGCAGGCCCAGCTCTTCATCGTAGCGGAGGGGCGCTGTTTTCTGAAGCTGTGTGGCGCTGCGCGTAAGAAGATTGCCGTCGGGTACGTCGTTAAGAACCGGAATGCCGGTGGATAGTTGGGTGGTTGCGTTGGCGACGATGAGCTTGACCGACAGATTGGCAAAGTCCGGCACGAAGAGGAAGGTACCGCTTTCGGGCGACGGAAGGTCTTCGTACAGGAAGGTCATATGCCTTTTATCCACAAGATTTCCGGACTGAAATTCGGAAATGTACAGCTTAATGGCGGAGAAATCCGCTGAGGCGTTATACCGGAACATATACGCGCCTTCGGGGCCGGCAAGCAAATCGAGGGTTTGCATTTCCGTGCTGTCGCGTGCTACGGGATAGAGGATATTCAGTGGGCGGTTGAAATAATACACAGCGGCGCCTGCAATCAGCATGCATGCAAGAACGGCGGCGGCGAGCAGAATGATGATGCGCCGCAAATGGTTTTGCTTTTGCTGGCTGTCGGCGGTAATCTGAAGGATGGTTTCTTCGGATCGTTGGACGATGTTTTCCTCAACGATGTCTTCGCCCGCCAGAAATTCATGGACGGTGATGCCCAGCGTGCTGCACAGATCAAAATAGACAGAGACGTCGGGCAGGCACACGCCGCGCTCCCACTTGGAGACGGATTTATCGCTCATGCCAAGCTTCTCGGCCAGCTGCTTTTGCGTCAGGCCCAGGGCTTTTCGCTTTTGAGCAATATATTTGCCGATTTTAATCAGATCCATACTGTGCCTCCTTTCCATGGATATTGTAGCGCATTTTGAGGCGTAAGGACACCCCTTGGAGGTAGAATCGGCAAAAAATGCCGCAGCAATGAGCATCGCTGCGGCATTTCGGTTTATTTATTTGCTTTTTTCAGCCAGACCATCAGCACAGCGACGTCCGCCGGGGATACGCCGGGAATGCGCGACGCCTGGGCCAGCGAGCGCGGTTTTTGCGCATCCAGCTTCTGCCGCGCCTCCATGCGAAGGCCGGTGATCTCCATGTAGGGTACGGAATCTGGCAGCAGCGTTTCCTCCATCGCGCGGGCGCGGCGGATGGCCGCCTCTTCCTTTTCAAGGTAGCCCGCGTACTTGATCTGCAGCGCTGCCTGGCTGAGCGATTCCGGCGCGTACTGATCGGCATTTTCGAGGATGTCGCAAAGCTCCTTTTCGCCGCGCAGATACTGCGCGCGCAGATGCGGCTTCATGAGGGAAAGAATTTCCTGCGTTTCCTCGCGCTTGCGCAGCATGCGCTGATAGCGCTCCTCGCTGGCCAGGCCGATTTTGTATGCGCGCTCAGTGAGACGCAGGTCGGCGTTGTCCTGCCGGAGGAACAGCCTGTGCTCGGCGCGGCTGGTCATCATGCGGTAGGGTTCGTCCGTACCCTTGGTGGTCAGATCATCCACCATCACGCCGATGTACGCCTGGTCGCGCGTGATGATAAAGGGCTCTTCGCCGCGCAGATACTGCACGGCGTTGATGCCCGCGAGGATGCCCTGCGCGGCGGCCTCTTCATAGCCCGAGGTGCCGTTCACCTGACCGGCGAGGTAAAGACCCGGCACGTTCAGCGCGGAAAGCGACTGGCTCAGCTGCGTGGGATCGATGCAGTCGTATTCGATGGCGTAGGCCAATCTTGTGAGGATGCAGTTTTCCAGGCCCGGGATGGTGCGGTACATCGCCCACTGCACGTCCTCGGGCAGCGAAGACGACATGCCCTGCACATACCATTCCTCATCATTCCAGCCCTCGGGCTCCAGGAACAGCTGATGGCGCTCCTTGTCCTTGAAGCGCACGATCTTGCTTTCAATCGAGGGGCAGTAGCGCGGCCCCTGCGAGGTAATGGCGCCGTTGAACATGGGCGCGCGGTCGAGGTTATTGAGGATGATTTCGTGCGTTTTGGGATTGGTATAGGTCAGATAGCACGGCATGCGGTTTTCGATGCGCTTGTCCGTCATGAAGGAAAACGGCACGGGCGGCTCATCGCCAAGCTGCTTTTCAAGGCGCGAAAAATCAATCGTGCGGCCGTCCACGCGCGCGGGCGTGCCCGTCTTAAAGCGGCGAATGGAAAATCCAAAGTCAATGAGGCTTTGCGTGAGGCCGTTGGCCGGCAAAAGGCCCTGCGGGCCGCCGTCCCACTGCGCCTCGCCGATGAAAATGCGGCCCTTCAGATACACGCCCGTGCAGACGATCGCCGCGCGGCAGGGGATATGATCGCCCGTGAGCGTCACAACGCCCGATACATGGCCGTTCTGCGTTTCGATTTTTGTTACTTCGCCCTGGCGGACGGTGAGGTGATCCTGCGAAAACAGCGCGCGTTTCATGCGCTTCTGGTATTCGCGCTTGTCGGCCTGGGCGCGCAGCGAGTGCACGGCAGGGCCCTTGGAGCTATTGAGCATGCGGCTCTGCAGCGAGGTATCGTCAATCGCCAGGCCCATTTCGCCGCCAAGCGCGTCCACCTCGCGCACCAGATGCCCCTTGCCTGTGCCGCCGATGGCGGGATTGCAGGCCATCAGCGCGATGGCGTCCAGATTGAGCGTGAAAAGCAGCGTTTCCATGCCCATGCGTGCGCAGGCGAGCGCGGCTTCGCAGCCGGCATGGCCCGCGCCGATGACAATGATATCGTAAGTCATAGGAAAATCCTTTTGAAGTAAGAAGTAAAAGGGAAGAGGGAAGAAATAATAGATTGAAAAGGAATACGCCGCCGGGCAGTGCCCGGTCCCTGTGCCGATCTTGTTGTGTGCAGGCACAGGCCGTCCCACGTGGTCAAGCAAAATTGCAAGAAATACGCCGCCGGGCAGTGCCCGGTCCCTGTGCCGATCTTGTTGCGTGCAGG
>JAFXJP010000053.1 GCA_017532155.1 Clostridia bacterium | reverse complement strand
GAACATCCGCCATGCCCAGGTCATCTCCACCTATGTATATGAAATGGGCCTTTTGAAAAATCAGATGAGCTTCTCCACCGCCGTAGGTCTGTTTAACTCCGTCATCTCGCTGGTGCTGCTGACAACCGTCAACCAAATCAGCAAAAAACTCAGCGAAACGAGCCTGTGGTAAAGGAGGTGCGCCGCATGAAGAAAATAAACCGTAACGCAATTGCCAATACAAAAAGCGATAAAGTATTCAATGTCGTCAATACGCTAATTCTGGCATTTGTGCTCTTGCTCATTTCCTATCCGCTTTACTTTGTATTTATCGCCTCCATCAGTGATCCTATCAAAGCCGCCTCCGGTCAGGTCACCTGGCGTCCCGTGGGCTTCACGCTGGCAGGTTATGAAAAAATACTGCATTTCAAGCGCATCTGGATCGGCTACCGCAATACCATCTTTTACGCCATTCTGGGCACCTGCATCTCGCTGTCGCTGACAATCACGCTGGCCTATCCGCTTTCCCGTAAGGATTTTAAGCTCCGCAACGTGATCATGTACATGATTACCTTCACCATGTTTTTCAACGGCGGCATGATCCCCACCTACCTGACGATCAACGAAATGGGGCTTTTGAACACAATCTGGGCGGTTGTGCTGCCAAGCGCCATCACCGCGCAGCACGTCATCATCGTGCGCACGTTCTATCAGGGCCTGCCCACAGAGCTTACGGAAGCCGCCGCCATTGACGGCGCAACGAATTTCAAAGCGTTCTGGTACATCGTTTTGCCGCTTTCCAAGGCTGTTATCGCCGTCATCGCACTGTATGTAGCCTCCAGCCTGTGGAACAGCTATTTTGGCCCCATGATCTACCTGCGCGATCAGAACAAATACCCGCTTCAGCTGTTCCTTCGTCAGATCCTGCTGCAAAACAACATGGAAGGCGCGGATATTGACGCTTCCACCATTGCTGAGCAGGGCCAGGTAGCCAATCTGATCAAATACGGCGTAATCATCGTCGCCAGCGTGCCTATGATGATATTGTATCCCTTCATCCAGAAATACTTTGTAAAAGGCGTTATGATCGGCTCAGTGAAGGGCTGATGATATAAATTAAAGGAGGTAAACCCAAATGAAGAAACTCATCTCCATGTTCCTGTGCCTCAGCATGCTGCTGTCCGTTGCAGCCATTGCAGAAGCGCCGACCCATACCTTCACCGTATGGGGCATCCTGCAGCCTAATACCACGCATGATACCCTCGAAGATAACCTCTCCTTCCAGGCGCTGGAAAAAATCACCGGCGTCAACCTGGAATGGGAATGCATTACCAACGAAGGTATTGAAGAAAAGCGCGCGCTGCGTCTGGCGCAGGGTGCCGAGAATCTTCCCGACCTGTTCATCCGCGCCGCTCTGACCGATGATGAAGTTATCTCCCTCGCCGGCGCCGGTCAGCTGGTAGACCTCGCTCCCCTTCTGGAAGAATATGCGCCCAACTTCTGCGCCCTGATGGAAAGAGACCCCACCATCCGTGTGTCCATCACCGATGATGAAGGCCACATCTGGTCTCTGCCCCAGATCTGCACCTTCGTTGAGACCGCTCACATGATCATCAACAAGAAGTGGCTGGATAACCTGGACTTGGCTGTTCCCACCACGGTTGAAGAATTCTACAATTGCCTCGTTGCCTTCAAGGAAAAGGACGCCAACGGCAACGGTGACCCGAACGATGAAATCCCGCTGTCTGTCAGAGGCGTGAAGTATCTGAACTACGTGATGGAATCTTTCGGCGTATATCCTCGCAATCCCTACGGTATGTTCGTATATCCCGGCACCAGTGAAGTACAGAACTCCTACATCGCGGACAATATGAAGGAAGCGCTCATCTTCTGCAAGAAGCTCTATGATGAAGGCCTGCTGGATCACGAATCCTTCGTTCAGGATAAACCCACCTATGCGGCCAAAGGTCACGCTAACAGAATGGGCTGCATGCTCGTGTCTGGCGCCTTCGTCGAAGTTGGTAATGAACTGCACTGGGACTACATTGGCCTGCCCGTATTCCCCGACGCCAACGGCAACGCTTATTCCAATGCCCGTTCCTCCGCTGACGGCCACACCTTCGTCATCACCAAGAACTGTGAAGATCCTATCGCTGCTCTGAAGATGGTTGACTATCTCTACTCCGAAGAAGGCACCATCATGACCTGGATGGGTGTTGAAGGCGAAACCTGGCAGTGGATCAACGAAGAAAAGACCCGTTGGGACTGGATCATCAAAGATGACCGCACCGTTACCCAGCTGCGCTCCTCTGAAACCATCCAGGGCGGCGTTCAGTATCCCGCCGCGCATCCCGTATGGTTCGAATCCGACATGTGGGCCAAGCAGGCGAACGAAATCGAAGCCAGCCTGGATACCGATCTGTTCCGTATGCCCCTGACCGACTGCTGCACCATGCTGTGGCCTGATGTTACCTGGACTGTTGAAGAAAATGAAGAGATGTCCTTCTTCCTGCCCGATTGCGAAAACTACTACAAGGCCAGCGTAGCTGACTTTGTCACCGGCGTTCGCAACATCGAAACCGAATGGGAAGACTACGTCAAGACCATGAAGAGCATGAACATCGAAGAAGGCATTAAGATGTATCAGGAAGCCTACGACAAGTATATGGCCAAGATGAACTAATCTTCTACCAGCTATTCTGACACTCATTAGAGTATCGGGCGGCGTGGCATTTTGCCACACCGCCCGATTTGCCGTCCTGCCTCAGGGCTATTGCTTCCACAGGAAATGAGAGTATAATAAACTATCAGTATTGATTCTCGTTCTGTTCGTAAAACAAACTGTATATACCGAGGAGAAAACGATCATGTTTACATCTTCACGCCCTATCTGGGCCAAGGGCCGCTCCAGAGAAATCAACCTGCATCTGGAATTCAATATCGCGCTTCCCGCCGCAGCATACGCCGTGCGCATGACCGCCTCCACTGCTTATCAGCTTTTCGCTGATGATGATTTCATTGCCTACGGTCCCGCCCGCGCAGGCGACGGCCATTTCCGCGTGGATGAATGGTGTGTTGAGGGCAAAAAAGCCCTGAAAGTGCTGGTCGCGGGCTATAATACCTGCTGCTTCCAGTACACCCTGTATCCCTCCTTCCTCAATCTGGAGGTGCTGGATGCCGCCGGCAATGTCCTGTTCGCCACGGGCCGGGACGAAATCTCTGCCCGCGAATATGCGCCCCGGCTCCGCTGGACGGACAAGCAGGCCCGCCAGCGCGTATTCACCGAGGTGTATGACTTTAACCGCACCTGCGGCCCGCTGCTGGAAACGGAAGTTCTCCCCGATCCGATCTATCTCCCCCGCCGCGTTGCGCCCTTCTCTAACGCCGTGATCGAATCCGCCGCGCTGAAGGATTTCACCATCGTCCAGCGCAGTGAAATTCCGCACCTTGGCGAACTGTCCAACGGCGGCTCTCCTTTCAATAATAAAATCCGCTTTCTGAACCATGACCTCGGCGCGGATTTTGATCACAAGGAATGTTGTCTGTTTAAAGAAGCATGGGACATCGAAACCGTCGACCCGCGCCCCGCTAAAGAAGGCGCTCTCGCCGCCGGCACTGCAAGGCTGTTTGCGCTGGACGCCTGCCGCTCAGGCCTAATCGGCCTGCATGTCGAAGCGCCGTGCGATGCGGAGATCTATCTGATCTTTGATGAATTGCTCATTGACGGCGATATCACGCCCCGCCGCAGCAACTGCCTGGACGCGGTGAAATACACGCTGCCCGCAGGCACGCACAAACTGCTCACATTCGAGCCCTATTGCTATAAATACATCAAGGTTTGTGTTACCAAGGGCGAAATCAGCCTGAAAAAGCTCTATATGCTTGAACAGGGCGGCGTGGAAACCCTCAAAGAAACCTTTGCCGATTCCTATCTGCAGATGATCTACGACGCTGCTACCAACACCTACCGCCAGAATGCCACAGACATCTATATGGATTGCCCCTCGCGTGAGCGCGCCGGCTGGCTGTGCGATTCTTTCTGGACCGGCCGCTGTGAATATGCCCTGACTGGCAGCAACACGGTTGAAACCAATTTCCTTGAAAACTATGCCCGCAACACCGGCTATTACCTGCCCGAAGACTGCCTGCCGGGCATCGTGCCGATGCTCTATCCGGGCAGCAGCGATTTCATGCCCGACCGCAACTGGATTATCAACTGGAATCTGTGGCTGATCATCGAGATTGCCGAATATAAACTGCTGCGCAATGGCTCCAGCGAACTCACCTCCCAGCTCAAGAATCTGGTCTACGGCATCTTGAACGCCCTGAAGCCCTATGAAAATGAAATGGGCCTGCTGGAAAATCTGCCCGGCTGGGTCTTTGTCGAATGGTCGCGCGCCAATGATACAGATCTGGTCTGCGGCGTAAATTACCCCTCCAACATGCTCTACAGCGGCGCGCTGGAAGCTGCAGGCCGTCTTTACGGCGACCAGGCCATGATCGATAAGGCCTATGCCCTGCGCCAGACGGTGCGTAAATACGGTTTCAACGGCCAGTTCTTTGTGGATAATTCCGTGCGCAAGGACGGCGAACTGGTGCAGACCGCCAATACCACCGAAGTCTGCCAGTATTATGCCTTCTTCTTCCACGTGGCCGACGGCGAAAGCTATCCCGAACTCAAGAATATCGTGCTCAATGGCTTTGGCGCGCACCGCAAAATCAAAAATGATTACCCGAATGTGCCCTTTGCCAACGCCTTTATCGGCAATTATATGCGCATGATGATTCTGATGGAAATGGGCGAATATACACAGGTGCTCAAGGATATCCGCGATTATTTTGGCTTCATGGCCGAAAAAACCGGCTCCCTTTGGGAGTATGATACGCCCCGCGCCAGCTGCTGCCACGGCTTTGCCTCTTATGTCGCCCTGTGGCTTACGGAGCTGAAAGAAAAACTGGGACTGTAAACATTCGCAGCGCCAGCACCCTGTCGCTGCGGTATTGATGGCTTTATCCCGTTGCTCACTTTTTCAAACTGCCATAACCGCAAAGAAAACCGCCAGCCACACTGGCGGTTATTTTAAGTATACTTTTCCCATTGTAATCACTGTCAAAATATGTTATATTCTTATAGTATTCGCGCATAGATTATCGATTTTTCTTGTAAAGGAGATTTTTTATGAAAATTACTATCTGCATTGGTTCCAGCTGTCACTTGAAAGGTTCCCGGCAGATTGTTGAGCAGCTGCAGCGCTTCATTGCCGAGCGCAAGCTGGAGAGCCAGATTGAATTGGCCGGACAGTTCTGCATGGGAAACTGCCAGCATGGCGTGTGCGTGACGGTAGATGGCGAAACCTTTTCGCTTTCCCCCGAAACCACCCAAGAATTTTTTGAAAACACCGTCCTGCCGCGCCTGTAACAGCAGGAAAGGAGCGCCATTATGCAAGACATTCTGAGCCTGAACAAAAGCAACTGCGCCGACTGTTACAAGTGCGTGCGTAATTGCTCGGTCAAGGCGATTACCTTTGCCAACGACACGGCAGAGATTGTGCACAACGAGTGCATCCTCTGCGGCCGCTGCTATGTAACCTGCCCGCAAAAGGCCAAGCAGGTGCGTGCTGATGCGCATCTCGTACGCGCTGCCATTCATCAGGGCAAGCGCGTGGTGTGCAGCCTGGCCCCCTCTTTTATCGCCAATTTCCGCATCCGCTCGCTGGATGTGATCGCCGATGCGTTGAAAAAGCTCGGCTTTGCCGAAGTACAGGAAACCGCCATCGGCGCGCAGCTGGTCAGCGAAGCATATGCAGCCATCATGCGCGAGGGCAAAACGCAGGTGCTCATTTCCTCCTGCTGTCCTTCCATCAACCGCCTGATTCAGAAATACTATCCCACCATGCTGCCTTATCTTGCCAAGGTGCTTACCCCCATGGAGGCACATTGCAAGCTGATCAAGGAGCAGCAGCCCGACGCCTTCACGGTTTTTATCGGCCCGTGCATTGCCAAAAAGCTGGAAGGCGATAAGAGCCCCTATGTGGACGCCGTGCTCACCTTCGACGAGCTGGCCGACTGGTTTGCCGAATGCGGCATCGAATTGCCCTATGCGCATGTGGATCCCATGAGCGAAGGCGCAGCCGCTCGTCTGTATCCAGCCACAGGCGGCATTCTCAAAGCCACCGCCAAGGTGGAAGGCTACCGCCGCATCGCCATCGATGGCATTGATAACTGCCGCGGCGTGTTTGAAGAGCTTGAGAACAATGAATATGGCAAGGTGTTCATCGAAATGAGCGCATGCGAGGGCAGCTGCGTCAATGGCCCCTGCATCCGTGACCACGCCGAGCGCCGCCTCAAAGGTGCGCTGCGCGTAGATACCTTCTCCGGCAGCGGCGAAACGCCTTTTGTAATTGAACACACACCCAAAATCCGCACGCAATATGCCTTCACCGGCGGCCACAAGCAGCAATTCGGCAGCGACGCCATTCAGGATATGCTTTTCAAAATGGGCAAAACAAGCCCTGAAAAAGAACTCAATTGCGGTTCCTGCGGCTATCCTACCTGCCGTGACAAGGCCATTGCCATTCTGGAAGGCAAGGCAAAAATCGAAATGTGCCTGCCCTTCCTGAAGGAAAAAGCTGAAAGCTTCTCCGACACCATCATCAATAACACGCCGGCGGCTGTTATCGTCATGGATGAAAGCCTGATCGTGCAGCAGATCAATCCCTCGGCAATCAAAATGTTTAAGCTGCAAAAGGCTGAGGATATTCTGCATAAGCACGTCGTAGGCATTCTTGATCCCTCGCCCTATCAGCATCTGGTCAACGCTGCGCTGTATTCCAAAACCACCAAGCATTATCTGGATGAATACAGCCTGTATGTGGATGAAACCATCCTCTACGACCGTCACTACCATGTGGTCATCGCGCTGATCCGCGATATTACCGAGCAGGAAAACCTGCGTATGCAGGGGGCTGAAATGAAACAGCAGACGGTCGAAATCGCCGATAAAGTGATCGAAAAACAGATGCGTATCGTGCAGGAGATCGCATCGCTGCTGGGCGAAACTACGGCCGAAACGCAGATCGCCCTCACGCGCCTTAAGGACGCAATGGCCCATGAATAACCTGTGGATTGAAACGGGCTATATCAGCCTCAATCATGTGGGTGAAACGCTGTGCGGCGATAAAGTAGAAATCTCCGGCGGCGGCACAGAGGATTTAACGCTCGTGCTGGCCGATGGGCTCGGCAGCGGCGTAAAGGCAAACATCCTCTCCACCCTCACCAGTAAAATTCTGTGCACCATGATTTCCGGCGGCATCCCGCTGGAGGAGTGCGTATCTACCATCGCCGCCACGCTGCCTGTGTGCAGTGTCCGGCAGGTGGCGTATTCCACCTTCACCATCCTGCGAATTCTGAAGAATCAGACGGCGCACATCATTCAGTTTGATAATCCTGCCACCATCGTGCTGCGGCACGGCGAATTGTTTGAATATCCCCGCACCACGCGCGTAATCAGCGGCAAAACCATCTGGGAAAGCACCTTCCCCATCGAAGCAGATGATGTTTTCATCGCCATGAGCGACGGCGCGGAATGGGCGGGCGTTGGCATGACAATGAATTTCGGCTGGACACGCGATTCCATCGCCGATTTTGCCATCGGAAACTACCTGCCCGACAGCAGCGCCAAATCGATCGCCAGCCTCATCAGTGATGAATGCAATCGTCTGTACGGCGGCCGCCCCGGCGATGATACCACCATCGCCGTAGCGCGCGTATGCAACCGTCATGCAGTCAATCTGCTGGTCGGCCCGCCTGAAAACAAAGCGGACGATCTGCGCCTGATGGAGCAATTTTTCCAGTCAGAGGGCTCGCGCATTGTTTGCGGCGGTACCACCAGCCAGGTGGTATCACGTTATCTGAACGCGCCCATTGAAGCTTCTCTGGAATATTTTGATCCCGAAGTGCCGCCCATCTGCCACATTAAGGGCGTGGATCTCACCACTGAGGGCGTAATCACGCTGGCGCGCGTGCTCACCTACGCACAGGATTATCTGGATCAGGCGCATTTAAGCAATGTTTGGCAAATGCAAAAGGACGGCGCCAGTCTGATTGCACGGGAATTATTCGAAAAAGCGACCGACGTGCATTTCTTCGTAGGCCGCGCCATCAATCCCGCACATCAAAATCCTAATCTGCCCATCAATTTTGCCATCAAGCAGCAGCTGATCACCAATCTGGCTCACTGTCTTGAAAAAATGGGCAAGCATATTACGCTTACTTACTACTAAAGAAGGTACTTTCTATGCATTTGTTTGATACTTACGTTCAAAAGCTGAAATACATGGTGCTGCGCGAAGTCGCCCGCCATGATTACGAAGGCACGCTGCAGGATTGCTATCTGGATATCCCAAAGCTGATCTCCCCCGGCCCCAAGAGTGATCTGCGCTGCTGCATTTATAAAGAACGCGCCATTGTCGCCGAGCGCGTCAAAATGGCCATGGGCGGCGATAAAAGCAATAAAAACGTCATCGAAGTCATCGGCATCGCCTGTGATGAATGCCCTGTCAGCGGCTATCGTGTAGGCCCGGACTGCCGCGGCTGCATCGCGCACCGCTGTTCCTCCGCCTGCCCGCGCGATGCGATCACCTTTGATGAAAACCATCACGCGCACATCAATCCGGATAAGTGCGTCAACTGCGGCAAGTGCGCTTCCGTCTGCCCGTACAGCGCCATCCAGAGCCATGTGCGTCCCTGCGAGCGCGCCTGCAAGGTAAAGGCCATCAGCCAGGGCGAAAACCATGTCGCCTCCATCGATGACAGCAAGTGTACCGCTTGCGGCGCCTGCGTGTATCAGTGCCCCTTCGGCGCCATTCAGGATAAGAGCTTCCTGCTCAACGCCATCAAAATCATCCGTGAAAGCGATCACAACCGCAATTACCGCGTATACGCCGTGGTTGCCCCTTCCGTCTCCAGCCAGTTTGTTCATGTGAAGGTAGGGCAGGTGATCACAGCCCTCAAGGAGCTGGGCTTTTACAGCGTGGTGGAAGCCGCGCTGGGCGCAGATATGGTCGCCTACAAAGAAGCACAGGAGCTGGCCGAAAAGGGCTTCCTCACCTCCAGCTGCTGCCCTGCTTTTGTTTCCTACATCGAAAAAACCTTCCCCAAACTCAAAGAGCACATCAGCCACAATCTGTCCCCCATGGCGGAGCTGGGACGCTTTATCAAGCAGACCGATCCCACCGCCAAGGTCGTTTTCATCGGCCCCTGCACCGCGAAAAAAGCCGAAGCGCAGCGCGAGACCGTCAAGGAGCATGTGGATTGCGTGCTGACCTTTGAAGAACTGCAGGCGTGGATCGACTCGCGCGATCTGGATTTGAAACAGCTGCCTGAGGGCGTGATGGACAACGCCAGCTTCTTCGGCCGCATTTTTGCCCGCAGCGGCGGTCTGAGCGAGGCCGTAGCGCAATCGCTCAAGGAGCAGGAGATTGACTTTGCAGTCAATCCTGCCATTTGCGACGGTATTGAAGAATGTCGCCTGGCGCTGCTCAAAAAGCAAAAAGGCGTCCTCAAGGAAAACTTCATCGAGGGCATGGCTTGCCTTGGCGGCTGCATCGGCGGCGCCGGCTGCCTTACCCACGGACCCAAGGACAAGGGCGAGGTGGACAAATATGGCCATGAAGCCTACGAAAAAACCATCGGCGACGCCCTTGCCCAATGCAACTGCCTAAGCAAAAAATAATACGGATTGACTTGGCTGAAGGCCGCAACCACGCCGAAATTTCATAAAAAAAGCAGAGTGTCTCAAAACACTCTGCTTTTTAAATTGACCGCGATAGCCTGCTTTAATGGCTTTCAACCTCAGAAAGCAGCGGAATCGAAGGCTCAGCGCCTTTGCGGGTAACGGCGATGCCGGCCGCAGCGGTGGCCACTTCAAGCGCCTTATCCGCATTGCCGTGGCGAAGAATTTCAGACAGGAAAAAGCCCGTGAAGGTATCTCCTGCCGCCGTAGTATCCACAGCCTTCACCTTGTTGGCTTGACGGAAGCAGCGCTCTGCGCCGCCCTTGGGCTGATATACAGCGCCGTCGCCGCCCAGCGTCAGCACAATATTCAGCGCAGGATATTTTTCCTGCAGGGCTTTGAGCATATCCTCCACCTGCGTTTTTCCGGACATGCCCGCGCCTTCCGTTTCATTGACCAGCAGATAATCCACACAGCCCAGATCGCACGCAGCAATCTTTTCGTTATACGGAGAGGGATTAAACGCGACGATCATGCCCTTTTCATGCGCGCGGCGCAGGATATAGGGCACACAGGAAATCTCATTCTGCAGCACAATCAGATCGCCCGCAGCAAAATGTGCAAGCGTCTGCTCCACATCATCTTCGGTGATTTCGCCATTGGCGCCCGCCAGAATGATGATGCAGTTCTGCCCCTGCCGATCCACCTGAATGATCGCGTGGCCCGTCGCGCCGGAGGTAACCTTCACATGCGCGCTGTCGATGCCGTTTTCCTTCAGCTTCTCCAGCAGCATGCCGCCGTCCTGGCCGACAGCGCCGGCGAAATACACTTCATTGCCGGCACGGCGCAGCGCAATTGCCTGATTAAAGCCCTTGCCGCCGCAAAACTCTTCCATTTTCAGCGCCGAAACCGTCTGTCCGGGGCAAACAAATTCCTCCATGGAATACGTCTTATCGATGTTCAGCGAGCCAAAAACAACCATTTTCATGGCATTCACCTCAAGCGTTCAGCACGCGCGCCAGCGCACAGGTCTGCTGGCTCAGCTCATAAATGCTCAGCTTCTTGATATCGCGCATGTAGGTATCCAGCTTGTCGCCGATGGGCGCAGTCCACTTTTCATTCAGTTCCACATTGTTGGCCGCCGCAATCACAGTCGCAATCTGCGCAGCATTGCAGTCCACATCCCAGCCGCACATGGCGATGATATGCATCGTCGCGTCAAAGTCGCCGTTGCCGAAATACATCGCCACAACCTCAGCCGCCGCATTGGGATAAGCATGAATCCAGTTGTAATGCTCGTATTTCTTTTCGCATACCTTCCAGGCACTCTCCCAGTCATTATGCTTGAGGCATTCATCCCAGGCAAACTTGACCACAGAATAATACTCGCTGTCGGCAGGAATCATGTCAATCGCCATCTTGGTGATCTTGCGCATATCCGTTTCCACATAGGAAAGAGAAGCCATCACCGCGTTGAACACTTCGCCCAGAATACCGTTGTTATGATGCGAAACCTGACCATCCATCCAGGCCAGACGCGCCGCCTCATAAGGCTTGCCCGGGAAAAGCTGACCGCAGATCACGCCGCGCATCTGCGCGCCGATCCACTCGCGGTAGGGATTGTTCATATAGCCGCTCATGGGCGGGAACACACCCAGCTTCAGGTTGGCCAGCGCAATTTCCTCCGCGGACCAGCCCATGGGCACCAGCGCCACCCACTGCTCGGCAATATCGGCAGAAGTAATGGCCTTGCCATGCTTTTCAACCGCCTTGAGCAGCGCCAGCTCATAGGTGATGTCATCGTTGAAGGTGTTGGGCGTGCGGGGATAATCATAGATTTCGCCAAACACCTTGCGGATGTTCTTAGTCACATAGCCTTCAACCGCCGTGCCGATGGCGCCGGCCACAATCTGTCCCTGCCAGCCCAGATGCGTGCGGCGCAGGAAATCCTCGCTGTGCATGTCATATTCATAGGTGGGGAACTTGACAGCCGCGGCATACTGCTCGAAGGATTCATAGATGGTATACTTCCAGTAGGGATGATCGGGAATCTTGGGCGAGTTCATCATCACGTGCCATACGCGCGCCGTATGACCGGCCAGCGCAGACTTATTGCCCTCCGCCAGGTACTTCTGGCCTTCTTCAATCATGGCTTCGGCGGCAGTTACATCATAGCCCATGTTTTCCATATCCTGCATGGCGCCGATAATCACATGCTCCTCCGCATGCGAACCGGGAACATTGCTGTGCCACTTCATGGCGACTGCAGCATCTTCCACCATTTCCAGGGTTTCGGCATAATTCCAGCCCTGTTCCTCTTGCTTAAGCACTACAGGGATGGAGTTTTGCATCGTTTCATATTCAATTTGCCAAGCTTTCTTCGCCATTGGTATATCAGCCTTTCTTTTTGTTGTGCGCCGCAGCATAAATCGTCAGCGCCAGCAGCGTCATCAGATAGGGCAGGGTATTGAGCAATTCATACGGGAAGGACAGAACGGTCTGTCCGCCCACGGCGAAATAATCCACCGCGCCGAACAGCAGCGCAAAGAGCGTGGTTTTCACCGGCATACCCGCGCCCATGGCCTCTGCCGCGATGCCGATAAAGCCGCGGCCGGACACCATGCCGGCGGAGAAGTAGCCAAGGTTCGCCATGCTCAGATACGCGCCGCCAAGGCCCGCCATCGCGCCGCAGATGATCAGCGCGATCGTGCGCGTACGGCGAATGCTCACGCCCACAGATTCGCCCGCTTCGGGATGATAGCCCGCCGTTCTGATCTGCACGCCCAGGCGGGTGCGGTTGATCAGCAGAATCAGCAGCCCCAGCACAATCAGCGCAATAAAGAACAGCAGGTTCTGCCCGAAAATGGCCTTGCCGATCACAGGAATATCGCTCAGCAGAGGAATGTCCACATTGGGCACCTTTACGCTGGGCGCAGTGGAAGAGTCCGTACGGCCATCCAGCACCACCTTGACAATCAGCAGGCACGCGCCGGTCGCAAAGGTGTTGAGCGCAATGCCGCTCAGGAAGTTATCCGCCCTGAGCTTGAGCGCCGCAAGCGCCAGGAGCATCATCATCAGGATGCCGGCGATTACAGCCGCCGTCAGGCCGATCACCCAGGAATTGGCATAGTGGCTGACCAGCGCGCCGGTAACGGCCGCAATGCTCATCGCGCCTTCAATGTTGATGGCAGAAATGCCCGCCTTATTGGAAATGAGGGAGGCATACGCCGCAAAGACAATCGGAATGGCATAGGCGATCACATTCATCAGGAAGGATTCGGAAAAGATCCAATCAAGCATGCTTTTTACCTCCCTTCTTCTTGCGGCTAAGCACAAACTGCGCGCCAAAGAGGATGATGATAATCGCCTGAATGACGTAAATCACTTCGTTGGGGATATCGCCCAGACGGCTGACCTGCAGCGCGCCTACGCGCAGATAGCCCAGGAACAGCGCCGCCAGCGGCACCGCATAGGGATTGTTGCCGGCGATAGAGGCAATAACGAAGCCGTCAAAGCCGTAGTTGGGCAGGCTGGCCCACTGGAAGCGATAGTAATTGCCCAGCAGGAAGGAAGCGCCGCCCATGCCCGCAAGAGACGCGCCGATCACCTGCGAAGCGGTCACATAGCGCTTGGCGCGGATGCCGGAATACACAGCAAAGTTGGCATTGTCGCCCGTCATGCGCAGCGCATAGCCCCACTTGGTTTTAAAGAGGAACAATCCGCTTCCGACCGCCACCAGCAGCGCAATGATCAGATTGGAGGAAAGCTCCGTATCCTCATTGAGCAGCGGCAGACGCATCGCATCCTCCAGATACATCGTCGCGTTGGGGTAATCCGGATCGGCTGCCACGCCGTGAATAAGATACATAACCACCCAGTAAACAATATAGTTAAGCATCAGGCTGGAAACGAATTCATTCACGCCCAGGGAGGATTTCATCTTGGCAGGGATGTACCCCACCGCGCCCATGACAACAGCCGCCGCCAGGATGGCGATTATGGGCGTCAGCAGGAAATGCTCGCCCAGCACGGGCGCCAGTACGCCCGCCAGGAAAGCGCCGCCAAAGAACGCGCCCTCTACAAACATATTAAACTGCCCGCAGCGCACCATCAGCGATACGGCAACGCCGGTAAAGATCAGCGGCACCATTTCGCGCAGGATTTCCGCGATGGCATATTCATCCTCGATGGGGCCCAGGAAGAAGGCCGTCATGACCTCCTGCAGATCGCCATCCATCAGGATGCAGGCGCCCGCCAGTACGATGGCCGCAACGGCCACCGCCAGCGCGAGCCTGAAAAGAAGCGAGCACAGGCTTTTGATCATATTCTTTTTCACTGCGCTGCCTCCATTCTTTCAACACCCAGCATGTAGCGACCCAGCTGCTGCTCGGTGGTGTTTTCTACATCGGTAATTTCAGCTGCAATCTTTCCCTCATGGAACACAATGATACGATCCGCCAGAGAGAAAACCTCGCTCATGTCCGCCGATACCAGAATAATGCCGCAGCCCTGATCACGCAATTCGACCAACTTTTCGTGGATAAAGGCAATCGCCCCCACGTCCACGCCGCGGGTAGGCTGATTGGCAATCACAAGCCTGGGCTGCTGGGACAGTTCGCGGGCAACAACAACCTTTTGCATATTGCCGCCCGACAGCATGGAAATAGGCGTCTGACGCTCGCCCTTGACCAGGAAATCCTTCAGCTGCTTTTCAGAGCGCGCCTTGAGATGCTTGCTTTTCAGGAAGCCCAGACGCGTGTTGCGGTCAAAGTCCACCGAAATCAGATTTTCATGCAGGCTTGCACGCTGATCGGTGCCCATGGTCATGCGGTCTTCGGGGATGTGCGCCATGCCCAGATCACGGATCTTGCGGATGCTCTTGCCAAGGATTTCCTCGCCCAGCACCTGCACGCTGCCGGAATAGGCAATCTGGCCCGTCAGGCACTCGATGGCCTGCTGCTGACCGTTGCCTTCCACGCCGGCAAGGCAAAGGATCTCGCCCGCGCGGGCAACAAAGCTCACGCTGTCCAGCTTGGGCTTGCCGCTGCCGGGCACGGTCACCTTTTTCATTTCGGCTACAACCTCGCCCGCCCGCACGGGCGCCTTTTCCACCTTCAGGCGAACAGTGCTGCCCACCATCAGCTCAGACAGCTTCTGCTCATCCACATCGCATACATCCACCACGCCCACGGTCTTGCCCTGACGCATGATGGTGATGCGGTCGCACAGCTCCTTCATTTCCTTCAGCTTGTGCGTGATGATCACGATGGTGTGCTTGTTATCGCGCAGGATGCGCAGCTGATGGAACAACTGCTCCGTTTCCTGCGGGGTGAGCACCGCTGTCGGCTCATCCAGGATGATGATCTTTGCCTCGCGGGCAAGGACTTTGAGGATTTCCACCTTCTGGCGAAGGCCCACAGGCAGATCGCCGCACAGAGCCGTCGGATCCACCGGCATATCGTACTTTTCGCACAGCGCGCGGGTTGCATCGATCATCGCCTGCTTGTCAAGCAAAAGGCCCTTGCGTTTTTCAACACCCAGGAACACATTGAGATATACCGGCAGCTCGTCCACCAGCATAAAATGCTGATAGACCATACCGATGCCAAGTTCAGTAGCCACTCTGGGCGAAGAGATTTTTACCGGCTTGCCGCGCAGCGAAATTGTGCCTTCGGTGGGCTGCTCAGCGCCGAAAAGAATCTTCATCAGGGTGGATTTGCCCGCGCCGTTTTCGCCGGCAATCGCATGGATTTCACCTTCGCGCAGGGAGAAAGAGGCGTCCTCGTTGGCAAGGACGCCGTTTCCATAGCGCTTGGTGATTCCTTTCATGCAAAGGAGTTCACTCATGATTGCGCTCCTTGATTGATTTTTTATTTGGTGGGATCGAGAGAATCAAACAGGGTATTGAGCGCTTCCTGCTTGGTATAGCGCTTGAGGCCGGATTCCACAACCAGCGTACCGTCAGCAATCTGCTGGGCCACGCCAGTTACGTACGCGCGGGTTTCTTCGGACACAGTCGCAACATAGTTATCATTTTCCACCAGGCCGATCATGCCGTCCTTTACGCCCAGCACTTCCAGGTCGCCGTAGGTCAGCGTGCCGTTGAGGAACTTTTCGCAGCAGTTATACAGCGCCAGATCCACGCGCTTGAGCACGGAGGTGACGATGTGCGAAGCTTTTTCCGGGTCGCTCTCGGCATAATAGGCATGCTGGTCAGAGTCAACGCCGATGATCAGCTTACCGTTGTTCTTGGCGCTGTCGATGCAGCCAAGGCCCGCCTGGGAAGCGGCAGCAAAGAGCACTTCCACGCCGCTCTCATAGAAAGAGGTGGCCAGAGAGGAGCCCTTGGGGCTGTTGGTGAAATCGCCAATGTAAGCATTGTACGCGCCAACATTGGCGCCCTTGGCAGCGTTGACGTCACGCACGCCCTGCATGAAACCGTAACCAAAGTCATTGATGATATCGTTCTTGGTGCCGCCGATGAAGGCCGTGGCAGCCGCGCCCTTTTCCAGGCTCATCAGGCCCGCCACAGTACCAGCCAGATAACCGCCTTCGTTCTGGTTAAACATGATGGAATGCACAGAGGTATAGTCGGCAGCCTTGCCGTCCTTGATTTCGGTGTCAAAGATGATGAAGCGGCGGTCGGCATACTTCTTTTTCTTGGCAGCGCGCTGCAGAGGCTCGCGCATATCGGTAGAACCGACGATGATCAGGTCATACGCCGCATTGCAGGTCTTGGTGAGGGTGGATTCATACTTGGAGGTATCGGAAGAACCCATTTCGATGATATCGACAACCACCTCGGGGTGATCTTCGGCAAACTTGAGCAGGCCGGCATTGGCGCTGTCCCAGAAGGACATGTCGCCCAGATCGCCGGAGATCAGCAGCGCAATGCGGGTCACACCGTCGTTGAGATCTTCAACGGTCGCAGCGGATGCCGTCAGGGGCAGCAGCAGAACGCAAAGCAGCAAAGCAAGCATACGGTTGAACATTTTCATGTTGATTACCTCATTGATTGATGATAAGAAAGCGGCGCAGGCAGACAACATGCCAGCCTGCGCCGCTGATGATCAATTACTCGGCTACGTAGGTCACGAAATCCCACTGCACATAGTCGCCGTCCAGCAGACGGAACTGATCGCAGGAGAAGGGAACGTACTTGCCGTTGATGGTGTTGGCCCAGTAGACATAGTTGCCGTTGGCGTCAGTGCCGGCAACATAATCGCCGATGGAGGTAACAAAGCCGGCTTCCAGGCCTTCCTGGCCGCAGCCCACTTCATACACAGCCGCCATGGTGGCTTCAGCAACGGTCAGGGTATCGCTGGTCAGGGTCACAACGCCGTTGAACAGCACATCTTCGCCCGCGGTGATCTTCAGGTTGATGTTGGCCACGTTCCAGCCGGAAGCGCCTTCCACGGCGTACTCAGTCTCGTCCTCGCCCACTTCGAAGGGAGCGGCATAGCCGCAGGGCAGCACAGTGGTGGTATCAAAGCCGGCGTCGGCATTGTAGGCGATGAAATCCCAGGTAATGTAGTCGCCTTCCAGCACCTTCATGTCGCTGCAGGTATGGGGCACATACTTGCCGTTGACAGAATTGGCCCAGTACACATAGTTGCCATCGGCGTCGGTGCCGGAAACGTACTCACCAATAGAAGTGACAAAGCCCGCTTCCAGGCCTTCCTGGCCGCAGCCCACTTCGTAGATGGCAGCCTGAGTGAATTCAGCAACAGTCAGATTATCGCTGGTGAGGGTAACAGTGCCGTTGAACAGCACATCTTCGCCCGCGGTGATCTTGACGAAAGCGTTCACGGTATTCCAGCCGGAAGCGCCCTCGACGGTGTATTCGGTCTCATCCTCGCCAACCTCAAAGGTGGGCGCAGACATGTCGATGGTCTCAGTAGCGAAAGCAGTGCAGCTCAGGCACAGCATCAGGGACAGCAGCAGCGCAAAGAACTTCTTCATGGTGTTACTTCCTTTCTTGTCGTTGGTTGTATATGCCAAGCATCATCAGGCGATGATGATCGGGTTCGTGATAGCATACTGGCAGCAGTTTTCGCAAAGCACTTCGACAACAACCCAGTCGCAGGCCGTCCAGTCGCGCTTAAGGGAAACTGCTTCTTTGAAGGTATCGCCCGTGCAGGGGATCTTCTGCACAATTTCGCCGTTAACGACAATGCGCACTTCCTTCAGCCCGTCGCGGTTCCAGATGTCGCAATTGAGCGTCAGCTCTTCCCCAGCAGCAGCCTCTACCTTTTCACCGTAGATCTTGCCCTTGATATCGCACAGCGCGATGGGACCGCTGGTGACAAAGGAATGACCGGCCTTGACAGCCGCCATGGCATTTTCCATGGTCAGCTCCTTATCGCCGAAGTAGGTATAGGTGGCAGGCATGCCGTTGTATTTGGCAGAGGCAACCCAGGTGTCGTAGTAGGACTGCAGATCGGCCGGGTTTTCCACAATCTTGGCGCGCGCCTTGGCAGAAGCCGCGCCGGACACATCATGGTTATCCGTACCGCCGGTGATGGCATGGAATGCATGACCGTCCTTCATGGCATTGAGCAGGCCGTACCACAGCAGCTTGGCGGAGTAATTCTGGTTCATGGAATTCTGCGTATCAAACAGCGCGCCGTCCGGCGGACAGAAATAACCGTTCCACAGTTCCATCGTGTCATACATGTCAAAGACTTCGTAGTCATTGGCGTCAATCCAGTTGGCCATGCCCATGGTGGTCGTCGAATAGGGATGGTTCATCTGGGCCACGCTGCCCACGCGGGTGATGCAGTCGGCGATATACTTGATCTTCTCGCGCACGATCTGCATCTTCTCAGGCGAATTGCGCTCCGCCTCCGTGAATTTGAGATCATACGTTTCCAGTGTCAGGCCGCTGCCCAGCGCATTGTAATGACCAAATTCAGAGGTAACCTCCACGCCGTCCATGCCCTTGAAATAGCGCACCTGATCAGTCTCCGTGCGCACGGGGAACATGCACGCGCCGTTGTATTCCGGCACGCCGCGGGAGGTGTTGTGGTCGGTGAGGAAGCCAAAATACAAGCCATTGGCTGCATTGCCGATCATTACGTCTTCCACCGGATCCACGCCGTCGGAATAGAAGGTGTGCTGATGGCAGTCGCCGGCGATCCAGCCCTTGGCGTAAGAATCATACAGCGGCTGCAGGCGCACATCCTGCAGATAATAGGTCTTGAGGCTTTCCACCTCGATGGTGCGGGTCACCATCTCATATTCATGGCCCTTGGAGAAGGTAAGGGTGTACTCGCCAGGCTCCAGGCTGATTGCGTAGCCGCCCATCGCATTGGTAAACGCACGGTAGGCCGTACCATCCGCCGCTTCTACCAGAATCACTGCGGGCATCATGCAGCTGTTGGTATCCGTCACCTTGCCGCGCACAATGCCGGCCGTAGCCATATTGGCAGCAGCCGCCTGCGCACCGGTCACCAAAACAGGAGCTGCCGCAACCGCCAGGCCGCCAGCCAGGCCCTTGCCTGCCATTTTCAAAAACTCACGTCGTGTCTGCATCAGCTTCATCTTTATACCTCCCGAACAACGCCTCAAAGGTGTAAGTGTGCCGTTGACATTTCTAATATATATTGTATATAATGGAAAAAAGATTATCTACGCAAAACGGCGGTGAGACTGTGCAATTTGAGTCATTGTTTGTCGATTTTGATCCAAGAAAGCTCACAAAAGAACATCCTTTTATCCCGGAAGGATATCTGGATGATTATTATCTGTTTGAAGAGCCGGAAGCGCTGCATTATCACGATTTTTTGGAATTGGGATATTGTGTCAAAGGCAGCGGCCTGTTTTATGTTGATGGCGACGTCATCCCCTTCAGCGCGCCCTGCTGCTCCATCATTTACGGCGGACAGATTCATATTGCGCAGGCTGTTCATCAGGGAAATACAGAATCCGCCCAGCCGTTGCCCCCTCCGGAATCCATTTCCCGCCAATCCTCCGGCAATTATCAGCAGGCAGATAATCCCGACCACTGCCTGTGGCATTTCAGCTACATCAACCTCAAACAGCTTTTTACCGATACAAACCTGATGCAGGTAGGCACGCTCAAGGCCATGTCTCCGCATCTGTATGATTTTCCGCCCGTCCTCCGCCCGTCTGACGATCCCATTCTTTATGAGCTTGTCGTATCCATCCTCCATGAAGCCGCCGAGCTGAAAAATGACTATCTGACCGTCATGCGCGGATTGACCATGGCGCTTCTCGCCCGGCACAGCCGCTATATGACGCCGACCGAAAATCCGCTCAAGATGAACCGTGAAAACCACGAGCGTCTGCTGGATCGCCTAAGCCATGTACTGGTATATATCAATCAGCACTATACGGAAGATATCACCGTGGAACAGCTGATAAGCGCAAGCAAGCTCAGCAAATCCACCCTGCAGCGCGATCTGATTGCCTTCACCGGCATGGCGCCCATGCAATATATCCACCATCTGCGCATGAAGCGCGCCACCATTCTGCTGTCAGGCGATTCCCCCATCGCAGATGTAGCCTTCGCTGTCGGATACAACAGTCTCTCCTCTTTCAACAGGCATTTCCTCAATGAATTCGGCCTCTCCCCCAGCGAATGGAAACGAACGCATGGCAAGCCGGGAAAATAATCATCATAAAAAATCGAAGGAAAGCATCTGGCTTCCCTTCGATTTTTATTGCTTTTATTTGTCTTTCTGCATACTTTTTACGGTTGATTTGGGCAGCTGCGGCCAGTGCGGATGCTGCGCGCGGAAAGCCTCGGTGATTTCCTCTGCCGCCCAATGCTGATGCTCCGCGACAAACGCCTTGATTTCCGCAAGCACGTCAAGGCATCCGTCCAAATATCGCGTAATCTCCGCCGTGCCCTCCGCCCGATCACCGTAGGGCACATAAGCGTGCGCAGGCAATATTCTGTCCGGCGCGAGACGACGAATCTTTTCAATCGTCTGCACATAATCCTCCGGCGCCGCCAGCGAGCAGCCAAAGCGGGCAACGCCCATCAATTGCAGCGCATCCGCCGTAAGGAGCGTACCTGTACGCAGATCATATACGCCCAGGCAATCCGCCGTATGCCCCGGCAAGTGCAGCGCCTGCAAGCAGCCAAACAGCACTTCGGCCTCCGCCGCAGTGTGCGCTGTGATCACCGGCACATCGGGCGCATGCTCCCGCAGCGCCGCCAGACCGCCGTTATGATCAGCATGCGCATGGCTGAGAACCACTGCGCGCAAATCCTGCGGCGCAATCCTGCGCTCTGCCAGCGCCGGAAGGATCACTGTTTCCACATCCTCGCTCGTGGTTGCGCAATCATACAGCACCGGACCTTCCGGCGTCACAAGAAGAAAAACGCTCGTCGTCAGGTTTTCAAACGGCACGCGCAGCCGGTATATCCCCGCCGCTTCCCGTTCAAACAAGCGCATCAAACCTTGAGCACCACCTTGCCCACGTTTTCGCCGCGATAAAGGATGGCATGCGCTTCCTCAGCCTCGGTGATAGGCAGAATCTTGTAAATGGTCGGCTTCACGCTGCCATCCGCCACCTTGGGCCAGATGTCCTTCACAAGGCTGAAAAGAATCTGCGCCTTGACCTCGGGCTTGCGGGAGCGCAGCGTGCTGCCGATGATGCGGACGTTGCGCACATAAATATTGCGCATATCGATTTGCGTCAGGTCACCAGCCAGCGTGGCAATCATGATCCAGCGCGCGCCGTGCGCGAGGAAATGCAGGCACTTGCCCATGATCTCGCCGCCCAGACAGTCAATGGCCACATCCACGGGATGACCGGCTTCGAGTTCGGCCTTCAGAATCTCGGTGATGTCTTCCTTCTTCGTGTTGACTACTACATCTGCGCCAAGATGCTGAATCGCTTCTTTCTTTTCGTCGGAAATGACCGTCGTGATCACACGGATGCCAAAAGCCTTCGCCATGGGGATAATGACAGAGGCCAGTCCGCTGGCGCCGGCGTGCATGAGCAGGGTATTGCCGGGCTTGATGTTGCCCTCCATAAAGAGATTCAGATACGCCGTGGCATACGCTTCGGGCAGGGCAGCAGCCTCCGCCATGGTGCAGTTTTCCGGCACGGGCATCAGCATATCGTAGCGGATGTTGGCGTACTCGGCGTATCCGCCGCCGCCAAGCAGGGCGCAGACCTTGTCGCCCACTTTGTAATCAGACTTTTCCTTCGCTTCCTCGCCCAGGTCCACGATGGTACCCGAAATCTCCAGACCCATCCAGTCGGGGCAGCCGGGAGGCGGCGGATAATTGCCCTCGCGCTGCAAAAGATCGGCACGGTTCAGCGCCGCATATTCGATCTTCACCAGCGCATCCGCCGCGCCCATCACGGGATTGGGCACATCCGCCCAGACAAGAGATTTATCTTTTTGAATCAATACAGCTTTCATTTTATTCCCTTTCCGGCAGGTAATCAAAGTTATCCGCAATGGCGCGGATGGCGCGGCACACGGGCTGGCTCTTGGTAGACAGCGCATCGTGCTGCGGAACGGTCAGCCACATACAGCAGCCCAGCATCGGTCCGATGGTGCGGTGCAGCTTACTGCGGCCGGCAGACAGGAACAGGAAGGGCTTTTTAAGCTCCTTGCGCAAAAGCGTGGTGATGCGCAGGTTTTCAAGCTCTTCTTCCTCCGTGGTTGCGCCCGTCACGATCTTGCAGATATCCGCGCCGCGTCTTTCCTGCTCTTTGGCGATGCGCAGCACTTCTTCCGCAGGCAAAAACTTATACGTATGCGAGGACATGAGCACCTCGCCGCCGCGCGCGTGAATGGTATCAATCAGCGCCATCTGCTTTTTAATAGCTTCCTCGTCCATCGTCAGTTCCAGCGGATCGCGGCAGAACAGATCGCCCATCACGTCAATGAGGTTACCGCCGCACTTCTGGATAAACAGCAGGCCTTCGGCGATTTCATCATCCGTTTTGTCCAAATTGCTGCCGTGACGGTAATAAGTCGCATAGCAAGGCTTTGCGCCCATGGGCTTCATAATTTTGCGCAGCGTTTCTTCTGTCTGATACTGGTCCTCCAGCTTGCACACCTGCAAGCCGTAGGCATCGCAGCCGTCAAAGGCAGCGTTGCGGATAGCTGCAATGGCATCCGTCGGGTTGGTCGCCTGGATCATGCAGGTGATCAGCGGGCGGGGAGGATTCAAAAATGTAGGATTCATCATCACAGCACTCCTTCCGTTTACATCTTTTTGCGGCAGCCGTCAATCTGGATGTTCTGGCCGGAAATATAGCTGGCCTCATCGCTGGCAAGGAAGCAGATCAGATTGGCATTTTCCTGATGTGAGCCCGTTCTGCCCATGAAGGACAGGGCCGAGGGCTCCGTGCTGTCGCCGTGGCTGACGCTGCCAGGCGATACGGCATTGACCAGCACGCCGCGCTCGGTCACTTCCTTGGCCAGCGCCGTAGTAAAGGCAATGACCGCGCCCTTGGTCATGGAATAGTCCGCCATCTTGGCATTGCCGTACACGCCGGCCACGGACGCAATATTGATGATGCGTCCCCAGCCGCGCTCCAGCATGGGGTTGATCAGCGCGCGGGTGGGATACAGCGTGCCCAGGATATTTACATCGATCTTTCTGCGCCAGTCGGCACTGTTGCTTTCTTCAAACAGGCAGAACTGACGCCAGATACCCGCGTTATTCACCAGAATATCGATTTTGCCCATGCGATTGATCGCGTCTGCGCACACTTCGTTCACGCGCTGCTCGTCGGACACGTCGCATTCGTAAATCTCAACGTGCACAGGATAGGCGCTCAGCTCCTGCTTGAGTTTTTCCAGGCCTTCCATATCCATATCCAGCAGCACAACATCCGCATTGCGCTTGGCAAATTCACGCGCCGTCGCGCGGCCAATGCCCACGGAAGCGCCGGTAATCAATACCGTTTTTCCCTTAAAGCTCATTTTTTGTTCCTCACTTTCTATCCATTACATTATGGTTTGCCATCACAGGCTCAGGCGCCGCATAACAGCAGCGCGTGCTGTGTTCCGCATTTGCCTTGGCAATGGCCTTGTTCATGCCATTCATCAGCGGGCAAGTATAGTGCAAGCTTTCCGGATATTTAGTCCGAAGACTTCTCGCCGCAATTGGCACTCAAAAGAATTCGACCGTAGCGCGTCCTTCATCATCATAAACTACAGCTTCCTTATCCAGGAAAATCTCATCAGTAGATTCCAAGCATTCCTGAATCGAAGAAAATTCGGGAACAAATTGTGCGATTATTTCTTTTGCAGCTAAAGCATCCTCTTTCAGGAGCGTTTCAATCACCAGCAACTGAATTTTTGCGGCATCAACGCACAAGCGATATGGATCTGTAACCCGATAATCGACAGCGTGCGCAGATCCGGTAAAACCGCCGCACACATTGAATAAAGCGCAGGGCATCACGCTGGCAACATCCCCAAAGTCCGTTGATCCGTATGCCCAGCTACCGTACTTGAACTTTACCTTTTCAGCTCCGACCATATCAACGCAGCATTTTTCTGCCAGTTTCAGAAAATTCGTATCAAGGTTGGTTGGCGCATAGCCTGGCCGGTCGTGCAGTTCAACGCGCGCGCCCATTGCCAGAGCTGCGCCTGTCAAAGCGCGATTGATTTTTCTGTTTTCACGCTTGATGGCCTGTAGCGTCTTTCCCCTCACGTAACTTTCTAATTGGATTTCATCCGGAATATTATTTACAGCACCATTTCCTCCGCGAGAAACTGGATGAAAACGAATATGATCATTGTCGCGAAAGGTCTCCCGCAGATCGTTACACGCCTGCATGCCAAGCATGGCTGCATACTGCGCGTTGATGCCATTCTGTGGATTTGCACCGGCATGAGCCGTTTTTCCTTTGTAGATAAACTTCTTGCTGATACAGCCGTTGCAACCATGCCAAGCATCAAACACAGTGCTGGTTCCTCCGCCCTGATGCACCATTAAAGACATGTCTACATCATCAAAATAGCCTCTTGCCATGAATTCGGTCTTTCCGCCAAAGTATTTGATAATACCCTTTTCCCTCATTTCCTCCCTGAAGCCAATCTGCGTCAGTTCTTCAGCAGGAACCAGCATCAAACGAATAGAACCGGACAGTCCTTCCAGCACACCGGGCTCTTTTAATGCTGCAGCAAGTCCCAGCAACGCTGCACACTGGCCATGGTGACCACATAGATGCGCAATTCCTTCTACAGCTTCCGGGTGTCCCGGTATATCCAGAGCGTCCATTTCTGCCATAAAGCAACATTTAGGGCCAGGTTTTCCTGTATCCACATCCGTATAAAAACCGGGAATATTACCCGCTGAAACAAGCTGATATCCAAGCTCCTCAAATCTTTCCACAAGATATTGATGGGCCTGCCATTCAGTAAAACCCGTTTGAGGATGAGCCCAAAGCCAGCGTTCTGCCTTCAAAATCATCTCTGTTTGTTTTTCCACTTTATTTAATAATATTTGCTGCTGTTCAGTCATAAGGCCTCTCCTTTTTACCAGGACCTCCGGATCACTTTCTATCCATCACATTGCGGCCGCAGTCAGCCAGGATGCCGCTGCCGGTAATGAAGGAGGCCTTGTCGCTGGCCAGGTACATGATCAGGTCAACGATCTCCTGCGTTTCGGCGGCGCGGCCCATCAGCGTTTTCATATTTGCCATGGCCGGGCGCGTCATCACAGGCCCGGGCGCCACATAGCAGCAGCGCACGTTGTATTCCGCGCCCGCCTTGGCAATTGCCTTGGTCATGCCGTTCATCAGCGCGCTCTTGGAAGCGGCATAGGCAATGTTATTGCTGCTGCCTTCCTCGCCCGTGATGGAGCCCAGATGAATGATCACGCCGCTCATCTGCTGCGCCATGTAGTGCATGGCCGCGTGGTCAAAGTACATCGCGCCCTTGAGGTTCACATCAATGCCAAAGTCATACACTTCGATGGGAATTTCGTGGAACTTACCCTTAGCATTCATGATGCGCACTTCCGCGCCGCCCGCACAGTTGATCAGAATATCGATGGAGCCGAAGGTGTCAAAGGTCTGCTTGCAGGCAGCCTTCACGCTCTCGTAATTGCGGATATCAATGCAAATACCCAGCACATTTTCGTGGTATTCCTTGATCTCTGCCACGCGCGCATCCAGCGCCTCCTGATTGATGTCCACGAGGACTACATTTTCGCCCTCTTTGGCATAGCACTGGCCGCAAAGCAGGCCGATGCCCGACGCGCCGCCGGTAATCAGAACAGTTTTCATGTTTAGCCCTCCTTTTTCATCCTTGTCCAGTCAAATTGCACCACAGGAAAAGATTTTTCATGAATCAGGCGCTGGAAGATCTCCGGCACTTCCTCTGGCGCATGAGTCTCTTCAATCATCGCGTCAAGGTCAATCCGTCCCGCCCCGCACAGACGCAAAACAGCCATTGCATCGTCATGATCCGTCCAGTAGCCGGCAGAGGATTCCGCATTTGGCCGGGCATTGGTATGCGCGCCGATGAGCGAAATGCCAGGGCCGTGCACCTTATGATAATAGTCCACCGTAAAATCCGATTGCCTCGTGCAGCCCAGCAGCGCCACACGGCCAAGCTTGGCCATGCAATCCAGCGCCTGATTGAGCGCCGGGCCGTTGCCCGTCACCTCAATGGCCACATTCACGCCGCCGTGCGAGGCATTTTTCACCATCTCGACAAAATCCGCCGCAAAAGGATCAAAGGCATAATCCGCGCCCAGCTGAAGCGCTTTCTGGCGGCGGTCAGGATTGGGATCCACCGCAATTACCGGCACAGCGCCCGCCGCACGCAAAAGCTGGACAGCAAGCAATCCCAGAATGCCAAGGCCCATCACCATGGCGCTTTCGCCCATCTCCAGACGGCACTTGCGGATCGCCGCCATGGGGAAGGTGGCAATATGCGTCAGCGCCGCAGCCGCATACGAAACCTTATCGCTTTCAATCAGATGCACGTTTTTCTCATTGAGCACCTGCAGATTGGTGTGCTTGCTCCAGGACAGCGCCACGCGGTCGCCCACTTTGACGCTTTTGACATTCTCGCCCACAGCCATGACGACGCCCGCTGCGCTGTAGCCCGCCGTTCTTGGGAAGTTGACGGTCGGAACGGCCGAGGCAATGGTCACAAAAGGATCGCCCGTAATATTGGCGCGCTCTGTACCGCTGCTGATGGTCGTAACAAAGGTATCCACCAGCACGTCATTTTCTTCCATTTCCCGCACGGTTTCTGTCAGCAGTTCCGCTTTGTTGATTTCAGTAAACACGATCTTCTTGCATTCCATCGCCGTTACTTCCTTCATTTTTTCATTATTCCGCATGCATATTTCTCCATGCGCGCATTTTGCGCATCTACCATCCGCACGCAGCGTATTGCGCTTTGTATGGCCTCTATGATATACTATATCCGCTAAAATGTCCATGTAAAAAAGCTTCAATCGCATGGATAAAAAGGAAGAAATTTATGTCCATCAGTTTTAATCTTTCCGCTGCGCATCAGGTGATTGCCGCCAACAACCATTACTACGAAAAACCTACTGAGCCGCTGTATCTCAATCGCACGCTGCAATATCATGATTTTATTTATCTGTGCGAAGGAAAATGGACCATCACAGAAAACGAGACTGATTATCACCTGCAAAAGGATGACGTGCTGCTGCTGTCTGCCGGGCACCATCACTATACGCGCCTTCCCTGCGCCCCCGGCACACGCACGATGTGTATTCACATTTCCTGCGAAGAAGGCGATCTTGCCGCCAGCAATGCGCTGACACTGCCGGCGCAGCTGCATGTGCGCGGCTATGCGCAGGTACGGCATTTATTCGAAAAGATCGTCTCCACCTACTGGAGCGAGCAGACGCACAAGCAGGAGCGCCTGTGTACGCTGGTGCATCAGCTTCTGCTGGAGCTGCTGGATGTAACAGAAAGCGCCTGCCCGCCGGACAACCTCATGGCGCAGGAAATCATCCAGCTTGTACACGCTGCGCCGCATAAGCGCTTTACCACGCAGGAAATGGCCGATCGCTTCCACGTCAGCACCAAAACCATCGACAGCTCCATGATCCGCGCCACAGGGCTGTCCTTTTCCAAATACCAAACCAACCTCAAGCTGGAAATGGTCGCCGCCCAGCTGCGCGTAGAGCCGGACGTCAAGCTCTCTGAAATCGCCGCCACCTTTGCCTTTTATGATGAATTTCATTTAAGCCGCGCTTTCAAGCAAAAATACGGCGTATCTCCCACAAAATATAAACACACGCACTCCCCCTGACTGCCGTTTCGGCGGCGCAATATAAGCGATATATCTTCGCATCCAAACATAAAAAGGGCTCTTGATTTTCTCAAGAGCCCTTTTGTTATTTCATTCTTACAGCAGCTGCCAATAGTCACGCGCCGGGGTGGAGAAACGGCCATACATATTGTGCGACCGCTTCACAAAGCCCTTGGGCTCAGCATGCAGTTCTTCGATGCAGGCAATTTCGCCATTCAGATAACGCTTGATCTCATCCTGCGCATCACGCAGTCTTTCCATCACGCCGCCGTAGCGCAGCGAGAGCACTTCCCAGCCAAAGCGCTTGTTGTCGCGCTCCCACAAGGCACGATGCGCATCGCGCAGCTTCGCATAGTTTTCCACCATCGCGTCGATCTTTTCGTCCGCCGCCTGCAGCCATGCGCGGTCATTTTCCATATACTTGTTGCGGAAATCACGCATCCACTCCGCCTTCTGCACACAGATGCTGAACAGCAGCGTCGCATAGCGGCATTCCAGCGTATCGCAGCCCTTCATCGTTTCAATGGCGCGCTGGCTGCGATCGATGATCTGCTCGAAGCTATCGTACTGAGCAATGTTCAGCAGCGGATACATCGGGTCGCACCAGATCAGCTGCTTGCCGGGACGGGAATCCTGTCCGCTGGGGTAGAAATCGCCCCAGGCTTCAAATACCTTGCGCGGCACGCCCGTCAGGCATTCACCCGCCTTGATCACGTCCTCACGCGCAGCATCCGGTCCCTGCCAGCAGGCTTCGGAGAAGATCGGCAGCATAGAGGCGGCCAGCAGCGTATTGGTTTCCGCACCGTCATCGCCCCACATGGTGGCAAGCACGGTATCCACCTGATGCTGCGCACAAACCTTCAGACCCACGCTCATCGATTCTTCCGTGCGCTTGACCTGCGGCAGGAAGCCCGACCACGTCCACACGCCGCCTGCAAACACCGTTTCGCCGCACATCTGCTTATGGCGCGTGAGCATGAAATCATAAATGTCGGGATCCATATGATAATAATCCCAATAGCACAGCGCCACATCAGGCATTTTATCAATCACGCTCTGCGGAATGACAGCTTCCTTATCGCAGTAGGCATTGGTCTTGGAGCCCAGGCGGAAGAACATATCGCTCCACATAATGGGCTTAAGCTCATACTTTTTGCAGATGTCCACCACGCGGCACAGGTGACGGTTGAGCAGCTCAAAGCGGTCCGTCGGGCCGTGCTTGGCATAGTACTTGCCCAAGCCTACGCCGTGCGCCTCATCCATGCCGATATGGATACGCTTGGTACGCACACAGCTGGAAATCGCCCGGATTTCCGCCTCGATAAAATCATAGGTCGCAGGCTCGTCAATGAAGAGAATATCCTGCGATTCTGAAATTTCGCTCGTGCAGGTCCACTGCAGGAACTGCGCCAGATGCGCCAGCGTCTGAATGCAGGGCACCACTTCCACGCCCAGGGAGGCAGCGTAGTCGTCAATTTCCTTCATTTCTTCCATCGTATACGCGCCGCGCAGATAGCCAAAGGCGGGATACTCCGGCACCGTGAAGGTATCCTCGGTATAAAGCATGATCATGTTCATACCAAGCGCCGCCAGCTGATCGATATGATATTTTACGCGCTCCACCTTCATCACGGCATTGCGCGACATATCCACCATCGTGCCGCAGGAACCGAAATGGCGCTGCTGGTTGATTTCGCCCTCGGGCTTATTTTCCTTCACCGCACGGGAGAGCATAAAGTAGCCGCGCGCCAGAGAATTAACCTGATCCGCGCGGATCTCCGCCTGATTGCCCTGCCACTTGACATAAATTCCCGGCACATCGCTGTGCGTCACCTGTACGTCAAAGGGCAGCGCAATGCCCGTCACGCGCTCAACTGCTTTTTTCGCCAAAGCGATCTGTTCCTGATTAAACATATGTCCTCTCTCCTTATTTGCAAAATTCACAGCCTTCGTTCTCTTCCACCGGCGCCTGGCCAATCCAGAAAAGCGCGGTATTGAGATCAAGCGTTACTTCACCGTCGTCCTTCACAAAAGCCGGAATACCGATGCCGCCGCGCGCCTTCACTTCGGCAAATACCGCTTTCTGATCGCGCAGCTGCAGAAAAGCGCGCAGATTGGCAACGCTTTCGGTAATATCTACATAATCCACCGTAAAGCCCCGCTGCGCCATCAAAGCCTTAAACTCCCGGCAATCGCCGCAGATTTCCGAACCGTATACCTTCATGACGATTCCTCCGTCCATGTTTTTCTTCATTATAGCAAAATTATCCATTTGTGCAAGTATGAAAAAAGGACACGCCCCGTATGAAGCGTGTCCTATTTTACATTTTATCAGCCGTAAATCAGGTTGAGGCCATCCTTCTTGAAGAAGTGCATGACCTTGCCCTCGAAGGTGATGTACAGCTGCTTGCCGTATACCAGCTCCTTGCGCTCTTCCATCGTGAGGTTGATGGTGGGAATGCGCACGATCAGGCGCGTTTCATCCTCGGTATACACATGCAGGTGCAGCTCGCTGCCCATCATTTCGTTAACTTCCAGCTTGCAGGGAATGGCATGCTCGCCGGGCTCGTTCGCCAGCACGATATGCTCAGGACGCACGCCCAGGATGATCTCCTGGCTTTCAGCCTTTACGCCCTTGAGCTCTTCCGCCTTGGCGCCGTTCACTTCGATCTTGGCGCCAAAGGGCGTGACGAAGTACTTGTCGCCTTCCTTGACCAGCTTGGTTTCCATCAGGTTCATCTTGGGCGCGCCGATGAATTCCGCCACGAAGAGATTGTGCGGCATTTCGAATACTTCAGTAGGCGTGCCAACCTGCTCGATGATGCCGTCGCGCATGATGACGATACGATCGCCCAGCGTCATGGCCTCAGTCTGGTCATGGGTAACATACACGAAGGTGGTGTTCAGCTTCTGGCGCAGCAGGATGATCTCCGCGCGCATCTGGTTGCGCAGCTTCGCATCCAAGTTGGAGAGCGGTTCGTCCATCAGGAACACCTTGGAATTGCGCACCATGGCGCGGCCGATGGCCACGCGCTGACGCTGGCCGCCGGACAGGGCGCGGGGCTTGCGGGTCAGATACTCGGTGATGCCCAGGATTTCCGCAGCGTTGGTTACGCGCTCATACACTTCGTCCTCGGGCATTTTCTTCAGACGCAGGGAGAAGGCGATGTTATCATACACCGTCATGTGCGGATACAGCGCATAGTTCTGGAAAACCATGGCGATATCGCGGTCCTTGGGCTGCAGGTCGTTGACGACCACGCCGTCGATTTCCACCGTGCCGCCGGAGATGTCTTCCAGGCCCGCGATCATGCGCAGGGTGGTGGACTTACCGCAGCCGGAGGGGCCGACGAACACGACGAATTCCTTATCCGCGATTTCCAGGTTGAAATCGTGTACGGCAGTGACTTTGTTGTCATATACTTTTTTGACGTCCGTCAATTTTACGCTTGCCATATTCTGTATCTCCTTTTCAATCGTCCATCTTTATCATGCAGCGCCGGGGATTAGCCCTTGACCGCGCCGCCCGTTACGCCTTCCACGTAATACTTCTGCAGGCACATGAACAGCACCGTTACGGGGATGGCAACCATCACGCCGCCCGCGCAGAACGTGGTGTAGTACTTGGCAATCTGGTCCTTGTTCAGCCAGTTGTACAGGCCGACGGCTACGTTGCTGCCGGCAGAGGAGCCAAAGGCGATATAGCGTGCAAACACGAAGTCGCCCCAAGGCGCCATAAAGGCAGTCAGAATGGTGTAGATAACGATGGGCTTGGAAAGCGGCAGGATGATCTTCTTGAGTACCTGGAAGCGCGTGGCGCCGTCCACACGAGCCGCCTCATCCAGAGATTTCGGAATGGTATCAAAGAAGCCCTTGGATACATAGTAGCCCATACCGGAGGAGGCGACATATACCAGGATCAGGCCGGGAACGGAGTTTTGCTGCGTCAGGCCCAGGTCCTTGAGTACGCGGTAGAGGATGATCATCGTCAGCATGCCGGGGAACATACCCAGAATGAGCATGAAGCGCATCAGAGGCTTACGCATCTTGAAGCGGAAGCGGGAGAGGGTGTAGCTCATGCACAGCACGATGATCGTCTGCAGCACGGCGGTCGCCAGCGCGGAGATGAAGGTATTGACATACCAGCGCGGGAAGTCCGTATTGAACAGGTTGCGGTAGTTGTCAAGGCCCCACTGCTGCGGGATGACATAGCCCACCTGCCAGGTGGATTCCACACGGAAGGACTGCAGCACAATGCAGACAAAAGGAATCAGCCAGATGATGCTGATAGCGATCAGCAGCACATAAATGGCCGAGTTGCTCAGCATGCGCGAAGCGCGCAGGCCCATATGCTGCTTGACCGGACCGGAGGTTTTCTGATTCATTTCATTCTGAGTCATCACTGGAAATCCTCCTCATTCTTAATGGACGGCAGCACGTTGTAAACCACCAGAGAGATCAGCGACACGACGACGAACACCAGAATACCAACAACCGAGGCCAGGTAATACTGCGATTCAGCGCCCGTGGTGATCTTAAACAGCCATGTGATCAGCAGGTCTGTATAGCCCACCGTGCCGGCTGCGGACGAGGCTGCCGGGTTGGTCGGCGCACCGCCGGTCAACAGGTAAATGACGTTAAAGTTATTCATGTTGCCCGTAAAGCTGGTCAGAAGATAGGGACCGGTTACAAACAGCATGTAAGGCAGGGTGATCTTGGAATACTGCTGCCAGGCGTTGGCGCCGTCGATGCGGGCGGATTCGTAGAGATCCTGCGGAATATTCATCAGGATGCCGGTCGCAATCAGCATCAGATGCGGGATACCGATCCAGATGTTGATAATAATGACCGTAATGCGCGCCCAGCTGGCCTTATCCCAGAAGGGCAGCGCCTCATCTATCCAGCCCATGCTCATCAGGAAGCCGTTGATGATGCCGTTTTTCGCAAACATCTTGGACACATACAGAAGAGAAATGAACTGGGGAATGGCGATGGTAAGCACCAGAATGGTGCGCCAGAGTTTCTTCAGCTTGATGCCTTTTTTGTTGATGGCCATGGCCACAAACATGCCCAGGAAATAGTTGCTGAAGGTGGCAAAGAACGCCCACATCAGCGTCCAGGAAAGCACCTCGCCGAAGGTGGCGGCATAGGACTGCGTACCTGCGCCCGTATTTGCCGTCCAGGAAAGCATGGTGTTGAAGTTCGTTAGGCCCACCCAGGTGAACAGGTTGTTGTAATAACCGTCATGGGTGCCGTCGTAGTTGGTGAAAGCCACCAGGATCATGAACACGATGGGAAGCACCGTGAACACAAGAATACCAATCAGGGGCAGCGACAGCAGCGTCTTATGGAACTGATCGTCCACCAGGGACTTGAGATCATCCTTGCCGCTGCGCAGCTTTTTGCCGGAGGAGAGAATCTGCTCGGCCAGTTTGTTCTGCTTTACATTCAGTCGCCAGGTATACACAAAGGCGATGATGAAGAAAATCGTCAGCACGCCATACAACAGGATCTTGAAGGAGTTGTCATTATAGGTGGTTACGTACGTATCAAAAATAACGTTATACTCTTCGCTGGGGCCCACTTTGCCCAGGCTCGGCAGCATGCTCAGCCAGTAGCCGCCGGCGATGAACATATAGCCGATAAAGACAACTTCAAACAGCAGGAAGAGAAGGCCGCGCAGGATCTGGCCGCGCGCAAGGCAGCCAAAGCCCATCACCAGAAAGGAAACCTTCGTCTTCCAGTCGCCATGAACAAACGTGGAATAAATATCAAGCGCCTCGTCGCGCACCTTCAGGCAGCAGCCCTTGATGATATTCCACAGACCCAGGAAAAGGGCCAGGATTTTCTGAGGAATCGCGCAGAAGAAGCTCTGCAGCTTGTACAAGCGCTTTTTCCCCTTGGATAACTTCAGGTATTCAAGATCGCTGTATTTTTTCATGCCCGCTCTCCGTTCTTTATGGAAATGGCCGGAACCAATCGAAATTGGCTCCGGCCAAATGTGTGAAGCATTATCCCATACTCATTTGGCGCTGTTTTTCACAGGCTTTGAGCAAGGGGCATTAGTTCTTCACGATGGTGATGTCACTACCAGTCAGGGTGATGGTGTAGTTGCCGGGCTCGACGAACACGATGTTGTTATCGGGGTTGTCGGCACCCAGATCCTTCACCAGTTCCTTGCCAACAACAACCTGAGCAAAGCCCTTATCGGTGCCCCAGTCGCCGGGGTTCACGATACGGCCGCCCATGTAGTCGCTTTCGGGAACATCCAGGGTCAGGCTGGCGCCCTGGAAGTAGTAGGTGGGTTCGGCATCAGCGTTGTTCCAGCCATTCCAGGCACCAACGAACAGCAGAGCGGAGGTGTCCAGAGCGAACAGAGCGTCGATCTTGTTGTAGTAGTTGTCCAGAGCAGCCTGCAGGCCAGCTTCGTCGGTGGCAGCCTTAACGTCATCGGAGATAACCTTGGCGATATCCCACCAGGAGCCGTGGATCTGGCCCTGAGGCACAGAGTAGGGAGACTGGGTATTGAGGGCAACCAGACCGGGGTTGGCCTGAACGGCGTCAGAAGCCTGAGCATTCAGGTTGGAGGGGCCCCAGGCGCGCTCGGCGAAGCGCTCCATCTGGCACTGCTCGCCGGTCAGGTACTGAGCCAGCTGATGCAGAGCGGCGGCTCTCACGGGATCAACCTGGGGCTTCACGCCCATCAGCTTGCAGCCGTTGAAGGAGCCCAGGTGATAGGAAGTGCCATCCACTTCGAAGGAGGGCAGATCGGTCACGCCCATGTTGTCGCCCAGGATCTTTTCGATATCGGAGTAAGCCCACATACCGGTCACGAGGACGGCAGCGTTGGAGGCGAAGGAGTCAGCGGCGGAGGAGCTTAGATGGAAGGGAGAATCCACCAGCTTCTTCATGCCCTTGACAGCGATCAGGCCTTCGGGGCTGTTGAAGGTATCACGGACAGAAACGAACTTGCCTTCGTCGTCAGTGGTCCAGTTGGAGGTGCAACCGGTGGCGAAGAAGAAGGAAGCATTGTACCAGGCAGAGGTGTTCATTTCGAAGGCGAAGTACTTCTGGGCGGCCTCGCAGTCAGCGATGATGGCTTCCATGGAGTCAATGTGATCTTCGGCAACAACGCTCTTGTCATAGTACATGAAGTAGCCGTTGTCAGCGGTCATGGGGTAAGCATACAGGGTGTCGCCGGAGGTAGCAGCGGCAACAACGCCAGCAGCGTTGGCTTCGGCAACGGTCTTGCCGGCATTAACGCCCAGCTTGGCCAGAGCGCCAGCCTGCACCAGACGAGCGAACTGGTCCTGCGCGAAGCAGTACAGGTCGCCGCCGGCTTCAACGTCGGTCACCATGTTGGTGCCGGCATCAGCTTCGGAAACGGCTTCAACGGTAGCGTTGAACACGATACCATGCTCGTTGGTCTTGTTGTAGTTATCGATCTGCTGCTTGGTCAGGTCAACGATTTCAGCGGCAACCCAGACGGTGATGTCATAGGTGCCGGCCAGGCTGGAAGCGTTGGCGGTAACGGCCATGGACAGAACCATGATCGCAGACAGAAGGACGGCAAGGAACTTTTTCATACGATATACATCCTTTCTAAATTATTCTTTGAACAAAACGGTTCAAAGCTTTTATTCGAAGGCTTGCGCCTTTGAACACATAAAAATAACACCGTAACCAGCGTTGTTTTTATATTGTATATTTCTTTTGTACTTTTGTCAATATATTTTGTCCAGATTTGACGCATTTCGCACATAAAACACCAAAATCCCGGGTGTTTTTTCACCCGGGATTCTTTTCCAATCCATATTATTTCACAGAATTGAGCAGCGCATCGTCAATTTTTCCCCAGGCGCCGTTGCCCGCGCCCTGGCACTTGACGTAAATGCCCACCGTCACCGCTTCCCCGGCATGATGCGCAAATGCATCCGTCGCCGCAGTATCCCAGTTGCCGTAGGAGGTGATCTTCAGCGGCGCTTTGGCAACAATTTCGCCGTTCACCTTCACATAAGCGTAAATGTCAGTATTTCCCGCATCGCCGCCCATGATGGAAATGGTGAATTTGAATTTCCCCTCCGGCAGCTCCTCCACCTGCTGCTCGAGGGTAAATTCCACGCTGTTTTGCTTGGCGCTCCAGAAATGCGCGTGCTTTGTGCCCGTCAGCGAGTCGGTCTTTTTATCTTCAATATACAATTCATCCGCCTGGGTCAGATCGGTAAACACCCAGGCCGAAGAATTTTCCTCAAAGCTGTAATCCTGCAGGAAATTGTATTCCACCATCGACACATAGCAGTGCGCCTCCATGCCGCCCGCCGTGCCGGTGATCACATACTGATTCACGCCGCCTGCGTACATATCCTGTTTGTCTTCCTCAGATAAATGCCAGACGACGGGAATTTCCTGCTTGCTGTCATCATTCATGACGGCGTTGACCGTATCCGGCAGCTGCAGCGTGCCGTTGAGGTCGCAGATGATCTGCACGTCCTCCAGCGCATCCGCCCGCAGGGCAATTTCATTGCCCGCCCGCATCAGCCTAAATACCTTGAGCGATTCCAGCGGATGACCAAACTGATCAAACATGGCCTGATTATCCACAGCATTGCCGCCGTAATAACGGCCCGCGTCATTGGGGTCATACTGCGCTGCATAGCTGGACGCCCAGCCCGAGCCATGCTTTTCCCACAGGGCGCTGTTTTCCTCCCAGCTCTTGCCGCCCACGCTGATCCATGTGCCTTCCCAGTACACCACGCCAATGCCGTTGGTCACATGATTGACGATGGTATCGGTAATATCGCGCACATTATTGGCCTGCCCCTGCACGGTGAAGGGATAATTTTTCACAATCGCGCCGCCGTCGCCGATGGTATTGCCGTTAAAGTCGGTATCCTCCGCCGTATAGGCATAGGAGGTTTCCATGACCATCACTTTTTTGCCATAGGTGACAGCAATTTCATCCAGCACTGCCGCCAGATTTTCCAGCGACCCGTGCCAGTAGGGATAATAGGAGGATGCGAACACATCGTAATCCACCTGATAATAGTCCATCTTCTTGGCATAGGTGGCATAGCTGCCTGCCTTCTCAGGATTGGCAAAATGCAGCGCCACCAGCGCTTCGGGGAAAATTTCGCGCGTGGCCTTTGCGCCCGCCTGCATCAGATACTGAATATTAAACCAGATGCGCTCTCCGCACATCAGATTATTGGTTTCATTGCCCACCTGCACCATGCCGACGTCCACGCCCGCGTCACGCAGCTTGATGAGGCTTTCGCGGGTGTATTCATACACCGCCTGCGTCTTTTCTTCAATTTCCATACCCGCCCAGGCCTTGGGCGCCATCTGCTTGCTGGGATCGGCCCAGAAATCAGAATAATGGAAATTGACCAGCAGCTTCATGCCGTATTTTGTCGCGCGCTGACCAATCAGCACCGCCTTGTCAATATCGTTGTTGCCGCCGCCATAGCCGTTGCCATTGGCGTCGTAAGGATCATTCCAGATGCGCACGCGGATGTAATTGACGCCGTTATCCTTGAGCACCTTGAACACGTCTTCCTCATTGCCGTCAAAGTCATAGTATTTGACGCCGCTTTCCTCCAGCGCAATCACGCAGGAGGCGTCCATGCCAAAGATAAAATCCTCCGGCAGATTTTCAACCTTCTTCACATACAATGTGCTTTCCCCCTCCGCACCGCAAGCAGCCGCAAGCGACAGCCCCAGCGCCAGCACAAGCAGCGCAGCCAGACATTTTTTCATTGTTTTTTCCTCCCCGTATCAAGGCAGTTTCAGCAATACCTGCGCAAATTTCTCCGCCTGTCCATCGCTTAGATGCACCGAGTTCTTTCCATAAAAAATATAGTAGCTTTCCCCCGGCAGATCCGCATAGGAGATATACTGCGCCGCAGCGCCGGTCGTACCGTCATAAATCAGCACCTTTTCCGGCTCCTGAGCAAACCATTCCGCATATTCCTGCACATGCCCTTGCGGCACGATGTACAGATCCGCCGCGCTGAGCGCCTCGCTGCCCATCATGGCATAGGTAAAGGGATACACCTTCACCATTTCGATGGGCGCGTCCATTTCCTTTTCCATTTCCAGCGCCAATGCCGTGGTATCGCTTACGCGCGCATCCACAAACAAAACAATTTTATTTTCCGGCGCGGTATCCGTCAGGCTCATAAATACCTTGCCCCAGAAAAAAGCACACAGCACCAGCCACAAAAGCATCAGCGGCGCCAGATCCATCACGCGCTTGATCTTTTTCATGCTATCACCTCATACGCCGTGATGAATTTGCGCACTGTCTGCACCCGCACCTGCGCGCCATTGGCCGGCAGCTTGTCCAGCAGTATGCTGTTCACGTTAAAGGTTTTTGTCTCCTCCCCGCATTTAAGCGCCACCTTGCACATATCAACGCTCTTTGGGATATGGATTTTCTCCCCCAGCACATGCATTTCGCCCATATATTCTTCCGTGCTGCTCTCCATGATCCCCTGAATATGCCCGCACTGCGCGCGTGCCGGCGCATAGCCAAAATACAACAGCAGCATCGCCATCCAGCCTGTCACCGTCGCCAAGGCAATCACCGCAAACAGCAGCACATCGGCATTGCCCGTATTCACACGCGTACACAGCACAATGCACGCTAAAAGGCCGGCAAGCAAACAGCCTGCGGCGCTGAGAAGATATTTTTTTGCCCGTGCTTTCCATCTGGCAAGCAGCGTATCCGAATACAGTTTTCCATCACAATACAGTCCCTTCTTTGCAAAGATTATATCACATTCGCCGTCGCCTTGACAAGGCGCGCAATTCATGAGATAGTAAAATGAAACCATCCGAAAGAAGGCTTGACTGCATGAAACGATTGATTTGCTTGCTTCTGATACTCTGCATGCTTCCCGGCGCGCTGGCGGAGGATTTCTTCTTTAAAACCTATCCTGTCAGCGACAGCGGCGAATGCATCGTAAATGATGTGACGTTCCATACCGACGACGTGCACATCCAGGATAATAACCGTGTTTTTTATGAAATCTTTGTCGGCTCCTTCTCCGATTCCAACGGCGACGGCATCGGCGATCTGCGCGGCATTATCAACCGCATGGATTATCTGAATGACGGTGATCCGCAGTCCGGCCTCAGCCTTGGCGTGGAGGGCCTCTGGCTCACGCCCATTTTCACCTCCCCTTCCTACCATAAATACGATGTAGCAAATTTCTACGAGATCGACCCTGCCTTTGGCACGATGGATGATCTCAAAGAGCTGATTGCGCTTTGTCACGAGCGTGATGTAAAGCTCATTCTGGATCTGCCCATCAACCACACCAGTACCGAGAATACCTGGTTCAAAACCTTCGGCGCTTCGCACAGGATGCAGAATCCCGACAACATCTACTACGATTTTTATTCTTATATCGGCAAGGACGAAACCGCGCCGGCCGGCCGTGCCTTCACGCAGCTGTACCGCACGGATCTCAAATATGAATCCAATTTCTCCGACGCCATGCCCGAACCGAACTTTGATAACCCCTTCGTGCGCCAGACCATGCTGGATGTGGCAAAATACTATCTTGCTCTGGGCGTGGACGGCTTCCGTTTTGACGCTGCCAAGTACATCTATTACGGCGATCATCAAAAGAGCGTGGATTTCTGGCACTGGTACATTGGCGAATTGAAAAACATCAAGCCTGATGTATACACCGTAGCCGAGGTCTGGGACGGCGACGGCGTGATCGATCAGTACATCCCCGCCACCAACTGCTTTAATTTCACCACCAGCCAGGTCAGCGGCCTGATTGCTGAGACCGCCAAGAAGGGCAATGTGAACGCCCTGACCGCCTATACCGAGGAATATCTGCGCAGCATCCATACCCTCAATCCCGAGGCCATGAATATCTCCTTTATTTCCAACCATGATATGGACCGTGCCGCAGGCTATCTCACCATGGCCAGCGGTCATATGGCGATGGCGGCCAGCCTGTATCTGCTTTCCCCCGGCTCGCCCTTCATCTACTACGGCGAGGAAATCGGCCTGCGCGGCTCGCGCGGCGGCGCCAATTCCGACGCCAACCGCCGCCTCAAAATGTTCTGGGGCGATGGCGATACGGTGGAAAACCCCGCCGAAACCACCTATGACGAAAAGAATCAGACTTCCTATTCCGTCCTGGATCTGCAGAAGATGAGCACCAGTCTTCTCACGCACTACAAGCAGCTGATCATGATCCGCAAGGCCAATCCCGAAATCGCCCGCGGTGAATATAAGGCGCTCTCCTTCGAAGACAAATTGGGCGGCTTTACCGCCACCTGGCAGGGCAATACCATCGCTGTGCTGCACAATACCACCACCCGCGATATCACCGTTGATCTTGCCGCAGCAGGCGTTGATATGTCCCTGATCGCCGCCGTCGTGGGCGTTGGCGCCGCCACGCTGGAAGGAACAACCCTCACGCTCAGCGGACAGACCAGCGTGGTGCTTCGATAAAAAACGCATTCAAAAAGGAACGCAAATGCGTTCCTTTTTTTGTTTTTAATATTCAATCTGTTCGCGCTTCCAGCCACAGTTTTCGTAGCCTTCAAAGCCGTCGGCCACCTTGCGGAAAATCGCCGCCGTATCATACAGCTGCGCGTGCTTATCCACAAGCTTCTCATCAGCATGCGCAGGATCACTGTGATAGGCGCCGGTATAAATCCCATTGAAGCCCTCAAACAGCGTATGCCAGGTGGTATCCATGAATCCCATGATGCCCTCGCTGCGCGCGGTATCCACGCAGGCCTTGACATTTTTAATGTTATCCCAGGGGCAAATCAGCACATCAAAGCCTTTTCCCTTCAGATAGGGCACCGTTTTGACGGGCGTTTCGTACACCCAGTACTGCCAGTCGGCAATGATCACACGGCGGTCAAGGCGGGCAAACACGGTATCGGCGATCCGCTGATCCTTGCACAGACAGAAGTATTTATCCTGACTGTTTTCCACGCCGACAACATCCTTTTTAAGCAGCATATCGCCCCAGATGATGGGCCGGCGGCCCTCTTTATGCAAAATCTTGTCCGTCAAATCGCCCAGGAACGCAGCAAAGGTGTCCGCCAGCGACACATCCCAGGAATACTTATACGCTTCATCAATGCCGATGTGTACATATTCACCGGGTCCAAAGAGATCGTACAGCTCGCGGCGCACATTTTCAAGCAATTCCACGGTCTTGGGATTGTGCGTGTTCCACGTCCAGCTGTCCTCGCCAAAGTACGTCTGCAGGCGGGGATTCTGATCCAGCACCACATGCTTGCCCTGTTTCAAACGGCTGCCGGCGGCATGGCCCAGATGATTGAACATCGGCACAGGCTCCATGCCCAGCGCGCGGATCTCGTCAATCACTTCCCTGACCTGCGCCTTGGTATAGGCCTGCGGCCAGGCGAGCTCTTTCATACAGTCATACTGCAGCATGCCCCAGAACTCAAGAATCACATGCGTATACTGCAGCACACCGCACAGGCGAATGGTCTTTTTCAGGAAGGTCAGGCTCGTTTCGGGGAAAACGCACAGATGCACCATGCGCACAGCAATGTCCCACGTCTGCTGCACATTTCTATCCGGCAGGCAGAAGCGCTCCTTCCCTTCCTCAAGGCATACAGGCTGGATGGCGCGCAGCAATTCCATATAGCCGCGGCACAGCGCCTCACGGCTGACAGCGCGGATCGCCGCACCCTTTTCGGTAATGCGCAAAGCATACTCCGCCGCACCTTCCAGCGCCGGCGGCACTTCAGCGCCCAAAGCAAAAATCATATCGTCCGTTTCTTCAAAATCAATGTCGACCGCACGATAGCAAAAGCCGTGCCACATACTGCGCAGCAGCGCATGACAGCAGCTGCGATGAAACACCGCCCGAACATGACCGTCAAAATAGAACATAGCACAATTCTCCTTATGGATATCAGTTTTTACCATTGTAGCAAAAACTTTTGTGCACTGACAAGGGGTATATCAATCGCTTTTTCGTAAAAAACAGCCTGCCCCGCCAGGGAACAGGCTGCTGTTCATTTAGATACGATCATTCTCCTGCACAGCATCGCTGCCGGTATTCTCTCCTCCCGGAGAAGGAATCACTTCCTGCGCAACAAGCACCTCGCCGCACATGGCGCAATGCTTACCCTCGGTCAGTCCGTCGCGACCATTCTGAGGCGCATAACCCGGATCAATTACTTCAATATGTCCGCGCGCCGGAATGACCGCCTGCTTAATCAGCACTTCGCCGCACACTGTACAGTGCTTACCTTCCGTCAGGCCGGTCTCTGTGCAGGTGGGCGCCACTGCTGCATCTGTTTCCTCCGTATGCGGCAGCTTGGCAACGCTCTCCTGCGCCAGCAGAATTTCACCACATATCGCGCAGTGCTTGCCTTCCGTCAGGCCGGTCTCTGTGCAGGTGGGCGCCACTGCTGCATCTGTTTCCTCCGTATGCGGCAGCTTGGCAACGCTCTCCTGCGCCAGCAGAATTTCACCACATATCGCGCAGTGCT
>JAFXJP010000006.1 GCA_017532155.1 Clostridia bacterium | reverse complement strand
CGTCCTCATCGCCAAAGAGGGTTTCTTCCATATCGGCCAGATCGTCGTCGATGGACTCTACATACTCATCCAACTCTTCGTAGTCATTGCGCAGGGCGGTCAGTTCATCCGCCATGTCGGTCAGCACTTCGAGGATCTTGAGCAGCAGCTTGCCTTCGTTGGTTTCGTCAGACAGCTTCATACCCTCGGCCAGGCCGCGCAGATACGCAACGCGATCATTGATATTGCTCATGATAACTCCTTTAATTACGCACGGGACAGATACTCGCCCGAACGGGTGTCAATCTTGATCTTGTCACCGATGTTGATGAACAGGGGCACCTGCAGCTCGTAGCCGGTCTCCAGGGTGGCGGGCTTGAAGTTGTTGGTGGCGGTGTCGCCCTTGAAGCCAGGCTCGGTCTGGGTGACTTCCAGCTCAACAAAGTTGGGCGCTTCAACGGAGAACGCGCTGCCCTTGAAGAAGCGGATCATCACATTGGTGTTTTCCTTTACGAACTGGATGGCTTCTTCCACCTGGCTGTAGTTCAGGGGCATCTGCTCATAGGTCTCGGGATCCATGAAGTAGTACAGCTCGCCGTCGTTGTACAGGTATTCCATTTCCTTGGTTTCGATGATGGCCTTGGGCATCTTGTCGGTGGGGTTGAAGGAGCGTTCCACCACAGCGCCGGTCATGATGTTCTTGATCTTGGTACGGACGAAAGCCGCGCCCTTGCCGGGCTTAACGTGCTGGAAGTCAACGATCGTCCACACGCCGCCATCCCATTCAACGGTAATGCCTTTTTTGAAATCGCCAGCAGTAATCATTGTTCAATTCCTCCAATGTTTAGTATTGTATGTTGCAAAAGGCCGCGTATTACAGGATACGCAGGTCCTTGGATGCACTGCACAGTGCCTTGTAGCCATCCTCGGTGATGACGCAGGTGTTTTCGATGCGGACGCCGCCAAGGCCGGGCACGTAGATGCCGGGCTCCACAGTCACAATATGACCGGGCGCGAGAATATCCGTCGAGCGGGAAGAGAGGCGCGGCTCTTCGTGAATATCAATGCCCACGCCGTGGCCCAGGCTGTGGCCGAAGCATTCGCCGTAGCCGGCTGCAGCAATAATATCCCGGGCAATCTTGTCCATATCGGCGCAATTCTTGCCAGGCGCCAGCGCGCTTTGCGCTTCTTCCTGCGCATGAAGCACGATGTTGTAAATCTCGCGCAGCTTCTGGGAAGGCTCGCCGACGGCGACGGTGCGCGTCATATCAGAGCAATAGCCGTCCACCTTGGCGCCGTAATCCATCGTGACAAAATCGCCCTTCTGAATTACGCGCTCGCCGGGCACAGCATGAGGCAGGCTGCCGTTTTCGCCCGAGGCAACGATGGTGCTGAAGGCCATGTCCTGCGCGCCAAGCTCAAGCATTTTGTAATCCAGCGTGAGCTGCACCTGGCGCTCGGTCATGCCGGGCTTGATGTAGCCGCAGATATATTCAAACGCCTGACAGGTAATATCGCAGGCGTGCTGAATCGCCTTGAGTTCTTCTTCGTCCTTGACGGTGCGCAGCGCCTCTACCGCAAAATTGAGCGGCTCAAAGGTCATGTTTTCGGGCATGGCCTTTTCCATATCGCGCATGGCGCGCACAGTGACGATATTATCTTCATACAGAAGCTTGTTGATGCCGTGCTTTTCCAGCAATTCACCCGCCAGCTTTACGTGGCCGACGCCCGCGCGGATGGAATGAATTTCAAAGGCAGGGCACTGCTTCTGCGCCGCTTCCACATAGCGGAAGTCGGTGATCACAGCCTTGATCCCGGGGGCAACCAGCAAAAGGCCCTCGCCGGTGTAGCCGCTCAAATAAAAAATATTGCTGGGATTATGCAGCAATGCCGCGGTATTCTCCGGCAGTTTTGCAAGCAATTTTTCAGTGCGGTCCATGTTTTCCTCCCTGTGGTCAGAATAAAACACAAATACCACAGTTGATTTTATCACACATACGCAAGGAAAGGAAGAGGAGAATGCAACTTTTTCCTCATTTTTGACGATTTTTTATGGATTTTCTCCGCGCAGGTGCTGCATGCCCTCCGTATCGATGGCCGTGTCGCCCGTGAGCAGCAAATCGCTCACCGTGACAAATTCATATCCCTGTTCGATGTACCAGGGCAAGAGCGTTTCCAGCGCCTGGATGGTATGCTGGCCGTATACATGCATCAGCACGATATCGCCGGACTTTACATTGTTCTGCACGCGCTTGATCACGGTATTGAGCGTCGTATCCTTAAAGCCGTCGCGCGAGTCAACCGTCCATTTGATCACTTCCTGCCCCAGCGCACGGGCAATCGCGCGGTCGCGCTGCGAGGAATAGCCGCTCGGCGGACGGTAGAGCGTCACGTCATGGCCCAGCACTTCGATAAACGCTTCGCTGATCTTGTTAAAATCCGCCAGCACCTGATCATTATTGAGCGAGGGCATATCCGGATGATCCCAGCTGTGCCCCGCCAGCTCATGGCCACGCGCCTCAATTTCGCGCACCAGATCGGGATTGTTGACCACATAGCGGCCGATCACAAAGAAGGTGCATTTGGCGCCATGCTTGTCCAGCACATCCAGGATCTCTGCCGTTTTGGAGGCCGCATTGGCCGCGTCAAAGGTAATGGCAATCTTTTTATCATCGCGGTCTACGCGCACAATTGAATAGCCGGGGCGCGTTTCCACCGCCAGAAGCGCGGTATCCAGCACCGCTTCATCGCCCTGCCAGTGCAAGGAGATTTCCGTACCCGGCGCAATGCTGTCCGGCATGGCAATATCAATGTTCCAGTAGCCCTTGGAGGCAGAAAGCTTCCTCTCCCCCAGCACCGTGCCGTCTTCCGCGCGAATTTCCAGCGTTTTGCCCGCATCCTTGCCGTCATGGTTGATGCGGATTTTCATTTCCTCATCCACATATCCCATGTACGCATTATAAGTGAAGGTGATTTCTGCCAGCGCCGAAGTGCTCAAAAGCAGCAGCGCCAGCAAAAAAGCCGCCATTCTTTTCATTCGTTACCCCTTTCGCTTACAGCAGCGCCCGGATACGGCGCACCGCTTCCTGCGTATTCTCTGTCGTTCCAAAGGCTGTCAGGCGGAAATATCCCGCACCGCTGGGGCCAAAGCCCTCGCCGGGCGTGCCGGCCACCTGCGCCTCATGGAGCAGCAAATCAAAGAAATCCCAGCCAGACATTCTGCCCGGCGTCTGCAGCCACACATAGGGCGCATCCACACCGCCGTATACCGTAATGCCTGCCGATGTGAGGCCCTCCCGGATGATGCGCGCGTTGTTCATATAGTATGCGATATTCTCGCGGCAGGCACGCTTTCCTTCCTCGCTGAATACAGCCTCGGCTGCGCGCTGCACAGGATAGGAAACGCCGTTATGCTTGGCGCTCAGGCGTCTGCGCCACATATCATTCAGCGTGCCGCCAAACAGTTCCTTGGGCACCACAGTATAGCCGCAGCGAACGCCCGTAAAGCCAGCCAGCTTGGAAAACGAGCCGCATTCAACGGCGCAGCCCTTGGCGCCTTCACATTCATAGATGCTGTGCGGTATCTCCTGCGAATGAACAAAGGCTGCATACGCGGCATCATAAATGATCAGCGCGCCGTTCTGCAGCGCCCAGTCAACATAGCGCTGCAGCTCCTTCTTGGGCAGCGCTGCGCCTGTCGGATTATTGGGGAAGCACAGATACAGCACATCCACATAATGCGAAGGCATGATGGGCGCAAAGCCGTTCTCCGCAGTGCAGGGCAGATATTCAATCTGCGACCACAGGCCATTTTTATATTCGCCTGCGCGGCCCGCCATGGCATTGGTATCGATGTACACCGGATAGACAGGATCCATCACCGCTACGCGCGCTTCGCTTGCCATCAGTTCCTGCAGCCCCGATGTATCGGTCTTGGCGCCGTCCGAAACAAACACTTCGTTTTGAGACAAATGAACCCCGCGCGTCTCATAGAGATTTTTGATGATAGCGTCAATCAGAAAATCGTAACCGAAATCAGGGCTGTATCCGCGGAAGCCCTCCACCGTACACATTTCAAGCGCTGCTTTGGCCATGGCCTCGCCTGCCGCTTTCGGCAGCGGACGCGTCACATCGCCAATGCCCAGACTCAATACATGCTTCCCGCTATTCTTTTGTTCATACGCAGCAATGCGCTGCGCAATTTCCCGGAACAGATACCCGGAAGGCATCGTCGCAAGATAAGGATTGAGCGCCGGCATGAATTTTTCTCGCCTCCATGATCGGTCGGTTCTTTACTCATTCCATTCGCCGTCAAATACAAACGCAGCAGGGCCGGTCTGATAGACGTGATTATCTTCTGCATTCCAGTTGATGGTCAGGTTGCCGCCCGCCAGCTTCATCTGCACCGTGCGGTCGCTGTGACCGCAAAGCACTGCCGCCACCAGCGCAGCACACGCGCCGGTGCCGCAGGCCAGCGTCTCGCCGCTGCCGCGCTCCCACACGCGCATCTGCAGTATATTACGGCTGATCACGCGCACAAATTCCACATTGGCACGGCGCGGGAACAGAGGATGATGCTCAAACATAGGCCCAATGGCGGGAAGATCCAGCACCTCCGGATCGCGCACGAAGGTAACGCAGTGCGGATTGCCCATGCTCACGCAGGTGATAAACCACATCTGGCCCATCAATTGCAGACGATGGCGCAGCACCGTTTCACCGGGCAGCAGCACGGGAATCTTCTCAGGCTTGAGTTCAGGCGTTCCCATGTCCACCGTCACCTCAACCACCTTATCATCCATCACATGCAGTTTTACATCGCGCAAGCCGCTCTTGGTGCCCAGCGTAAACTCCGTTTCTTTGGTAAGTCCGCGCTCGTACACATATTTACCGATACAGCGCACCGCGTTGCCGCACATTTCAGCTTCGCTGCCGTCGCGGTTAAAAATACGCATGGCAAAAGGAGAGCTCTCCCCCGGCTCGATCAGCACAATGCCGTCCGCGCCAACGCCCGTGTGCTCTCTGCACATCTGCAGCGCCAGCCGCGACGGATCGGACACATATTCGTCAAAGCAATTGATAAACAGATAATCATTGCCGATGCCGTGCATTTTGGTAAAACGCATGCGATCCCCCTCTTCTTTTTCGCAGCCTTTGTGTCATTGTATGTTGCGCAGTTTTCGCCTGTTACATGCGCTCGGGCGCTTCCATGCCGATCAGGAAAAGACCGGTCTTGATCACATGGCGCACAGCATCCGTCAAAAGCACGCGGGCAGCCTTTTCGCCCTCTTCGCCGTCAAGGATGCGATGCTCGTAATAGAATTTATTATACGCCTTGGCAATATCCGTCACCGCGCGGGTGATCATGAAGGGCTCGTTGGTCTTGCAGGCCGCACGCACATCCTCGGGAAAGCGCGTGAGCAGGCGCAGGATATACTGCGCTTCGTCGTCGCACAGCGCGCTGTAATCAGGCGCGGCAGTCATATCGCCCGCCTTGCGCATGACCGAGCAGCAGCGCGCATAGGTATACTGCACATACGGGCCGGTGTCGCCCTCGAAGTTAAGCGCACGATCCCACCAGAAGTCGATATCCTTGATGCGGTTGTTCTGCAGGGTGGAATACACCACCGCGCCGATGCCCACCTGACGGGCAACGTCTTCTTTATTTTCCAGGTTAGGCGACTTATCCTTGATGATATCAAGCGCCTTTTCCTGCGCGCGATTCAGCAGATCTTCCAGATACACCACGCGGCCCTCACGGGTGGAGAGCGTCTGACCTTCATAGGAAACCATGCCGAAGGACACATGCTCCAGATCCTTATACCATTCATGCCCCATCAGCTCGATGGTCTTGAAGCACTGGCGGAAATGCAGATCCTGCTGATAGGCAACCACATACAGGCACTTATCAAAATTGTAGGTATCCTTGCGATACAGCATCGCCGCCAGATCGCGCGTGGCATAAATCGTCGCACCGTCAGACTTGATGATGATAATGGGCGGCATTTTGTACGCTTCCAGATCCACAACCTTGGCGCCGTCAGAGTCAACCAGCAGGCCCTTTTCGTTCAGCTCGTCAATTACGCGGCCCATTTTGTCCATATAGAAGCTCTCGCCCGCGTAGCTGTCAAAGGACACGCCCAGCGTATCATACACCTTCATGGCGTCGCGCAGGGTAACTTCCTTGAACCAGTTGAACACTTCCAGCGCTTCTTCGTCGCCGTCCTCGATCTTCTTGAACCAGGCGCGGCCTTCATCCTCCAGCGCAGGATTTTCCTTGGCTTCCTCGTGGAACTTGACGTACAGGCGCGTCATTTCGTCCACGCCGCCCTTTTCCACTTCTTCCTTCACGCCCCACTTTTTATAGGCGCAAATCATCTTGCCAAACTGCGTGCCCCAGTCGCCCAGGTGGTTGATGGAAACCGTCTTCCAGCCCAGGAAATCATAGATGCGGCGCAGAGAATTACCAATCATCGTGGTGGACAGATGACCGATATGGAAGCGCTTGGCAATGTTGATGCTGGAATAATCCAGGCATACCGTCTTGCCTTCGCCGTCCTTGCCGCCGCCCCACTTTTCGGGCGCAGCCATCACAGCCTGCAGCGTATCGCGGGCAAAGTTCTCGCGGTTGAGGAAGAAATTGAGATAGCCGCCCACAGCCTGCGCAGAGCACAGCGCGGGCTTGTCAAAATTCTCGCAAAGCTTTCCTGCGATCATGGGCGGGCCCATGCGCAGAGATTTAGACAGACGGAAGCAAGGGAAGGCAAAATCGCCCATTTTGCTGTCCGGCGGAACCTCCAGCAGCGCTTCGTAATCCAATCCGGTATCAACGCCCGGATATGCTTTATCAATAGCTTCTTTGATCGCTTCAGCAATCAGTTGCTTAATTTCCATACTAAAACCTCCCAGTGCATATAGAATGCAGGTCATTTTACCATGATTTTCCCCATTTTTCAATTCTATACGGCCATTTATTGATAATTTTCTTTTTACGCCCCGCTATTTGCAAGCCTGCCCGCCCCGTGCTATAATATATTTTACCATATGCAATCTACGGAGGTGCTTTTATGCCCGTAATCGCCGTAACTCCTTTCTGGGATAATGAAAAAGGCCGCATTGGCGTAAACAACGATTATCTGGAGGCTGTGATCCGCGCCGGCGGCTCGCCTGTCCTGATGCCCCTGACTGACAATGAGAAAGTTGTCCGCGATATTATCCAGCACGTCGATGGTCTGCTCTTGTCCGGCGGCGCCGACGTTTCCCCCAGCGTCTATAAAGAAGAAAAGCTCCCCTGCTGCGGCGAAACCGCCCCGGCGCGCGATCTGCTGGAAAGCTGGTGCATTCATTATGCCATGCAGCGCCGCCTGCCCATTCTTGGCATCTGCCGCGGCATGCAGATCCTCAACTGCGTGATGGGCGGCTCGCTATATCAGGACATCGCCACGCAGTTTAAGCCCGATCTCAAACACCCCTGCTATGATACCCCGCGCGATTGCGTACATGTGGTGGATATTGCCGATCACACGCTCCTGCGCGAAGTGATCAATCTGGACGCCGTGCCCATCAATTCCCGCCATCATCAGGCCGTTAAAAAGCTGGGCCGCAATCTGCGCGCCACCGCCTTCGCGCCGGACGGCACCATTGAGGCCATGGAGTTTACCGACGGCTATCCCATGCTGAGCGTGCAGTGGCATCCCGAATCGCTGGAGGATCGTTTCCTTCCCCAGCGCACACTCTTTTCCTGGCTGGTCAGGGAGGCCTCGCGCTGATGCGCAGCATAGCACTGGTGGCAGATCTTCACGGCAATCTGCCCGCCACCCTGGCGCTGGATGAAGACCTTAAACGCCGCAATCTGACAGAAATCTGGTGCCTTGGCGATATTGTGGGCAAGGGGCCCAATTCTGCCGACACCTTTGATTGGGCGGTCCGTAACTGCCAGGTTATCCTGCGCGGCAACTGGGATGAAGGCATTGCCAGAAAGCATTTTTCCCGCAACGATCAATTCTATTTTGATCAGCTGGGCGAAAAACGCATGCAGCAGCTGGGCGAGCTCCCGCTTGAGCATCATTTCACGCTCTCAGGCAAGCGCATCCGCCTTTTGCACGGTCGTCCCATCATGAAGGAATTGCAGTCCACCCGCGACACATCCGATAATCTGCGCTGGCTCTTCCAGCCGGATTTTGATATCGTTGGCTATGCCGATGTGCATCGTCCCGGCTATCGCTCGCTGTATTTTCCCGGGCTGCTTTTCAACACCGGCAGCGTAGGCAACGCCCTGGGCGTGCCCATGGTGCAGTACGCCATTTTGCAGGGGGAGGACGGCAGCGCGCCCGCGCCCTTTGACATCACGTTCGCATCTGTTCCTTACGACAACGAACAAGCCATCCGCGACGCAGAAAACACGCCGGGATTTCCTAATATCGAGTGCTACATCAAAGAAATCCGTCACGGCGAATATGGCCGAAAGCGTCCCAGCACCAAGCCGGATATTGAATTCTAAACAAGCAAAAGCCACGCATGGATGATGCGTGGCTTTTTGTTTATCCGAATATTCTCTGAGCAGCCGCTTCCAGCTGCCGTCTTTCCTCCGCGTTATCGTATGCGCCAGGCTTTCCGTCAATCGCGCGATGCACATTCACAGAAAACAGCCCGTCACGATTGCAGTAAAAGCAGATCCGTTTTACCCCGCGCATCTTCACACGCGTCTGCGCATTCCCTTCCGGATACAGCTTCACCAGCTCTATGCCATCCGGTCTGAGCGCCGCTACAAAGGAAATATAATGCTGCTTGGTCATCTCATGTTCAATGCGGATAAAGTACTCATCCTCCACACCTTCTATGAGAATCATATGATGCTCGTCCGTCTCTTCTGCCTGCAAAGGCGCAAGCATCACACCGTGGCAGCTGATCGCTGCCTCCCCCATGCTGTGCAAAACATTCCCGCAAACGGGACACACATAAAACTTGGATCTGAGCATATTGGCGGACACATTCGCATTTTCCACCGCCTTGCCAGCCAGCAGCTCCGTTACCGAAATGCCAAACGCCCCGGCAATCGCCTCCAGCAGCGTGATATCCGGATAGCCTTTGCCATTTTCCCACTTGGAAACCGTCTTGTCCGACACATACAGCCTTTCGGCCAGTTCTGCCTGCGTAAGGCCCTTTTTCTCGCGCAATTCCCTGATGACAGCGCCGGTCACATATTGATTCATATCAAGTCACCTCCGCCCATCATCATACCCGATTTCCCGCAGAGAGACTACCTACGCAAAGTAGAATCACCACTGCCCACGGCAAAGCATGCGCTCCATTCCTGCGCAGATCAGCGTTGTAAGCGCATTCGCGCCCGCCGCGGTAAGCATCAGGCGCTTTTTGCTTTGCACGCGTTTCCGCAAAAGCAGATACAAAACCGGCAGTTCAAACAACAGCGTCAGCGCTAAAAACAGGATTGTCACCTGGTAATGCGGCGTTTTGCTCAGAAAGGCATCAAAGCCCATATACATGCTCCAGCCGCTGTAAAGATACTCCTCGTACTGCAGCGCCCACGGCGCCAGGAAGGACACAAGATTGGCCGCAATCACGCTTCCTGCCGCCCATTTTCTGCACTTGACGCCGCCCAGACGCACCAGCAAATAGATTTCAAGGGCAATCGTCAATGCAATCGCTGCCGGCAGCAAATCATGCGGGCGGGTTTTGGTAAACCATCTCCACGATGAATTGGCCAGCGCTGCGGAAGGCAGACAAGCCAGGCACAGGCTCAGCAATGCAAACTTTCTCTTTTGCATCAGTCTTCCTCACTTCTTTTTCGCCCTACGCACCATCTTGATTACAATCACGATCACCGCCAGCACCGCGCACCAGGGCAGCGCCGCCAGCATGAACACAATCGCCGCTTCTGCAAATTCGCCCATATCGCGGACGGATTCCTTCACCGCATTGACAATGCGCTCGCCAAGCGTTACATCGGGCAGTTCAACTGCGTCAGCATCTGACAATTCCTGCAGCGATACATACACATACGAATAATTGACCTTGCTGTCAAAGTAGTTCAGCTGGCCCGTATAGCGGTCAATCTGATACTGCGTATCGCTGATGGCGCTTTCGATCTCAATCAGATCCGTCATGCTCGTCGCCTGTGAAAGCAGTTCATTCAGCCGCTCCATTTTGGCCTGCTGTGTTTCAAGGCGCGCTGCCGTATCATAATAATCAGCGCTCACATCCTGCATGTGCTCAGAATACGCCGTCGCTGCGCCCACAGTATTGGCCTTGCCAATGAACTCCTGCAGCTTTTCGGCAGGGATACGCAGGGTAAAGTGTGCATAGCGCGTTTCACCGCTGAGCACGTCGCCATACACATTCAGGCTTTCCACATAGCCGCCGCTGGCGAGCGCCAGCTGCTGGATTGCTTCATAATCCGTATCAAACGTTTTCGTCTTGATGGTATAATCAATCGTGCGGATGATCTTGGCCGCCTGCACAGCGCCCATATCGCCGCTTGCCAGCATCGGCGCAGCCTCTTCCGCGGCTGTATCCATCATACTGGACGTCTTCATCGTATAGGCGCCATTCACATTGCCGCCCGACGCAGAAGTACGGCTGTACATCATCTGCTGGTTTTCATTTTTGTTGCCGGGCAGGCCCCAGCCGTTCACATAGCTGAGCGTCGCACCGCCAAACACCAGCACCACCGCAGCCGCCGTGGCCAGCATCTTCATCAAATATTGCTTCTTCATCCGTTTCTGCTGCATAGCTTCCTCCCCGCGGATCTTCATCCGCCATCCCATGGAAAATTCCGGAGGAAGCTGCTCTTCCTCATCCATCTCCCGCATATCCTGCATGACCTGAAGCAGCGCGGCGCACTCCGGGCACTGCTGCGCATGCGCAGCCATTTCCTGCTGCTGCAGCGGATCTCTTTCCTCCGGTGAAACCTCAAGAAGCAAAGCAAAAGTCCTGCAATCCATCACTTCCGCCTCCCTTCATTTTCTTTAACGGTTTTTTCGGAAAAAAGTTCCGATTTTTCACACAAAATTTGCTTTATTTTTTCTCTGGCGCGTTTCAGACGGCTTTTGACCGTTCCAAGCGGGATGCCGAGCACTTCGCCAATCTCATCATAGGACAGATCCTGAAAATCCCGCAGCTCCACCACAGATTTCTGCTCCTCAGGCAATTCCTGTACAGCCTGCTGCAGCAATGCCATTCTCTCCTTTTGCTCCAGCCGCGCATAAGGCGATAATTGCTTTGCGTCAGCCGGATCAAAGCCCTCCTCGCGCAGCGTATCCAGTGAAATGATGTTTCTGCGTTTGCGCAGAGAATCAATGCACACATGATGTGCAATGCACAAAAACCAGCTTTTTCCCTGATTGTCTCCCTGAAAACGATCAAATGCACGATAGGCATTTAACATTGCCTCCTGCGCGCAATCCAGCGCATCCTCCCGATTGCCCATCATGCGCAGGCACAGCAAATAGACCGCGCGTTCATGCAGCGCGGCCAGTTCTTCAAATGCCTCAGCCTTGCCTTTTCTTCCAAACAGGCTCACAGCGCATTGCTCCTTCCTCTGTCATCTTCTTTATTATAACGTTATTCCGTCTGTTTTTCATCCATCCGCGCATATTTTTTGGTATTTTTTCTTTTTTATTTGACTTTTATTATGCAAAACTATATACTGATTAATGGTAAAAAAACAATTATATTTAAGGAGGCAATATTCATGCGCTTTCTTTTGACCGGCGGCGCCGGATACATCGGCTCTCACACCTGCGTGTCTCTGCTCAATGCCGGACACGACATCGTAGTCATCGACAATCTGAGCAACTCCTCGCCCGTTGCCATCGAACGGGTGGAAGAGATCACGGGCAAGAAGATCGCCTTCTATGTGGGCGATTGCTGCGATGAGGATTTCCTCAACGAAGTGCTGGATAACGAGCAGGTTGACGCCGCTGTGCATTTCGCCGGCCTCAAGGCCGTTGGCGAATCTGTCAGCATTCCCCTGCGTTACTACAAAAACAACATCGATTCCACCATCGCACTGTGCAATGCGCTGGCCGCGCACAATGTAAAGCGCATCGTTTTCTCCTCCTCCGCCACCGTGTACGGCAACAGCGAAATCGTTCCCATGCGCGAAGATCTGCCTCTGGGCGTGTGCACAAACCCCTACGGCTGGACCAAATGGATGAATGAGCAGATCCTGCGCGATCTGCATGTATCCGATCCTGAATGGTCTGTGGTGCTGCTGCGCTATTTCAATCCCGTCGGCGCGCACGAAAGCGGCAAAATCGGCGAAGATCCCTCCGGCATCCCCAATAACCTGATGCCCTTCATCTGCCAGACTGCCGCCGGCATCCGCAAGGAACTGAGCATCTTTGGCAATGATTATGATACGCCGGACGGCACCTGCGTGCGCGACTACATCCATGTGATGGATCTGGCCGACGGCCACCTCAAGGCGCTGGAATATGCCACCGTGCACCAGGGCGTAGAAACCTTCAATCTCGGCACCGGCGAGGGCTACAGCGTATATCAGATGGTCGCCGCCTTTGAGCGCGCCAATCACCTGACCCTCCCCCATCGTGACGCGCCCCGCCGCCCCGGCGATATTGCCCAGTCTTATGCCGATCCCGCCAAGGCCAATCGAATCCTGGGCTGGAAAGCCACCCACACGCTGGATGATATGTGCCGCGACGCCTGGAACTGGCAGTCTCACAATCCCACCGGCTATCCCAAGGAGGATGCATGATGACTGACGCTATGAACGCCATTCTTTCACAATTCGCTTTCCGCGGCGTTTTTCAGTCTGCAAAGGAACTGACCTCCGGCAACATCAATACCACCTATCATCTCGTGTATGATGATCAGGGCACGCAGCGTCATTACGTGCTGCAGCGCATCAATTCCTATGTCTTCAAGAATCCGCAGGGCGTGATGAGCAATATTGCCCGTGTGACCGAGCACATGCGCAACAGTCTGCTGCGCAATCAGCAGGATCCCGAGCGCCGTGTTCTGGAAATCATCCGCACAGTTGATGATCAGCTGATGTATGTGGAAAATGATAATTTCTGGCGCGCCTATGTGTTCATCACCGATGCCACAGCTTATGATACGGTCGATTCCCCCGCGCTTTTCTGCGAGATCGGCCGCGCCTTTGGTAATTTCCAGAAGCTTCTGTATGATTTCCCCGCTGATGAATTGTTCGAATCCATCCCGGATTTCCACAACACTGCCAAGCGCTTTATCACCTTTGAGGCCTCTGTGAAGAAGGACGCTGCCAACCGCGCAGCCGAAGCCAAAGAAGAAATCGACTTCCTTTGCGCCCGCCGCGATATGATGAGCAGCATCGTCCGCCTCATTGACGAAGGCAAAATGCCCCTGCGCGTCACGCACAACGATACCAAGTCCAACAACATCATGGTAGACAAAGCGACGGGCAAAGGCCTGTGCGTCATTGATCTGGATACCGTCATGCCCGGCTCCGCACTCTACGATTACGGCGACGCCATCCGTTTTGGCGCGAACACCGCCGCAGAGGATGAGCCCGACGTCAGCAAAATCTCCCTTGATCTGGACAAAACCTACGCCTTCACCAAGGGCTTCATCGAAGAGACAAACGGCTTCCTGACGGATGAAGAATTGCATCTTCTCCCGCTGGGCGTCAAAGTGCTCACCTGCGAATTGGCCATGCGCTTCCTGACGGACTATCTGGACGGCGATCTGTATTTCAAGATCAATTCTCCCCAGCACAATCTCGTCCGCACCCGCGCGCAGATTGCCTTGCTCAAGGACATCGAGCGCAAGGAAACACAGCTGCAGGAAATGGTAGATCAGCTGATTGCCAACAAATAAAACACCAAAGCAGAGCCAAACGCTCTGCTTTTTCTATGTGTGCATTTGCGTTGCTTGCCGCAACGGAGGCTTTCATCTATAATCAAATCAGCAATTTGAAAGGAGATTCCAATTTTGCTCAGTGAAAACCTAAAAGCCCTGCGCACCGCCAAAGGCTATTCGCAGGAGGAGCTCGCCTCGCGGCTGCACGTTGTACGGCAAACCGTTTCCAAGTGAGAAAAAGGCCTCTCTGTCCCTGACGCCGATCTGCTGCTAAAGCTCGCTGATATTCTTGAAACGGACGTCGCTACGCTGCTTGGCGCCGCTATCGAAACCAAAGAAGATCAGCAGGCCATTGCGCAGCAGCTCAGCGCCATCGCCGAACAAATGGCCATCAAAAACAGACGGGCCAGGCTGATCTGGAAAATTGTTATTTTTGTTATTGCTGCTTATTTAATTCTCAACATTCTTTCTGTTGCAGCTTTCACCGCCCTTCCCGCAGAGCCTACCATCTACGAAGAATCATTTCAAATCAATCCCTGAACACAAAAAACGGCACAGCCTTCGCTGTACCGTTTTTGATTTGTAAATTACTTGGACTTGATGTAAGGCTTGCCGTTGGCGGCGGGCACCTGCGCGCGGCCCACAAAGAGCACGAGCGTCAGAATCGTCACCACATACGGGATCATGGAGATCAGGTTGACCGGAATCACGCTGTTGGAGCCTACCACGACGCGCAGGCCGTTGCAGAAGCCAAACAGAATGCAGCCAAGCAAAGCGCCCTGAGGCTTGAACTTACCGAAGATAACCGCTGCGATGGCAATGAAGCCCTGGCCCGCTACGATAGAAGGACGGAAAGCCGATACCGTGGCCAGCGTGATGGACGCGCCGCCCAGGCCCGCCAGGAAACCGCTGAAGATAACGCACAGATAGCGTACCAGATAGACATTCACGCCCAGCGTATCGGCCGCACGGGGATGCTCGCCCACCGCGCGCAGGCGCAGACCAAAGCGCGTGCGATAGAACACAAACCACACAACCGCCACCAGAACAAAGGCCAGATACGTGGATGCATAGGTGTTAAACACCAGATCCAGGAAGCTGTTCTGCGCAAAGAGCTTGGCAGCGCCTTCCGGCAGATTCTCACGCAGCCAGATGAACGCACCGTTGAAAATGCGGGGCAGCTTTTCAATGACCGGAGGCGTTTCACTGGTCTTAAAAGTCAGGTAGCAAATGAATACGGAAAAGCCCGTGGCCAGGAAGTTGATCGCAGTACCCGAGATCGTCTGGTCCGCGCGGCAGCTCACCGTAGCGAAGGCATGCAGCAGCGCCAGCAGTGCGCCAGCCAGACCGCCGCACAGGAAGCAGATCCACGGATTTGCAATGAAATTGCCCAGCAAGGCGCCCATAAAGCCGCCAAAGACAATCATGCCCTCGATACCGATGTTGACCACGCCGCTCTTTTCAGAGAAGCAGGAGCCCAGCGCCGCATACAAAAGCGGCGGCGTATACATCAGCGTAGCGTTGAGGATAATGCCCAGATTGGAAATCAGTTCATTCATTACGCCTTGCCTCCCTTCTTGCCGCGGTTCATGACAAACGCGCGGAACAGGTTGGAAATCGCGATGAAGAACACGATGCAGCCCATGATGATGTCCACGATTTCCTTGGGAACGCGGGTGCCATCCAGCAGCTTCATGCGCGTACCGGCATACTTCATAGCGCCGAAGAACCAACCGGCGATCAATGTGCCGATGGGATTGGTCGCGCCGATCAGCGCCACGGTGATACCGTTAAAGCCATAGCTTTCCTGCGCCGCAAACTGCGTCACCTTGTACGTTACGCCCATCACCTGCAGACCGCCCGCCAGAGATGCCAGCGCGCCGGAAATCGCCAGAGAAACGATCACGCAGCGATTGGCATTGATGCCGGCGTATTCTGCCGCAGAACGGTTGTAGCCCACCGCCTTGAGACGATAGCCCAGCGTCGTGCGGTTGATGATGTAATAAATTGCAATCACGCAAAGAATGGCAATCACAATGCCAAAATGCGTTCTGGAAGAAACGGCATTCTTGGGGAACCAATCGGTAATGGTAATCTTGGCAGCATCCTGAATGGAGTGCGACCACGTCTTGCCGCCGCCCACATTGATGCCGTCCGCCAGCACCAGGAAGTTGGACAGGTAGTAGGCAATCCAGTTGAACATGATCATGCACAGCACTTCATGCGAACCGAACCTGACCTTCAGATAACCAACCAGGCCGCCCCACAGCACGCCCACCGCCACAGAGGCGAGAATGCACAGGGGAATCAGCACAACCGCCGGCGCGGGTACAAAAGCACCCACCAGCATGGCAGCGACAGAACCCATTACGTACTGACCCTCAGCACCGATATTGAAAATACCCGTCTTGAAGGAGAACGCAACGGAAAGGCCTGTCAGGATGTAAGGCGTGGCATATTCGATGAAGCTGTAGGACATTGTTTTGGTGGTATCAAACACCACGCCAAACAGGCTGCCGTACGCTTCAAGCGGATTGTAGCCCGCCACGCCCATTGCAATGGCGCCGACAGCAAAGCCGACAATAATGGCAAAGAGCGTATAGATAAAATTGCCTTTCAGCAGTTTCTTAGCCATGCGTCTTACCTCCTCCCGCCATCAGCAGGCCCAGCTGATTTTCATCCGCTTCGCTGCCGGGAATGCTGTCGACAATCTTGCCTTCGAAAATTACGTCAATGCGGTCAGAAAGGCTCATGACCTCGTCCAGCTCGAAGGACACCAGCAATACCGCCTTGCCCTTGTTACGCTGATCGACGATATAGCGGTGCACGTATTCAATCGCGCCTACGTCCAGACCGCGCGTGGGGTTCACAGCAATCAGAAGATCCTTATCGTTGGTCACCTCGCGGGCGATAATTACCTTCTGCTGGTTGCCGCCCGAAAGTGAGCCGGCAGGATTCCCCTCGCAACCGGAGGGACGCACGTCAAATTTCTGTGTCAGCTCCACCGCATGCTCATGCATCGCCTTGAAATTGATCGCGCCATGCTTGGAATAGGGCGCATTGTCGATATTCTGCAGCAGCAGGTTTTCCTCTACAGAATAATCCAGCACCAGGCCGTGCTTCTGACGGTCGGCGGGAATGGACGAAATGCCCATATCAAACAGTTCGCGCGGCGTCTTGTTATAGGCGTCTTTACCGTTCATGGTAATTTTGCCCTGTGTCGCCTTGCGCAGACCCGTCAGCACCTCTACCAGCTCAGTCTGGCCGTTGCCGTCAATACCGGCGATACCCACAATCTCGCCGCGGCGCACTTGCAGATCCAGCCCGCGCACCACGTCAATATTGCGGTAATCCTTGGCATAGAGCCCTTCGATCTTCAGCGCCACATCGCCAAATTCATGCTCTTTCTTATCGACCACAAACTCAACATTGCGGCCCACCATCATGGAAGCCAGGTCATGCTCGCTCACATCCGCCACATCCACCGTGTCAATATACTTGCCCTGGCGAATGATGGTGCACTTATCGGCCGATTCCTTGATTTCCTTCAGCTTATGGGTAATGATGATAATGGTCTTGCCTTCCTTGGTCAGGTTATGCATGATATGGATAAGCTCCACAATCTCCTGCGGGGTCAGCGAGGAGGTCGGCTCATCCAGAATCAGGATATCCGCGCCGCGGTAAAGCACCTTCAAAATTTCGGCACGCTGCTGCATACCGACGGATATATCCTCGATCTTGGCGTCAGGATTGACGTTCAGACCGTATCTTTCAGAAATTTCCTGCACCTTGGCGCGCGCAGCCTTCATGTTCACGCGGCCAACGGATTTCATAGGCTCCATGCCCAGAATGATGTTTTCGGTTACCGTAAAAGGCTGCACCAGCATGAAGTGCTGATGCACCATGCCGATGCCCAGCTCGATGGCCTTGTTGGGGCCGTCGATTTTCACCTGCTTGCCGTTAATCGCAATGGTACCGCTGGTCGGCTGATACAAACCGTACAGAATATTCATCAGCGTGGATTTACCCGCGCCGTTTTCGCCCAGAATCGCGTGGATCTCGCCCTTGCGCACAGTCAGATTTACGCCGTCATTGGCGCGGAAAGAGCCGAACATCTTGACAATGTTCTTCATTTCCACCGCAATGGGCGCGTCCTTTTTGATGCGTTCGCTCTCGCTCAAGCGATTGCACCTCCATTTCTCAGCGTGTGGTGAATTCTATCCCTTGTTTGGAAAAATCCCTGCCCGGGCAAGCCCGGGCAGGGACCAAGCTTATTTAGGAATTAGTCGTCCAGGGTGTACAGATCAGCGCCGTAAGCAGCGTCGAAGGCTTCCTGGGTGGCGGGCACAACGATGGTGCCGTTCAGGATGGCTTCTTCAGCAGCCTTGACAGCGTCCAGAGCTTCCTGGCTCATCAGGGTGACGGTGGGAGCGATGCCAACAGCGCCGTCAGCCATGGTGTACAGAACGTCGCCGCCATGCAGGGTGCCTTCAACAACGCCCTTGCACAGGGTGAACACGCCGTTGTCAACACGCTTCATAGCAGAGGTCAGCACAGCTTCGGGAGCGAGGTAGGACTGGTCCTGGTCAACGCCGATGGCCAGCTTGCCCTGTTCCTTGGCAGCTTCGATAACGCCAATGCCCGTGCCGCCCGCAGCGTGGTACACGATGTCAGCGCCATTGGTGAACATAGAGTTGGCAGCAACCTTACCGCCGGCAACATCGCCGAAGCTGTTGGCGTTGTAGGGCTGGATGACGATTTCGGGGTTGGTGTCCTTGATGCCGGCATAGTAGCCGTAACCGAAGGTGTTCATGACGGGAGAAACCATGCCGATCACGAAGCCAACGTTGTTGGTCTTGGTCATCTTGGCAGCGGCAACGCCTACCAGGTAAGAGCACTGCTCAGTAGCGAAGTTAACGCCGGTCACGTTGGCAGCGGTGGAAGCGTTGTCGATGATCGCGTACAGCTGCTCGGGATGCGCATTGGCGGCTTCGGTCACGGCGTCAGCCATCATGAAGCCGATGCAGATGATCAGGTCATAGCCTTCATCGTAGAGGGTTTCCAGGTTGGGGCCGTAGTCAGCTTCGGTCACGGACTCGAGGTACGCAACTTCCACACCCAGCTCAGCCTGAGCCTTCTCCAGGCCAGCCCACGCCAGAGCGTTGAAGGACTGGTCGTTGATACCGCCGGTATCGGTAACCATCGCAACGCGAACGGTTTCCTTCTCGGCGAAAGCGGCGGCGTTGGCCAGGCTCAGCAGCATGACCGCGGTCAGAAGAACGCACAGGAACTTTTTCATTGATAGTGCCTCCTATGATATTATCTGCGAGGATTTTCTATCCTCAATTCAAAAAGATTATATCAAAGATGGCTCGTCTTTTCAATAGCTCCCTTTACAAACTTCGTGAATTTTCAGCAACAAAAAAAGAGAAAACAGGGACGTTTTCTCTCTCTTTCAGGCTTAAATCAGAATATTTAAAATTTTCGACGCAATGTGTGCAATTTTTGTAATATTCCTTATTTTTTGACCAAATGCTTCATTCTGGCATTCATATAATTCACAACAGCGTCCATTTCCTCGCGTTCGGGATAGATGCTCATGAATTTAAACCCGCTGGGGCGATACAAATCAATTCTGCCCGCCCGGCGCGACACCTCGCAGCGGCACACATCCTCCCATACCAGATGGCTTTCGCTGATCATCAATCGCTTTTCCCCATCCGGGCCAGGCACGATGTTATACTCTTCGTACGGCAGAAAACGCGCATAGCACTTGATCCTGCCGGGCACAATCCACGTCTGCAAATGCGCGCCGCGGTAGTCGATCACATAGTGCATTTCCTCCTGCCCCTGCAATCCCAGCACCAGCAGTATCAACCCTGCGCCCGCCGCCAGAAAAATCAGCATCCACGGCAGCAGTCCGCCAATCGTCAGCAGATTTACCGCCGAAGCCTTATTCTGCGAGAACAGCAATTCGCCGATAAAAAGCACCATTGTCAGCACCAGCAGCGTAAAGAACAATACCTTGAGCGCGCCAAGAACCGTCTGCGTATCCCCCAGCGGCACGCGCAGCGTGCGCCAGCGGAAGCGCTCATTCTGATTAAGCGAGGTGATCTGCACCCCGCAATGCTCACAAACAGGCGAAGCGCTGTCGCGCTTGCATTTCCTGCAGTAATATACGTGCATCCGCTTCCCTCCCTGATTCACAGTTTCATCATTATAGCACAAATCGCCGCACAGTTCAAATAACGTTTACATCTGAAAAATCCGTTCATGCTTTTTCAGCGCTTTGAGCAGCATATACCCAAGCACTCCCGCCGAAACAATTTCGCTCACCGCCATATAGGCAAACAGCCCGGGCAGCGTCCGCGAGGTATCCAGGTACACATAGCGCAGAATCAGCGGTACAACCAGCGTATTGGCGATAATATTGGGCCAGGGCGCAAAGAGCCAGCTTTTTTTGCGCAGAAGATGCGCCGCAAACGCGCCGATGAACGTAGCCAGCGAGCCGAAGACAACGTCCCACAGCGCGCAGCCCGTAAGGAGATTGGCCAGTATGCAGCCGATCGTCAGCCCCGGCACCGCCGCCGCCGTAAAATACGGCAGGATGCACAGCGCCTCGGAAAAGCGGATTTCCCACAGGCCAAGCATGTTGCTCAAATACGTCAGCGCTACATACAGCGCCGCAATCACCGCCGCGTGAGACAGATACAATGCACCGTTCTTTTTCATTTTGAAGTTTCACTCCTTAGTTTTGTTTTAGGTGAGGATGGTTCCGAACTCACCAGCCAGTTTTTCTGGCAATTTTTTCATTTATATCAACGCGCCCAAACGGACACAATGACTGTGGACGCAAAAGCGCGGCATTTTCGCGCAGCAGATGCTATCTGCCGTCCTTCTCTATCTCATTTGAAAGGAAGGATCATTCTATGAGTCATCCCAAGGCCGGTCATCAGTGCATTCATTGCTCCGTTGCTTCCTGCAAGCACCACAACGCCGAAAACTACTGCGACCTGGAAAGCATCAATGTGGAGCCTACGCCCATGGCTTACACCGGCGAGGCCGCCGATGAAAGCATGTGCGGCAGCTATCACGCGAAATAAGCAGGATGCAGGCATCCTGCTCCGAAAAAGAACGGGAGCTTCCGTTCTTTTTCGGATATCATCATTTTCCTGTGCGGCAAGCCGCACGGCCGGAAAATGATACCGGAAGCAGCCTCTGGCTGCTCCTCGCGGCGTACACGCCGCCGCTGCGGATAATAAACGAGAGCGCTGCGCCTCTCGTTGCTCTCCTCGATTTACTGTCACCTTTGGGAAATGCAGGGCTTTGGAAGAAGATTCAAAGCCCTTCATTTATGCAAAATCGGCACTAAATCAGCGGGGAGTAAAGAGGGGCGCAGCGCCCTCTTTTGTAATCCGCAGCGGCGGCATGTACGCCGCGAGGAGCAGTTGGAATACTGCTTCCTATATCATTTTCCGGCCGTGAGGCGTAGCCTCACAGGAAAATGATGAGCGGTGAAAAAACAGCTTTAGCTGATTTTTCACCGAGGACTTTGTCCTGCCAAAGTCCGTTAGATATGCCAGATTTTCTCGTTATACTCGCGGATCGTGCGGTCGGAGGAGAAAATGCCGGAAGACGCAGTATTAAGCACCGCCATGCGCAGCCACTTATCGCGGTCGAGGTAATCCTCGTTCACGCGGCGCTGGGCCATCGAATAGCTGCCAAAGTCCTTCATAACGAAGTAGCGATCGTTGAAGAGCATATCGTGGTACAGTTCCTGCAGGGCCGTGGGGCTGTCAGGCATCAGCGTACCATCGATCATCTGCGTCAATGCGCGGCGAACCTCAGCATTGTTTTCGAAGATCTGCAGCGGGTTGTAACCGCCCTCACGCTCGAGCACCGCCACAGTATCCGCACGCATGCCGAAGATATAAATGTTATCCGCGCCTACCTGCTCGTAGATTTCCACATTGGCGCCGTCCATGGTACCCATCGTCAGCGCGCCGTTCATCATGAATTTCATGTTGCCCGTGCCGCTGGCTTCCTTGCCGGCCGTAGAGAGCTGTTCACTCAGATCGGTCGCCGGCATGATGGCTTCGGCGGCGGAAACATCATAGTTTTCCACGAAGACCACGCGCAGCATCTTGCGGGCGCGGGGAGATTTATCAATCATCTTGGACAGCGCCAGGATATAGCGGATGATCAATTTAGCCTTGTAATAACCGGGGCTGGCCTTGGCGCCAAAGATGAATACGCGCGGCACCATGGTATAGTTCGGGTCATCCATAATGCGGTTGTACAGCACATGGATGTGCAGGGCGTTGAGCAGCTGGCGCTTATACTCATGCAGGCGCTTGCACTGGGTGTCAAAGAGGAAGTCCTCATCCACCGTCATGCCCTGGCGCTGATCAAGCATGTGGTTGAACTGATGCTTATTGAAGCGCTTTACTTTTTCAAATTCGGCGCGGAAGGCCGCGTCATCGGCAAAGGGCTTGAGCTCGCTCAGATACTCGGGGTTCTTATACCACTTATCGCCGATCGCGCTGGTGATCAGATCACGCAGATGCGTGTTGCAGGCCATCAGCCAGCGGCGGTGGGTGATGCCGTTGGTGATATAGCTGAACTTTTCGGGCATCAGCTGATAGTAATCATTGAAGGTATCCGCCTTGAGGATCTCGCCGTGCAGGCGGCTGACGCCGTTGACGGAGTAGCTCATCGCCACGCACAGATTGGCCATATGCACCTGACCGTAGGCGAGGATAGCCATCTTGGCAATGCGGTCCCAGTCGCCGGGGAAGGCGTTCCACAGGCGCGCGCACAGACGGCGGTTCATCTCCTCCAGAATCATATAGATGCGGGGCAGACGTTCCTTCATCATCTGCTCGGGCCACTTTTCAAGCGCCTCAGACAGCACGGTATGATTGGTATAAGCCACAGTCTTGCTGACGATCGCCTGCGCCTCATCCCAGCCCAGGCCTTCCTCATCCATCAGAATGCGCATAAGCTCGGGAATCGCCAGGCCCGGATGCGTATCGTTGATATGCACCGTCATCTTTTCGGGCATCAGATTGAAGCGGGTACCGAAGCGGCGCTTGAAGTCCTTCACCGCATACTGCAGCGTAGCGCTGGTGAAGAAGTAGTGCTGCGTCAGGCGCAGGCTCTTGCCCTCGTAATGGCTGTCTTCGGGATAGAGAACTTTACTGATGATGGAAGAAAGATCCTGCTCCAGCGCCTTTTCATAGTTGCCGGAGGAGAAGGCGCCCAGGTTCAGGTTTTCCTTCACGCTGCGGGGACGCCACAAGCGCAGGGTGTTGACGGTATTGCAGTCATAGCCGGCGATGGGCATGTCATACGGCACGGCCTGCACGCTGCGATAATCGCACAGCTTGTAATTGGTACGGCCGTTCTCTTCGACCATTTCTACATGGCCGCCGAAGTTCACGACCACGCTGTCATCGGGAGAAGGAACTTCCCACACGTTTCCGTTTTCCAGCCAGTTATCAGGCACCTCCACCTGCTGACCGTCCACGACACGCTGACGGAAAAGGCCGTATTCATAGCGGATGGAGCAGCCCATGGCAGGCAGCTCCACAGAAGCCAGAGAATCCAGGAAGCAGGCGGCAAGACGGCCCAGACCGCCGTTGCCGAGGCCAGGTTCGGGCTCCTCGCGGAAAATATGGCGCCAGTTGATGCCCAGCTCCATCAGCGCCTCGCGCACGTTTTCCATCGAGCAGAGGTTTACCGCATTGCACTGCAGGCTGCGACCCATCAGGAACTCAACAGACAGATAATAAAGGCGCTTGCCCATATAGGTTTTATCCGCCTCACGGGCAGACACCCATTTTTGCATGATCTGATCGCGAATGGTAGACGCAACGGCCTGATATATCTGCTGCTCGGTCGCATCCTCCAGCGTACGGCCGTTATAACGCTGAATCTTGCCTACGATCGACTTTTTAATTGACTCCTTGTCAAACGCAGTTGTCGGCATAAATACCCTCCAAATTGTGATTCTTCTTATTATACCACGAACATTCCCTCTATATAAATGGCGTTTTCGGTCACTATACAGCCTGAACCGACACCTTTCGACAGTCTCACACAGCACCTTTTCCCTCGCTCCTTTCCATCCTATGCAGGCATTTTACATCCTGACTTCCTTGCAGCCTTGCCTGCGCTATGCTATAATAAGAAGGATCATGTATTGGAGGATATCACATGCGCAGAGTCTCCCTTTCCCTGCTGCTATTGCTTATATTGCTGCTCCTTGCCCTTCCCGCATCCGCCAGCCCGATTAACCGTCTGTATGTGTGGGATGCGTCGCACGGCATCCCCAAAGATTCGTCCGTTCTGCCCAATCAGGCAATCCAATGGTACAAGCGCGGCGAACACACCTATTATCTTTTCCTGCCCGCCGGCGTTGATGCAAGCAATCTTTATGTTCACTTTACCGGCGCCGCCACTTCCTTTACCGTCGGCGATACGCAGGTAGAAAACAATACCGTGACCGACGTCTTTGTGCCCGGCACCACTGTCACCCTCAAAAACGGCACCAATTCCTATGACGTGCGCGTCATGCAGGGCGCAAATACCGACAGCGTGCTGCTCACAACGGCCTCCGGCAGCATAGCCTATATCTCCGAAAGCAAAAGCCACCACGAGAAAGGCGCGCTGTGCGTCATCACTAAGGATGGCCGCAAAGTATACAGCAACGATTTTGATTATGTCCGCGTGCGCGGAAACAATTCCTTTTACCCCTACAAAAAATCCTTCCACATCCGCCTGAACGACGGCTATAATATGCTGGGCATGGGCTCGAGCAAAACCTGGCTGCTGATTGCCAATTATGTGGACAACTCCCAGATCCGCAATGCCATCACCTTTGATATGGCCTTTGCCTGCGGCCTTCCCTATACCGCCGAATACCGCTTTGTGGACGTCTTTGTCAACACCGTCTATTACGGTACCTACCTTTTGGCCGAAAAAGTGCAGATCAGCGACAGCCGTGTGGATATTCAGGATCTGGAAGAATTGACGCAGTCCGTCAATGATACAGATATCGAAAAAGCCCGTCTGCGCGGCACGCATGAATATCGTCGCGGCACCTGCAGCTATTACGATATTGAAAGCAATCCCGAGGATATCACCGGCGGCTACCTGATGCATTTGGAGCTGGAAGATCGCTACACCCAGGCCGATACCGGCTTTGTCACCCAGCACGGACAGGCCGTGCAGCTCAAATCCCCGGAATATATCTCCCACGCGCAGATTCAGTATATCTCCTCCCTCGTTCAGTCCTTTGAAAACGCCATCTTCGCAAAAGACGGCGTCGATCCCGAAACGGGCAGGCATTTCTTTGATATTGCCGATAAAGATTCGATGGTTGGAAAATACCTGATCGAAGAAATCAGCAAAAACCTGGACGCCAACAAATCCAGCTTCTACATTTTCAAAGATTCCGATTACAACAATGACAAATTGCAGTTTGGTCCCGTCTGGGATTTTGATAACGCTTATGCCAATTTCACCAGCGCCTACTATAAGACCAAACTCACCAGCCCCGAAGGCCTGTATGCCGCCACAGACGACTATGAAAAATATTACTGGTGGCCGCAGTTGTACACCCACGAAGAATTCGTCGAGGCTGTAAAGGAAGCCTATGAGCTCACCTTCCGCCCGTGCATTGAAGTGCTGCTGGGGCTGCGCGCCCCCTCCAAAGCCACCGGAGACTTAAAATCCCTGGATGCCTATGCCTCAGAATGGCGCGCCTCCATCGACATGAATTTCACCCGCTGGCGCATTTTCAATGCTGACGAATTTCCCGTTAAAACGGGCCGAAATTACGACGAAAACATCGAATACCTGCGCACTTTCCTGACAAAGCGCATGGCATATCTTGATTCCATCTGGCTTGACTGACAGATAGACCGCACAACACGAGGAGGATAATTTATGATGATCCGTAAAGACGGCCGCGCGCCTGCCGAGCCGCGCGAGCACCGCATCACCGTTGGCTTTGTATCGACCGCGTACGGCAGCTGCCTGATTGAAACCGGCGGCACGCGCGTAATCTGCACCGCCTCTGTGGAGGAGAGCGTGCCTCCCTTCCTGCGCGATCAGAATTGCGGCTGGCTGACGGCAGAATACGCTATGCTGCCCGCCTCTACCGGCCGCCGCAAGCAGCGCGACGGCGTCAAAAAGGATGGTCGCGGCGTGGAGATCAGCCGCCTGATCGGCCGCGCCCTGCGTTAGGCCGTGGATCGCAATCGCTTGGGCAAGCGCACCATCACCATTGACTGTGATGTGCTGGAAGCCGACGGCGGCACGCGCACGGCAGCCATTACCGGCGGCTTTGTAGCGCTCACCTGCGCCATTGATCGGCTGATCCGCGAGGGCAAGCTCAAGGAATCCCCCATCATCCACCAGATCGCCGCCATCAGCGCAGGCGTTGTTGAGGGCACGCCCTGCCTGGATCTGTGCTATGTCGAAGACAGCAGCGCCGATACCGACATGAATTTTGTCATGAACGAATGCGGCGAGTTTATTGAACTGCAGGGAACGGGCGAGGGGCGCGCCTTCTCCCGCCAGGAATTGAACACCCTGCTTCAGCTGGGCGAATCCGGCTGCCAAAAGCTGATGGAAGCGCAGCGCAATGCGCTTGGCGACAAGGCCGCGCTGATTGCTCAGAAGCAGACGCTCGTTCTGGCCAGCAATAACGCCCACAAGATCGATGAGCTGCGCGCCATGCTCAGCGGCAAATACAACGTCATCTCCATGCGCGAAGCCGGCTTCACCGATGAAATCGAAGAAAACGGCGAAACCTTCGAAGAAAACGCCGCCATCAAGGCCGAAGCTGTCTGCCGCGCTACGGGCTATCTGGCGCTTGCGGATGACAGCGGCCTGGCCGTTGATTACCTGAACGGCGCGCCCGGCGTGCATTCTGCGCGCTTTGCGGGCGATCAGCACTGCGATGCGGATAACAACGCCCTGCTGATGGAAAAAATGAAGGATGTGCCGCGGGAGAAGCGTACGGCGCAGTTTGTCAGCTGCATCGCTATTGCCTCGCCCTTCAAGCCGACTGAGGTCGTGCGCGGCGAATGCCCCGGCATCATCACCACCGAAGCGCACGGTGACAACGGCTTTGGCTACGATCCTTACTTTGAATATGAAACCGGCCTGACCTTTGCCGAAATGGGCAGCGCCGCCAAGAATGCCATCAGCCACCGCGCCCGCGCCATGGAACTGGCGCTGAAACTGCTGTGAAGCGCATCGGCGTCGTATCCGACAGCCACGGCGACCGGGGCCACCTTGAACAGGCACTGATGAAGATGGAAGCCGGCGGCCGGCTGGATTGTCTGATTCATTGCGGCGACGGCGGTCAGGATGCCGTAAGCGTTACCGGCAATATCATGCAGGTGATCATCGTGCGCGGCAACTGCGACGGCTGGGGCTGTCCCTATCAGGAAGAAATGCTGCTGCCCATCGGCGGCGTGACCTTCATGATCACCCACGGCCACCGCTACGGCGTAAAGCGCGAATTGGATCTCTTAGCTGATTCGGCTGTCGCTAAGAGCGCGCAGATCGTTTGCTTTGGTCATACGCACACGCCTTACTGCGCCTATCACCAGGGCGTGCTGATGATCAACCCCGGATCCTGCGCCTATACAAGCCGCTGCGCCGTCATCACAGTGGATGATCACGGCGAGTACACCACCGAACTGCTTTAAAGGAGTACCTTATGGGTTGGTTTATAAAAAAATACACACCGCCACGCATGGACGGCATGGATGTGGACACGCTGTATGCCAGAGGACGCAGCGCCCAGGAGCCGCGCGATGCGCATGCTTTTCTGACGCGTGCCGCAGCGCTTGCGCCTGATGATCTGCGCATCCAGAAGGAGCTGCTGCTGCGCGGCAGGCTGCATGAGCGCAATCCGCACAATATTACCTTTCATGTCATTAAATGCTATCTGCTGCATGCCTTCGAGCATCCGGAAGCGCATGATGAAGCAGAGCAAAAGCGCATGGCGCGGGAGATTTTTGACCACGAGCAGTTAAAAGTCTGTCTGGATATCGCTCCCGACCGTGAAGCCTTCATGAAAGAATATCTGCATGATCTTTGCGCCGAATATATGCGCATGTTCATCGCAGGCGACACCAGCCACACGCGCGCTATCCTGGGCATCACCATCGGCTCCAAGCAGCCTGCGTTCCTGGCCATTCCCGCCTATGACGTGATCAGCAATATTTTCCTCTCCCCCTTCCTGAATGAAGAAGAGCAAACGCTCCTGGCCGGTGCTTTTTACCGCGCCTATCACGCGCATATGGATGGCCGTACTGAGCCGCTGGATGAAAAACTGGGCGTTCTGCTGGGCAAGCTGATCAGATGAAAAAGCCCGGCTTTTATCTGCTGCTGGAAATTGTGCTGTGCCTGCTGCTTTCGCTGCTGCCGCATCTGCTGATGCTTTGGCCACAGAATGCGATGACAGTCCTTGCCATCCTCTCTTCGCACGTTCTCTATCCAGCCATGGCGCTGCTACTCCCACTTTGGGCCGCGCGCCGCGGGGCTGCAGCCTTTTTATGTGCGCTGCCGCCCTTTTTACTGTATCTGATCCCTCAGGCGCTGCTGGGGCTGACGCTCAGCGCACTGCCCACCATCCTGACGCTCCTGTTCTCTGTGCTGGGAGCAAATCTCGGTGCAGAGCTGTATAACCGAAAAAGCAAGGAATAATGCATGATCAAAAAGCTTTTCACGTCGCTGGGCTTAACCCTCACGTTGCTTTTGTTTTCCTTCCTGCTCGTATTGGGCGGTGAGGAAAAGCCCCCGCTTGATCCCCCCAGCGCACCGCTGCCAGCCAAAGGGCTCGTCAGCAGCCAGGATCTCTCGCTTCTCGCCGCCCGTTTCGGCGCTGCAGTGCCCTGTCTGTCCACCACCGGCGCAGGCCGCGTGGAGGATGTTCCCTTCAGCGAAGGCTATGCGCACCTGCTGACCTGGACAGATGAAAACCAAATAACCACCACCTGCATCCGTCCCGCTGCTGCTGCCTATCTGCTGCGCAATGCCAGCTATGACCCTACCGGAGAATACTGCACAATCGATGGCATGACCGCTATCATCCTGCAATCCCCCAGCAGCTGTCAGTTTCACTTTGGCGATGCCGATACCGCTTATTGTCTCACCTATACCGGCAATGCACAGGTGCTGATTGATCATCTGCAATCCATCCAATTCATACAATAATCCCGGAAGCAATCGCTTCCGGGATTATTTTTAATCTTCTTCCACATTCATCGGATATGTTGCGGTCGGCGTAGGCACCGGCGTTGCTGTGGGCGTAGGGGTAGGAGGCGGCGTGGGAGTCGGCTGGTTTTTCGCATCGTTATACAGATACGACAGCGTATTGGTACCGGCAATGCCGTCTGCCTGCAATCCTTTGTCGCGCTGATACTTTTTGATTGCATTCTGCGTTCCGCCGCGGTATTCGCCAGTCACTGTACCCGTATAATAGCCCAGCTCCTTGAGCCGCATCTGAACCCAGTAAACATCTTCGCCCTTGCTGCCAATCACCATCTGGCGCTTCTTTTCCGGAGGATTATAGCTGTCATACACAGGTGCAGGCGAAGGCGTAGGCGTTACATAATTGCGCATATTATCCGGGTTGATACCGCCCGGCTTAACAGAATAGGTCAATTCGGGATCGCTCTTTGCATCCTCATGGATCCACACCTGCACGCCCTCACGGCAATTATCATAAATCCATTTAGCGTCCGCCACCGTCAGGCGAATGCAGCCGTGCGAGGCGCGCGTGCCCAGATTATTATAGGAGGATTTAACCAGCTGCATGGGATCATAGTCACGATACATCACCGAATGGAAGGCGATGCTCTCGTTAATCTTGGTCCAATACTGTGCCGTGCCGCCGCCCCAGGTGGGGAAGGTTGCCCACAGCGCCCGTCTGCCGGAAAGCGTCCAGGTACCCACATCGCTGGGATAGCCCACCGTGCCGGTCGAGCAAATGAACGTCTTATGCAGCTGCGTATATTCACCGTTCTCGTCAGGGGTATATACTTTTGTCACCTGATTTTTGACGTCCACCTCGATAAAATACGGAACAGGCGTGGGCGGTGCAGGCGTTGCGCTGGCGGGAATGGCTTTGTCAGAAAACAGCGCCGTCCAGGTGTCTTCTCCTACGATACCATCCACCTTGAGCGCATTATGCTTCTGGAAGGCCTTGACGGCAGCTGACGATCTGGCATAAAAGCCCGTCGTCACCTTTCCTTCAAAGAAACCCAGCTCCAGCAGCCGCTCCTGCATCAGCTTGACGCGCGCACCGGTAGAACCGTATTCCAGCTTTCCCTGGTAGGAAAGATCAGGCGTGGGTGTGGGCGTAGGGGTCGGCGTCGGCTCGGGTGTTGGCGTAGGGGTCGGAATCGGCACAGTACCGGAATACAGCAGCTTCAGCGTTTCCGCATCCGCTACGCCCGTTGCCTCCAGGCCGTTCATTCCCTGGAAGGACTGTACCGCCGCGCGGGTGTTTTTCAAAAAATTGCCGCTGACTTCATCCTGATACAGCAGATACGTTTTGAGCATTTCCTGCATGCGCGTCACATCATCGCCTGACATACCGTAGCGCAGCGTGCGATAGCACTCACCGTAAATGATTTCCTGCGTCGCTGCATCGGCAACGCCGGTCTGCTCCAAGCCATAATCCGCCTGCACCTGTTGTACAGCCTTTTTGGTCACCTCGGCAAACTGGCCGCTGAGCGGACCGCGATAATAGCACAGCTCCTTGAGGCGCGTCTGCAATTTCAGCACCTCGTCATTTTTATCGCCATACTGCAGCGACTGATACAGCGCCGGCGTGTTCGTCGGCACAGTCACCTCCGCCATTGCCGGGCTGAAGGCTGCCAGCAGCAGGCACAAAACAGTAAGAAAACATTTCTTCATGGGGTACACCTCGTGTTCTGTCGTAACTCCGTAAAACATTGTAATAAATCCGTCACAAAAAAGCAAGTAGCAGATGCCGGAACTTCTGGCAAATGCTGATATTTTTACAAAACACTCATGCTCTTTTGGCAATTTTCTCCACTTCAGCAAGCAACAAATCAATTTCCCGTCCCGTTGAAAAAGGCCCGACGCTTGCGCGCACCGTCCCCTCCGTTCCCAGAAAATGATGCATGCTCGGCGCGCAGTGCAATCCTCCCCGCAAACAAAAGCCCGCCCGATCCAATCGATCCGCCGTTTCCGCGCTGTCATAGCCTGCTATATTAAAACTGAGCACGCCGCCATGCGGCGCCGCGTCATCACCATATACCTTTACGCCCGGAATATTCTTCAGTCCTGACCGCAATTCATCAATCAGCTGCACCTCATAGGCATGAATCTCCGCGCAATGCTGCCGCACAAAACGTATCCCCTGCAAAAGCCCTGCCAGCCCCGGCAACGCCAGCGTGCCGCTTTCATAGCGATCCGGCAACAACTGCGGCTGATACACGCTTTCGCTGCTCGATCCCGTCCCACCCTCGCGCAAAGGCCGCAAATCCATCTGCTCTCCCACGTACAGTATCCCTGTGCCCATCGGCCCAAGCAAGCCTTTATGCCCCGGCATCGCCAATAAATCCGCGCCGATGTCCGCCAAATTAATCGTGCCAGCCGTCTGCGCCGCATCCAGCAACACCGGAACGCCATAGCGATGGCTTGCCTCCGTCAGCCCTTTGGCGTCCTGTATTGTTCCCGTCACATTGCTGGCATGCGTCAGCACGCACAGCGCCGTAGCAGGCGTTACCGCTTCATCAATCGCTTCCGGCGCAATTAACCCATCCGCGCCCGCGCGCAGCACAGACAGCGTAATTTCTCCACGCTTTTCCATGCCGCACAGCGGACGCATCACAGCATTATGCGCATCATGCGTGATCAGCACATGATCCCCCTTGTGCAAAAAGCCGCGCAGCGCCATATTGAGCGCATCCGTGCAGTTGAGCGTAAAAATCACGCGCTCGGGCACGCCGCCCAGGAATCGCGCCGCCTCCTCACGGCAGGCGTATACCACCCGTCCTGCACAAAGCGACGCACGATGACCGCCGCGCCCCGGATTGCCAAAGGGCTTTTGCTGTACACCCATCACCGCACGCAGCACGCTTTCCGGCTTTGGCCAGCTGGTTGCCGCATTATCAAGATAAATCACCATACCCCTCCCGCGCACACAATCTTCCAATATGTCATAGCATTCTATGAGCACATGGAGGAGGTCATTCATTATGCAGGAAACATTCGGCATTGCAGCCTTCCGCTCCCGTCAGCAGGTGATGCGCTTTGAATCTGCGCTGCGCCACGCCGGCATTCGCAGCCAGGTTATCTCCACCCCGCGCGATGTTTCCATCGGCTGCGGTCTGAGCGTACAGTTTGATCTAAGCGACAAAGCGCGCGTATTTGACGTATACAGACAAACGCGGCCGAGCAATCTGATTGGCTTTTATCAGGTGACAAGAGACAACCACGCAAGGCCGCAGATTCAGGCGATGATATAAAAAGCGCACACAGCATTCTTTGCTGTGTGCGCTTTTTCTTATTTCTCATATTTACATAATTCCCGAATTGGACAACGTTCGCAATGTGGTGTTTTCGTGCATATCTCCCCGTATCCATCAGCACAGAAATTCCAAATCAGTGCATCAATCGTGGCTTTAAACAGCCCTGTTTCTTCTGAAAGCCGGTCAATTTGCTGTAGTGCCTCCTCGACTGTCGCTTCCTCTTTTTCTGAAGCGCCCATTCTTTCAGAGCCAAGAAAACGCCGAATGTGTGTATCCGGTTTTGCTCCGTCTATGCCAACATTCCGCACATATTCCCATGCAAGAGCCTCTCCAAGCATCGCCATTTTATACTGCGATCCAGATTCAGATAAAGCCCTCACAGCCTCATCCGCACTTCGGGTTAATAAAAAGCTGTCAACACTGCCAAACTCTTTTTCAATTTGCTCAAAAACACGAATATTGTTCGCCAGCGCATCCATCTGCCTTGACGTACTAATATTGCCACACTTAAGATGAAACAATCCCTGGGCAAAGAAACTTCCAGGAACCGATTTAAGCTTTTCCGGTTCATATTGAAAGAATAAACCATCAATCTCTTTTAAGTGAGGCGCTATACGGCTCCATTTTGTCTGATTCGTAAGCTGAGCATATATTAATGCCTGAACATGTTCTGATAGAGACCAAGAGCGGCCAGCTTTTCGCTCTGCTATCTGCCTCACCAAAGTATCATCAAAATTAATATTACGACTCTCGAAGTATTCTTGCATTTGCAGCAAATAGTGTGAAGGAGGAAGATACGTGAATCGCTTTTCCATTTTTCCATTGTGCATAACCATTTCATTCCACATAGAAGCCGGTCTTACCCAAACGCCGCGCTCTCCGTAAAGCGCACGATACACAACCATCTGTTCCATGGTTTCTGAATGATTTGCAAGAAACAGCACCTCATATTCTTTTCCCTTAAAGTGCCTATATCTTCCCAGCCGTATTTCGCTCATTTGCTACTCCGTTCTATGACAAATGACATAATCGGAGAATTCCAATTATGTCATTATCATTTATTCTTCCTTCATCCCATCCGTCCGCTCGGAAATAATATAGCGCGGGCGCTGCTTGACTTCCATGTAAATCTTGCCGATATACTCGCCAATCACGCCGAGGAACACCGCCTGCATGCCGCAGACAAAGCAGATGATACACGTCATACTTGCCCAGCCGGCAACGGTCGAGCCGCACAGGGCGGAAATGATCGACCAGAGAATGCCGATAAAGCTGAGAATAGCAATAATAAAGCCTGCCATCATAATCATACGGATGGGCTCGACAGACAGGCTGGTGATGCCGTCAAAAGCCAGCGCCAGCATCTTTTTGAGCGGATAGTGGCTCGTGCCCGCCAGGCGCTCATGGCGCTCGTAATACACGCTGGTAGATTTAAAGCCAACCAGCGGCACCATGCCGCGCAGGTACAGATTAACCTCCTTGAATTTGGCAAACTCCTGCAGCGCACGGGAGGAGATCAGGCGGTAATCCGCATGATTGAAGACAACCTCAGCGCCCATGGCGTTAAGCACTTTATAAAAGCCCTCTGCCGTCGTACGCTTGAAGAAGGTATCCGTCTCGCGCGAAGAGCGCACGCCATAAACGATCTCGCAGCCGTCATTGACATAGGCGTCCACCATCTTGTCCATGGCATTGATATCGTCCTGACCGTCGCAGTCAATGCTGATGGTGATATCGCACTTGTCCTTGGCTTCCATTAGGCCTGCCAGCACAGCGTTCTGATGCCCGCGGTTGCGGCTCTGGGCGATGCCTTCAAAGTGCCTGTCCTCTTCAGACAACCCCTTGATGATCTCCCAGGTTTTGTCCTTGCTACCGTCGTTAATAAACAAAACGCGGCTGTCGTCGCTGATTTTTTCTTCGCCCACCAGCTGATTGATTTTATTCAGGAACATCGGCGCAGTCTTGGGCAGCACCTCTTCCTCGTTATAGCAGGGAACAATAATATACAGTATCGGTTTCATAAACTTCCTTTCTTCCTGCCGGAAACGTCTTTTATTATTCAACGCCTGACAGCAGAAATTTCATCCCGGCTTACTTGTTTTCGGAAAAATATTTGCGCAGCTGCTTGTATTTTTCATACAGCGCCTCGTACTGCTGATGACGCTGCATATCGGGCCGGACGAGCTTAAACTCCCGGCTGGACAGCGCGTCCATCGCATCGGGCAGCGAGTCATACACTTTAGCCGCAGAGGCCGCAGCAATCGCTGCGCCGGCTGCCGCAGAATTGGGCAGGGTAGACAGCCGCAGTTCGCTGCCCAGAATATCCGCATAGCACTGCAGCAGCAAAGGATTTTTCGCCGCAATACCGCCGCATACGCAGATATGCTTCACCGCAACGCCCTTGTCCTCAAGCGCATCGCGCATGGCACGCATGCCAAAGGCCGCAGCTTCAACCAGCGCACGGTAAACATCTTCAGGCCTGGTGGACAGCTTCATGCCCGTAATCACGCCCGTCAGCGTCTGATCCACCACAATACTGCGGCTGCCGTTCCACCAGTCCACCGCTACCAGCCCGCTCTCGCCAACAGGTTTTGGGAAGCTCATTTCAGACAAAAGCTGATGCACAGATACGCCCTTTTCCTGCGCCATACGCTCATACTTGCCCGGCACGCAGTTTTCCACAAACCAGCCAAACATATCGCCCACGCCGCTTTGCGCGAAATCGTATCCATAGAAGCCCGGAATCAGGCCGTTAAACGACTGACCGCAGATGCCGTCAATCACTTCATGGCGATCCGAAATCACGCACAAAACGCCGGACGTGCCAATGGTCATCATGGCGTCGCCCGATTCTTTGAGGCCCAGCGCCATCATCGGCGAATGTCCATCCAGCATGCCGCTGCCAACCGCAATACCGGCCGGAAGATTCAGCTTTTCAGCCATTTCCGCGGTCAGCTCGCCTGCCTTCGAGCCCCAGGGCAGCATTTCCCCCTGCATTTTTTTATTCACATCGGCAAACTTTTCATCCACCAGTTTAAAAAACGCATCCGGCGGCAGCGTTTTTCCGTCACCGCAGTAATTCTTCATACCCATGGTATTGATACTGCGCGTCATTTTGCCCGTCAAAATCCAGGCAAACCACTCGCTCAGGTCAAGCGCCACAGCGATATTGTCATACAGGGCCGGATTCTTGCGCAGCGTCTCCAGCAGCTTGGGATACCCGCCCTCGCTGGACGGATTTCCGCCGCAGGCCGCCAGGAAGGGCATATGGTTTTCCTTCGCTACCCGGCCGATCTCCTCCGCCTCTTTGGTCGCCGTATAGCTCTTCCACATGCGGATATAGGCCAAGGGCTCACGCGCCCATTTTTCCGTCATACAAAGCGGCACGCCGTTTGAGTCGCAGCTCACCAGGCTCATGGAAGTTGTATCCAGCGCGATACCAACCACGTCCTTGGGATCAATACCGGCGTCCTTTACAGCGCTCTTGACCACTTTTTCCAGCGCCTGAAGATATTCTCCGGGATCTGCCAGCGCCGCGCGATCGGGCAGCTTTTCGCCGGTAGGCAGCGCCGTATCATATACCGTATAGCCGCATTCCGCACCGCCAAGCGCCGCGCCGGTTTCGGCGTTCATCACCAGCGCTCGGCAGGACATCGTGCCATAATCAATACCAATTGTATATTTCATCGCTGTACATCCTTCCTCAAAAGGCGTCAATTCATTTTATTATAGCCCCTGCACCTGCAGTGCGTCAATCTTTTCAAGGGTAAAATAGTGTTCCGTCAGCCACAGCAAATCCTCCCGGAAGCGCATCGCCTTGCCGGTGAGTCGCTCCGCCTGCGGGCCAATCCACCACATCGCTTCTGAAAGCCACGTCACGCGCAGCGCCTGCACAATTGCCCCTTGCTCCAGCGGCAGTATTTCATGATATCCCTGCCAAAATGCGCGCACATTATCGCGGCTCAGTCCATTTTCAGTCCGCGCAAAGGACAAAACGGCCCTGCCAATATCATGCAGCGCAAAATGATAGCACGCGCGGTCAAAATCAATAATTGCCGTAACGCCCGCATTATCAAACAGCACGTTATCCTGCGATAAATCTTCATGCCGCAGCGCCATCGGCTGTCCGGCAATCGCCTCCGCTGTCCAGGTTTTCGCAATACGGCAAAGCAGCTCATCCCCGTATCTTTCCATATGCTGCTGCAATCGGGCGGACAATCCCGCGCAGTCGATCGGATGCCCTTTTTCTCCAGCATATGACAATTTTGAAAAAGCCTCGTGCATTTTTGCGCTCTCCCTGCCTAGGCTTTTCATCTGCGATGCGGTGATCGTCTCCGGTGTTTCATTGTGTCCGCCGCAATACGCCATGACGGTGTAGGCAGTCTGCGCATCCAGCCGCCGCAGCGCCGGCGCATGCACGCGCGGACAGCAAACGCCCTGCGCATGCAGCTTTTGCTGCATCAAAAGCGCACGCTCGATGTCAGCCAGTTTCTTTTCTGAAAAGCGCTTCGGGCTGAAAATTTTCACCAGTACCTCGCCACAATCCGTCTGCACGCGCCATAATTCATTGAGAAATCCGCCGTTTATGCGCGAAAAGCTACGGCATCTGATGCCGTAGCTCTCCTGCAGATCATTTATGATTCTTTTATCCATGAAGCGCTCCGTATATCGTCTGCATTTTGGCTGCGTCATCCGCCTGCGTTCCCTTGCACTCACAGATCACCGTACCGTGATAGCCGCGTGCAAACAGCTGCGGCGCAAGATGTTCAAAGCGCGGGCCAAAATCGGGCTCATCAAAAGTGTGATGCCGCTTTTCCCCTGCCTTGGTAAATTCGATGGTGGAGAAATGCATGTGCAGTCTGCGCGCACGATCAAGCCCCAGCATTTCCTCCGTGCGGTCTAAAATACGGATGAAATCCGCTTCGCTTTGCAGCCCGCCGCCCGACAGCGCATGCAGATGCGCAAAGTCAATGCACGGCACCATTCTTTCATCCAGCAGACAGAAATCGAGCGTTTCATCCAGATCGCCAATCTGGCTGTATTTGCCCATTGTTTCCGGACAGATGATCACATCCGAAAGCCCGGCGTTATCCAGGCGCTTGTAGGCCTCCGTCAGGCCATTGCGGCAGTTGTCAATCGCTTCGCTTCTTTCAAGCTTTGTCAATGCGCCGACGTGCACCACAATGCGCTCGCCGCCCAGCTTTTTCACCGCATTCGCCGCATCCAGAATATACCGAAAGCTGTTCTCCCGCTTTTCGGGATCAGGATTGCCAAGATTGATAAAATACGGCGCGTGCGCGCTGACCGAAATATTGTGTTCAATCGCCTTCAGGCGAATCTTCTCCGCCATATCATCCGATAGCGATACGCCGCGGCCAAAGGAATATTCATAAGCGGTCAGGCCGATATTTTTAAGCCACGCCATCGCCTGCTGCGTGGATTTATAGCCCTCTGCATAAAAGCGGTCGCTGTTGCCCGCCGGACCAAATTTCAGCATTGGTATATCCTCCGTCAGGACTCTCCGCCCGTCATCCGATCCCGGATCAGCCGGATCGCCCTTGATTCAATTCTTGATACATACGACCGGGAAATGCCCAGTTTTTCCGCCACCTCGTGCTGCATCAGCGCCTTCTCGCCCAAGAGACCATAGCGCATCTCCAGCACCATCCGTTCACGGCCCGGCAGCGTCTGAAGTATTTTTCGCACCTGCGCCATATTCAGCCGGCGGATGGCCTCATCCTCCACCAGATCTGCCGGTGATCCCAGCACATCCTGAAAGGAAATGTCATTGCCCTCGCCATCCATGCCAATGGGCTCTGACAGCGACACATCGCCCTTATATTTTCTGGATGAGCGCAGCAGCATCAGCACTTCATTTTCGATACACCGCGCTGCGTAAGTGGAAAGCGGCGTCGGCGCATCCAGCTTATAAGTCTGAATCGCCTTGATCAGCCCTAGCGTGCCCACCGACACCAGATCCTCCTGTGTATAGCCAGGCACGGTGTACTTTCTCACCACATGCGCCACCAGTCGCAGATTATGCTCAATCAGCTGGTTGCGCGCATCCTCATTGCCATCCCGCATCTTTTTAAGACACGCGGCCTCTTCCTCGCGCGAAAGCGGCTTGGGAAAGCTGCCGCCGCCCGACAGGTGGCCCAGCAACAGCAGCGCATCACGAATCAGGAAAAACAGAAATTCCAGCATTTTCACACCCCCGTTTGAGGGTATGCCCCGGCTTTCCGATTATTTCTCCATATCCACACGATGATTGCGATTCGGCCCGCGCAGATAGTCTCCCGGCTCTGCCTCAAAATTGACCGGCACGCAAACGACCTGCCCGGCAACAGACACAAATTCCACGCTCTGCCCATCCTCCTCGCGATAGATGGCAGAGACTGTAAAGGCCTGGCTGCCGGAGGGCGACAGCACCTCCAGCGCATCGCCCACATGAAAGCGGTTTTTCACTTCAATCAGGAGGCAATCCTCCTTCATGCCCAGCACGCGGCCGGTAAATTCCATCGTCTGCCGAAAGCCGCCCGCACCGGAGGAAGGCTCAGGCCTGCCGTAATAAAAGCCCGTGTTGCTCAGGCGATGGCTGCATTTGAGCAGCTCATTTTGAAGGTACGGCAGTGCTTCTTCGTATTTTTCTTTGTCTTCATAATACAAATCCAGCGCCTTGCGGTACGCCTGCGTGACGGTCGCCACATAGTATCCCGTCTTCATGCGGCCTTCGATTTTGAGCGATTTGACGCCCGCCGCTTCCAGCTCCGGCAGGTGCGAGAGCATGTTGAGATCATAAGCCGAGAAAATATAGGTGCCCTCGGCGTCCTCCATCACTTCCATCGGCTCGTCTGGACGCTTGATCTCCGTCACCGTGTACTGCCAGCGACAGGGCTGTGCGCAGGCGCCGTGATTGCCGCCGCGGCCCATCATAAAATCGCTCATCATGCAGCGGCCGGAATGCGACATACACATCGCGCCGTGTACAAAGGTTTCGATCTCCACATTTTCAGGCAGCTGCGCTTTAAGCGCTTTGATGCGCTCCAGCGACAGCTCGCGCGACAAAACAATGCGTTCTGCGCCCGCCTGCGCAAAGAAATTGGCCGAGGCCGCGTTCATGACATTGGCCTGGGTGCTGACGTGCAACGGCAGCTGCGGCACCTTTTCGCGCAGCGTCAAAAAAGCACCCACGTCGCTTACAATCGCCGCATCCACGCCCATTTCACAGGCCTTCTGCGCAGTCTCCACCATGCCGTCCATTTCATCGTCATAAGGCAGAATATTGAGCGTGAGATAGAATTTTTTGCCGCATCCGTGCACCAGATCCAGCGCTTCTTTCAATTCTTCCCACGTAAAATTGCCCGCATTGGCGCGCAAACCAAAGCGCTTCACGCCGCCATACACAGCATCCGCGCCAAAGTGCAGCGCAGATTTCAATTGTTCCATGCCGCCGGCCGGCGACAAAAGCTCCATCATTTGTTATTTCGCTCCCGTTTTTTCATCATAGGCCTGCCACAGCGGCGCGTAAATCTTCACCGCCGCCTCATGCTCGGCCAACGTTTTTGAGAAGTACAATTCGCCGGTATCCGGATCCTTGGAACAGAAGTACAAATACTTTTCCGCCACAAAGCTTTCATCCGGATAAAGCGCCGCCTCAATCGCTGCCTTGGAAGGATTGCAGATTGGGCCAATGGGCAGCCCCGCGTATGTATACGTATTATAACGCGAATTGACCTTGAGATCCTCGCTGTTAAGCGACATGCGGTTGGTGCCCGTCACATACTTGATCGTCACGTCGCTGCCCAGCGTCATGCCGGTATTCAGGCGGTTATGGAAGATCGCCGATACTTTCTTAAAGTCCGCTGTCTTCGCTTCCTTTTCGATCATGGAAGCCAGCGTCATCACTTCGTCCATCGTCATGTCAAGGTCGTCCATGCGGTCATGCCATTGATCGCTGAACACCGCCTCAGTCTGCGACAAAAGCTTTTTGAGAATATCGCCGATTGTCGCCGACGTATACACTTCATAGGTATTGGGCGACAGATAGCCTTCCAGCATATAAATGCGCTCGGCGGCATACCTGGTTTTCTGCGCGTCGGCAATGTAATAATAGGCCGAAAAATCGCTGCCCGTGCGGCAGAGGGAGAGCATTTCCTCCCGGTTGGCGATAACGCCTTCCCGCACAAAGTAATCGGCAATATCCTCCACCGTCCAGCCCTCGATAATGGTGATATTTCGCACCAGGGGCGTACCGTCGCCCGCCGTCAGCCGATCGGCTATTTCTCCAATGGTCATCGAGCGGTTGAGGATATAGGTGCCCGCCTGAATCTTCTGGCCATAGCCCATAAAGTCCGCGTAATATTTAAACACCGAGCGATTGCGCACCAGCCCTGCCGCCTCCAGATTGTTGGCTACGCGCGTTAAGCTGTTGCCGCTCTTCACCTCAAAGACGATGTCCGTCGTATCCGTTATATCCACAGGCGCGATAAAGCGCTCGCTGATCTCTCCCCACACAGAGGAGATCACACCAACCACAACCACCAGTACGCACAAAAGCACCAGCACAGGCCGCACAAGCTGCCACAGCCAGTTATACCAGTAAAAGCCGTATGCACGGTCTTCCCGCAGCTGCTCATAGCTGTATTCTTCCTGCGGAATCCGCGTCTTTCTTTTCTTTTTCAAAGCAGCCCCCTTACAGGCCGGGCATATCCAGCCCCGCCGCGTCGTTGAGGATCTTATACACATCTGCCATCATTTGCTGAAGGCGCATTTCAGAGAGCAAAAACTGCATCGTGGTGGGATTGGCCATCAGAAGGCCGCCGATCTGCTGAAAACGCTGCACCTCGCTGTCGGGCGTTTCTGCACCGGCCACCGCCGCCATCTGCAATTGCATCTGCAGCTTTTTGTATTCATCAATCAGCGCCTTGCTGGTAGCGTCCTGCGCTATTTCTTCCTTCATCTGACGATACGAAACACATACTTCGCTCTCGCGGATCTGCTTGGCGAGTACATTGGCTTCATCATATACCTGCATTATTTTCTCCTTCCGCGCATCCTTTATGCGCATACAACAAATCAGGCGACCGGGAAATTATCCCCAGCCGCCTGATTATATCACACTCAGCCCAAATCGACAATAATGGGCAGGATCATGGGATTGCGCTTGATCTTTTCATAGATGTAATGGTGCAGTTCGTCCTTGATGCGGTTCTTGATGCTGGGCCAGTCGCTGCCCTCAATGCGGCCGTAGCTGGCAATAATATTGCGCACGGTAGAGCGGATGCCCTCGATAATATCCTCATTCTCGCGCACATACACAAAGCCACGGCTGATCACATCAGGACCGGAAACCAGCATGCAGTTGGTACGGTCAAAGGCCATGGCCACAATGATCAGGCCGTCCTGCGAGAGATGCTTGCGGTCACGCAGTACCACATTGCCCACGTCGCCAATGCCAAGACCATCCACCAGCACTGTACCGGTCGGCACAGAGCCGGCAATATGCACGCCGTTATTGCCAATTTCAATCACCTGGCCAATTTCGGGCAGGATGATATTCTGGCGCGGCATGCCCATCGATTCCGCCAGCTCGCCATGCTGCCACAGCATGCGGTATTCGCCGTGCACGGGGATAAAATACTTGGGATGCACCAGCGTGTGCATCAGCTTCAGTTCTTCCTGGCAAGCGTGACCGGAAACGTGCACATCCGCCATCGCGTCATAAATAACCTCTGCGCCGCAGCGGTACAGCTGGTTGATTACGCGGGAAACAAATACTTCATTGCCAGGAATAGGCGTAGCGCTGATGATAATCTTATCAGACGGCTTCACCTGCAGCTTGCGATGCTCAGAGAACGCCATGCGGGTCAGGCCGCTCATGGGCTCGCCCTGGCTGCCGGTGGTCATCACCACAATTTCATCGTCCCGGAAGCGATCCAGATCGTCAATATCAATCAGATAGCCATCAGGGATGCGCAATTCTCCCAGCTCCATCGCCACCGCAACAACATTGACCATACTGCGGCCCACGAAGCAGACCTTGCGGTTATACTGCACCGCCACGTCCACCACCTGCTGCAGGCGATGCACATTGCTGGCAAACATGGCAATAATCACGCGGCCGCGCGCAGAGCGCAGCTGCTGATGGAAGGTTTCACCCACCTTGCGCTCGCTCATGGTATAGCCGGCACGCTCCACATTGGTGCTCTCGCAAAGCAGCGCCAGCACGCCTTCATCGCCAATGGCAGCCAGCGACGACAGATCTGTCACTTCGCCGTCAATGGGCGTATAGTCCACTTTAAAGTCACCCGAACACACCACCGTGCCCAGCGGACAGGTGATAGCCAGCGCATAGGCGCCGGCGATGGAGTGATTGACCTTGATAAAGCAAACGGTAAAGCAGCCCAGACGAATCACCTGGCGCGGCATGACGGTATTGAGCTGAATGCCGTTGATGCGATGCTCCCGCAGCTTATTCTCAATCAGCGCCAGCGTCAGCCTTGAGCCGTACAAAGGCGCCGGCACCTGACGCACCACATACGGCACCGCGCCGATGTGGTCCTCATGACCGTGGGTAAATACATAACCGCGCACGCGGTCTTTATTGGCAACCAGATAACTGGCGTCAGGAATCACCAGATCGATTCCCAGCATGTCATCCTTGGGGAACATGGAGCCGCAATCCACGACGATAATATCTTTGTCATATTCAAAGATCGTCATGTTCTTGCCGATCTCATCCACGCCACCCAGGGGAATAATTCTTAATTTCGGTGTATTAGCCATACGTTCCTTCCTTCTGCAAAGCGGCTTTGGGCAGGCCAACCCTTCTGCACAGCCTGTCGGTCAATACTGCCTTTCAGGAGTTCTATGCAATTTTCGCACGCACGCTGCGAAATTTTAACCTAAAGAAAGCATACCACAAAATATTGTGGAACGCTATATCCATTTTGACGAAAAAATCGGTTTTTTAATGTGAAAAACGCTTATTCTTCAGCGATGCCGAGCATATCCAGAATGTCTTCGCGGGCTACCACGCCGACGCTGCGGCGCACCTCCGCACCATTTTCAAAAACGATCAGCGTGGGGATCGACGCCACACGGTACTTGCGGGCCAGATCGGGATCCTCATCCACGTTCACCTTGCCCACGATTACCTTGCCCTCCAGATCCTCCGCCAGCTCCTCGATGGTAGGAGCCAGCATGCGGCAGGGCATGCACCAGGTCGCCCAGAAATCCACCAGCACAGGCTTATCTGCGTCCAGAACTTCCGTTTCAAAGTTGCTTACGCCAAATTTCTTTTCGCTCATTTTTCCATATTCCTTTCTTCAGTCGTACACGCTGCGCCCTTATGCACCTGAACAATACGCGGGCACCAGTTCTTTTTGCTGCGCAGATACCTGTCAGCCAAACGCGCCAATCCATATCCCGCAGCCAATCCCACCAGCGCCATCAAAAAAGCAATCGTATCGCCAAAGCCCAGCGCGCTTCCCAGCGCCAGGGCTGCAATCATCACGCCCAGCGGCAGACCGTATGCAAGAAGAGAGGCCTGGAAAACACGGCCTTCGGGCATCTCGACATCCACAATATCGCCAACCTCGGCCTCGCCAAAGACCGTCAGCAATTCGCTTTTGCTCATCAGCCCCTTCGCGCAGCCCTTGCAGCCTTCGCAGGAGGAAGGACGCTCAAAGCACACGCTGAGCCTTTCGCCCTTTTTATCTTTTACAAAGCCTGTTCTGATCATAGCCGTCTCCTTGCTTATTTATCCATAGTATGCCCCTATATTTTACCATGAATACCCGCATTCGTCCAGTAAAAAGACATTTTCAGCACATTCTCCAGTTATTTTTTCGCAGATTTCCAAAATGGACTGTGCCCGTGAAGCGTCTACCTTCTCCTGCACGCATATTGTCACCACGCCTTCACGCACCGCGCATACCGCTCCTTGCAGGCCGTTTGCCGCCAGCACGCCCTCTACCGCCGTTTCCTTTTCATGGCGCATAATGGCTGAGAGCATGTAGTCCTTCGCCGCTTCATCACCGTTTTCTGCCAGCTCTGCCAGTTTATCCATATCTGCCTGATATTCCGTTTCGCGCTGCATTTGGAAATTCTCCAGCGCAGACGGTGTCCTCGTTGCGTCGGGCGCATAAGACAGCACCTGCGTCACCGGGATTTCCATTTTTTCCGGCTGCGAAGCCTCCTTCAGATAAAACACACTCATCACAAGTAAAAGCATCAGCAGCGTTTCCGCCATGCGCATCACCGCTTTTTTCATAATGATTCCTCCATTTTCAGCACTGCCACCTGCCTGCTGTCCAACCCCAGCAGCGTTTCAAGCGCCTGCATAAGCCGCAGCCGCACCGCAATATCCCCCGCGCCCTCGCATACCGCCAGCGCGCCCGTGCAGGTTTTTCCTCCGCCAAATGCCGATCCGCTCTCAGTGTAAAAAAGCGTCACCTGTACCCTGCCTGCACCGTCAATCTGCGAGAGCGTGCGCGAAATGCGCTTTTCCTCCTGGGTCATTCCCTCCTGCGCAGGCAAAAAAGACGCCGCGCACAAAAACGCCAGCAGCAGCAAAAGCACGCGTTTATCCTGCCAAAGCAGCGCTATCTTCTCCTTCATCTCGTCAGGCCTCCGTAAAGCAGCGCATGCAATGCCTCCAGCATTGAAAGCATCAGTATCAACCCCATAATCAGATCGCCCATTTTTCGCATCGCCCCTTCCGGCAAGAGCATCTCCACCAGCAGCCGCAGCAGGCTGAGCAGGGCAATCCTCCGCAAAAATCCATTCATCTGAGCGTTACCGTGGCGTTTCCCACCGTCAGCATCTGCGCAACCAGCAGCAAAAACATTGCGCCCACAGACAGCTGTATGACAAACAAAAGCGTCAATACATCAGAAAATCCGTGCAGCGTGCCCGCCACGCGCTCATGTGCCACCGGCTGCAAAAACGCCGCGCACAGCCTGTACATCAGCGCTGCGCACAATGTCCGCAGCATCGGAGCGCCGGCTGCAATAAGCAATAGCATCAGCCCCGTTACGCCCAGCGCATTTTTGATCAGCAGCGAGCAGCCCACCAGCGTATCCATGGTATCGGCAAACATACCGCCTACCACCGGCACAAAATGATCCACCGCATATTTGGCTGCCCGAATGCTTACGCCATCTGCAATGCCCGCTGTCAGTCCCTGCATGGCCGTCACGCCTATAAACACCGTAAAAGCAATTCCCAGCGTCCAGGTTGCACAGGAGCGCAATACGCCGCTTAGCCGTTTCAGACGCATGTTGGCAGACAGGCTGTCCAGCAGCGTCACCACCGCCACACCCATCCCCATGGGCAAAGACACGCTCTTCACCAGCGTTGTCATCGTGCCGCTGGCTGCCGCAACAGCAGGCTGAAAAAGCGCTGCGCCGCTGGTTGCGCCTACTGCGGATAACAGCATCAGCAGCAGCGGAAACAGCGCCTGCATGATCTGATCCATCCGTGAAACAGCCTGCTCCGCCGCCGTCAGATAAATCTTCAGATCAGCCGCCATTACAGCAGCCAGCGTCAAAAAGCAAATATTCTCCCCCAGTTCTGCCGCGCCTTTGCCGCGAGCGCGCAGCAGCCCCGCCAGCGCGCAAAGCAGCGACGGGCCAATCAGCGAAAGCATCCGCCGGCAGCTTCCGGAAATCTCCTGCAGCGCCGCCTCCTGCAAATGCTCCAGCACCTTCTGCACATCCCATACCACTTCGCCGCGCGCCAGCGTACGCAGCAGATCCTTCACATTTTCCGTCTCTGCCGCCCTTTCAAGCTGCGTCGTATCCAGGCCGTCTAATACCGTATCAATGCCCTTCTCCAGGTTTTCTCCCTGCGCCCACAGCGGAAAAAGCAGCAAAAGCAGCCAAATCCATCCCTTCTTCACGGCGTCAGCTCCATAATCAATTGCGTGATCTGCTGCAATACCGGCAGCGACAGCAGTACCAGCATCACCTTTCCGCCCATTTCTACCCGCAGCGCAATGCCTTCTTCTCCTGCATCGCGGCAGGCCTGCGCGGCAAACTCCGACAGCATGGTAATTCCCAGCACTTTGAAAATCAGCGCCATATGCCCTTCGCTTACTGCCGACAGCCGCGCCATTTCGTCTATCGCTGCCGCTGCCTGCCCCAATCGCTCCATCAGCAAAAGCATCAGCGCTGCGCCGCAGCACAGCGAAAATGCCGCGCCCATTTCTCTGTGCGCGCTGCGCACCGTCATAGCCAGCACCGCCGCCCCTAGCGCTATGCCCAGAAACCGCCAGAAGCCGTCCATCAGTATAGCCCGAACATGCTCTTCACATTTTCAAACAGCTCGGCAATCAGCGTAACCACCAGCATCAGCACAATGGCAAGCCCTGCAATACCCGTCAGCGTCGCCATATCCTCGCGCCCTGCGCGTGTAAGAATCTGCCCGATCACTGCCACCAGCACGCCAATTCCCGCAATCTGCAGCAATTCCTGAATCTGCATACCGCCTCCTTATAAACACAGCAAAAATATACACAGGCCGCCCAGCAGCCCAAGGCTCAGAAACAATTTCGCGTCCTGTTTTTGCTTTTCTTCCGCGCGCTCCAGCGCCTTTTCCATCCTTTTGATCACATAGCGCAGCTGGCGCTCCTGCTCCTCCTGCGTACCATGCAGCACTGTCTGCAGACATTCCTCAATCCACGCCTGCTCCTCGGGCGTTAACGCATCGCGCTGCTGCGGCACATCCTGCAAAATATCAGCCGGCGGCAAACGCAGGCAGGCGCATTGCGTGCTGATTTTATCCAGCGTTTGCTGCCAGGCGCGCAGTGCATACACGCGTTTGTCAAGCTTTTTCGACGACTGTATCCCAAGCATCAGGCAGATCAGTCCTGCCGTCACTGCCCGCAGCATGACGTCTCCTCAATCCGGACAATCCGCCGGTTCTGCACAAAGATCACCTGCCGGAAAACGCCGTCTGTCACCAGTGCCTGCAGCCCTGCGCGCTGCTGTATATCCTGCATGCTTCCCGCATGCACCGTTGCAATCACCCTTACGCCGCAGGCAGCTGCATCGCGCACCGCCTGATATTCTGCCGCGCCGCACAGTTCATCCATCGCCAATACCTGCGGACACATGCTGCGCAGCAGCCACTTAAGCGCTTCAGCCTTGGGACAGCCATCCAGCACATGCGTGCGCGCACCCACATCCAACTGCGCAACGCCCTGTACGCAGGCCGCTATCTCGCCGCGCTCATCGCTCAAGCCCACCGCAACGCCTGCATCAGAAATCAGCCGAACCAGATCACGCAGCAGCGTCGTTTTGCCGCTGCCAGGCGTCCCGCAAATCAGCATGCCCTTCTGCATTGCCAGAAATCCCGCCGCCGCGTCGCTTCCGCACCCTTTGATCTGATGCGCTACACGGATGCACGCGCTGCCAACCTCCTGCAATACCAGCTGCCCCTCGCGCTGCGTCACGCGTCCGCACAGCCCCATGCGATGCCCGCCGCGCAGCGTAATAAATCCCTGTCCTGTTTTTTCAGGCGACAGGCGCAGCATATAACCGCACAGCTGCTGCACCGTTTCATACAGCTCTTTGGCGTTTGGTGCAAAGGAAAGCGCCTGCTCGCCAGCTTCGGTTTGCGCCCATGCCTGCCGGTCGGCAAAGAGCCGCACGTCGCACAGCGTGTCCGCAATTCCGCTCAGTTCCCGCTGCAATTCCTTCAATCCATCCATGCTACACACTATGCATCCAGCTGTGCAGCTATTACTCAAATAGCACAATGCCAAGCTTTTGCAAAAGCGCTGCATCTACCACATCCGCTGCGCTCAATTGATATGCCGCCCGCGCACGCAGTACCGCCCGGCTCATCGCCGATCCATAAACGCCATCCGCCGCCCCCGCATCATAGCCATGCAGATTCAAGCGCTTTTGCACTTCCTCCACATGGCTGCCGCGGTCGCCCGGATGCAGCGTTCGCAGTCCGTCGCCCAGCGGCCCATACGCACCGCCCTCGATATATACCTTCACGCCGTTTGGCGCCAGTTCATAGAGTTCCTCCGCATCCTTCACACGCAAACGAAAACAGCCATGTGAAGCATTGCTTCCGATGGATTCCGGTTTATTGGTACCATGAATGCCATACAGCCCATAAGGCACATTGAGCTTCAGAAACCGCGTACCAAAGCCCGACATCTCTGTTTTGAAACGTCCGATTATGGTATATACGCCAATGGGCGAAGGCGTATCCCAGGCTCCTGTCGCAATGGGATAGCGCTTGATCACCTGCTTTCCCTCATACAGCGTCAGGCGCTTGAGATCAATCTCTATCAAGATCCAGCGTCCCTGCGGCACGCCGCTGCTCAGCACTGCCCTCTCCTCCCGCAGCGTAACGCCCCACAAAAGCAATACAACCGCACACAAACAAAGCGCCCGCCGCATGCCATCACCTCCTGAGAGGCTATGCCGCGACGGGCGCAAAATATGCTGTTTATTCTTCGATGGGCAAACCGTCTTTGATGGTAACGATGCCTGTTTCCGCAAAGGATGCGGGGAGATTGACCATATTGGCCGTTTCACGCGTATAGATCAGCTTCTTGAACACGCGCTGGCGCGCTTCCTCTTCTGTCCATTCATAAGGCCTGTAATCGCCCGAGCCCGTTGTCGTGCAGGGGATCACCCTGAGCTGGGACATCTGCGCGCCATCCTCTGTCAGATCAAACGACACCTGGAAAATGCCTGTATCCCGATCCACCGAAGAGGACATGGAGCCAAAGGTGAAATTCCCGGTGGAATACAAAATGAGTCCGCCGTGATAAAACTGCACCGGCTGCAGCACATGCGGATGATGCCCCCAGACGATATCCGCGCCGGCGTCAATCACCTGTCTGGCCAGCTTCATCTGCCAGCTGTTCTGGGTGGGATGCGTCTCCTGTCCCCAGTGCATGCTGGCCACCACAATTTCGCAGCCGTTCTCGCGCAGCTTTTCAATGCGCTGCTTGATCAGCTTTACATCGCTGTCCTGCGGATAGGTAAAGCCCAGCGCGCCGATTTTAACGCCCTTCACTTCAGTTTCCAGCAGCACATCCTGCGCATATTTGCCGCCGATGTACACGCTGCCAAAATGCTTCATGGGCAATTGATCGAGCGCAGCGATGGTATCCTGATACCCTTCCACATAAAAATCAAAGCAGTGATTGTTGACTGTGTTCACCGCATCAATGCCCGAATGCAGCAGCACCTGGCCGTTTTCGGGCGACGTAATCAGCGGGAATACCTTATCCACATGACGGGTGCGGTTGCTGATCACCACTTCCAGATTGGCAAAGGTAAAATCATCATTCTTCAGATACTCCTGCACCAGAGAAAAAGGCCAGTCGTAACCGTTCTTTTCCAGCATCCAGGTATAGCCGTTTTCCTTGTCCTTGTGCTGAATCGCCTCGCCAATGCTGCAGTCGCCGATAAATGAAAGCGTCAGCGTTTCGCCAAGCGCAGTAATCGGCAGCAGCAAAAGCAGCAGCATACAAAAAATCTTTTTCATGATCATCCTCCGGCGTGCGATATTCGCACTCTCATTATAGCGGCATCATCAAAGTGCTGTCAACGGCGGCATTGTAACAATTCCCAATGCCAAAACAGATAAGAACCGCAGCAGCCCCAAGCCCCGCAGTCCTCATCTGTTGCTTTCCGTTTATTGATTGCTAACCCATTCGCCGGCCACTTCAATCTGCTGGCAGAGAAGCTCCGCCATGCTGCCCGCGCCCAGCTGCGGCAAGCCCGCTGCGGCAATATCCGGCGAACGCCAGCCTGCCTGTAATACATTGCGCATAGCAGCCTCTACACAGTCCGCTTCCATTTCCAGTTTCAATTCATCGCGCAAAAGCGCCTGCACCGCGCGCAGCAGGCCAAAGGGATTGACTTCATCACCACGCACGCTTTCATGCGAGCAAAGCGCCGCATACAGCGGACACTGATCGCCCAGATAGCGGTCATATCCCATCGCCGGCGCGCCGCAAAGCGCCGTCAGCGCAGGGGTCAGCACCATACCGGCATAAGGCGGGCACAGCAATACCCCCGCCTCCTGCGGCGCATAAATCAGCGAAGGAATCACATCCGGCAAACTGATTTCCTCGGCCAGCACCTGCACATCTGCAGCATTTTCCAGTGTCCTTTGCCAATCCTCCAGCAGTTTTCCGCTGGGCGGCACAGGATGCAAAGGCAGGTTTTCCTGCGTAGCCAATGCAAAGCCCTGCCTGGCAGCGCACAAAAGCGCCGCTTCATCCGCTTCCAGCGACTGCACAATCACCGCACGCAGCGGCTTATCCTTGCCCATCAGGCTGCGATTGTCAATCAGATGATCATACCGCAAATCACGCACGCGGCAGTTGCAATACAATTCGCTCATCAGCGAATCCAGGCACAGCATCTGATCGGATGTACACAGAATTGCATTCGCCTCCATGCACACATCCAGGGTCGCATCGTCAATTTCCTCCTCGCGGCAGCATTTGACGCTTACCACGAAGCTGTGGCCAAAGCTGAGCGACACTGCCGTCAGCACGCGCGAGGCAACGTCGCACAGAATTTTTCCGTTATCGTCTTCATAAAGCAGCACAATTTTTTCGCGCATGCTCATCCCCCGTTCAATCGAGCGATAGTATCTGCACGGAGGTTTCTCCGTCGTATTCCGGCAGCCGCACGGCCACCACTTCCGTATGCGAAGTGGGAATATTCTTTCCCACATAATCCGCGCGGATGGGCAATTCCCTGTGTCCGCGGTCAATGAGAATCGCCAGCTGAATCATTGCAGGCCGGCCCAGGGCAAATACTGCCTCGATCGCCGCCCTGGCTGTTCGGCCGGTAAAGAGCACGTCATCGACAATCACAATGCGCTTGCCCGTCACGTCAAAGGGCACGCCCGTTTTATTGACGCGCGGCATATCGCCAACGCTGGTCAGATCATCACGGTAAAATGTGATGTCAATTTCACCAACGGGCACTGTGGTATTCTCAATGCTCTCCACATGCTGCGCAATGCGCTGCGCCAGCGGCACGCCGCGGCGGCGGATGCCAATGAGCATCACATCTTCACAGCCGTCATTGCGCTCAATAATTTCATGGGCAATGCGGCGCAGCGCACGGCCTACCGCCGCCTCATCCATGATCGCAGCTTTTACTTTTGCCATCTTTTATTCCCAGTCAAGCGGATATTCCGTCACCGCATTGTCAATATACTTGCCGTTTTTCACCATGGTGTTGATCACATTGTCAATGCGCAATTGCTCTGTGTAGGGCGTGGGCGCAAAGTCGTTGTAATCGGTCTTAGAAGAAATGCGGCAGGGAATAATGCGGAAGGAATTGCCCATGATCTCGCCATCCTTCATGCGGAAGCGCGTCTGGAAAATGAAGGTGGACATATCCGAGGGCTTGTTGTTGCCCGCAAAGGAGAAATTGCCCACAGAATAGACAATGTACTTGCCGTTGTACTCTTCAATGGGATTGATGCGGTGGCTGTGATGGCCGATGATCAGATCCGCGCCGGCATCAATGGTGACATGCGCCAGCTTCTGCTGACGGGAATTGGGATAGTAATCCAATTCATCGCCCCAGTGATAGCACACAATCACCAGATCATGCGTTTCTTTGGCGGCAGCCACTTCACGCGGCACCTTGTTATGCAGCGTATCGTAGTAATCGAAGGTCTTGTAGGAAAGCACAGCAATCTTCACGCCCTGCGTTTCATACGAGGCCATATTGTATTCGTCCGCCCAGGTAATACCGTTTGCCGTCAGGGTTTCCTGCGTATCTTTGCGGCCGGCATCGCCAAAGTCGTCAATATGGTTATTTTCGATCGTGGCAATCTCCACACTGCCGTTAACCAGCGCCTCCGCATAAGAGGGCTCGCCAATAAAGAGATAGGAATTCTCGCGCTTTTTGCTGGGGATGGAATACTCTTCTGCCAGCACGCCTTCAAAATTGATAATCGTAACGTCATCTTCCGCCAGAATATCCTTCACATTGCGGAAAATGAAATTGATATCGTCATCCTGACGGGCCAGTTCCTTTTCGAAGATAGAAGAGCCTTTATGCTGAGCGTTGCGGCCAATGGTCACATCGCCCACCGCCGTGAGGGTAATCACCACGCTGCCGTCCGCCTCATAGCGGGGCGTAGCGGTCGGAACAGGCGTAGCCGGCGGCGGCTCAGGCGTGGGCGTATAGCCCTCGGGCGTAGCAGTCGGCGCCACAGTGGGCGTATTATACATTTCGTTGTAGGTAATATCGCTTTCCTCTTCCGCCATTACCGCGCTGCACAGCAGCATAAGCAAAAGCGCAAGCAGGATCCAAGTGATTTTACGCATGGATTCCTCCGTAACAGGTAGCTTTGTTATGCGTTCAGGTATTCGTCGGCCAGCCGAATGAACAGCGCAATATCCTTTTCGATCACGCGCAGCGACTCACGCCAGAAATCCACGCTGCGCACATCAATGCCAACGCTGGCGGCAACATCAGCAATGCTGCCCGAACCGCAGGAGCGCAGAAGCTGGTTATAGGTAGGCACAAAGCTTTCGCCTTTTTCCTGATACTGGGCAAACACACCCTTGCCAAAGAGCAAGCCAAAGGCATAGGGGAAATTGTAAAAGCCCATGCCGGGAATGTAGTAATGGCTCTTGCAGGCCCACATGTATGGATGGCGGATATCAGGATCGAGACCTTCTCCATAGCTCTGATCCTGCGCATCGAGCATCAGATTCTTCAGTTCCTCAACAGACAGCTGATGCGTCTTGCGGTTTTCGATCACCGCCGTTTCAAACAGATAACGGCTGTAAATATCCACAATCACCTGCGTGGCGTTCTGCAGTTCGGCCTCGAGGATGGTGAACAGCTCTTCCTTTTCAGCGCCTGCGCGCAGCACGCTGGCCAGCAGCGTTTCATTGAAGATCGACGCAGTCTCCGCCAGCGGCATGGGTTCGCCGCGCAGGGAAAGCGGAAGGCCGCGCATGCAGTAATTGTGCCAGGCATGGCCAAGCTCGTGCGCCAGCGTGCTCACATCGCCCATGCTGCCGGTAAAGTTGGTCAGCACGCGGCTCTGCTCGCAGCTTTCAATGCCCGCGCAGAAAGCGCCGCCGCCCTTCCCCTCATAGGGGAACATATCAATCCAGCGCTCATTGAAGGCGCGGTCAATAAATTCACCCATTTCAGGGGTAAACTTGCTCATTTCGCGCACCAGCAGTTCATGCGCTTCCTCCGCCGTATAGGTACGGGCAGGCGCATCGCCAATGCTCACCGGCGCAAACAGATCATAGAAAGGCAGACCGTTTTTATGACCCAGCAGTTCGCCCTTTTTGCGCAGGTATTTACGGAAAGCCGGGAAGAACTCGCGGCAGGCCGTCCACATGGCCTCCAGCGTTTCACGGTCCATCGCCGACTGGAAGAGCGTTTCATCAAGGATCGAATCAAAATTTTCCGCCTTGATCAGCGTCAGCCCTTCGCCCTTGATGGCGTTGAGACACGCCGCCATGGACTGTTCCATCTTGGGATAGGCCTTCAGTTCAGCTTCATATGCATCGCGGCGCACTGCGGGATCAGGATCCTCCGCCATGCCGCGCACCGCCGCAAGCGGCAGCTGCTCGCCGCGGTAATCCACCATCAGCGTAGCGTCCAGCTTATCGCGCAGCTGAGAGAACGCCTGCGCGCCCGTCAGAGACATATTCAGCAGCCACTCTTCAATTTCAGGCGCAGGCAGATGCTCCGCCGCCTCACGGGCATAGCGCAGGGCATACTGAATCTCCGTCAGCATGTCACTGCCGGCAATCGCCTTTTCAAATTCCTCATCCGTCAGGTTTTTGACATAGCGCGAAAAGGCCGAACCAACCAGGCTCTGCTCAACCGATTCCTTCATCAGACGGTCCATCAGCAGCATAGCAGGCTCATTGGTAGCATCGGTTGCCATCGTCAGCGAGGCAAATTCCCCCAGCTTGCTGCCCAGCATATCGCGCTCTTCCTTCATGCGCGTAAACGCTTCCAGCGTTTCACACACAGTGCCGGGATTATCCAGCAGCGCCTTCATCTGATGATTCAGTTCAATCGCTTTTTCAAAATCCTTTTCAATGGCAGGGTCATCAAAGCCCTGATACAATACGCTCAGGTCCCACTTCATTTTCATTTTCCTCTCTTTTATCAGAAGACGCGATTCTTCACCGCAGCCAGACAGGTCTGCTTGCTCTCGTCCAGATGGTGCACAAACAGCGCCTTCAGGCCCTCGAGGTCACGCTTTTCCAGCGCATCGGCCATCTGCTTATGCTCCTCGTGCGCGCTGGCGCGGCGCTCGATGCTGGCAATGGTGATGGCAGAAAAACGCGTGATGTATTCTTCCTGATCGTCAATGACGCGCAGGATGCGCTTTTTGTCGCTCAGGCTTTCAATCTTGCGGTGGAACGCGCGGTTGAGCTGCGCCATCGCATCGAAGTCATTCTCCGCCATCGCCACGTCAATTTCAGACAGGATGATGCGCAGTTCGGCAATATCCGCCTTGGTGACGCGTTCCACCACAGAGGGCAGGATGAGCATCATCATGGCATTGCGGATGGTGAAAATTTCGTCGATATCCGCCAACGTAAAGGCGCGCACCACCACGCCGCGGCGCAGCACATATTCCACCAGTCCGTCGCGCTCCAGCTTGCGCAGCGCTTCGCGCAGAGGCGTGCGGCTGATGTGCAATTGATCGGCAAAGGTAGTTTCGACAATGCGCGAGCCCGCGGGCAACTCACCCGTGATAATGGCGTGCTTGAGTCTGTCGTAGGCAATATCTCTAATCGGCCGGCTTTCCGGCATGGAGCTGAAATCTCCGCTGTACATTCGGTACACTTCCTTCCGTATAGGTGTATACAATATACAATTTTAATACAAAAAAGTCAAGGCTTATGAAGCCTTGACCGCGTGATAAGACTGATTTTTCACAATTATTTTACATGATAATAGTTTATCATGTCTGTTAACCCATGTGCAGGGTGATCACACGCCCAATGCGTAACGCCTTCTTTCACAAAGCCCAGTTTTTCCAGCATACGCTGCGATTTGGTATTAAAATCAAACGCGCCGGCAAGTATCATTTTTATTTCCAGCATATCATGACAAACATCAATCATCGTGCTGACTGCCTCATAGCCATAGCCTTGCCGCTGATATTTGGGCGCAATGCCATAGCCTATTTCCATTGCCGTAACTGCACGGTCACAAAGCGGCTGCATCATATGAATCAAGCCGATCAGCTCGTCCGTATCCTTCAACGCAATGCCAAACCGATTGGGCTCTTTTGCAAAGCTGTGAAGCATCTTCATAAAGCGCTCATCCATGGCTTGAAATGCAGGATAACCGCCATCTTCATCACAGAAACGCTGATCGCCAACCATAGCAAACAGCCCTTGCGCATCTTTTTCCTGAATATGTCGGATAATCAGTCGTTCAGTTTCCAAACGCACGTTACTGAAAATTTCAATATCCATTTATTCCTCCATCAGCAATCCATCCAGCACAAAGCTTCTCTTCACATCGGCAATATACTGTTCGTTAATCTCCCAGCCCCAGAAGTTCTCCTCCAGGCGCAAGCGCAGTTCAAAATCAATCACGTCGTCGATGCAGGTCTGAGTAAAGCGCTTGATTTCCATCAGTTCATCTCCTTTACGCGTTTTTCATTATACAGCAAAGCAGCCCGGACAACAAGGATCCGGGCTGCTTTGTT
>JAFXJP010000052.1 GCA_017532155.1 Clostridia bacterium | reverse complement strand
GTTTCACCCAGGCGGGCTCTGAAGTGTCCGCTCTGTTGGGCCGTATGCCCAGCGCCGTGGGTTACCAGCCCACCCTGGCTACGGAAATGGGTGCTCTGCAGGAACGCATCACCTCCACCAAGAAGGGCTCCATCACCTCCGTTCAGGCCGTTTACGTGCCTGCTGACGACTTGACCGACCCCGCTCCCGCGACGACCTTTGCGCATCTGGACGCGACCACGGTTCTGAGCCGCAGCATTGCTTCTCTGGGTATTTATCCCGCTGTGGATCCTCTGGATTCCACCAGCCGTATTCTGTCTCCTGAAGTGGTTGGTTATGAGCACTATCAGGTTGCCCGCGATGTGCAGGGTATTCTGCAGCGCTATAAGGAACTGCAGGACATCATCGCCATCATGGGTATGGATGAACTGAGCGACGAAGACAAGCTGATCGTTGCCCGCGCCCGCAAGGTGCAGCGCTTCCTGAGCCAGCCCTTCTCTGTTGCAGAGCAGTTCACCGGCATGGAGGGTAAATATGTACCCCTCAAGGAAACCATCCGCGGCTTTAAGGAGATCATCGAGGGTAAGCACGATGATCTGCCCGAAAGCGCATTCCTGTTTGTCGGCACCATCGATGAAGCTGTAGCCAAAGCGAAAAAGGGTGAGTAAGCATGGCAACTTTCCATTTGCAGATCGTCACGCCTGACCGCAAGGCATACGACGCGCAGGCCGAACGCATCATCCTGCGTACTGTAACGGGCGATGTGTGCATTCTCAGCCGCCACATTGATTATGTTGCACCGCTGGGCATTGGCGAAGCACGCGTGACGGATGAAAAGGGTAATATGCGCCGCGCGGCATGCGCCGGCGGTATGGTCAGCGTTGCCAACAATGTTGTGCGCGTGATGGCGACCACCTTTGAGTGGGAGGACGAAATCGATCTGGAGCGTGCAAGGGCTGCGCAGGAAAAGGCGCAGCAAAAGCTTTTGCAGATGAATCGTGACGACGTAAAATACGTCGTTATGGAGGCGAAGCTTAAGCGAGCGCTCAACCGCATTCAGATTAAAGGATAAAGAAAGACCGGCAGTTGAATAGGCTGCCGGTTTTTGCGTGATGGATATGCAGTTTGAATTTCTGGAACAAAATGTAATTGAAGTGATGGAAGAGCAGCAGGCCAAGCTGGGCTTTGACGGAAATGCGGTATATTTGTTCTATCCGCTGTCATCACTTGCTGCGCTGCTCGGAGTAAGCCCGGACGAAGAAGAGATCCTGCGGGCATTGGCGGGCTTTTGCGCGCATGTGCGCGAGAGACTGGGACAAATAGCGTATGTGCTCAAAGAAGGGCGCGTGAGCCTTGAAATACCGCCGGAGGGCGGGGCTTATGTGCAGGCACAGATGAATGAAGAAAAATTCATTGTGCGGCTGATTAAGCTGATTGGCACGCATCACGCGCGCATAGAGGATGTAATTGCGCTATTTAAAGCGTACTCTGATTGTGTGCATGCCGAAAGAATGCCGCAAAATGAGGAGTTTGACTGGCTTGTGTACTTTGAAGACGGAAAGCCGGACGCATTTTTCTACTGTCTGAAGGATGATATGGGACATGTGACATATCACCGCTTTACCAGGGAAGATTATGAAGCCTTTGGATTTTAACGGAGGGATGGTATGATTTGCACGCTTTGTCCGCGCATGTGCGCTGCAGAACGCAATAGCGAAGAAGGAAAGGGCTATTGCGGAATGGGAAGCACGGCGGTGGTCTCGCGCATGGCGCCGCACATGTGGGAGGAACCCTGTATATCCGGCAGCAGGGGCTGCGGTACGGTCTTTTTCGGCGGCTGCTCGCTGGGGTGCGTATATTGTCAGAATCATGATATCAGCCATGAGAAAAGGGGAAAGCGGATGGCTGATGAAGAACTGGCAGAGAGAATCAGGGCGCTTGAGGCAACGGGCGTGCATAACATTGCCTTTGTGACGGGTACGCATTTTGTGCCCAATGTACTGCATGCGCTGTCGATTTATCGTCCGCAGGTACCTGTTGTATGGAATACAGGCGGCTATGAGACGGTGGAAACGATCAAAATGCTGGAAGGCGCGGTGGATATTTATCTGCCGGATTTAAAGCTTTATTCACAGAGGCTGGGCAAGGTGCTGTGCAATGCGCCGGATTATTTTGAAAAGGCAACGGCGGCGATCCTTGAAATGCAGCGGCAGACGGGTGAGGCGCAATATGACGAAAACGGGCTGATGAAGCGCGGTACGATCATAAGGCATCTGGTGCTGCCCGGCTGCACGGGCGACAGTCTGAAGGTGCTGGAGTGGATTCATGAAAACCTGCCTGCTGCAACGCCTGTATCGATCATGCGGCAGTATACGCCCATGCCCTTTTGCACGGTGCGAGGGCTTGACAGGCGCGTGACGGACAGCGAGTATGCGCGCGTGGTGGATCGGGCGGTGGATTTGGGACTTCACGCGCTGATACAGGAAAAGGAAGCCGCAGAGGCAGAATATATACCGGATTTTGACTTGCGGTAAAACAGAAAATATCCAAAAAGAAAATCTCAAAGATCTTTTAAGGAAATGAATTTTGTGTTATAATGTCGGAGTTTGGTGTTATTGATCGAAAGCGTTAAGGGAGGCAAATTGGCAATGAAGATCGGTTATGACCACGATCTGTATACCCGCACGCAATCCGAGCATATTCGTAAAAGAATCGACCAGTTTGGCGGCAAATTGTATCTCGAGCTTGGCGGCAAATTGTTTGATGACAATCATGCTTCTCGTGTGCTGCCTGGTTTTCGTCCGGACAGCAAAATTGCCATGTTGCTGACGCTGAAAGAGCAGATTGAGCTGATCATTGTCATCAACGCGGACGATATTGAGAAGAATAAGGTGCGCGGCGATCTGGGCATCACCTATGACGCCGACGTGCTCAGGCTAATTGACGCCTTCCGCGGCGTTGGCATGTATGTGGGCAGCGTGGTGCTTTCCCGTTTCAATGGTCAGCCGCAGGCGGAGGCCTTCCAGAATCGTCTGGAATCGCTGGGCGTGCGCGTCTATCGCCATTATCCCATCAAGGGGTATCCGGCCGATGTTGATTTGATTGTCAGCGATGAAGGCTATGGCCGCAATGAATATGTGGAGACTACGCGACCGCTGGTGCTGGTGACGGCGCCGGGACCTGGCAGCGGCAAAATGGCGGTGTGCCTGTCGCAATTGTATCAGGAGCATAAGCGCGGCGTGAAGTGCGGCTATGCCAAATTCGAAACCTTCCCGATCTGGAACCTGCCGCTGACGCATCCGGTCAATGTGGCCTATGAAGCTGCCACGGCAGATCTGAGCGACGTGAACATGATTGACCCGTATCATCTGGAAGCCTACGGCGTATCGACGGTGAATTACAACCGCGATATCGAGGTTTTCCCGGTGCTGCAAGCCACGTTTAGCCGCATTTGGGGTGAATCGCCCTATAAGTCGCCCACTGATATGGGCGTAAATATGGTAGGCAATTGCATCATTGATGACGAAGTGTGCTGCAATGCTGCCAAACAGGAAATTATCCGCCGCTTTTATAATGCCAAATGCCAGGAGCGCAAGGGCTGCGGCAATGAAAATGAACTGAACAAGCTGACGTATCTGATGCAGCGTCTCAAGCTGAGCGATGCGGATCGTCCGGTGATTGCCGCCGCCCGTCTGCGCGCCGAGCAAACGGATGCGCCCGCCGCGGCCATTCAGCTGGATGACGGCCGGATCATTACCGGTAAAACTTCCTCCTTGCTGGGGCCGTCAGCTGCGATGCTGCTCAATGCCCTTAAGGCGCTGGGCGGAATTGATGATGAGGAATTGCTGCTGCCGCCCTCTGTGATTGAACCTGTGCAGGAGCTTAAGTGCAAGTATCTGGGCAACCATAATCCGCGTCTGCATACGGATGAGGTGCTGGTAGCGCTGAGCGTATCTGCGGCAACCAACGCTCATGCCGCGCTGGCGATTGAGCAGCTGAGCAAGCTCAAGGGGCTGGAGGCGCACACGACCGTCATCCTTTCGCCTGTGGATGTGAATGTTTTCCGTCGCCTGGGCATCAATGTGACGCATGATCCCAAGTATCAAACCTATAAACTGTTCCATAAATAACAGGAGGCCGCTTTGTGCGGCCTTTTTTTCAGGGGGTTATAAATGGTCATTCAGGAAAGGCTGCAGACAAAGGTTAGTAAAACCTGTGATGTGCTGGTGTGCGGCGGCGGCTTTGCCGGCATTTCTGCAGCGCTTGCCGCTGCCAGAATGGGCAGCAGGGTGGTGCTGCTTGAGCGCGAATATATGCTGGGCGGTTTGGGCACGGCTGGCCTGATTACGATCTATCTGCCGCTGTGCGATGGCATGGGCCGACAGGTGTCCTTTGGCATCGCGGAGGAACTGCTGCGGTTGTCCATATCGATGGGCTGGGAGGCCAAATATCCTGAAAACTGGCTGGATAGCGATGATCCAGCCGGACGCAATGAAAATACCAAGCGTTTTCAGGTGCGCTACAACGCGCAGTTGTTTGCCATGCTGGCAGAGGAATTGCTTTTGAAGGAAGGCGTTGAGATCCTCTATGGCACGTATGCTGTGTCGGCCGCGCGAGAGAATGACAAGATTCAGGCTGTGATTGTGGAAAACAAATCCGGCCGTCAGGCGATCTGCGCCAAATCCTATGTGGATGCGACGGGCGATTGCGATATTGCGCACTTTGCCGGCGCACCGACGGCGAATTTCAAGCAGGGCAATATCCTGGCTGCGTGGTATTATTTTGCCAATGAAACGGGCTATAATTTGCAGCCGCTCGGCGCTTCGGATGTACCGGACAGCGAGCGTGCGTCGAGCAAAAAGCAGGTAAAACTATTGGTGGACCGCAGATTCACGGGCCTTGACGGCGAGGAAATTTCGCAACTGGTATGCCTGTCGCACAAGGCCACGATGGCGGATATTCAGAAAAAACGCATGGATAATGCCGCCGTCATGCCGGTCACGCTGGCGACGATTCCGCAGCTGCGCATGACGCGGAAAATCGTTGGCGAGTATGAACTCAAGGAATCGGAGCGGCATACGCATTTTGCGGATTCCGTCGGTATGGTGTCCAACTGGAAAAAGCGCGGGCCGGTATACGAGGTGCCCTTCGGCACGCTGTATAATAAAACGGTCAAAAATCTGATCGTTGCCGGGCGCTGTACATCGGTGGATGAAACGATGTGGGACGTCATGCGCGTGATTCCCTGCTGTGCGGTGACGGGCCAGGCGGCGGGCACGGCGGCTGCGATGACGGATGATTTCAATGGCCTTGAAATTGAAAAACTACAGGATGAACTCCAAAAACAAGGTGTTATTTTGCACGAAAGTGAGCTGTAACGAATGAAAAAGACGCTGTTTTTGCAGGCGGTTGCCAAGTTTCTGCTGGGCGTTTTGCTGGTTGGCACGCTGATTTTCTGGCCAGCAGGCACGCTGCGTTTTGCGCGCGGCTGGCTGCTGATGGGCATTTTGTTTGTGCCGATGTTCGGCGCCGGGCTGGTGATGCTGGCGAAAAATCCTGCGCTTTTACAAAGCCGGCTCAACGCCAAGGAAAAGGCGCGTGAGCAAAGCATGGTGGTCAAGCTCAGCGGGCTGATGTTCATTGCCGGCTTTGTCTGCGCGGGGCTTGATTACCGCAATGGCTGGTCGCAGCTGCCGACGGCTGTATGCATCATTGGCACGGTGCTTTTTCTGCTTGCCTATCTTGCTTATGCCGAAGTGCTGCGTGAGAACGCCTATCTTTCCCGCACGATCGAGGTGCAGGAGAATCAGCGCGTGGTGGATACGGGCATGTACGGTGTTGTACGCCATCCCATGTATGCTGTTACGGTGGTGCTGTTTCTTTCCATGCCGCTGGTGCTGGGCTCACTGATCTCGTTTTTGATTTTTCTGATGTATATTCCAATCATTGTAAAACGTTTGCTGCATGAGGAAAAATTCCTCGCAAAGGAGCTGACCGGCTACGCAGAATACATGAAAAAAGTGAAATATCGTCTGATTCCGTTTATCTGGTAAAGAAAAAAGCAAGGCTTAAAGCCTTGCTTTTCTTATTCAAATTCCTGTCTGATTTCCAGGTGCTCGGGCAGATTTGTGATGTGCTCTTTGATGAAGATGGGGTAAAGGTACGCCTCTTTCACCTCATCAAAGGTCAGCCACTCGAAAACGTGTTTTTTCTTCTTTTCCACGCCTTCGAAACGGCGCACATCGGTGGGAATTGCGGTGCCTGAAATATCCATCAGATAATAGATGCATAATTCGTGGAAGCGGTCCTTGCAAACATCCTCCACAAAAAATCCCTGATTGAGCCACAGCGCGCGATCGATACGGACGGTGACGCCCAGCTCTTCCTCCACTTCCCGGATCACGGCATGCTCCGCCGTTTCATGCAGCTTTACGCGGCCGCCGGGGAGATAGTAATACGGGGAATGAAAATCCTTCATCGCAAGCAGCTTGCCCTCATGGATGATCACGGCGCATACGCGGTAATTAAAGCGACCATCGGGCGTCTTAAGAACGATATCCATTTCGGATCAGTCTCCTTAATATATAAAGAATTTTATCAGGGATGCAGCACCGTGCCGCAGGGATCGCCGTCAATGACCTTCAGTACGTTTTCGGGCTCAGAAAGGCCAAATACGCGTACGGCAGGGATGGCCTGCTCGCTGAGCATGGCGAAGGCGGCCGTGTCCATCACGCGCAGCCCCATAGCCAGCGCATCGGCATAGGAGATATCCTTGATCAGCGTGGCGGTCGGATCCTTGTGCGGGTCGGCCGTGTATACACCGTCGATATTCTTGGCCAGCAGCAGCGCATCGGCCTTCATTTCGGCAGCGCGCAGCACCACAGCGGTATCGGTGGTAAAGAAAGGATTGCCCGAGCCGCCGGCAAAGAAGACGATCTTGCCTTCGCTCATGGCCTGACGCGCAGACTGAACGTTATACGCTTTGCACACGCGGGGCATGTCAATGGCGGAGAAAACCACCGCCTTGGCGCCGCAGCGCTCCACAGCGTCGCGCATGCACAGACAGTTAATGACCGTGCCCAGCATGCCCATATGGTCGGCAGTAACAGCGTCCATTTCCTTGGACTGACGGCCGCGCCAGATATTGCCGGCGCCGATGACCACGCCCAGTTCCGCGCCGGACGCAGCGATATCGGCCAGGACGCGCGCCACGCGCATGATCATATCCTGATCAAACAGCTTGCCGCCTTCGCCCAGGGCTTCGCCGCTGAGCTTCAAAATGATGCGCTTGTAAGTAAGAGCCATAACAAGTACCTCCGATTAGAGAGTGATAGGATGGTATGAAAAAAGGCGGACGTTTAACGCGTCCGCCTCTTGGGGCTGTTAGGCCTTCTTCGCGGTCATTTCAGCGATTTCGGCAGCCAGGTCGCTCTGCTTCTTTTCGATGCCTTCGCCCAGCTGATAGCGGACGAAACGACGAATGGTGGTCTTCTCACCGGTAGCCAGAGTGGCTTCCTGCAGCAGCTGAGCGATGGTGATGTCGGGGTTCTT
>JAFXJP010000051.1 GCA_017532155.1 Clostridia bacterium | reverse complement strand
TGGGGTGAGTACTGGGAGTCGAACCCAGGACCTCCAGAGCCACAATCTGGCGCTCTAACCAACTGAGCTATACCCACCACATGGCGCGCCTTAAGGGATTCGAACCCCTGGCCCACGGCTTAGAAGGCCGTTGCTCTATCCAACTGAGCTAAAGGCGCTCGGTTCTATCTCATAGCGCTGCGGCGTTCCCGCTGACGAATACTGATTATACAGGAGTCCACCGCTTCTGTCAAGCGCTTTTTTTCATTTTTTCTCATTTTTATTTTTCACACGGTCACATTCGTGACGAGTATACGCTCTCCTTTGATTTCCAGCAGGCTGGCCCGAGCGCTGCCGCCCCGGCAGTAATTGCCGGCAGAACCGGGGTTGAGCAGCATAACTCCCTGCACCCTCTCGCACATCGCCTCATGCGTATGGCCGAAGAGCGCAATCTGCGCCCCGTTTTCCAGCGCACGGTAAGCAAGGCTCAGCGGGCTGACCATGCGGTGTCCGTGCGTCATATAGATGCGCATGCCGCCCAGCTCGACAAGCAGATCCCACGGCAGCATGCTGGCATAATCGTTATTGCCGCGCACGGCATAAAACACAGGATGATTGGGCATGGCCTCTGCCCTGTCTTTAAGATGGAATGCATCGCGCGCGATATCTCCCAGAAAACAGACCGCATCGACATAGCCCATCTTTTCAAGCAGTTCGTCAAGCGCCTTCGTGTCGCCATGGCTGTCGGAAAACACGCCGATACGCATTATGCCTGCTCCTCGCTCAGGGCCTGAAGAACAGCAACAATGCCGCGCTTTCTGTGGCTGATCGCATTTTTGGTTTCCATGGAAACCTCGGCAAAGGTTTCCCCTGTCTCGCACTGGAACAGCGGATCATAGCCAAAGCCTCCCTGTCCCCTGCGCTCAAACAGTATTTCTCCGTCGCAGGTGCCGCGTCGCACAATGGGCTGCTTCCCCGGCCTCACCAGCGCAATCGCCGCCACATAGCGACCGGTGCGCGGCGCAGGCACGTTTCTAAGGTTCTCAAGCAGCAGGTCGTTATTGGCCTCATCGTCGCCGTGGCGGCCGCAGTAACGCGCGCTGTACACGCCGGGCGCACCGCCCAGCGCATCAACCTCAAGTCCGCTGTCATCCGCGATGGCAGCGCAGCCTGTGTGATCCATAACATACTGCGCTTTGATCAGCGCGTTATCCTCAAAGGTCACGCCATCTTCCTCGATATCCGCATCAATTCCCGCATCACGCATGGAAACGACCTGAAAAAGATGCCCCAGAATCGCGTCGAATTCACGCAGCTTGTTTTTATTATTGCTGGCGACGATCAGCCTCTCCAGCGTCTTGGATTCTTCCATGCTTTTCACTCCTCATATTCGCTGATGCAGCGGAGATTCAGCCGCACTATTTATTATTATAGCATAACCCGGATTCCGCCGCAACGCAAAGTCGGCGTTTTTTGCACATTGACATTTGACAATAAGTTATCAATTCAAATCTTTTGATTTCGCTTGACATCCTTTCTTTGTTCAATTACAATAAATTTAACGATAAAGATTTGCCGATTCATTCTATAAGGAGGTAAACTATGGACTATACCAATCTGCCGCTGCTTTTGCTGGATAACAGCTCTTTGAGCAACGTTCTTGGCGTTGGCACCTTCAAGTGCGAGTATCTCAACTTCGAAGAAGCAAAGGGCATCAT
>JAFXJP010000050.1 GCA_017532155.1 Clostridia bacterium | reverse complement strand
CACCTTGACAAGATAAGATTTCCGGTGGTAATGGCGAAGAGGTCCCACCTGTTCCCATCCCGAACACAGAAGTTAAGCTCTTCAGCGCCGATGATACTTGGCTGGACACGGCCCGGGAAAGTAGGTCGCCGCCGGATTCCATAAGGATAGCGGAGCATAGACTCCGCTTTCCGATATTCCTCAGTAGCTCAATGGCAGAGCACTCGGCTGTTAACCGAGTTGTTGTAGGTTCGAGCCCTACCTGGGGAGCCAAAAAATTCCGTACACGCAAGTGTGCGGAATTTTTTCTTTTCCCTTTTCACTCTTCCCTTTTCACTAATTTGGCGTGTACGGAATTTTAAGCAATAGGTAAGAGGTAAAAGTGAAGAAGTTAGGTTGATTTACTTCGCAAATCTTTATTTTTTAGAGTTGCATTTTTGTACTATGAACCCAAACAGAGATTTGAAATGATTGCCAATTGGTGATGATTTTGAATCCTTTTTTTAACTTGTCATGACGTCTTGCAGGAGCACGTTCCCATTATGCCTTTGCCTCGACCGATTGGGCTTGAAATTGTGACCTTATTCAAAAAAGGCACTTGCAATTGCAAGTGTCTTTTTAGTTGAAAATAGAGGCAGCAGCTGGCTTTATATGTTAAGGATCTCTTTTCTGTATTGCGAGGGAGATTTTCCCGTTTCATCTTTGAATACTTTATTGAAGTATTTTTGCTCTGCAAAACCGCACATTTCAGCTATTTGCATCATGGAATCGTTATTGGCGCCGATCTTGATCAAAGCTGAATTGATTCGCAGTTTGTTTAAGTATTTTATCGGAGAAATGCCCAATTCAAGCTGAAAAAGCTTTCTGTATTGGCTTTCGCATAAATTGCACATTTTTGCGAGATCTTTTATGTAAATCTTCTTTTCAAGGTTATTCTCCATATACTGTATGGATTTTGCGATTCTTGAATAATTCTGGGAAGGATGATCTGGCACGATAATGGTACTGAGATAATCATATAAAAAAGAAGTGCATTTATATTTATAGCCCGTTTCTTTGCTTACCCAGGCGTCGTATATTGCTTTGAAAACTGTGTCGCATTTGTGAGTATCAATTTTCATGCAAACGGGTGAAAATATGTTTTTATTCAAAATATGAAAATGAATCGCTATCATTTCTTCGTCGCCGCAGCTTTGTCTGAGATATTCTTTGTTTGCGGGAATGTATAGCAGCTCTTCAGGTGTAATTTCGCATGTGGTGCCTTGAAAGATCATTTTGGCACGTCCGCTGAACCGTTTTGACAGGATATGGAATGGTCTGTTAGGCGTATGGTATTCGCTTTTTTTTCGATGCAAATGCAAAACATCAATGATTTCTATGACCAGATGATCGCTATGAAACATAAGATCCATCTCCTTCCTGTTTCATTATATCACAGAAAGAAATTCCTTCAAACAGCGAAAAATGGAAATTGTATCGTGAATATTGCGTTTATCAAGGACAGCGAGTGTTGTATAATATGAAAAAAAGGAGGGTGTTTATGAAACAGACTGCAATTATATCTCCGGATTGGCTGAACAAAAGCGCCATTTACCAGATTAATCCCCGCACCTTTTCAAAAGAGGGTACCATCCAGGCGATTACAGAAGAAATCCCCTTTCTGAGAGAGGTGGGGTTTAATATTCTTTATCTTTGTCCCATATTTGAAGAGGATGATGACCTTGAGAACCGAAGCCCCAGACAGCTAGCGTCAAAAACGAATAACCCGAAAAACCCGTACCGCATGAATGATTATTTTTCCATTGATGAAGAATACGGAACGATAAATGATTTAAAGGCGCTTGTAAACAAAGCGCATGAAGCAGGCATGCGGGTTTTGCTTGATTTGGTCTATGCGCATATTGGCAATAATGCGCAGATCATTCAGCGCCATCCGGAATTTGTCATGCAAAATCAGGACGGCAGTTTTTTGTGCACCCGGTGGAATTTTCCCCAATTAGATTTTGACAACGAGGGGTTACGAGAGTATTTGTACTGCAATATGGTTTATTACATCAGCGTTGTTGACGCGGATGGCTTTCGATGCGATGTGGGAGATGCGATTCCTATTGACTTCTGGAATGAAGCGAAAAAGAGAATTACGCGCATAAAGCCGGACGCCGTGCTCATCAACGAAGGAAAGAAATATCATTATATGAAAACGGCGTTTGATGCGTGCTATTGCTTTGACTGGCACAGAGACGTGCGAAATGTATTTTGCGGCGATGCTGCTGCGTCGGTTATAAGAGAGGGATATGAAGCGCTTGATCTGCCAAGAGGCGCTAAGCTTTTGAGAGATATTGATAATCACGATACCGTTACAGATTGGGAAGGAAGAACGGAAACAATATGCGGTCATGACGGCATGGAGCAGATTGAGGTGATCAACTATCTGATAGACGGAATCCCGATGGTTTATGCGGGCAATGAGCTGGCATGTGAAGCAAATATCAGCATGTTCGCCAATCGGTTCTTCCCCGGAGAATACAGCATTACCGATAGAAATGATAAGAACAGCGATGCGTCAAAAAGACGGCAGCAAGTTATCAAATTTTTAAACAGCATCAAGGCGGAGAGCCATCTGCTGTATGCAGGAAAAACCGTCTGGTTGGAAACGTCGAAGCCGGATGCGGTGATTTCCTTTAAACGTGTTTTCGGCGATGAGGAAATCTGGTTTATCGGCAATGCGAAAAACACAGCGGCGGAAGTTGATGTGACAATCCCCAAGGATAAAAAATGCATACTGACAAACAGGCAAAATCAGCAGGAAAATGGAAAACTGCGATTGGATCCGTATGAATATGCAGTGTATATGTAAACAGCTGTGTTTGCATGGATGTTTTTCTGACATCCAGTGCCCTTTTCTGCTTTTGTATTGACCGTGGACAATAAACTGTGCTATATTTGCTTTAACAAAAAAACAATACAGGGAGGATCACTATGATTACCATCCGTGTAAACTCCGATAAGCAGATAAAGCCCATCAAGCCCATGCATGCCATGGGTCAGCCTCCGTATGGCGGAGGCTTTTTGAAGTTTGATTTTTCACATATTAAGCATCTGCAGAATGCGGCTGTTCCCTATTCACGCCTGCATGACGTAGGCGGCGCGTTTGGCGCCAACCGCTTTGTGGATATTCCCAACATCTTCCGCGATTTTGATGCGGATGAGAATGACCCGGCCAGCTACGATTTTGCTTTCACCGATGCGCTGATCGCCGGCATGTACCAATATCACGTGAAGCCTATTTTCCGCCTGGGCGTGACGATTGAAAACCAGGCGCATATCAAGGCCCTGCGCATCGATCCGCCCAAGGATTTTCACAAGTGGGCGCGCGTGTGCGAGCATATCATCCGTCACTATAACGAGGGCTGGGCGGACGGCTTCCATTACGGCATCAAGTATTGGGAGATCTGGAACGAACCGGAAAACGGCCCGACGCCTGACCAGAACCAGATGTGGACGGGCACGGCGGAGCAGTTTTATGAAATGTACGATGTGACGGCCAAGCATCTGAAAAATTGCTTTGGCGACAGAATCAAGGTGGGTGGCTACGGCAGCTGCGGCTTTTACGGCGTGTATTATCATCCGGACAAGTACGGCGTTTCCGTGCCGCAGCGCGAGAAAGACAACCGCTACGAGAAGGACGTTTACCGTGTGGAGTTCATGCTCGACTTCCTGAAGTACATCCGCGCGCATGAGTCGCCCATCGACTTTTTCTCCTGGCACAGCTATTCCGATGTGGACAAAACGCTGGTGATGGACGCCTATCTGCAAAAAACGCTGGCGGAGTATGGCTATGCCGGCCTCGAAACGCATCTCAATGAGTGGAACAACGCGCACGAGGCCGCGCTGCACGGCTCGTCCTATGCCTCGACGGCTGCGGCGGGCATGATGGCGGCGATGCAGGACGGTGGCACGTATATGATGTGCTATTACGACTCGCGCCTGCAGGCTTCCACCTACGGCGGCCTCTTCGCGCCGCTTACCTATGAGCCTGTTTCTACCTATTATGCATTTGCGGCGTTCGGCAAGCTGTACGCGCTGGGAACGCAGGTGGAAGTGGTAATCGAAGGCGCAGAGGGCGAATTCTATGCCATCTCGGCTACAAACGGCGAAAAAAACGCGCTGTATGTGGTCAATCGCTCGGGCAAAACGCAGGAATTGCAGCTGGAGGGCGTGGATATCGGCAACGCGCAGATCCACAAGATCGACGGTAAGCATCTTTTGTCCATGGCCTTTGACGCAGAGAAGATCGCAAACGACACCGTGCTGCTGATCGAGTGGTAATAAACGGAGGATGCAATTATGATCTTTACTGCAGGCGGCTCCGCGCATATTCAAAAATTGGTGGATGACGCCGTTCTGAGCGGCGAGCGCACGGCGACGGTGACGGGCGATTGGGAGATCGACACGGCGGTGCGACTGCCCAGCCATTTCACGCTGATCCTCAGCGACTGCCATCTTCGCCTGAAGGACGGCACGTACACCAACATTTTTGTCAATGCGCATCACGAAACGCCGGAGGGCAACACCACCGCCGGCACGGATTACGATATTGCCATCCTCGGCCGCGGCCGCGCCATCCTGGACGGCGGCGAGCCCAACGGCCTGCACGAAAAAGTACCGCTTGCCGAGCGCAAGGCTCCGCTGCACAAAAACAATCTGATCCTCTTCACCAATGTGAACGGCTTCCGCGTGGAGGGCATCCACTGCCGCAACCAGCGCTGGTGGGCGCTCAATTTCATCTATTGCGTGAACGGTGAGCTGCGCAACCTTGATTTTTGCGCCAATGACGCGGCGGTGGACGAAAACGGGCAGATTTATCACGGCCTCAAGCGTGAAAAATATAAGGAAGTGCTGGTCAAAAATGCCGACGGCATCGACCTGCGCCAGGGCTGCAGCCATATTGTGATTGAAAATATCACCGGCTTTACCGAGGATGACACCGTGGCGCTGACCGCGCTGAACGGACGCACAGAGCAAGCCTTCCGCGTGGAGGGCATGGACAGCGCCATCAGCCATGTAAAAATCCGCAATGTGCGCGGCGCGTCCTTTTGCTCGCTGGTGCGGCTGCTCAATCAGGGCGAAATCAAGCTGCACGACATTGAAATTGACGGCGTAACGGACGAATGCCGCCAGTCGCCGCACCTGGATCACGGCATATATGCCGTGCGCGTGGGCGACAAGCACATGTACGGCGACCGTCACTCCACGAAGGAGGAAACCTACAATATCACCCTGCGCAACATTTACGGCGAGGGTGAGTATGCCGTCGCCCTGGCTGGGGAGATTGGCAATCTCTCGATGGAAAACATCACCTGCGGCGAGGGGACGGAATGTCTGCTCGACGGGCGGACGGAATAAGCAATCAGGCGCTTGCTGCGGCAGGCGCTTTTTTTCAACCACCGGTTGAGGGCGGCGGAAAGATGCGTTGTTGATTGCTTGCAGCCGATGTGCTACGATATATCTGCAAGCCGCGGTAAATACTTTGCAGGAGAATAAACGTATGGAAATTGGCAACAAAATCAAATTTTTGCGCCGCAAGGCGGGCCTTACGCAGGAGCAGCTGGGCGAAAGACTAAGTCTCAGCGCGCAGTCGGTCTCCAAGTGGGAGACGGACACGGCGATGCCGGACATCACGCTTTTGCCGCTGCTCAGCCGCGAATTTGGCGTTACGATTGACGAACTGTTTGATTTAACGCAGGAGGACCGCCTGCAGCGCATCGAAAAGCGCATGGAGGTGGAGGAAGAGCTGCCGCCGGATATCTTCCGCGAGTTTGAGGACGTGCTCAAAAATCAGCTGGCCGAGGGCAAGGAGCGCGCAAAGTGCCTGAGCCTGCTGGCGCAATTGTACCACCATCGCATGGAGGCGGATTCCCGCCGCGTCAGCCGCTATGCCCGCGAGGCCATCATGCTTGCGCCCGAGAAGAAGGACTGCCAGTGGCTGCTACAAAAGGCCGAGGGCCACGTGGTGTGGGACTGGAACTGCGCGCAGCACAGCGCCGCCATCGATTTTTACAAGGAAGTGATCGCGGCGGATACCGTCACACCGCCCACGCCCATGCCCTATTATTATCTGATCGACAACCTGCTGGCCGACCGCCGCACGCAGGAGGCGCGGCATTATATGCAGATCCTGGAAAAGCTGCCCGCTTGCAATCCCGTGGTGCTGCCGACGTACCGCGCGCACATTGCCCTGATCGAAAAGGGCCTGCCGGCAGCGGATCAGATCATGGACGAAGCCGTGCAAAAGCTGCCGGAAAATCCCAGCATGCTCTTTGAGGCGGCGCAGTATTATGCGCTCACCTGCCGCTATGACAAGGCGCTTGCCCTGTATGAAGCAGACTGGGCACAGGAGGAAGCGCACCACAAGCCGCGCTATACCGATGCGCTGCAGAGCATGGCGATCATTCATGAGATTCGCGGGGACCTGGAAAACGCCGTGAAATCACAGGAGCGGCTGCTGGATTGCCTGAAATCTGAATGGGGCTATACCGACGAAGCGCCCGTGCAGGAAACGCTGCGCGAGATTGCACGGCTGCAAAAGAAAATGAGCAAATAAAGAAGGGCGCTTCGCAGGAAGCGCCTTTTTCGTTGCGTGGGGGAGGGGGAAATGCTATAATAAGCGCAAAGGAGTGATTCTTGTGCAGATCAAGGCGGCCATTTTTGATATGGACGGCACGCTGGTGGATTCGCTGGTACTGTGGGATGTTTTCTGGCGGGAGCTGGGCGAGCGCTTTTTGAATGGCGAGGTATTCAGGCCATCGGCAGCGGATGAAAAAACCATGCGCACGATGACGCTGGACATGGCCATGGATTTGGTGCATGAAAAATATCATATTGGCGACAGCGGCAAGCAGCTGTTTGATATGGTCGATGTAATCGTGGACGATTTTTATCGCAACCGCGTGGAATTGAAGCCCGGCGCGCGGGAGCTGCTGGAGCATCTTTATGCGCAGGGCACCAAAATGTGCATCGCTTCGGGCACGGAAATGCGGTTTATCCGGATTGCACTGCAGCACTGCGGCCTGGAAAAATACTTTGGCGCGCTGTTTTCCTGCTTCGATATTGGCAAGGCCAAGGATCAGCCGGATGTTTATCTGCTGGCGCAAAAGTATCTGGGCGAAAAGGCGGAGGATATCTGGGTGTTTGAGGATTCGCTCACGGCAATTGAGACGGTGAAAAAGATCGGTATGAAGACGGCGGCGGTGTACGAGCGCTTCAATTTCGGCCAGGAAACGATGCGAAAAATCGCCGACCGCTATGTGGCGGAGGGCGAATCGCTGGCGAAACTGACGGAGGAAGCACTATGATCGAGGCGGCCAAGCGCTATATTGAGGCGGTTTTTGCGCACGATTTCAGCGGGCATGATGCTTTTCACACCCTGCGCGTGCTGAAATTGGCTGAGCGCATTGCGGAAAAAGAGGGCGCGGATATGGAAACCGTGCAGCTGGCGGCGCTGCTGCATGATGTGGACGACCGCAAATTATCGCCTGAAACGCATCTGAATCAGGGGAATGCCCGCGCGTTTTTGCAGTCGCAGGGCATGGAAGCGGAGAAGATTGAAAAGATTTGCCAGATCATTGCGCAGATTTCGTTTAAAGGCACGAACACTGTTGCGCCCGATACGCTGGAGGGGCAGTGCGTGCAAGACGCCGACCGGCTGGACGCCATCGGCGCGATTGGCATCGCGCGCACCTTCGCCTTTGGCGGCAGCCGGGGGCGCAAAATGTATGATCCTGCCGAGCCGCCGGTGGAAAATATGGATGCTGCGGCCTATGCGAAAAATGAAGGGCACACGATCAACCATTTTTATGAAAAGCTGCTGCTCTTAAAGGACATGATGAACACCGCCGCCGCGCGGGAGATAGCCGAGAAGCGGCATGCGTACATGGAGGAATTTTTGCGCGAATTCTATGCCGAGTGGAATGGGGAGAGGTAACGCGCTTTGTGAAGCGCTACACCTCATTCGGCTCATTTCATTCGCCACCTTCCCCTCAAGGGGAAGGTGGGGCGCGTAGCGCCTCGGATGAGGTGTAGCCGGTCGTAACCGGCGTTATTCATAGAAAAAAGGCGTGAATTTCACGCCTTTTTTTGCTGTTATTGAATGTGCAGCGGGATACCAACGGCTGTTGCCTCCGGCGGATAGGTGGGCTGCGAGGCGATGTAAAGATATACCGTCAGGCTTTCGGGCAGCACGCCTGTGCCCGCCAGCTGCAGAGTGATTTCCGTGCTGTCGTCGGGTTGCAGATAATGCAGCATTTCCATACGCTGGCCGTTTTCATCATAGGCGGTTATCACCAGCCAGCGCTCAGGGCCGTCAGGCTGCGCGGGTTCAGGGACAAACTGATTAAACGGCGTGTCGCTTTTGAGCGTAAGCAGCGCGCCCATGGGCGATAATTGCATGTCCGCTGTGACGCATGCGCCGTTTATTTCGCCCTCGCCCGCCATGCGGCGCAGGCTGTCCGGCGTTTTGTCGGCGGAGGCGGTCAATTCGCCAATCGGCGTTCTTTTCCAGGAAAAATAGAGGTATTTTCCGTCAAAATGGTAGATTTTCTCTTCTTTTGCCAGCGGAATGCGGATATCTAGCGTATCGCTTCTTGCGGCGTTGCCGGGCAGCGGAGCGCGGAACTCGCGCAGCTCGCAGTATTTGCCTGCAGGGGAGTAGAAGGCGTCTGTGCGATAGGCGGTCAGGCTGCCGCCTGCGTGCAGATAGGAGCTTTCGTCGCTTGTGATCTCCCAGCTGCGCATGCTGAAGGGGTGGCCGTAGCGGATGGCCTCGTTGTAGGCGGCGACGATCTCTGCGCCCGGCTGGTTTTCGCTGACGGGCAGTTTGAGCGCGTAGGTCTTTGTCATTTGCGTTATTTCTTCTTCGCTGGGGGTGTATTTTTCGAAGATTAGATGATTTTCGATGCTGAACGCCAGATTTAGCGTCAGGCCGTCGAAATACACGCTGTCGATGGCGGCGGTCACTGTACCTAGGTGTTCGTCGCTTATTTCAAGCGGCGCGGCGGCAGCGGGCACGGAAGAAGCGGCCAATTCCTGATAACGGCGGTCATTCGTGCCGAAGAAGTGGAAGAGATTGAACGATTCGCCGATGGCCAGTGCGGCGGTGAGCAGGGCAAGCGTCAGGGCGAAAACAAGCGCAGCGGAAACTTTTCTAGGCGGGCGCGCTTGTGTTTTTGTCGCTTCACGGATGCGCGCGCGGCGGGCAGGCGAGGCAGCAAGCCCGGCCAGGCGGTGATCGATATGCTGTTGCAATGTTTTTTCAAGTGTCATGGTACCATTCCTCCAGGCAATTTTTGAGCAGGCGCTCGGCTTTTTGCAGCCGGTAGTGGATTGTGCGACGGGAGGCGCGCATCATATCGGCAATCTCCTGCACCGAAAAGCCCTGGTAATAGCGCAGCGTGACGGCCTGCCGCAGCGCGGATGGCAGCGAAAGGACGGCACGCATCACCGCATCATCCGGCGGGGTGAAGGGCGCGGCGGGCTCGGGGAGATCTGAGAGAGACACACGGCGGTCGATGTGCCGCAGCCATTTGCTACGCATCAGATCGCGGCAGGTATTGACGGCAATGCGCATGAGAAAGGTTTTGTCGCTGCTTTCGTCACGGCGGGTATCATACGCGCATCAGGCCTTGATGAAGGTTTCCTGCACGGCGTCCTCTGCCAGTGCGGCGTCACGCAGCATCAGATAACACGTACGCAGCAGGGGTACCTCCCACTGCGCCAATGCCTCTTCCAGCCACTGATCGCGGTTCATGCGTTTCGCCTCCCTTCATTTGTATAGACGGAATGAAACGGAAAAACGTGCAAAGAAAAAGGCGTGAATTTCACGCCTTTTTTGTTATGAAGCTATTTTACCACACCGAAACGCCGAACAGGCCGAAGAGCACGTCGTTATCCGGCGCGCCCTCGCTGGTGAAGCGGTTGCGCGCGTATGAATAATCGCGGTTGTCGATGCGGTAGATGCAGCAGGAGTCAACGGCCAGGCTCAATTCGTAGCTTTGCCCGCCGCTTGTCACGCGCAGCGTCGTGCCGAAGGGGCAGCCGGCGATCGGGCCGCCGCGATCCTCCACGCTGGTGAGCAGCTGCGAAAGCTCGCTGAGTTTGTACGGATCGGTCAATTCGATATACTGATTATTCCATGTGAGCGCCGCGTGGGTGATGTTTTGCAGCATTTCGGGACGGAAATACGTATTGCTGACGGTATCCTTGGGCGTTTTTTTGATCCAGCCCGCCGCGCCGCGCAGGCTGACCACCACCCAATCCTCGCGGTCGAGGAGGATCGGCAGCGTTTCGCCGGGATCAAGCAGCGCCACGCGCGGGGCGAGCGTGTTGCCCCAGGCGTACACGGGCGTGTCATCGTCCGTCACATAATAAGCGGGGTCAATCATGATGTAATCCGAGCGCACCCAGCCGGAGATAGAGCCGTCCGAGGCGTAGCAGGTGGCCCAGCCGTCCCAGCTTTCGGTCACGATGAAATGATCGCCAAATTGCAGCGTGGCAATCTTTTTGCCCTCGCGCGCATCGCACACGCTGAGCGATTCGCACAGCACCACGGCGCGGCGGCCCTCCATGCCGGTGAAGGATAAAAAGCCTTGCTGGACGCCCTCGGCGGGCAGGATGGACGCCTGCGCGGAGGAGATCAGCAGAAGCAGGGACAGCAGCGCGGGTAGAAGCCGTTTCATAAAATCACCCTTTTTGGTAGTTTCTTCTACTGATATAACGTGCGTGCAGGGGGAATTCATGCTTATTTAAACCACTTTTCCGGCAAATATTTGCGCTGATTTTCCAGCATGTCGTCAAAGAGCTTTTGTCCGTCCGCGAGGGTGACGTGGCCCATCTGCGGATCGTTCATGAAGGTGGTGAAGCCAAGCTTGCGGTCGCAGGTAAGCGCTGCGCGCAGCGTGTTTTCCTGATTATAGACGTGGCGCGCGATCAGCGGCAAAATGTTGCCCGGCACGGGGCCGGCATACACGGGCTCGATGCGGTCGCGGCCAAAGAGGGCGTTGGTTTCTACCACCGCGCCCAGCGGCAGGTTGGGAATCTGTCCGCGGTTGGGAATGTTCACGTTGCTCACCAGGTCGCCCAGGCCCAGGATGGCCTTGAGCAAAAGATGCCCTTCCTCGCCGGAGGGCTTGAGGGTGAGTTCTTCCTTGCCCGAAATCAGGTCATCGCTGCGCTGCAGGCGGCGCTTCAGGTCGTCTTTGCGCCAGGAAACGGGCGTGAGGCCGAATTTGTAGCTTTTCACGGTTTCAGGATCGCGCGTGTACCAGGGCGGCATAAACTCCGCCAGGTGACGGTCGCCGGCGGCGGCAATTGCGCCAAAGCGGCGGAAGAGGTCGAACTTGACCATCTGCGCGCAGGCGAAGGAATTGTTCATCCAGTTGCGGTCGCCGCCGTCCTCATAGCCGTCGGCGTAGAGATCGGCGTATTTTTCGTAGATGGGCATCAGATCCATATTCCGATAGCTGGCGCGCGTGAGCCAGGTGAAATGGTTGATGCCCGTGACGGTGGTGTAAATCTCCTGTCGGGTCACGCCGGGAATACCCTCCTTCTCCAGCATGGAGCACAGGAGCTTCTGCGTGCCGAACACCTCGTGGCAGCAGCCAAAGGCCTTGATATCCGGGAACACCTCGTACAGCGTGCGGATGCACAGCGTCATGGGGTTGGTGTAATTGATCACCCAGGCGTTAGGCGCATAATCGCGGATGGCCTCAGCGATTGTAACAAACATCGGGATGGTGCGCATGGCGCGCATGAAGCCGCCCGGGCCTACGGTATCGCCCACGGGCTGATAGACGGAAACGCGCTCGGGCAGATGTACGTCGGATTCCATCTCGTCAAAGGTGCCGGGCAGGATGGAAATGACCACAAAATCCGCGCCCGTCAGCGCATCCTTGAGAGAATCGGCAACCGTGTACTGCCAGCGGGAGAGCGCATCCGGGTGCGCGCTGATCTTATTGCCGATGATTTCGTTGCGCTCGGCCGCCGCGCGATCAATATCATACAGGCGCACGCAGCCGTTGAGCTGCGCGTCCATGCTCAGATCCATCATAAAACCCCAGGCCCAGCCGCGGCTGCCGCCGCCGATATAGGCAATCTGCAAATCCTTCGCCTGATTATGATTAAACTGAATCATAGCGTTCCTCCGCATAAGTATTTTGTACAATTATTCTGCGCCTGGGGGATAATTTCCTGCAAAAACGGTTGCGGGATGGAAAAGAAACGGGTAAAATAAAAAAAGCCGCAGGCCGCGTAATTAAAAAAACAGGGGTGAATACGATGCAATGGAAAGATCAGCTAAAGAAAAAGGCCGTTACCTTCAGCTATGACGACGGCGTTACGCAGGACATTCGGCTCATCGAGCTGCTGAACAAATATCATCTCAAGTGCACGTTCAATCTTAATTCTGAATTGCTGGGGCAAAACCGCATGCTGATCCGTCAGGGCCAGCGCATTGCGCACTATAAGGTGCATCCCTCCGACGTGCGCGAGATCTACGCGGGCCATGAAATCGCCGTTCATACGCTCACGCACCCGAACCTGACCACGCTTCCGGAGGAGGAGATCATCCGCCAGGTGGAGGAGGATCGCAAGAATCTGTCCGAGCTGGCCGGGTACGAGGTGATCGGCATGGCTTATCCCTGCGGCGGCGTGAACAACGACGACCGCGTGGCGGATGTGCTGCGCCGCAAGACGGGCGTAAAATACAGCCGCACCATCACCTGCAATGCGGATTTTGCGCCGCAAAGCAATCTTTACCGCTTCAATCCCACGGCGTATCACCTGGATTTTGATGAAATGATGGCGCTGGGCGAAAAATTCCTTTCGCTCAAGGCGGATACGCCGCAGATTTTCTACATCTGGGGTCATTCCTACGAAATGGACTACGACAGCGAAAACTGGGCGAAGCTGGAGGCTTTCTTCAAGCTGATCAGCGGAAAAGAGGATATTTTCTACGGCACCAACAAGGAAGTGCTGCTGTGATAAACGCCCTTCGGGGCGTTTTTTATTCGACAAAATCTGTATAAATAATATCGATAAAATAATATAGAATATATTGACCCGGTCGTGGTGTTGCTGTATAATAATGGCAAATCACTTCTTAAGGAGGTTTTTCCCATGGACAAGATCAAGGTTGTGCAGTATGGCTGCGGTAAGATGAGCAAGTATATCCTTCGTTACCTGTATGAAAAGGGCGCGCAGATCGTGGGCGCGATCGACGTGGATCCCGCCGTTGTCGGCCAGGACGTGGGCGATTTCGCCGAGCTGGGCGTAAAGACCGGCGTGATCATCTCCAACGACGCCGATAAGGTGCTGGATGAGTGCGACGCCGACGTGGCCATCGTCACCCTGTTCAGCTTCATCAACGATATTTACTCTCATGTTGAAAAGTGCGTTGAGCGCGGCATCAACGTGATCACCACCTGCGAAGAAGCTATCTTCCCCTGGACCACCGCCGCTGCGCAGATCAACCGTCTGGACGCGCTGGCCAAGGAAACGGGCTGCACCATCACCGGCTCCGGCATGCAGGATATTTTCTGGATCAATATGGTCGCGCTGGTAGCCGGCGGCTGCCACAAGATCACCAAGATCAAGGGCGCTTACAGCTACAACGTGGATGAATACGGCCTGGCGCTGGCCAAGGCGCACGGCTGCGATCTGACCGCCGAGGAATTTGAGCAGCAGATCGCCCATCCCGCCGAGTTTGAGCCTTCCTATGCCTGGAACGCTGCCGAAGCTATCTGCAACAAGCTGGGCCTGACCATCAAGTCCATCGATCAGAAGCACGTTCCCTGCATCATCGATAAGGACATCTACTCCGCCACTCTGGGCAAGACCATCAAGGCCGGCAACTGCATCGGTATGTCCGCTGTCGTGACCATCGAAACCCTGCAGGGCATCACCGTGGAAGAAGAGACCATCGGCAAGGTATACGGCCCCGAAGACGGCGATATGTGCGACTGGTGGATCACCGGCGAGCCCAACACCGAATTCCATGTTGTGAAGCCCGCGACCGTTGAGCACACCTGCGCGACCGTTGTCAACCGTCTGCCCAGCCTGCTGGCTGCGCCTGCCGGTTATGTGACGGCCGATCAGCTGGATGAAATCGGTTATCTAACCTATCCCATGGAGCTGTACTGCTAAAAATATCGAAAGAAAGTCTGCTGAAGCGGACTTTCTTTCGGACATCATTTTCCTGTTCGGCTGTGCCTCACGGCCGGAAAATGATATAGGAAGCAGTATTTCAACTGCTCCTCGAGGTGGCAAGCCACCCCTGCGGATGAAAAATGAAGGGGCTGCACCCCTTCATTGCATCCCGCTGAGTTAGTTTGCAAAAAGAAAAACCCCGCCTTCGGGCGGGGTCTTTGATTGCGCTTACTGCTGCGTGGCCATCTGCGCATCGTACATCATGATCATTTCCTGCTGCGAGTAAAGCTCGATCGATACCGAGTGGGGCAGGCACAGAATCATATTGTACAGCACGCGGTCGCTCAGGTTTTCAAGCGTTACTTCGCCCTGATTGACACAGTCCTGGTTATCGCAGGTGGAGGATTCCATCATTACGCCGTTGCTGGTCAGGCGGATGACGTTGACCTTCTCCCCATCCTTGACGGTGATCGTGCCGGGCTCGCTTTCGGGCAGTGCAAACCAACGACCTTCACCGCTGGCGGAAATGTACACATAGCCCGGGGCGGTGAATACTTCCGCGCCTGTGGGAGCGGCTGCGCTTTCGCCCTCAGCCGGGGCGGCGGTTGCTTCGGGCGCGGCCGTTTCCTGAGAAACTGGCGTGGCGGTGGGCAAGGTTTCCACGGTGCTGGGCAGATCCTTGGGAGAAAAATCAATCAGGCTGGCGGCGAGCAGTACAATCAGGGCAACAATCACAAGCGCCAGCACCAAGATAAAATTGCGGTTTCGCAAAAGTTTTTTCATGGTCAGCAGACAGGCTCCTTCACATAATAATCCGTTTATCATCATACTGGCAATGGATAAAATTGTCAAGCATTAAATCGATAAAAAAAGATTGTTTTGCTCTTGTATTTATCGGGTATGTATAGTATGATATGAAAGCTGTTAAATTGTGGCAGCACTGTAAAATTTAAGGAGGAAACTCGAAATGACCAAGCGTATTGTTGCACTGCTGACTGTGCTGTGCATGATGCTGTCCGTCGTGCCCGCCATGGCCGACGCCGTGACCGGCGAAGCCACTGCCAAGGGCTTTGGCGGCGATGTAAAGGTGACTGTGACCGTGGATAACGGCGTGATCACCGCTGTGACCGCTGAGGGCGCGGACGAAACTCCCGCTATCGGCGGCGTTGCGATGGAAAAGCTGTCTGCCGCGATGGTGGATAACAACACCATCAATGTGGACGCGATGACCAGCGCGACCGTTACTTCTAACGCTGTTCTGGCTGCCGCTGCCGATGCTATCAAGGCTGCCGGCCTGAACGTGGAAGACTTCTCCAAGGCCGTTTCTGCGGCTGCCGAGGACGCCACCTATCATGCTGACATCGTTGTTGTCGGCGCGGGCGGCGCCGGCATGACCGCCGCGCTGACTGCGGCTGCCGAGGGCAAGTCTGTTATCATCGTGGAAAGCCAGCCCATCGTGGGCGGTAACTCCGTGCGTGCCACCGGCGGCATGAACGCCGGCGACACCCAGTATCAGGATAAGGCCGAGTTCGGCCAGGCTGCCGGCGTTGAAAAGGGCCTGGCTGCTGCCGAAGCGTATGCTGACGACGCCACCGTGGCTGCTCTGATTGCTGCCGTGAAGGCGCAGTGGGCTGCCTATCAGCAGAATCCCGTTGGCTATTTCGATTCCGTTGAGCTGATGCAGCTGGATACCATCGTGGGCGGCAAGGGCGTGAACGACGCCGACCTGGTGAAGGTCATGGCTGAAAACTCCGCTGCCGGCGTGGAATGGCTGGCTGGCTACGGCATCGAGCTGAACAACACCGGCGCTTTCGGCGGCGCGTCCGTCAACCGCATCCACTGGCCCAAGGTCAACGACAAGAAGACCAACGTGGGCTCCTACATGATCCCCCTGATGGAAAAGGCCTGCAACGAGGAAGAGAACATCCAGATCCTCTTTGAGACCACCGCTTACTCCATCATCACCAAGGACGGCGCTGCCGCCGGCATCGTGGCCGAAGGCAAGAACGGTGAAACCGTGACCGTCACCGCGGACGCTGTCATTCTGGCTACCGGCGGCTTCGGCGCGAACCTCGAGATGGTTGCCGAGCTTGCGCCCGAGCTGGACGGCTTCATGACCACCAACGCTGCCGGCCTGCAGGGCCAGGGCATTGCCATGGCTGAGGCCATCGGCGCCGCCACCGTGGACATGAACCAGATTCAGATCCATCCCACCGTGCAGTTTGACACTGCCGCTCTGATCACCGAAGGCCTGCGCGGCGACGGCGCCATCCTCGTGAATGCCGAGGGCAAGCGCTTCATCGACGAAGTGGGCACCCGCGACGTCGTTTCCGCTGCTGAGATCGCTCAGACCGGCTCCTACTCCTGGCTGATCGTTGACAAGGCCATGCTGGACGCTTCCGCCACCATCGCCGGCTACGTCAAGAAGGGCTTTGTCAAGGAAGGCGCTACCTACGAAGAGCTGGCGACCGTTTGCGGCATGGATGCTGCTAACTTCGCTGCCACCATGGAAGCCTGGAACGGCTATGTGGCTGCCAAGAATGACCCCGAGTTCGGCCGCGTTTCCTTCACCAATCCGCTGAACAACGCGCCCTACTATGCCATCAAGGTAACCGCCGGCATCCATCACACCATGGGCGGTCTGAAGATCAACACCGAAACCCAGGTGCTGACCGCTGAAGGCGAAATCATCCCCGGCCTGTACGCTGCCGGCGAAGTCACCGGCGGTGTGCACGGCGCCAACCGTCTGGGCGGCAACGCTGTGTGCGATTTCGTGGTCTTCGGTCGCATTGCCGGTGCTGAGGCTGCTGAATACGTGAAGTAATGATGGGGGAGGACGTTCGAGAGGCGGCTTTTGAGGCAAAAGCCCCTCTCGAGCTCTCCCGAAAACCTGCGTTTTGTTGCCGTAAATGTTGCGGCAGGCATACGCAAAAGAGGTCTGGAATCTGGATTGCAAGCAAGCTTGCTCTCCATTTTCCAGGCCTCTTTTTCTATCCGCTTCGCGGATGCGGACAGCTTTGCTGTCCGGCCTGCCGCGCGGTTGTGTGGTTGCGCCCGCGGGGGTGCGCCGTTTCGCTGCGGCGAAACGAGCGGATTTTGAGATTAGAGAGAAATGGTTATATTTTCTTCTTTGATAATCTTAATGCTGCAGCCTTTTTCTTGTAATTGCAGAGCTTTCTTAATTTTTCCACCGTAGTTTCCTGCACTCCAGTGTTCGCTGCCGTTTTTTCCCACAATGAGATATTGCGTCTTTTTAGTAACGTTGCCAGCTGCGATACCGCCATTTTGCACAAAATAGGCTTCCACAGCCTGCCTGGGACCTGCTTCAAAATCACCGGTCAAGCAAAAGATTTTTCCAGAAATATCAAAACATTCGCAGTCGCACGACTGATTGACAGGGTCCAAGATCTTATTAAATAAGAGGAGCAGTTGCGTGTTTTCTTCTGCATCCATAATACCATCTTGCATGACGTTTTGAATGGTGGAAAAGATTTTATTAAAGGGATAATGATTTTGCATGATTTGGTTTTCATCCAACCATTCTTGAAGCGCTTGCAACTCTTCGCTTGATAATATACCATCAGCAGAAATATCCTGAAGAAGATCTTTCAACTGTAGCAACTGTTGACTTTCTTCACTTATGTGAATAGCTTTTCCGGTAGTTTTGTATTGGCAGAGGTTTTGATTGTCAAAACACTTAACATAATCCTCGGTGTTAGTACCCATGGACAAGAAATGGATTAGAATATTTGCACAAGCTCGTGCATCATTCAGAGCGCAATGATGATTTTCAAGCGTGATATTTAGTAAATTGCATACAGTATCCAAGCGGTGATTTTCGGATTGAGGCATAATTTGCCGTGCCATTTCGCATGTACAGATGTATTCTGTATATGGAGAGAAATCTAATTGATAAGCCTGAATGCATTTTGCTAAAACTCGCACATCAAAACTTGCATTGTGTGCAACAATTAGGCCGCTGGTTAAGTAAGGGAAAATCTTTGGCCAAATCTGAGCAAATGTTGGCTTATCCTTTACCATGTCAGGCGTGATACCAGTTAGTCTGATATTGAAATCACAAAAACAAGCTTCGGGGTTAATGAGGGTGTAGAATTCATCGATAATTTGTCCGTGCTCTACCACGGCTAAACCCAGTGCAGAGATTCGATTGTTGGAGGAGTTTGGGGTTTCAACGTCGATAATTACATATCGCCTGTCTGTCATATTAACATTATTGGTATCAATGTTTCTGTTTTTTCCATAGAAAATTCGGCCTGCTTCGAGATTCTTGCGATACATGCATCCTTGATAGAATAATTCTTTTTCATGCAAGCATTTTTTTGCATCAGAGCATTTTACATGATCATTGCAGCAACCAAAAGGTTCGACGCGCACGAGTTTGAAGCAGTAATCAAATAAGTCACAAAGCAACGCATCTGCATGGGGCAAGGAAGAAGAATCCGTTGTTAAGGGGAAGCAAAAAGAATCTTTTTTTGCAAAAGCTCCTTTGATTTCAGGGATGTATTTTTGTGCATTTTCAATTTCTGTTTCAAGATACTGAGCTTTAGAATTGATGCGAATTCTAAAGACTAAAGTACTAAAGAAATAGATAGATGAAACGGTTTTGCTGACTTTAAGCTCTACCTTTTCGGGCATGTCAACAATAGCTTTAATATGGCTGATAATAGCATCGCAGGTTTCACCGCCGAAAGTAGAACAGTTATCCCAAAGACTCGATTGTTCAATGTGAAATTTGATATCAGACATATTTCTTTCTCCTATTGTTTAGAATGTATTACACCGTGTCCGGCAGGCTGGTGCTCAAATTGCCCAGGTGCTCATCGCAATTGACGCGCCCGTAGCGCCAGGCGCCGTTATCATAGATCAGCTCGGTCACCGAGGCATTATTCACCCAGCGGATGTCCTTCATTTCGGAAAGGTCGCGACCGCTCAGATGGCACATCAGCGCGCGGATCACCGTGCCGTGCGTGGCGATGGCAACCGTTTCATCCGGGTGGCGCTGCACAATTTCAAGCAGCGCGGGCAGCACGCGGCTCAGCACATCGGGCACGCTTTCGCCGCCCGGGCACTGCACATGGCCGATGTCCCTGAGCCACACGGGATAGCTGTCCGGCCAGCGGGTGAGCATTTCGCCAAAGGGCGCTTCCTCCCAGTCGCCGCAGTGGATTTCGCGCAGACGCGGCTCGGCGGTCACGGGGCAATGCGCCTGCCTGCCGACGGCCTCGCCCGTGTGGCAGGCGCGGCTTAAATCGCTGGCATATACATGCGAAACGCGGTAATGCGATGCGACATATTCCGCCGTGCCCTGCGCCTGGGCATAGCCTGTTTCGCTCAGATCATAATTGGTTTGTCCGCAAAAAATTTCATGGAGGTTAGCCAGGCTTTCACCATGGCGGATCAGCAGCAGTGTGGTCATGGTTTCACGGCTCCTTTAAGTGGGTATCATTACATTACAACATTTGGCGGTGCATGGCAAGAGGGAATTTTCTTGACAGCCGCTAAAGAACATATATAATAGAAGAAACTCATGTTGGAAAGGGACGGAAAAACATGAAAACGACCTTGATTGATATGAATACCTATGCGCGCAGGGCGCATTTTGATTATTTTCGGTCGCTGGCCTATCCCTATGTCGGCGTGACGGCAGAGGTGGATATTACTGATTTTCGCCGCGTGACCAAGCAAAAGGGCTGCAACTTTTTTCACTCTTTTTTGTGGTGCGCGTCGCAGGCGGCAAATATGATTCCCGAAATGCGGCAGCGCCAGCGCGGCGACCAGATTGTGGAGTATGATTTTTGCATGACTTCGCATACCGTGGCGCGCGAGGACGAAACGTATGTGTACTGCGATCTGAATGCGGACTGCGATTATTTTGATTTTCTGCCCTACGCGCGTGCCGAGCAGGAAAAGGCGAAAATCAGCGGGGATATTGACCGCACGCCCGAGGAAGAAGAGGGCCTGCTGTTTATTTCCACGATGACGTGGCTGACGCATACGGCGCTGATTCAGCCCGTGCCTTCGCCGGCGGACAGCAATCCCCGCATCACCTGGGGTAAGTTTTTTGATCATGACGGCAGGGTGAAAATGCCCGTGTCGCTGCTTTGCAACCACGCGCTGGTGGACGGGCGGCACATTGCGCTGTTTTACAAGCTGCTGGACGAAAAAATGGCCGAGGTTGTGAAAAAACTCGGCGCGAAGAGATAACGCTGCACAGGCGCAAAATTGTTCCCCCTTTTTCCGTTTGGAAAGAGGGGGATTACTTTACAAGGCGGCTTTTTTCATGTAAAATAAAGGCTAAAAATACCACAAAGGAGCGTTTCTCATGAAAAAAATTCTGGCGTTCTTGTGTGCTGTTTTGATGCTCGCCTCCTGCGCGTATGCGGATGAAACGGCGGAGATCACCTATCAGGGCATCCCGTGGGGCAGCAGCGTGGAAACGGTGAAAAAGTGGGCGAAGGACCAGGACTTCAAGTTTATTAATGACTATTCAGGAATTCTCGATTATTTGGATGCAGAAGGCAAATATACTTCAAAGTATATGGCGGGTGTGAAGGACATCATTGCAGACCGAACGCCCGGATTTGATTTTCAGGTGGCGGGCTACGATGTAGACAAGATTTATTTCTGTTTTGATACCGTAAACGGCAAGTCTGCCCTGGCGACGGTGACTGTGTATCTCGACGTCGTTGATTTCGATTTTAAAAATCGAGCGCTGGATGACCTTGAACAAAAGCTCATCATGGTGTACGGCGAAAATGAATGTGAACCCGCGCAGCAGATGAGCGGTTTCATTGGCTTTGGGTTCAACTTTTCCTCCGGAGATCGCTACATCAAGCTGGGTACGAACAATACAGCCGTGTGTCTGACGAGTGAGAGCTTGAACGTGATGATCGTCTACGGCAAGACCGATGCCTTTGCCGATTTGGAACAGCCGGCTGTTACGGCATCGCCCTTTGATCTTAGCGGGCTGTGATATGCATTCCCCTTTTTGAGAAAAAAGGGGAATTTTTTCTTGGCATGAGAGGTCGAAAAAAATTTTTTCAATTTTTCTGTTTTTTAAGAAGGAGAATTGAAAATTATGCAGAATATATAAAAGGTTGATTTCCGGTGGTAATGGCGAAGAGGTTCCACCTGTTCCCATCCCGAACACAGAAGTTAAGCTCTTCAGCGCCGATGATACTTGGCTGGACACGGCCCGGGAAAGTAGGTCGCCGCCGGATTCCAGAAGCACCCTGCAAGGGGTGCTTTTTTTATGGGGTGCTTTTTTGCAAGGGGTGCATTTTTGCGAAAAATGCATTGACAAACAAGGGTTTTTTGTATAATCTTTGAAGTAGAGAAATCGTTTTCTCAAAAAAAGGAAAGGATGAACAAAAATGAAAAAGCTCTTCGTTTTGCTGCTTGGCCTGACGCTGGCGCTGACCTGCGCCGCCGTGGCCGAAACCATCGATACCACTGTTGAATCCCGCGGCGTGCAGGTGCCCGTCACCATCGTGATGCCCGAGATCAAGGAAGGCGAAAAGGCGCCCGTTGTCGTGTTTGCGCACGGTCATGGCGGCACCCGCGCCGAAACCGGCTTTGCGACCATTATTGAGCAGCTGCAGAATAAAGGCATCGCCTGCGTGGCGGTGGACTTCCCCGGCTGCGGCACCAGCACCGAATCCTTCCAGAAGAACACCCTGACCAACATGAAGGCCGACGTTGTCGCCGCCCTCAATCATGTGATCGCCAACTATCCCGTGGACGCTGAAAAGACCGGCATCTTCGGCTACAGCATGGGCGGCCGCATTGCGCTGGAACTGACGGCGGAGGAAGCCTGGAAGTTCGACGGCATGGCGCTGCTGGCTCCCGCTGCCTCCACGGCTGACCTGAAGGGCTTCTTCGGCGGCGCCGAGGTGTTTGATCCCCTGCAGGACAAGGCCATTGCCGAGGGCTACGCGGTGTTCACCACCATGTTTGGCCAGGTGCAGGAGCTGAGCAAGGAATGGTTTGAGGACATGGCTAAGATGCCCGAAAACTCTCCCGAGCTGGCTGCCGCCAAGTTTGAAGGCGACGCCATCGTCTTCTATGGCGAGGACGATCCCTCCGTCAATCCTGCTGTTTCCCAGGGTGTTGCGGACGCTCTCAAGGCCCAGGTGTGCGTCGTGACCGGCGACCAGCACTCCTACGGCTTCTACAGCGACAAGGTGGAGATTATCAACACCATCGCCAGCAGGACTGCCGAATTCTTCGCAACCGTTTTTGCCAAGTAAGAAATAGATCAGAAAAAGCGCTCTGATGCTTCATCGGAGCGCTTTTTTTTCTTGCGGTGGAAACGTTGTTTTGCTATAATCAAAAATGGAGGATTTTCCGGGCTGTAATAAGGGAGGAGACAAAAGATGTCTGAAATTCTGGAAACTGTCATGATTATTTCCTTTGGCCTGTCCTGGCCGCTGAATGTACTCAAATCCTACCGTGCGCGCACAGCCAAGGGCAAGAGCCTGGCCTTTCTGATCCTGCTCTTGTTTGGCTATGCCTGCGGTATCACCAGCAAATTTATCAATCCTGATTTCATGGCGAATTTCTCCACCAAGTGGTATATCGTATTTTTCTACTGTCTCAACTTTGTGATGATTTTTGCGGACCTGATGATGTATTTCCGCAACCGCAGGCTGGATAAGGAGCGTGAAAGCAAATGAAGCAGGTGATCGGTATTCCCTACGGCGAAAGTGAATTGCAGCGGCTGGATCTGTATTTGCCGGATTGCGACAGCTTTTCGCTGTTTGTATACTTCCACGGCGGCGGCATCGAAACGGGCGATAAATCCCGCGAGGACGAAATTGCCAAATCCCTGTGCGATCTGGGCATCGGCTTTCTGTCGGCCAATTATCGCCTGTTCCCCGAGGCGCAGTATCCCGAGTTTATCGAGGATGCGGCAACTGTGGTGGCCTGGGCGATGGCGCACGGCAAGGAATACGGCGCAAAGGATATCTACGTGGGCGGCTCCTCTGCCGGCGGATATCTGAGCATGATGCTCTGCTTTGACAAAAAGTGGCTGGCGGCGCACGGCATAAGCCCTTTGCAGGTGGCAGGCTTTTATCACGACGCCGGTCAGCCCACCACGCACTTTAACGTGGTGAAAGCGCGCGGGCTTGACAAGCGCCGCGTGATTGTGGATGAGGCTGCGCCGCTTTATTACGTGGGTCTGGAGGAAAAATATGCGCCTATGCGCTTTGCCCTGGCCGAGGAGGACATGCAAAACCGCAAGGAGCAGACCGAGCTTCTCCTTTCCACGATGAAGCACTTCGGCTACGAAAACTATGATCTGGTGGTGCGCCCGGGCAAGCACGTCAAATATCTGCGCCGCGAAAACGAGGAAGGCGTGAACGAATTTGCCGGCATGGTGTATGACTTTATCTGCAGCGTGGAGGAAAAGGCATGATCAACTATGCGCATCGTGGCGCCAGTGAGTACTATCCCGAAAATACGCTCAGCGCTTTTTACGCGGGGCTTGATATGGGCGCAGACGGCATTGAAACGGATGTGCGCAAAACGCGCGACGGTGTGCTGGTGCTTTTTCATGACGGCGATCTGATGCGTGTGACGGGCGAAAGCGGCGCCATTGCCGACTACACCTTTGCAGAATTGCAGCAGTTTACCGTGAAAAATGCTGCGACGGGCCGTGAGGATAAAATCATTGATTTTGAAACCTTCCTGCGGTTGTTTGGCTGGCGGAAGCTGCACTTTGCCATTGAACTCAAGGACACGGGCATTGAAGAGGAAGCGGCGCAGATGATGGATCGCTTTGGCCTTTGCGGCAAAACGATCGTTACCTCCTTCCATTTTGACAACCTCCGCCGCATGCGCAAGGCTGCGCCTGCGTACAAGCTGGGGTATCTGTATAAGCCTGATGAAATGGATCTGCTGGGCAAGGCGCAGGAGATTCATCTGGAGCAGCTTTGCCCCAAGGCGGAGATTATTACGCCTGCGATGGTAGCGGATTTCAAGGCGATGGGCTATTCGGTGCGCGCCTGGGGCGTGAAGGATGAAGCGCTCATGCAGCGGATGATTCATTGCCGGGTGGACGGCATGACGGTCAATTTCCCGGATAAGCTGCATAAGGCGCTGCAGGAATAAATCCTGCATAAAATGATCATGCATATGATCATTTCAAGGGAAAATTGCTGTATTAATTTCAAAAAGTGTATCAATCGTGCAGAGCCTGCTTGTACAGCAGGCTCGTTTTTAGTATAATGAAATCAGAATAATTGTGAAAAAATGGATAGAAGGAATATACCGGCCAAAGCCGGTCAAAAATGAAACAATATTTTGAAGGAGGTTCTCTATGAAACGACTGATCGCGATGCTGATGGTTCTGTGCATGTTTGTTTTGCCCGCGATGGCAGACACCGTGTACCCGCTGACGGATGCGCCCAAGCTGAAGGTTTGGATTCCGATGGATGCGGGCAACTCTCAGATGTATACGAACTATGCCGAAAACCCCGTATGGCAGGAGTTCATGCGCGTAACGGGCGTGGAGATTGAGTTTGATCATCCCACCTACGGCGCCACGCAGGAAGGCTTTGCCAAGGTGCTCAGCGGCAACCAGCTGCCTGACATCATGATCGAGTTTGGCGATTATTACAAGGGCGGCGTGGAAGCGGCCTATGAAGACGGCGCGATTCACGATCTGACCCCCTATCTGGAGGAATATGCGCCGGCGTACTATGCGCTGATCAATCAGAGCGCGGACGTGCGCAAGCAGTTCTATACGGAAGACGGCAAGTGCCTGGCCTTCTATCTGTATTCCTACGAGCCCAATCCCGCGGCCATGAGCGTGTTCGTGCGCGCTGACTGGTGCCGTGAATTTGGCATGAATCCGGCTGATCTGGATACCTATGAGGAAATCGGCGCTTACTTCCAGGCCATCCTGGATAACAAGCCCGGCGTGATCCCCTTCATGCCCACCCTGATGGCCAGCGACGCCATTCGTGCGCAGCTGTGGGGCTATGATCTGACCAACACCTTCTTTGCGGAAGAGGGCAAGGCGACGCATTTTGCCGTGTCCGATCGCTATAAGGAATGGCTCAAGCTCTACAGAGATTGGTACACCAAGGGCTACATCGGCATTGACTTTGCCACCACCAAGGCTGCGCAGGCCCGCAAGATGTTTGCTGCCGGCCAGGTAGGCTGCATTCTGGTTGCCACCGGTAATGCCTATGCCGATGCGCAGGCTGCCGGCATCGAGATTGACAAGGCGCCCTACTGGCTGCAGAATGAGGACATGACGGTGCATACCTATTATCTGGGTGTGGACCTCAATGCCGGCATCGGCAGCGTTGTGACCACTGCTGTGGATGAAAAGCTGCTGCCTGTCATTTGCCAGTTCATGGATTACTGCTACACCGCCGACGGCGCGATCTTCTCCTGCTGGGGCCCCGAGGGCATTTCCTGGGATTGGGTAGACGGCGAGCGCAAGCACAATGACTGGGTGCTCAACAACCCCAACAACACCACCTCCGTCATGCATAACGTGTGCCGCCTGAACTACTGGCCGCGCATGAAGTATGCCGACGCCACCTGCAACCCCAACGTCATCAAGGACGAAGTGGTTCGCGAGATGCGCACGCGCTATACCATCATGGATAACTACCAGACCGACTGGTACATCCCGGCGGGCGTTTCGTATACTGCTGAGGAAGCGGCCGACCGCGACAAGATTATGACAGATGTCAATACGCACGTGAACGAGATGATGTACAAGTTCATCAAGAGCGAAGCGGATATCGACGCTGAATGGGACAACTATATCAAGACGCTGGAGAAGTTCGATCTGAGCGAGGCGCTGGATATTGTCCAGACGGCGTATGACCGTTACATGAGCAGATAAAATCATCTTCTGGCCGGTCTGCATAAACTGCAGACCGGTTTTTTAATCAATAATGGCAGAAAAAAGCGTGCCGCATATGAACGATGTGAGCATTCTTTTGTGTAAAGTTTGCAAAAGCTGCATCAATTTTCATGAAATGCTTGCGGCAAACAGGGCTTTTTACTATAATAGAACCATCCCGAATCATGTGGTTTTTGCGGTGAAAATCGCCCAATAGAATATAGCAGGTTTGTTTCTGCTACCAAAGGAAGGATCGTGAAGTATATGCGCATTTCCATTCATCCGGCCAATCTGTTTGACAATTTCGGCGTCGACGGCGCGTTCAAGCTGATGCATGAAAACGGCATCGAAGGCATTCAGTTCGGCATGGGCAAGGAAGTGATGAGCCGCAAGGCTGTTTTTGATAATCTGCCCAGCCCCATGGATGGAGAGCTTGAGGATATCTTTGAGCTGCTGCGTCCCTATAAGGAAGCGGCGAAAAAGTGGGATGTGGCCATTTCGCAGGTGCACGCGCCCTTCCCCAGCTGGGTGGTGGGCCGCGAGGATATCAATGCGCGCATGGTCGAGGTGCTCAAAAAGTCCGTCGCTGTGACGGAATACATGGAGAGCAAGTACATGATCGTGCATCCGCCGTATCCGTTTGTCAGCACAGAGCGCTTAACGGTGGAGGATGAGTGGGAGCTGGCCAAGTCTGTGTATGTTCCGCTGATTCCCTATCTGAAGCAGCATAAGGTGATGTGCCTGCTGGAGAATATGTTCAACCGCGGCGTCGAGGGCGTGCGCTATGCGGCGGCCTGCTCCGATTTCCAGGAGGCGGCAAAGTGGGTGGACGAGCTCAACGCCATCGCCGGCGAAGAGTGCTTCGGCTTCTGCTTTGACGTAGGCCACTGCTATCTGGCCCGCCAGAATGTATACCGCGCGGTGCGCATCCTGGGCCACCGCCTGCACGCGCTGCATATGCAGGACAATGACGGACACCTGGATATGCATGTGGCGCCCTATGGCGGCTATGTCGACTGGGCGGCCTTCCTGCAGGCGCTGCGCGAGGTGGGCTACAAGGATGACCTCAACTTTGAGGCGGGCAACGCCATTTCGAAGTATCCCAAAGAGCTGGCGGATATCTGCGTGAAGATGCTCTCCCGCACGGGCGAATACTTCCGCGCGCAGCTGAAGGGCTGAAGATAAGGAGGTGCAACCATGGCACAGACATCAATTCCCGGCCACCGCAAGCGCTCGATCTGGTATCGGCTGCGGCAGGATATGCGGCAGAACTATCAGGTATATCTGATGTGGCTGCCGGTATTGGCGTTCTATCTGGTGTTCAAGTATGCGCCGATGGGCGGCCTTGCGATTGCTTTCCAGAATTATAAGCCGCTTAAGGGCATCATGGGCAGCAAATGGGTGGGCTTTGAGCATTTTGTAGATTTCCTGACAGGCCCTTATGCCTGGCGCACCATCCGCAATACGCTGGTGATCAACTTCTATCAGCTGATCTTCGGTTTCCCGATTCCCATCATCTTTGCCATTCTGGTCAATGAAATCAAGTGCCGTCCCTATCAGCGTACGGTGCAGACCATCAGCTACATGCCGCACTTCATCTCGATGGTTGTTATGTGCGGTATGATCAGCGACTTTTCTGCGTCGATGGGTCTGTTCAATACCATCGGCCAGGCCTTCGGCGCGCCGCGCATCAGCTTTTTGAGCGAAGATGAATATTACCGCTTCATCTACGTGGGCAGCGGTATCTGGAAGCAGATGGGCTGGAGCAGTATTCTGTACCTGTCCACGCTTTCGGGCGTGGATCCCGCCCTGCATGAGGCGGCTGCCATTGACGGCGCGGGCCGCTTCCGCCGCGTGATCCATGTGACGATGCCGGCGCTGATTCCCATCATTGCCGTGCAGCTGATCATGCGCATCGGCCACATCATGGGCGAGGGCCATCAGAAAACCATCCTGCTGTACAACGACAGCGTTATGGAAGTGGCCGATATCGTATCGTCCTATGTATACCGCAGAGGCTTTAAGCAGAATGATTACAGCTTCGGCGCGGCGGTGGATCTGTTCAACTCGATCGTGAACATTATCGTTCTGTGCTCGGCGAACTACTTCTCCAAGCACGTTGTCAAGGAAAGTCTGTGGTAAGGGGGAGATGAAAGCATGATTGAGAGCAAATCCTTTGCCAGCAGGGCGTTTGACATTTTCAATTACGTATTCCTGTTTGTGCTGTCGCTGATTTTCCTCTATCCGATGTGGTATGTGCTGGTCGGTTCTTTTTCCGATCCCCGGCAGCTGTTTGTGTACCAGGGCTTTTTGTGGAAGCCGCTGGGCTTCAGCCTTCTGGGCTATAAGGCGGCCTTTGACAATCCCAACGTGCCGATCGGCTATCTGAACACGCTGTTCTATGTGGGCGTGGGCACGATTGCCAATGTGTTTGTCACGGCGCTGGGCGCGTACACGCTGTCCCGTCCCAAGCTGATGTTCAAAAAGCTGTTTACCATCATGGTGGTTTTCACCATGTACTTTAACGGCGGCATGATCCCCACCTTCCTGGTGGTAAAAGGCGTGGGCCTGTATAACAGCCGCATGGCGCTGATCCTGCCGGTACTGGTTAACACCTGGAATATGATCGTTATGCGCACGGCCTTTAAGGCGATCCCTGCCAGCCTGGAGGAATCGGCCCGACTGGACGGCGCCAGCGAATTTACCGTGCTCTTCCGCATCATCGTTCCCTGTGCCAAGGCGACCATCGCGGTGATGTTCCTGTACTACGCGGTGGATCACTGGAACAGCTGGTTTAACGCCATGATCTATCTGCAGGATCGCGAAAAGTATCCGCTGCAGCTGTTCCTGCGCGAGATTCTGCTCATCTCCGTGCAGAATGCCGCCAGCGCCGACGCCGGCGACGCCTCCGACGCGCTGTATATGGATACGCTGGTGAAGTACGCGCTGATCATCGTCAGCACGGCGCCGATCCTGTGCATCTATCCGTTTGTGCAGAAATACTTCATGAAGGGCGTTATGATGGGCTCGGTCAAGGGCTAACGCCGGAAGCTGAATAGGAGAGAACCATGGATAACAACGATCGCCTGGATATTATCATGGGCGAGCTGAAACTCAATAAGGTAGCGCAGATTGGCGACCTGGCAAAGAAATGCTTTGTCAGCCCCTGCACGCTGCGCCGCGATCTGATTCAATTGGAAAAGCGCGGGCTGATTCACCGCAGCTACGGCAAGGTGATTTTGCAGGAGCATCCCAATCAGTCGCTGCCGCACGCCATTCGCAAAAAGGAAAACTGCTACGAAAAACAGCTGATCGGTGAATTGGCTGCATCGCTTGTGAAGGACGGCGATTTTCTGCTGCTGGATCCCAGCAGCACGGTGGAGCAGATGATTCCCTTCCTGCGTGAAAAGCGCATGCTCAGCGTGGTGACCAACGGCGCGCGGACGTCGCTTTTGTGTCAGGACGCCATGCCGGACGCGACAATCTACTGCACCGGCGGCCAGCTCAAGCCTACCTTCAGCGGTTTCATGGGCAGCGCGGTGATCGATTGCCTGAAAACCTTCCGGCCGGATATCCTGTTCTTTTCCACCTATGCCATGTCGCTGGACAGCGGCGTGATGGATGGCAGCGAAGAAAACCTCTATACCAAGCGCTGCATGATGCAGGTGGCGCGCAAGCGCGTGTATCTGTGCGACCACAGCAAGCTGGAGCGCCGTATGTGCCGCGTGCTGTGTCCGCTGGAGGATCTGGACTGCGTGATTACCGATCGCAGACCCTCCGCAGCCTGGGAGCGCGCGCTGGAGCGCGCGGGCGTGGAGCTGCTCTACCCCAAAGAAAAAGAATAAAAATGCGGCCCGGGATTGCTACCCGGGCTGCTTTTTTGCAAAAAAGACAATATTTTTGAAAAAAGTGCTTGACACACGATTCTATTTATGATAATATATCCCCTGCAAGCGAAAGCTGCATGCGGGAATGGCGGAATTGGCAGACGCGCATGATTCAGGTTCATGTGCACGTACGTGCTTGCAGGTTCAAGTCCTGTTTCCCGCACCACACAAAAACCTCTGACGAAAGTCAGAGGTTTTTTGTTTGAACAGAAGCAAGACCGGCATGAAAAGGCGCCTGCTGATTTCAGAGGATTGCCGGCGCGCTGGCAGTTATACAGATACAGGGTAAACAAAGAAGAGACTTCGGGCACAGATGTCCGGAGTCTTTTGTGTTACAAAGTAAGCCGAAAAATTAATAAATCTGTAATATATATTGTGTCAAAATCCGGCTAAATGCAGGAAAATATACAGGATATTGTGGTTGCGTAGTTGCCAAATACTGAAATATATGATAAGATATGCTGAACTGAATATTTCTGTCTTTATGGTCCGGTGTCGGCAAAAAAGCCGAGCCGCTTGTTGCGTACCCAAAAAGAGACAAGGAAATCGCAATATAAGCAGGTGAAAGGTAAAATGATCACCATAAACGGAAATGCTAACAGTTGCCATTATCTGCCGAAACAGGGGCCGTCGGGAGGCTGCGGCAGATTGTACATAAAAATTAAGAATTTTGAGGAGTGAAACGGGTCCGTATGAACAACGATAACGAATATATCAAAATAGACCTGACAAAGGTGCTCAACGGTCTGCTGCACAGAGCGTGGGTCATCATCCTGTGTATGATCCTGTGCGGCGCGCTGCTGTTTTCCTATGCCAGCTATTTTGTGACGCCCATGTATGAATCCAGCGTGCTGATGTATGTCAACAACAGCGATTTTTCCGTAGGCGTGACGAGCTTCAGCATTTCCTCCTCTGATATTTCCGCCGCCAAGAGCCTGGTGGAAACCTATCTGGTCATCCTCAAAACGCGCATGACGATGGACGACGTGATTGCGCAGGGGCAGCTGGACTATAGCTATGAACAGCTGTGCAAGATGATCAGCGCTGAATCGGTCAACGATACGGAGATTTTCTCTGTGACCGTCAAGACGGATGATCCTTATGAGGCGGAGCGCATTGCCAATACCATTGCCATCGTGCTGCCGGAGAAGATCAACGCCGTGGTGGATGGCAGCTCTGTGCGCATTGTAGATTACGCGGTTGTCCCCTCTGCAAAGGTGTCGCCCAGCATTCCCAAGTATACCATCCTGGGCATGATGATGGGCGCGATGCTCAGCTGCCTGATCATTGCGATCATCGAAATCACCGATAACCAGATTCGTTCGGAGGATTACCTGCTGGAAACCTATCCCGAAATTCCGCTCTTGTCTGTGGTGCCGGATATGCTCAATGAAAGACATCATGACAATTACTACTATTACAGCCATTATGCGGAAAGTGCGCCGCAAGAGAAAAAACAGCAGGGGAAAAAATCCCATGCCAGACAGGAGAAAAAGCCTGCCGAAAAACCGGAAAAGCCCGAGCGTCATCCGCGCAGCAAGGGCAATAAAAAGAGCAAAGGAGGTCTTTTGTGATGGCACGCAAGGATAAAAAGAACATGCCCGCTATCAAAGAGGATACCTCCAAGCTGTTTGGCGCAGGGCTGAGCTTTGCCTCTCGCGAGGCATATAAGCTGTTGCGCACGAATATCCTTTTTGCTCTGCCAGATATTGAAGAGGATCGCGCGCACATCATTGGCGTCACCAGCTCGCTGCGCGGCGAGGGCAAGAGCACCAGCGCAATTAATCTGGCGGCCACGATGGCGGAGATGAACCGGCGCGTGCTGCTGCTGGAGGCTGATCTGCGCCTGCCCTCTATCAAGCTGAAGCTCAATGTGCAGCCGCGTCCCGGCGTGACCAATGCTCTGGCGGAGAAAAAGGCGCCCTTTATCCAGACGTACCCCATCAGCGAGATGAACGGCGCGCCGGTGTATATCGATGTGCTGGTAGCGGGCGACATCCCGCCCAACCCGTCGGAATTGCTTGGCTCCACCCGCATGCGTCAGCTGATGGATTGGCTGAGCGTGCGATATGACTACATCATCATGGACCTGCCGCCCATCACCGCCGTTACCGACGCGCTGGTGGCCACCAAGCTGGTGGATGGCATGATCCTGGTGGTCCGAAATGAGCATGCCGACCGTAACAGCCTCAGCGAGGCGATCCGCCAGATCCACTTTGTGGAGGGCAATTTGCTGGGCTTTGTCTTCACCTGCGCCAATTCTTCGGGCGCGGGCTATGGCAAAAAGTACGGCAAGTACGGTAAGTACGGCAAATACCAGAACCATTATTACGGCGAAGGCAGGTAAAGGGCATGCTGGACCTGCATACACATATTCTCCCCGCCATGGACGACGGGAGCAGGAATGTGGATGAAACCATGGAAATGCTCGCTGCCGAAAAGGCGATGGGCGTAACGCGCATCGCGCTGACGCCGCATTTCTATCCGCATCGGGAGGATCCGGAGCGGTTTTTGCGCCGCAGGGCGCGCTGCTATGCGCAGATGGAAAACGATGCGCGCTATGAAGGCGTGCGGCCCAAGCGATTGCTTCTGGGCGCGGAGGTGGCCTATTTTGAGGGCATCAGCCGCATGGAGGACGTTGAAAAGCTGTGCATTGGCGATACCCGGGCGCTGCTGGTAGAAATGCCTTTCTGCCGCTGGAATGACAGAATGCTGGGCGAGATCCTGTATCTGCAAAAGCACTGCGATCTGCAGCCCGTGCTGGCGCATGTGGAGCGGTTTTTGAAGTATCAGCCGGGCGGATTGATGGAGGAACTGGCGGACAGCGGCGTATGCCTGCAGGTGAACGCCTCCTTCTTCCTGCATTGGCAGACCCGGAGCAAGGCGATGAAAATGCTCAGCCGCGGACAGATCCATTTTCTGGGCTCGGATTGCCACAACATGCAGGCGCGCAAGCCCAATATGGGCGATGCGCTGCAGACGATCAGTAAAAAGCTGGGCAAGGATGCGCTGCAGCACCTGACAAGGATGGAGCGAATGCTGCTGGAGGGAACGCGATGAAAAAAATGCTGCTGCTGTGCGCGCTGATGCTGTGCTTTGTGCATGCGGCTGTGGCCGAAAGCGCGTATGACGCCTACTGCCGGGAGCAGGGGATCACAAATGATCACCTGACGGCGGTCATCGAAATTCCCGGCGCCAATCTGGTGCTGCCCGTCATGCAGCATCCTGACGACAATGGTTTTTATGCCGCGCATGATGCACATGGCAAGGAAAGCGCGGTGGGCACGCTCTATACCCAGGCGGCCTACAATGCCAGCGACTTTTCTGATCCCGTGACCGTCGTGTACGGCGGCAGCGGTCAGGAGGAATCGCCGCTGCGCAATCTGCAGCAGATCTACTCCGGCAGCTTTGATGCCTGCCGCACGATCTATCTGCATTTACCTGAAGGGACGGAGGAATACACCGTGTTTGCGGCGGTGCCGTACTCCTCCATCCACATCCTGCATTACTACAACTTCCGGTCTGAACAGCGCTTTGTCAGCTTCTTTGAGAATGTGTATCAGACCCGCAAGCTGGGAATGCATCTTGACAGCGTACTTAAGCCAGAACCGGGAGAAACGGTGCTTATCCTGTCGACCAGCCATCGAGGCGACAGTGAGCAACGCTATCTCGTGATGGCTAAAGTAATAAAAGTACCCAAATAAAAGGAAAGAAGAGGTGCTCGAAAATGAAAAAGTTCCTCGCGCTGGTCATGGCTATGCTGATGCTGGCTATGTCCATCCCCGCCATGGCTGAGCCGGTCGTTCTGCAGGACGGCATCGCTCCCGAAGTGGTGGCTCCCGCTGAGGGCGTTGTGCTCAAGGACGTTGCCGAACGCGAAGAAGGCTCCGTTCTGGCCGCCGCCTTTGCTGCGCAGCAGAACTATGCGGACGTGATTGTTGACATGTTCCTGGTGGAACTGGCTGACAACAAGCCCACTGCTGTGACCGTGAAGGCCGTTGCGAACAACGCGATCTTCAGCGCTGACGGTATTGCCTGGGAAGCTCTGGCTGTTACCGCTGCGGAAGATACCGTTTCTTTTGAAGTGCCCGGCACTGGCGTTGTTGCCCTGCTGGTGAGCTTTGTGGAAGGCATGTTCACTGACATTTCTGTCACCGAGGAAGCCATCCCTGTCACCATGGAGGAAGTTGCCGGCTTCAATCCCAGCGTAAAGGGCAAGCCTGCTCCTGCGCTGAAGGAAACCGTGACCCTGGTTAAGGCGGAAGAAAAGACTCCCGTCATGCCCACCTACCTGGTTATCACTCCTCTGGCTCTGAGCGCTTACTCCAGCGACGTGGTCACCCACGAAGCGCTGCAGTGGGCCTTCAACAACATCGTGGAAAACGGCCCCAAGGAAATTGAAGAGGAAATCAATGCCGCTCTGCCCGAAGGCCTGACCTACGACCAGATGATCGTGCATGATCTGTTTGAAGTTTCCCTGTACGGCGAAGACGGCGTGAAGCTGGCTGCTGAAGACGTGCATGTGGAGTTCGAACTGGCTGCCGGTTTTGAAGATGGCGAGACTGTGGTTGTTCTGTACAGCACCAACGCCTTTGACTGGACCGTGCTGAGCAGCGATAACTACGAGCTGCTCGCTGGCGGCGACATCGCGCTGAAGATGGACACCCTGGGCGCTGTTGCGTTCCTGGTGGAAATGGCTGTAGAAGAGCCCGCCGTTACCTCCCCCGCCAACTAATTTATAAACAATCATGAGGCGCAGAGCGCCAGGATTGAGGAGTATATGAGCAAAAGAACGGTCAGAAGATCCCGCAGGGCAAATCCGCTTCGGATTTGTCTGGCGCTTTGCGGCGTTTTTGCGGTGCTGGTTCTGGGCGCGCTTTTGTCCCGCAGCTTCGAAGCCTGGCACTCTGCGCCGATTGAAAATGCCGGACGCCGCATGACCGCCTATACGAAGGCCCGCGAGGGCGCGCAGGTGTTCATGAACGGCAGATGGCATGTCGGCAGGGATCTGGACACGCTGCTGGTGATTGGCGTTGACGACTTCGGCGCCATGACGGGCAGCCAGTCCTACAATAACAGCAGCCAGGCAGACTTTCTGGCGCTGTTTATCCGCGATCAGGATACGGGCGAAAAATCCGTACTGCACCTGAACCGCGACGCCATGACCAATATTCCCGTGCTGGGTCTTACCGGTCAGAAGGCCGGCACGACCTATGGCCAGCTGGCGCTTGCTTTCAACTATGGCCGCGGCCAGGAGGATAGCTGCCAGAACGTGGTCGATGCGGTCTCCCATCTGCTCTTTGGCGTGGAGATCGATCATTACATTGCCGTCACCATGGACGCTGTGCCCATCATGAATGATTGGGCGGGCGGCGTTGAGGTGGAAGTGAAGGATGATTTCACGGGAATCGACGATACCCTCAAGCTTGGATCGATGGTCAAGCTTCAGGGGGATCGGGCGCTGACATATGTGCGTACACGCCGCGGCCTGGAGGATAGCAGTAACCTCCACCGCATGGAGCGCCAGCGGCAATATGCCACGGCCTGGATGCAGCAGGCTCAGCCGTATTTGCAGGATCCCAAAGCAGTGGCTGAGCTGGTGGTAAGCCTGGGCGATTACCATTTTACCGATTATACAGTGGAAGAATTTATTCAGTTTGGCGATATGCTGACGGATAACGGCAAGCTGATGAGCTATGAGCTGCCTGGCGAAAACGTGCTGGGCAGGGTCTTCATGGAATACCATGTGGATGATGCTGCGCTGGCAGATATGGTATTGAATTTGTTCTATCTGCCGATTTATGAATGATTACGCGATTTGAAGCGAAAGGAAAGTTGGGCATGAACGCGGCGACGGAGAGAAAATATTCCTGCGCTCGATGCACAGCGGAAATGAAAATGCAAAAAGAACCGATGACAAAGCACAAGGATGCACTGCAGCGCAGGAATTGGTATTTACCTTTCAAGCGATTGCAGGATATTGTGTTATCCATTGTGGCCCTGATCGTTCTGTTCCCGCTGCTGCTGATAGTGGCGATTGCTATCGTCATCGACAGCCCTGGCGCCAGCCCCATCTATGTGCAGACACGGGTGGGAATAAATGGTAAAAAATTCAAGTTTTACAAATTCCGCACCATGGTTCCCAACGCTGATCAGCTGCTGGAGCAGTTGATGAGCCTCAACGAAATGGATGGCCCGGTATTTAAGATCAAGAATGATCCGCGCATCACGCGCGTGGGCCGCTTTATCCGCAAAACCAGTATTGATGAGCTGCCGCAGCTGATCAATATTCTCAGAGGCGACATGAGCATCGTAGGCCCCCGGCCGCCGCTGCCTCGTGAAACCGAACAATACGACGATTATGCGCGCCAGCGCCTGAGCATTACGCCGGGTTTGACCTGCTATTGGCAAATTCAGCATATGCGCAACAGCCTGAGCTTTGCACAGTGGGTGGCGCTGGACTTGAAATATATAGAGGAACGCAGTTTCCTGACAGACTGGAAAATTATTCTCAGCACATTTAAGGCTGTACTGAATATGGAAGGCGAATAAAGCCAAAAGGAGAAAAAACATGCGGATTGCGATGCTGGGTCACAAGCGCGTGCCTTCCCGCGAGGGCGGCGTGGAGATTGTTGTGGCGGAGCTGGCAGTTCGCATGGCTGCAAAAGGCCATCAGGTGACCTGTTATAACCGCGGCGGACATCATGTCAGCGGCAGGGAGTTTGACGGCGAAAAGCGGAAGGAATTTCAAGGCGTAAGGCTGAAAACGGTGCCGGCGATCAACATCAAGGGCATTGCTGCGATGACGGCTTCGGCCTTTGCCTCCGTATGCGCGGCCTTTGGCCGCTATGATGTGGTGCATTTCCACACGGAGGGGCCCTGTGCAACACTCTTTTTGACCAAGCTGTTTGGCAAAAAGTGCGTTGTCACGGTACATGGGCTGGATCATCAGCGCAGTAAATGGGGCCGCCTGGCGCGCACATACATCCTGCTGGGTGAAAAGTGCGCAGCAAAGTATGCTGATGAGATCATCGTGCTCAGCCGGGGCGTGCAGGAATACTTCAAGGCGCACTACAACCGCGAAACACGCCTGATTCCCAATGGTGTGACGCCGGTAGAAAATAAACCGGCAGACAAAATCCGACAGGATTATGGCCTGAATAAAGATGATTACATTCTGTATCTGGGCCGTATCACGCCGGAAAAGGGCATTCATTATCTGATCGAGGCCTATCAGGGCCTCCAAACGGATAAAAAACTGGTGATTGCCGGCGGTGCAAGCGACTCGGATGATTATTTTGAATCGCTGAAAAAGATGGCGGCGGGCAATGAAAAAATCCTCTTTACCGGCTTTGTACAGGGTCAGACGCTGGAGGAGCTGTACAGCAACGCTTATCTGTATGTTTTGCCATCCGACCTGGAGGGCATGCCGCTGAGCCTGCTGGAGGCAATGAGCTACGGCAATTGCTGCGTAGTATCTGACATTGCGGAAAATGCCGATGTGGTGCGCGATCATGGGCTCACTTTCCTGAAAGGTAATGTACAATCGCTCAGAAATTGCCTGCAAACATTGTGCGATGATTTTTTAACGGTACAGGGTTACAAAGAAACCGCGGCGACGTTTATCTGCAGCCAGTATGGCTGGGATGAATCAACGAAATTAACATTGAAAGCTTACGGAGGATCATGAATGATACGGGTGCTGCAGTGCGTTAATAATATGCATCGGGCTGGTTTGGAAACTATGCTGATGAATTATTATCGTAACATGGACAGGACGAAAATCCAGTTTGATTTTCTGACACATAGACCCGAAAAGTCAGACTATGACGATGAAATCATCGCAATGGGTGGCCGGGTTTATTATGCACCGCGCCTTTATCCGCAAAACTATCCTGCGTATTTCGCATATATGAAGCGCTTTTTTGCAGAACATCCCGAATATAGGATTGTACATTCTCATATTGATGCGATGAGTTATATTCCTTTGTTTGCCGCGAAAAGAGCAAAAATACCGGTAAGGATTGCGCACAGTCACAACACAGCTATTGATAAAGATATAAAATATATACTGAAACAGTGTTTCAGATATTGTATACCGAGTGTTGCTAATTATCGTTTGGCTTGTGGTCAAGAAGCTGGAGAATTCTTGTTTCGAGGAAGAACTTTTGAGGTGGTTCCCAATGCAATTGAGGCTTCAAGCTTTGTTTATTCGGCTGATATACGAAATAGAATAAGAAAAGAAATGCAGCTGGATGAAAAGTTTGTTATAGGGCATATCGGAAGATTTTCTTATGCGAAGAATCAAGTATTTTTGATCGATATTTTTTCTGAGATTAGAAAGCATGAGCCTGATAGTATTTTGCTGCTTATAGGAAAAGGGGAGAAAGAAAAGGAAGCAAGGAACAGGGTTGAAGAGCTAGGCCTGAGCAAACAAGTGCATTTTCTAGGAAGCAGAAACGATGTGCAGAATCTTTATCAAGCAATGGATGCATTTGTTTTACCATCGTTGTTTGAAGGCGTTCCTGTTGTTGGTATAGAAGCCCAGTATGCAGGATTACCGTGCTTTTTCTCAGATAAAGTATCTGACGAGGTAGTTTTTACTGATCAATGTACATTCATTGGTCTTGAGCGAACGAAGGAAGAATGGGCTGAACAGATAATTGCGGCAAAAGGGAAGGAAAGAAAAATAATTTCAACAACAAACACGCGATATGATATAGCGTACGCCAAGGAAAAGTTAGAAGAATTCTACATAAGAAACTGCCCCATATAAAGAACAAGCGTTCAGGAGGTGAGCGACGGGTGAACAACGTGAACGAAGGAATTGTCTCGGTCGTAATTCCGGTATACAACGTTGAAGCATATCTGGACAGATGCGTGCAGAGCGTTGTGAACCAGACCTACAGGAAGCTGGAGATTATCCTGGTTGATGATGGTTCTCCCGACGCCTGCCCCTCTATGTGCGATGCTTGGGCGCAAAAAGACAAGCGGATCAAGGTGGTGCATAAAGAAAACGGTGGTTTGGGATATGCGAGAAATACTGGCATAGAGAACGCCACGGGTGAGTATATCTGCTTTTTTGACAGCGATGACTATGTTGCGCCAACAACGATTGAAGAATGCTGGCGGGTGATTGAAGATACTAAGGCAGATATTGTCAGCTTTGGGAATACGGATGTTACAAATGACGGTAAAGTCATCGGGGAAAGGATCCCCTTGCCGCCTAAGGAGGTTTTCAGCGGCACGGAGATCAAGGAAAATTTGATTCCCCGGTTGGTTAGTCATAATGCAGCAACGGGCGAAAACTGGAATTTATTGTTGAGCGCGTGCTTTTCTCTGATTTCTATGCAGCTTATCAAGCGTGTAGGCTGGAAATTTGTATCGGAAAGGGAAATTATCTCCGAAGATTTCTATTCCATGTTTGAGTTGTACCAGTTTGTTGAAAAGGCTGCGTTTATTCGAAAGGCGCTTTACTTTTACGTCGTGAACCCCAAATCATTGTCGCGCTCTTATTGTAAGGATCGATATCAAAGAACACGAAAATTTGCAATTGCTATGATGGAGCAGAGCAAAAAATACGATTGTGAGATAACACCAGAAATTACGACGATGTATTTGGGGTTAGTGATGGGCGTGCTTAAGCAAATTGTAGCTTGTAAGGAAAAATTTGTGGAAAAGCAAAGGCTCATGCGGGAGGTTGTACAGGATTCCCTGCTTCAGGAAGCATTGCCTGAGTATGATTATTCTGGTGAAGCGTACACTAAAAAAGTTTTATTCTGGGCAATGCGCAAAAAAAGCGTATGCATATGTTATGCGCTGGCCTGGTTAAGAAATTTGAAAGGATAAACACATGCAGTTCACTTTGCGAATCAAAAAGAGAGGACAAAACGAAACAATGGTTTTGCTGATGCTTGCCATTGTGTTTAGTTTCGGTTTGCTTTTGGATTTGCTGAATTTCCCGGAATTGTTTAAATATACAGCAGATGTTGTGTGGTTGGGGTTGCTTGTTACTATAGTGATAAACCATTTCCGTATGCCAAACAGAGAAACGGCAAGTCTACTGACGCTGGTTATGGTATTTTGGGTTTTCACACTATTTGGATTTATTATAAATAGTAAAAGTCCTTTGTACTATTTATGGGGTTTTCGAAATAATTTTCGTTACTTTATTTATTTCTTTGCATGCTGTATGTTCCTGCGAGAGCAGAATGTGGCGGAAATAATGGAAATATTTGATAAGCTGTTTTATGTAAATTTTGCAGTTTCGATTTTTCAGTTTTTTGTACTGGGCAAAAAAATGGACTATTTGGGAGGGATTTTCGGAACAAGTGTTGGTTGTAATAGCAAGACGATCATTTTTTTCAGTATCGTTTTAGCAAGAAGCATTTTGAATTATATCAATGGAAAAGAAACAACGAAAACGTGCCTGATGAAGTGTGGAATGGCATTGATGATTGCTGCATTGGCAGAATTGAGATTTTTCTTTATCTTGTTTGTGTTGATTGTTGCTATGGCGTTGCTGATAACGCGAACATCAATAAAAAAGCTGTGGATTGTTATTGCTGCAAGTGTCGGCGTATATGTAGGGGCAATGCTGCTGGTGGCAATCTTCCCGCGCTTCAGGGGATTTCTGAATATCAGCAACATAGTAGAGGTTGCAACTTCATCTTCAGGCTACACAGGCCGTGGTGATATGAATCGCTTGACAGCAATACCGATTGTTTGGGATCGCTTCTTAAAAAACTGGCCGGAACGGCTGCTGGGATTGGGCTTGGGAAATTGTGATACATCGGCATTTAGTTTTTTGAATACAGCTTTCTTTGAACAGTACGGACACCTTCACTATAATTGGTTTTCTTTATCCTTTATGTTTTTGGAGACAGGCATCATTGGTTTGGGTTTGTATATGCTGTTTTTTGCAGGAGTTTATGTCTATACCAGAAAGCGTGAAAAAAACGGAGAAGCACAGCGGGATATATGTCAGCTTGTACGTATTTTAGCGCCTGTTTGTTTATTGATGATTATATACAATGTATCAATGCGTGCAGAAGAAGCCTATATTATGTATTTTGTATTAGCGCTTCCGTTTATCAATAAAAAGCAGCGACAACGATCTCTAAACGGGTAGAAAGTTGAAAAATTGTTCAATCAATTTTATATATAATATTCGGAAAGAAGGACAAACATGATGAGTACGATGTGGAAACGCGCTATCTCGATGCTGCTGGTATGTACCATGCTGCTTCCTATGACGCCCGTAACGGTGTTTGCGGAAGGCACGGAAGAGCATGACCACGACCACGAGCATACCGATGAAGGCGTGATTGTGGTAGAAGAACCTACAGCAACGGAGACGGTAACCGATCCTACGGAAGCTCCTGCCGATCCTACGGAGGCTCCTGCCGATCCTACGGAAGCTCCTGCCGATCCTACGGAAGCGCCTGCCGATCCTACGGAAGCGCCCGTTGATCCTACGGAAGCGCCCGTTGATCCTACGGAAGTGCCCGTTGATCCGACGGAAGCTCCTGTAGTCGATCCTACGGAAGCTCCCGCCGATCCCACGGAAGCGCCCATCGTTCCCACCGAAGCTCCTGCCGATCCTACGGAAGCTCCCGCTGATCCTACGGAAGCGCCTGCCGATCCTACGGAAGCTCCCGCCGATCCCACGGAAGCGCCCATCGTTCCCACCGAAGCCCCTGTTGAACCGACTGAGGCTCCTGTTGTCGCGCCCGCGCTGCAGGCTTCTTTGTCCGGCATGAGCGCCTATGCCCGTGTTGGCGGCGAAGATGCGCAGAATATCTATTTTGCTGTCACTGCGTCTGGCGGCACTGCGCCTTATACCGTTCACGTGCAGATTACCACGGGCGAAAAGTCCACTACCAAGGACTTTACCATGGGCGAAGGCACGCAGACCTTTGATATTCTCCCGCCCTATTGGGGCTTTGCTACCTATGTGTCCGTATCTGTGGAGGATGCTGCCGGCGCGTCTGTCAATCTCGGCTCTCATCATGTGGCCGTGGCCAAGGACGAGCGCGAAAAGCAGTCCGATTGGGACAAGTCCGTTCTTTATGCTGCCGATCTGACCGGTGATTGGTCTGACGATCTCGTTTCCATCGCCATCACCCAGCTGGGCTATGAAAGCAGCAAGGTGGATTTCCGTTATTATAACGGCGGCTATCAGTATTACAGCCGCTATGCGCATGCCGAGGGCATGGATTATCACGAGTGGTGCACGCCCTTCATCGCGTTCTGCGCGCGCTATGCCGGCATCGATCGCGATGACCTCGGCTTCGATGGCTCTGTCTGGATGTGGATTGAAAATGTCAAGGCCATGGGCGCTTATCGCGACCGCAGCTATATCCCCCAGAAGGGCGATATCATCTTCATCTCCTTTGATGATCCCGATGTAGCCACCCATATCGGTATTGTTTATGACGGCGGCAAAGGCTATGCCTACACCATCGAGGGCAATGTATCCTCCATGGTGGATAAGCGCCTGCGCGTCCTTTATAAGGAAGACGCCCCCGAAAATAAGGGCCTCAAGCCCGAAGAAATGACCGATCTGCCCTATCATGTCGTGGGCTATGCCTCCATCGATGCGCTGCAGGAGATCGTGCATCAGGCGGCCATCGACGATTGCAAGGCCGAGATCGACGCCTTCCTCCTCAAGCACTTTGGCGATACCACCGGCTGGACCGAAAATGAATACGGCAACGCCATCATGGGCAAGTTCTATGAGAGCGAAGATGCCATTGCGATCATCCAGGCGGATTATGATGCGCTGCAGAACTATATCATCGCCAAGGGCGAAGCTGGCGATATCGTAGATGCCGACCTCGATACCATGCTGGCGCATGGCAGCTTCAGCAAGTTCGTATTCGTGTGGGAATCCATGATGGAATCCTATAACTCTGCTGTGCCTGCGACGACGGTTACTGTGCTGGATGGTCAGGTGAGCGCTACTGATACTCAGAATACTATTAAGAATAGCAGTGGTACGCTGACGGCTACTGCGAAGGGTGGTATGCTCAGTAAAAAGACGAATACTATTACCATTACGAATGAAACTGAAAAGACGGTCACTCTTTCTTTTGACTATTCTGTTAGCAATGCAAGTAGTTTCACAATTGATGGTGCAAGTTCGGCTACAACGGGAACGCATTCAAAATTGCTGAATTCTGGTGAGTCGACGGTATTTGCTATTACTTCTAATAGCGGTTTTAGCAACTTGACGGTTACGTTGACAATTAGCAATATCAGCTTGGTTGAAGCAGCCACTGCATCGGATGTAACGTTCAATTATGATTCTACATTGGGTAGTGTTACTGTTGGCGGCACAGCAGTTGAAGCGGGTGCTACGCAGGAAATTGCCTTGACTGGTGCGGCTTTGGTTGCTACTCCTGCCAGCGGCGCTAACTTCCTTGGCTGGGTCGATGCGGCGGACGGTTCTATTTTGTCTACCGACACTTCCTATACGCTGACTCCTGCGGCTGACATGACCGTTCAGGCGGCGTTTGCCAAAGACGGTGGCACGCCTTGGTTTGCGGTTGGTGGTGTAGGAGCTGCACAGTCGTATAAGGATGGATGGCTTGGTACAACTGCAACTTACTATAATGTAAGCGCTTTGTCGTATCTGTTTGACAATCTGACAGGTGCAATTACCAAGACAACCAGCAGTGCCAGTAAGTATATTGTGCTGATGAACAGCGGTACGCTGGTTGCTGGCAACTACACGATTCCCAGTGGCGTTACATTGCTGATTCCGTTTGATGCTGCGAATACGCTGTATACAACCACACCTTGTTCTACTGACACGTATACTACACCGACTGTTTATCGCACATTGACGTTAGCTGAAGGTGCAAAACTGACAATTAATGGCGAAATGAGCCTTTCTGCGAAGCATAAGTATGCTGCTGGTGGTAAGAAAGATGGTGGTGCGCCTACTGGTGATGTCAGCTTTGTACGAATGAACAATGGCAGCAACATTACTGTAAATGATGGCGGCAAACTGTATGTATATGGCTTTATTACTGGTGATGGTACGGTAACTGCTAATAGCGGGTCGGCCGTATATGAAATGTTTCAGATTGCGGACTTCCGTGGCGGTACGCAGAGTACGGATATGGATAACGGCGTATTTCCGATGTCTCAGTATTATGTGCAGAATATCGAAGTGCCGATGACGATTTATTCGGGGGCAACAGAATATTCATATACGACGATCTATATGAGCAGTTCGGCTTTTGGCACGTCTGTGGGCTTTATTGGTGGATCTTCTGCCATGTTCAACTTGTCGAGTGGTTATGTAACAAAGCGCTATGATGGCAGCAGTGACCGACTGATGGTTGAGGCCAATGGTGATTTGTCTGTCTCTGGTATTAATATGAAGATCGGTACGAGTTCAATTAATTCCAAGAATTATGAACTGCCGATTAACAGCAATATTACAGTTACGGTCAAGAGCGGTAAAACGATTACACTTGGGCAAGATATCGCCATGCTGCCTGGTTCGAAAATTATCATTGAAGAAGGTGCGCAGTGTACCCTGGCCAGCGGTTGCAATATCTATGTCTATGACGCTGACGAGTGGGGTAACTTTGTTTATTCTGACAGTGCCAATAGAACGCATCAGATGGTTGCTTATGCACCCAGCAAAACTGGTAGTCATGATATGAGTGAGGATGCGGCTATTGAGGTTAACGGTACAGTTGATGTATCTGCAGGTTCTGCATATACAACTGCTGGTGGTGCGAATATTACCGGTGTAGAGGGAGGTAAAGTAACAGTCGGTACACCTGGCACGCAGACTGTCACTCATCAGCTGGTGCAGGGCACGGACTATACCGAAATCCTGCTGACCTCTGCCAAGCTGAAGAATGCGGATGGTACTTATGTGGAGACTGGTAAGCATACCAGCGAAACCGCTATTACCTATACTTACACTGCTGGCAAGTGGGTATGCTCTGAGCATGTTCGTCCGGAGGGTACCACTTGTGCGGATGCAGGAACGTGTGTCGTTTGTGGCGAGCCGGTGTCTGCACAGGAGCATTCGTATGATGCAGGTGTGGTAACTGCACCTACTTGTACGGCTGAGGGCTATACCACTTATACTTGTACAGTTTGTGGTGGTTCCTATACCAATAATGAAACTGCGGCGCTTGGCCATACTGAAGAAACGATTGCCGGCAAGGCGGCTACCTGTACCGAAACCGGCTTGACGGACGGCAAGAAGTGTACTGTTTGTGGCGAGGTGCTGACGGCACAGGAGGTTATTCCTGCTCTGGGCCACACCGAAGTAACCGATGCAGCGGTCGCTCCGACCTGTACCGCTGCCGGTAAGACGGAGGGCAAGCATTGCTCTACCTGTAACACCATTTTGGTCGCGCAGGAAGAAATTGCTGCGCTCGGCCATACGCCCGGCGATGCGGCGACTTGTACGACCGCGCAGACCTGTACGGTTTGTGGCGAGGTTATTAAGGCTGCGACTGGCCACACTGAAGTGACCGATGCTGCGGTTGCGCCTACCTGTACCGCGACCGGTTTGACCGAAGGTAAGCACTGCTCTGTCTGTGGAGAAACGATTGAGGCGCAGAAGGTAGTAGATGCGCTGGGCCATGATATGGCTGCGGCAACCTGTACTGTGCTTGCAACGTGTGAGCGTTGTGGCTACACGGAAGGCGAGCTGCTGCCGCATACGCCCGGCGCTGAGGCAACTTGTACGACCGCGCAGACCTGTACAGTTTGTGGAAAGGAACTGGCTCCTGCGACGGGCCATACGCCTGGCGCTGAGGCGACATGTACTGCTCCGCAGACCTGTACGGTTTGTGGAGAGAAACTGGCTGATGCAAAAGGCCATAGCTACAATGATGGCGTGGTAACTGCGCCTACCTGTACCGAGAAGGGCTATACGACCTATACTTGCTCCGCTTGCGGCGATACGTATACGGCGAATGAGGTAGCTGCGCTGGGGCATACCGAAGTGACCGATGCTGCGGTTGCGCCTACCTGCACCGAAACTGGCTTGACCGAAGGTAAGCACTGTACTGCTTGCGGCGCGGTTACTGTGGCGCAGACTGTAGTAGCTGCGCTGGGCCATACCGAAGTGACCGATGCTGCGGTTGCGCCTACCTGTACCGCGACCGGTAAGACGGAAGGCAAGCATTGCTCTACCTGTAACACTGTTTTGGTTGCGCAGGAAGAAACGCCTGCGCTGGGTCATAAGGAAGAAACGATTGCTGCTGTTGCTCCGACCTGCACTGAAAAGGGCAAGACCGAGGGCAAAAAGTGTACTGTTTGTGGTGAAATTACGGTCGCGCAGGAAGAAATTGCTGCGCTGGGCCATACCGAAGTGGTAGACGCGGCGGTAGACGCTACCTGTACCACGGAAGGTAAGACCGAGGGCAAGCATTGCTCGGTATGTAATGAAGTGCTGGTGGCACAGGAAGTAGTGGCCGCAAAGGGTCATACCGAAGTAATTGATGAGGCGAAGGCGCCTACCTGCACCGAAACTGGCTTGACCGAAGGCAAGCACTGCTCTGTCTGCGGTGAAACGATTGTGGCGCAGACTGTAGTAAACGCGCTGGGCCATACCGAAGTGATCGATGCGGCGGTAGACGCTACCTGCACCACGGAAGGTAAGACCGAGGGTAAGCATTGCTCGGTATGTAATGAAGTGCTGAAGGCGCAGGAAGAAACGCCTGCGCTGGGCCATAAGGAAGAAACGATTGCTGCTGTTGCTCCGACCTGCACTGAAAAGGGCAAGACCGAGGGCAAAAAGTGTACTGTTTGTGATGAAATTACGGTCGCGCAGACTGAAATTGATGCACTCGGCCATACCGAAGTGATCGATGCTGCGGAGGCGCCCACCTGTACTGAAACCGGCCTGACCGAGGGCAAACACTGCTCTGTCTGCGGCGAGGTGCTGGTGAAGCAGGAAGTAGTAGCTGCGAAGGGCCATACCGAAGTGATCGATGAGGCGGTTGCGCCTACCTGCACCGCGACAGGCTTGACCGAAGGTAAGCACTGTACTGCTTGCGGCGCGGTTACTGTGGCGCAGACTGTAGTAGCTGCGCTTGGCCATACGCCCGGCGCTGAGGCAACTTGTACGACCGCGCAGACCTGTACGGTTTGCGGCGAACTGATCAAGAATGCGAAAGGGCATGATCTGTTGAAGGTGGATGCCAAGGCGGCTACCTGTACGGAAGATGGTCACAATGAGTATGAGTACTGTAAGGATTGTGATTACACTACTAAGGTAGTAATTCCGGCGACGAATCATAAGGACACTTTGGTGCAGGTAGAGGCCAAGGATGCTACCTGTACGGAAGCCGGTTATGAAGCGTACGAATACTGCACGAAGTGCGATTATACGACTTACAAGGAAATTCCTGCGACGGGCCACAACGAAGTGGTCGATGCGGCGCAGGATCCCACCTGTACCGAAACCGGTCTGACGGAAGGCAAGCACTGCTCCGTCTGCGGCGAGGTGCTGGTTGCGCAGAACGTAGTAGCTGCACTGGGCCACACCGAGGTGATCGATGAGGCGAAGGCGCCCACCTGTACCGAAACCGGCCTGACCGAGGGCAAGCACTGCTCCGCCTGCGGCGAGGTGCTGGTGAAGCAGGAAGTAGTGCCCATTGCGCATTCCATGGTGACTGTGCCTGGTAAGACGCCTACCTGTATTGAGGCAGGCTGGGCGGAATATGAGTACTGCTCTATCTGCGGCAGCGGAGAAGTGCCGGCGGATAAGGTGCTGCCGATTGATCCTAATAACCACGTCCATATCATCACATATGAACAGGGCCAGACGGCGACCTGCTATCAGATTGGCTATGCGAAAGGCGCTACGCAGTGTGAAGACTGTAAGGTGTGGACAGCTGGCTATTTGAGCGATGCGGTTAAGCATGACTTTGTTGAATACTCCCGCACGCCTGCTACCTGCTGTGCGGATGGTCTGTTGGTTGAACGGTGTAAGTGGTACGAGACCTGTGGAGAGAGCAGGGAGACCGTGCTGACGGATCGTCCTGATCATAACATGCAGATCGCTGAGACCAGCGGCGTAAAGCTGATGGAAAACGGCGAGTATGCGCTGACTGATTGCACGCAGTCCGGTACGCTGATCTATAAGTGCCAGAATAACGGTTGTACTGAGACGCGGTATACAATGGTTGCGGCGCTTGATGCGCATGCCAATATCGTTACCGATGCGGCGAAGGCGCCTACCTGTACTGAGACCGGCTTGACCGAAGGCAGCCACTGCGAGACCTGCGGCACGGTCATCGTCAAGCAGGATGTGGTTGAGGCAATTGCCCATCGCAATGCTGTAGCCAAGACTGTGGAAGCGACCTGCTATGCCACGGGCTATGGCGAAGGCAGCATGTACTGCCCGGATTGCAATACCTGGACGGTTGCGAATGTGACCGCTAAGGTTGAGCACAACATGAGCATTGAAACCTCCAGACAGGATGCTACCTGCGTGGCGACTGGTCTGGTGGAATACAAGTGCCAGTGGCACGATGGCATTCACTGTACTGAAACTTCCAGCACCGTTCTGCCTGTGCTGGGCCATGAATGGGACAGAATTACGGAAGAAAAGTGGCAGATTACCACCGAGCCCACCTGCTACGCTAAGGGCGTAAAGACGTGGGATTGCGCATACTGCGACGAAATTCTCACCGAATCCATTGACATGCTGGAGCATACCTACGATGCGGGCGTTGCTACCGGCGCTGAAAAGGATGAGAACGGCGTGTGGGTGGCTACTTCCTGTACGGAAGACGGCCAGGTTGTTTATACCTGTCAGAATGCCGGCTGCACCGCTGAGAATTCTGCGACCCATACCAAGACTGAAGTGATTCAGGCGCCCGGCCATCAGTGGGATGAAGATGGTTATCAGGCTGCTACCTGTACGGAGCCTGGCCATGCGAGCATTTGTGGCGTGTGCGGATTTGTTCCCGAGAATGCGGAACTGCCTGCATTGGGCCATGATTATGTAGTTGCTCCCACCAATGCGACCTACAGCGAAAAAGACGGCTGGAAGCCGATTGACTGCACCGAGGACAGCTACGTTGTGTACACCTGTCAGCGCTGTGATGAAGGAACCAAAGACCATTCCATCAAGACGGTCATTGCCAACGCGGCTACTGAGCATGCCTGGGGCGAAGGAAACATCATCACCGAGCCTACCTGTACCAAGGAAGGATCTAAAAAGTTTGTCTGCGGCACCTGCGGCATCGAAAAGACCGAGACGATTGCGGCGACCGGCCATAAGCTGGGTGAAGAAATCACTGAGGATGCCAACTGCGGCGTGAACGGCAGAGTATACAAGAAGTGCTCTGCATGCGACTATGAGGAACTTGTTCGGACCCTGCCTGCTACCGGCGAACATACCTGGGTGCTGACGGCGGATTCTGTCGGCGTGAAGGAAGAAGACGGTCAGTACGTGGCCACCAGCTGTACTGAAAATGGTACGGCGGTGCTCAAGTGCTCTGTTTGCGGCGCGGATGATACCCGTGTGATTGCGGCGACCGGCCATAAGCTGGGTGAAGAAATCACTGAGGATGCCAACTGCGGCGTGAATGGCAGAGTATACAAGAAGTGCTCTGTATGCGACTATGAGGAACTTGTTCGGACCCTTCCCGCGACTGGTAATCATACCTGGGAGCTGACGGAAGAATCTGTCGGCGTTGTGGAAGTCAAGGACGAAAATGGCGTTGTTACCTATAAGGCAACGGTATGTACGGATGGCGGCGTCGCCAAGCTGGAGTGCGCTGTCTGTCAGCAGACCGATACGAAGGAAATTGCGCCCGTGGCCCACGTCTTTGGTGCGTGGTATACCACGAAGGAAGCTGCCTGTGAAGTAGCGGGCGAAAAGCGCCGCGACTGCGAGAACTGCGATAGCTTCGAAACGCAGGAAATCACTGCGCTGGAGCATAGCTGGACTGTTATTCAGGCGATTCCTGCCCAGTGCGGCAAGGAAGGCTGTACCGGCGGTACGCAGTGTACGGTCTGCAAAATCTGGCTGAACAACAAGCCCTCCGAGGTCATTCCTGCGCTGGAGCATGAGTACCAGAGCACTGTGACCGCGCCCACCTGTACGGAGAAGGGCTATACCACGCATACCTGCCCCAAGTGTAATGATACGTATGTGGATACGTATGTAGATGCATTCGGCCATAGCTATGAAAGCACTGTGACTGCGCCCACCTGTACGGAGAAGGGCTATACTACGCATGTCTGCGCCACGTGTGGTGATACGTACGTGGATGCGTATGTAGATGCGTCCGGCCATAACTATGTAAGCACTGTAACTGCGCCCACCTGTACGACGGACGGCTATACTACGCATGTCTGCTCCACCTGTAATGATACGTACGAGGATGAGCGTGTAGCTGCGACCGGTCATAACCATGTAAGCACTGTGACTGCGCCCACCTGTACGGAGCAGGGCTACACTACGCATGTCTGCTCCAAGTGTGATGATACATATGTTGATTCGTATGTGGATGCGCTGGGACACGCTTATGGTGAAGGCGTTGTAACTGCGCCTACCTGCACGACGGGCGGCTATACGACCTATACCTGCTCTGCCTGCGGCGCGACAAAGACGGAGAATATCATCAACGCGCTGGGCCATGAGTGGGTAGAGGATGCATATGTTGCGCCTACCTGTACGACTACCGGTTTGACGGCCGGTGAACACTGCGATACCTGCGGTGCAATCAGGTTGCAGCAGGAAGTGATCCCCATGATCGATCATACGGCTGTGGCGGATGGAGCTGTTGCGGCTACCTGTACAAAGACTGGTTTGACGGCCGGCTCGCATTGCGGCGTTTGCGGAGAAGTGCTGGTTGCGCAGGAAGAAACGTCTGCGCTGGGCCATACCCCGGGCGCCGAAGCCACCTGCACAACTGCGCAGATCTGTACGGTGTGTAATGAAACGCTCCAAGCGGCGCTGGGCCATAAGTATGAGGGCAAGGTAACTGCGCCTACCTGTACGGCGGACGGCTATACGACCTATACCTGCTCTGCCTGCGGCGACGTTTATACGGATGATGTTGTTACTGCGCTGGGTCATACTGAGGTGATTGATGCGGCGGTTGTGCCTACCTGTACCGAAACTGGTTTGACCGAAGGTAAGCACTGCTCTGTCTGTGGTGAAACGATTGTGGCGCAGAATGTAGTAGATGCGCTGGGCCATACGCCGGGCGCCGAAGCCACCTGTACCACTGCGCAGACCTGTACGGTTTGCGGCGAAGTGCTGGCCGAGGAGAAGGGACATACGCCGGTAACGGATGTGGCGGTTGCGCCCGACTGCGTGAGCACCGGCCTGACGGAGGGCGTGCACTGCTCTGTTTGCGATGCGATCCTGAAGGCGCAGGAGGTTGTTGATGCGCTGGGCCATACGCCGGGCGCCGAAGCTACCTGTACCACTGCGCAGACCTGTACGGTTTGCGGCGACGTGCTGGTCGAGGAGAAGGGCCATACGCCGGTAACGGATGCGGCGGTTGCTCCTGACTGCGTGAATACCGGCCTGACGGAAGGCAGCCACTGCACGACTTGCGGAGAAACGCTGGTTGCGCAGGAAGTGATTGACGCGCTGGGTCACAAGTGGGACGCCGGCATTGAAGCCAAGGCGGCTACCTGTATGGCTGAGGGCGAAATGCTCTATACCTGTACGGTTGAAACCTGCGTGGATGCTGAGGGCAAGCGCACGACCAAGACCGAAGCGATCGAGATCGATGCGGCCAACCACGTTTGGAACGAAGGCGTTGTCAAGACGCCTGCGACCTGTCTGACGACGGGCGAGATGCTCTTCACCTGTATCAATGAGAGCTGCGTGGATGCTGAGGGTAATTCTATTACCAAGATCGAAGTGATTGAGATCGATGCGGCCAACCACGTCTGGGACGAGGGCGTTGTCAAGACGCCTGCGACCTGTCTGGCGACGGGCGAAATGCTCCACACCTGTACCAATGAAAACTGTGTGGACGATCAGGGCAATCCTATTACCAAGATCGAAGTGATTAAGATCGATCCGGCCAACCACGTCTGGGACGAGGGCATTGTCAAGACGCCTGCGACCTGTCTGGCGACGGGCGAAATGCTCCACACCTGTACCAATGAAAATTGTGTGGACGATCAGGGCAATCGTATTACCAAGATCGAAGTGATT
>JAFXJP010000049.1 GCA_017532155.1 Clostridia bacterium | reverse complement strand
GCCGAATTTGGACGCATCATGTATATGCCGGGGGAAAACAATGCACGAGATCGCTGTGAGTACAAAGGATTTATATCGTGGGATGATGCAACAAAACAATCCACCTTACCTCTTACTTAATCAGTAGATAAAAAATACCGCTGGCACAATAAAACTTTGTGCTGGCGGTATTTCGTTATAAATGTCTGAGTCTATCAACCATCTATTGTGTTGCGATCAGTTGCCGGTAAGAAATGTGTAAACACCCTTGACAAAACAACTCGGATCGTCGGATGCTCATTTGTTCGTTGCTGGATCAATTATTCCTTAAGAATCCTCCCACCAGGGAAGCCTTTTCATTACAGCTTTTCGGCAAAGGCGCTGAGCCTGTCAGCCAGAAAATCAAGGTTTTTAAGATCACAGATTGTATCGCGCCTGGTGTGGATGCGGTCCATGTAATAGCCGATCACCGGCGCTTTTTTGCAGGCGCAGATGGCCGTGCCGCACTGGAAGGAGGCCTGGTCAGAAGGATATACGCTGGTGGCGCTATTGACGTGCGCAACGGAGTAATCTTCGCCGGATATCACCGATTCTGTCAGCAGGGGATAAAGCGCGTGTGCGCGGGCGTCTTTCTTGGCAAAGCAGAACAGATACTTGCCGTCGCCTACACAGTCAAGGTTGACAATCAGCGTGTTCTGCTTGACTTCCTTGTGCTGCCTGGCGTAATTAGCCGAGCCCTGCATGTGCTTTTCTTCGTTGTCAAAGAAGATGAAAGCAACTTTATCCCGCGCTTCTCTGGGCAGCTTTTGCATGATGCATAAAAGCGTTGCAATGCCCGAGGTGTTGTCGTTGTAGTTATTCTTATTGGCCGGGCCAAAGAGCAGCAGCATCAAACAGCCGAAATAGCAGACCATGAAAATTGCATAGAGTTGTTCAAATTCCGTGATACCAAAGACTGCCTGGCAAAGCAGCACAGCCAGCACGCCGGCAAGAATGATGCAGCCCACGGGGATGATTTGATACAGAATATAAATGAGGATGTTGCGCGGCGTGATGAAATTGGGAAAGGGCATGACAGCGGGCGTATCGTAATGCGCGGTGAAAATAACCTTCGCGCTTTCGGGATCGCCGACGACCAGATTGCGGTTGTTTTTGACGTCCTCTACCTTGGCCGTGTAGCCCATTTCCTGCGCTTTGGCGGTGGCGTATTTAAGAAAACCGTCCTTCTGCTCGCCTTTTTTGCGGACGGGGAATTTCTCGATGATTTCGCTGTGGAAATGCATGCCGGCCCTCCTTACGGGATGATGTAGCGGTCGTCTTCCGTCAGTTCCAGCAGATCCGCTATGCGGCGGATGATGGCGCCCATTGACTTATAGCCTTCCATCGTGTGCGAATCAGACGAGCAGTAGAATTTGCAGCCCTCAGCCTTGGCGATGCGGTACAGGCGCAGCGCGTTTTCGGGATCCTCGTCCAATTCTTTAAACGAGCCGCGGTTGAGCTCGATGCCCGCGCCGCGCGCGGCAAAACGGGCGAAAATCTCGTGCAGCTTATCTTCATCCATCAGTTTTACCACATCGCACACCTTGCCTTCGCGGAAGAGCAGCGGGCAGGTGATGTGCGCAATGCCGACCTTCTCCATGGGGATATCCAGCTTGGAGATTTCGTCGAGGCGCTCGGTGAAAAGCTGCGCCATCTGCGCGGGCGTGGTCACGTCCTCAGGGCGCACAAAGCCAACCATGTGCATATGGTTGGGCGGAATGACAACGAAGTCGAAAAGATCAAAATGCTCCTTTGCCAGGCCCAGATGACCGTTGCCGGTGTATTCCGTTTCGCAGCCGAGCAGGCAGCGCATGCCCTCATATTGCGGCACGGGCTTGGCGGAGAGCACATGGGGGATATCCTGTGGCGCGTACCAGTTGGAGGGGCCGGGCACGGCGCTGTCCCACAGATGGTCGGTCAGGCAGAGCGTATCATAGCCCATTTCCTTGGCCTGCTTAAAGACATTTTCGGCGGTGCAGGTTTCGTCGCTGCAGCAGGAAGAGAGAAAAGAATGGCAATGAATATCATGAAGAACAGAGAAAGGCTTGGACATAGGGAAGGCCTCCTTTCGCATTAACTGCTTGCATGATACCGCCATTGACATTTGTTGTCAAGAAAAAACAGCCCTCATCGTTAGATGAAGGCTGTTTTGATTTTTGCTTACAGCACAAACTGCAGTACGCAGAAGGCAGCGTAGATGCACAGGAGCGTGATGCCCTGCCAGCGGCCGAGCTTTTTCTTGGCCATGGCGGGGAAGCACATCAGGCTCATGACGAGCAGCATCACGGGAATGTCAAACACCAGCGAGAGGTTAAGGCCGGTATTGAGCAGCGTGTTTTCCACCGGTACATCAAAGGGAGCCAGCGTAACGGCGACGCCGGAGACCAGCACAAGATTGAATACATTGGCGCCGATCACGTTGCCGATGCCCAGGGAAGCGCGGCCCTTGCGCAGAGAGGTAATGGTGGTGACCAGCTCAGGCAGAGAGGTGCCCAGCGCCACAAACAGCAGCGCGACGACGGTGGCGGGAACGCCAAGGCCCAGTGCGATGACCTGACCATGCTCAACCAGCAGATCAGCGCCTATGGCGATTACGGCAGCGCCCACAACCAGCAGCAAAAGCTCCTGCCACAGCTGCTTGGGCTTGCTGTCTTCTTCCTCTTCGTCAGCAAGCGCGTCGGGATTCTTCATGCCGTTGCGGACAGTCAGGAACATATAGATAGCGAAAACGGCGAGCATGATGAGGCCTAGCCAGCGGGGGAAGGTGCCCAGGCCATACGCGGCCAGGCAATAAATGGCAGTGGCGGAGAAGAAGAAGATCACGGGGGTCTTCATGGACTTCACGTTCACCGGGCCGGGATTGACGAAGATGGAAATAGCGGCGATCAGCGCAGTATTGCAGATGATGGAGCCGATGGCATTGCCATATGCCATGGCGCCGCTGCCCTGCAGCGCGCCAGTGGTGGATACCATGACCTCAGGCAGCGTAGTTCCGATAGAAACAACGGTAGCGCCAACGACGATGTCCGGCAGCTTGAAACGCTTGGCGAGACCGGTCGCGCCATCAACAAACCAGTCGCCGCCCTTGATGAGCAGCACCAGACCTACCGCGAACAACAGAATGGATACGAGCATTGCGATTCTCCTTTGTGAGTGAAATGTCTAACTATATTATAATATCAATTCACGCCGGTGAAGTCAATTGAAAAATTGCATTTCTTCTTATTTTAATAAGATCTGTTTCTGTGTTTGTCTGTTTTTTTCCAGATAAAGGGGAAGGGCGGAATGAGAAGGAAACAGTCTCTTTTTTAGGGAAAAACTTTGATAAACTATAAATTATACGGAAAATTGCAAAAATCATTTGTGTTACATTGGCAGAAAAAAAGGTATACTATGATAGAAATTATCTCTAAATACAGGGAGAATCCTATGGAATTGGAAAATTTTGAAAAGAAAAGAGACTTTCTCATCTGCGTGGATTCCGACGGCTGCGCGATGGATACCATGGACATCAAGCACATCCGCTGCTTTGGCCCGTGCATGGTCAAAGAGTGGGGCTTGGAAACATGGCAGGAGGCCATCCTCGCACGCTGGAATGATATAAATCTGTATACCATGACGCGCGGTATCAACCGCTTCAAGGGCCTTTCGCTGGCGCTGCAGGAAATCGATCAGCAGTACGTAAAGATCGAGGAACTGAAAACGCTGGTTGACTGGGTGGAAACCAGCAAGGAGATGTCAAACGGCGCTTTGGAGCGCGCCATTGCGGAAAATCCCGCCAGCGTATCGCTCAAAAAGGCGCTTGCCTGGAGCAAGGCGGTCAATGAAAACATCAACGCCCTGCCCGATGAACTGAAGCTACCCTTCCCGCTGGCCAAGGAGGGCCTCGCCCATGCGCATGCACGGGCGGATGTGGCGATTGTCAGCAGCGCCAATCTGGACGCGGTGCTTGAAGAGTGGGAAAAGTACGGCCTGCTCGAGCACACGGATATCGTCATGGCACAGAACGCCGGCAGCAAGGCGCATTGCATTGGGGAGTTGCTGAAGAAAGGCTATCAGCCCGATCATGTGCTGATGTGCGGCGACGCGCCCGGCGATATGGACGCTGCGCAGAAAAACGGCGTATTGTACTATCCCATCCTTGTGCGCAGCGAAAAGGCAAGCTGGCAGGAGTTTATGGATACGGCCTGCGAAAAATTGCTGGACGGCACATATGCGGGCGCATATCAGGATGAAAAAATCAACATGTTCTTAAAGAACCTCGGCGCGTAAGGAAGGGGAAAAGATGATGGTAAATCTCAAAGCAAAACCGTATTATCTCAGCGACGAAGACATCGCGTGGGTGGAAAACACCATTGCAAACATGACCGACGAAGAAAAGGTTGGCCAGCTCTTTTTCCAGCTGACCGCCGGCATGGAGCCTGCTTATCTGCAGGAGCTGATGCAGAAATATCACCTGGGCGGCTGCCGCTATAATAACATGCCCGGCCAGTATGTGCAGATGCAAAACCGCATGCTGCAGTCTTTTGCCAAGGTGCCGGTGTTCATTGCCTGCAATACTGAGACAGGCGGCAACGGCGCGTGCTCGGACGGCACCGCCATCGGCAGCGGCATTAAGATCGGCGCCACCGGCAACAAGCAGTATGCTCATGATCTGGGCCGCATGGCCAATGAAGAGGCGGCCTCCCTCGGCTGCAACATGGCCTTCGCGCCCGTGTGCGATATTCATTACAACTGGCTGAATACCGAGGTCGTCGCCCGCGCGTTCGGCAATGATCCTGCCCGCGTGGCAGAGATGAGCGTGGAGTACCTCAAGGGCGCGCATACCATTCCCGGCTTTGCCTGCGCGGCCAAGCATTTTCCCGGCAACGGTCTGGATTACCGCGATGCGCACATCGGCAACAACATCAACAGCATGGACGAGGAAACCTGGATGGCGACCTACGGCCATGTGTACAAGCAGCTGATTGACAATGATCTGGACGCCATCATGGGCGGACATATCATGATGCCCGCGTACATGCGTGCTGTCAAGCCCGGCATTGCGGATGAAGAGATGCTGCCTGCTACGCTGTGCCCCGAAATCATGACGGGTCTTCTGCGCGACAAGCTGGGCTTCAACGGTATGGTGGTGACCGATGCTTCGCACATGGTGGCCATGACCGACCGCATGACACGAAAGGCCATGCTGCCTGCTGCCATCAACGCGGGCTGCGACATGTTCCTGTTCTTCAATGATCCGGACGAGGACTTTGCTACGATGCTGGAGGCGTATCAGACTGGCATTATCAGCGAAGCGCGCATGGTGGAGGCGCTCACGCGCATTCTGGGCCTCAAGGCGCACATGGGATTGAACAAGGCCGCCCGGGAGGCGCTGGTGCCTGCCGAGACTGCGCTGGGCAAGGATGAATATAAGGAAGCGGCGAGGAACATCAGCCGCGACTGCATTACGCTGGTGAAGTACAAGGATGAAGGCGTATTGCCCCTGACGCCTGAAAAGTATAAGCGCATCATGATTGTGTATGTCAAGGGTGCGGCGGGCGCGATGGATGATTTGGTCAAGATGGCCATGGGCGGCGGTGCGGCCAAGAAAAATCCTGCGGAAGAACTGCGCGATCGCCTGATCGAAAAAGGCTTTGACGCCTTCATTTATGAGAGCCCCATCGAAAAGATGAAAAAGCAGATTGCAGCCGGCGAAAAGACCAGCCTCAATCTGTACTTTGCCGGCAAGAACGCCATTGCCGATTTCGTTTCTCAGCAGGATCTGGTGCTGACGGTCTTTGACGTGGCCAACGGTCGCCCGAGCTTTGGCCTTTCTAAGGGCGGCGGCGAAATTCCGTGGTACGTATTCGAGCTGCCCGTGGTTGGCGTGAGCGTGAATGCGCCCACGATGCTGGCGGACGTGCCGCAGCTGCGCACCTACATCAACGCTTACGACTCCGCACCCGCGACGCTGGATGCGCTGGTGGACAATCTCCTGGCTGGTCCGGAGGCGTTCCGCGGCAAGGACCCCATTGACAGCTTCTGCGGTCAGTGGGATGCGAGGATTTAAACGGGGGAGGAGACGTTCGAGGGACGGCTTTTAAGGTAAAAGCCTCCCTCGAGCTCCCTCGAAAACCAGTCTTTTGGTTGGGGTGTTTCGGCAGGCTATACGAAAAAGAAGCGTGAAATCACGGCTGCGGGCAAGCCCGCCCCGATGATTTACACGCTCTTTTTCTATCCGCTTCGCGGATGCGGACGACTGCGTCGTCCGGCCTGCCGCCAGCTTGTGCGGTTGCGCCTGCGGGGCGCGCCGTTTCGCTGCGGCGAAACGAGCGGGTCTCACTATCGCGCCGCCGCAGCGGCGCCTCCTCCCGCTCGTTTTTTCCGCAGAAAAAACGGCGATCCCAAACGCATGTTGTACCGGAGCGGCAGTCCGGACGGCAGAGCCGTCCGGGTTTGCGAAGCAAACTGAAAAAGGTGAGAAAAGTCATCGGGGCGAGCTTGCTCGCATCCGTGATCTTTCTCACCTTTTTCATATAGACTGCCGTGTCAATAACGCAGCCGCCTTCCAATGCCAAAACTGGCTTTCGGGAGAGCTCGAGAGGTGCTTTGGCCATCCAAAGCAGCCTCTCGAACGTCCTCCTCGTATCTTACTTCACAAACGTGAAATCTTCCCAGGGAATGCTAACTTCCTTCTTCTCCACGAGAATCTCGTTCACGTGCATCAGCAGCGGGAAGTTGGCGGGATCCAGCTTGCCAGCCTTGGCGGCAACCTTGACCGCGCGGGCCACGCGCTCAGCCACAACGAGGGACTCGAGGGTCACGCCGTTGAGCTCAGCCTTGGCTTCGTCAATGTTCAGACCGCGGCCCAGCAGAATGCCTACCAGACGGGTGCGGCCGCCGTACACGGTCACGTACAGGTCGCCGGCGCCCACGGAAATGTTATCCAGGGAAGCCGCGCCCTGGTACTCGAGCAGACGGTACATTTCCTTCACAGCCTGGCCGAACACGGCAGCCTGAGAGTTGAAATGCAGCTCGCTGTCCAGACCGAACGCCTTCTGATTGAGACCGATGGTCAGGGCGATGCCCAGCGCGTAGCCGTTCTTGAGGGCGACAGCGCTTTCAATGCCAGTCACGTCGGTAGACAGGGAAATATGATAATAATCGGTGGCCATTACGTCGCGCAGGAAGGAGAGGATCTTCAGATCCTTGCCGCAGAAGGCGACTTCGGTCTGGTCGTGCGCAACCAGCTCGTAGCTGGTGCAGGGGCCGCCGATGGCGTTGAGGGGCACGTTCTTGTGAAGCTCGTCAAGCTTCTTCTGCCACAGATCGGGGTAGGTGAGCAGCTTGCCGTCTTCGGTGTCAAACAGACCCTTGGTAACGGTCAGCAGGGGCATGCCGTCGGGAATCTTGGGCAGGATGACGTCGGCGAACCAATCCACGCCAAAGGAGCTGACGCCGCCGATGACAAAGTCCGCGCCTTCGATGGCAGCGTCCACGTCTTCGATCTGGTAGTACTTCACGCCCGCGGGGAAGTCCTTGACGAACTTGGGATGACGATTGGTCTTGATGCTGGTTTCAATGATTTCGCGGTCCAGATGCGTACCCACCAGGCGCACCTCGTGGCCGTTTTCACGGGCGGGGAAGGCCAGGGCAGAGCCCATCATGCCGGAACCGATGATTGTAACAATAGCCATAGTAATGACTCCTTCCATCCTGTTGATAAACTGATGAAAATATTTGCAAAGATTTGCAAAAATAACGTATATATTCTATAATAGGAATAACAATTCGTCAAGCTGTGGGCTGGAGATTGAAACTTTATCAGCCTATCAGTAGAATTCTTTGCAAATTCTTGCAAAAACTTTCAAGAGGGAGGACGAAGCATTTGATTATCTTGGAGCGTCGGGAAAGAATACTGGAAATTCTGGAAAAAAAGCGTACGGCGTCCATTCATGAGCTGGCTGTGATGCTCTTTACCAGCGAGGCTTCGATCCGCCGCGACGTGGAGGCGCTGGAAAAGACGGGCCAGGTGCGGCGCATTTATGGCGGTGTGATGCTGGAAAAATACCATAATTCCGTGGTGCCGCTGGGATTTCGCGAGGGTGAAAACTCGCAGATCAAAGAAGAGCTGGCGCGTCGCGCGGCAGAGATGGTGCAGGACGGCGATACCATCATGCTGGATGCTTCCTCCACTGTGCGCCGGATGATCAAGTATCTGAACGGCAAGAGAGGAATCAAGATTGTGACAAACAATCTGCGCATTTTTTCTGAGGTCATCTCTCCGGATATCCATCTGTACTGCACGGGCGGGATCTTTGACGCGCAGAATGCCTTGCTGTACGGCGCGGCATCAGAGCGCTACATTCGCGCTCTGAACGCAGATAAATGCTTCTTTTCCAGCCAGGGCATATCACTGGAGGGCAAGATCAGCGACGCCTCGGAGGAAGAAACGTCGCTGCGCCGCGTGATGCTCTCGCATGCGGAGAAGAAGATCTTTTTGTGCGATGATTCCAAGCTGGGCGTCAAGCGCATGTTTACGCTGTGCGGCAAGGAAGATGTGGATGAGATTATCTGCAATGTGAAACTGCCGTGGGAGGAAAATGAATGAAAACGCTGTATTTGATTGGCGGTACGATGGGTGTTGGCAAAACGAGCGTTTCGCAGGAGCTCAAGCGCCTGCTGCCGCGCAGTGTGTTTCTGGATGGCGACTGGTGCTGGGACGCCCATCCTTTTCTGGTGACGGATGAAACCAAGAAAATGGTAATGGATAATATCTGCCATCTGCTTAATAACTTTCTTCATTGCAGTGCATATGAGCATATTATCTTTTGCTGGGTGATGCACGAGCAGCAAATCATAGACGATATTTTGTCGCGTCTTGACACGACAGATTGCCGCATACGTTGTATATCGCTGGTATGCGATGAAGCAGCCTTGACCAAACGGCTGCAAAAGGACATTGATGCAGGCGTGCGCACGCCGGATGTGATCAAAAGAAGCGTGGCGCGCATGCCTTTGTATGCGGCGCTTGATACTGAAAAAATGGATACAACGGGGTTGTCTGCGAAAGAGACAGCGAAGAGAGTCTGCAAAAATTGATGCATCCGGCAGGATTTTGTCGTTTTTCAGAGAATGAGATATAGTGTTATCGCAAAGGAGGCGCATTGATTTTGATGCAGGTTTTTGTTGTCCGCCATGGGCAGAGTACGGCCAATCTTAAGCGTGCCTATTCCGGCTGGTCGCATGTGCCGTTGACGGAAAAAGGCATCGCGGATGCTGCGCATGCGGGCGAAATCCTCAAGGATATTCCGTTTGCCAAGGTGTACGCCAGCGACCTCAAGCGCGCAATGCAAACCTGTCAGACTGCGCTGCCCGGCGCGGAATTTGAAACCGATCCGCTGCTGCGCGAGATTTCGACCGGCACGCTGACGGGCATGTATCATCAGGATGCGCTCAAAATGTACGGCGAAGCGCATCTCAAATGTACGCAGGCGCGCGATTATTCCCGCTACGGCGGCGAAAGCCATCAGATGCACTGCGCGCGTGTGAATCAGTTTATGAAAAAGCTGGAGGAGAATCCCATCGAGGGCAATGTGGCGATTTTCTGCCATGACGGCACGACCAAAGCCATCCTCAATTATGTGCTCGGCGCGGATATCCATCCCTACCGCGTCAGCACGGATAATGGCGCGGTGTGTATCGTTTGCTATGACAAGGGCGCCTGGCAGCTTAAACGCTGGAATATTGTATAAAGAATCAAGAACAGCCGAACCTGTACCTGGGTTCGGCTTTTTTTGTACATGTTGCTTGAAAGATTGTAATTCTTGCGCTTGAGGCGTTCAGACTATGGAAATTTTTGTGATTCTTGCTATAATAAATACAACCTGGTACGTTTTAAGGGGGATTTGAAATGAAAAAAGTAATTCTGTCGGCCTTTGCGGACGAAGCGGGCGAGGACTTTGATATCCAGCTGGAGGCGCTTTGCCGCAACACGATGCAGGGCATAGAGATTCGCTCGGTAGAGGGCGAGAATGTGAGCAAAATTTCTTTGGAAAAAGCCAAAGAATTGAAAAAGCGCCTGGATGACAAGGGGCTTGTCTGCTGGTCTATCGGATCGCCCATCGGCAAAATTGCTCTTGACCGTGCGGCGGAGCATCGTGAGGTGCTAAGGCACGTGGCGGAGGTTGCACATATCCTTGGCACGGAAAAGGTGCGCATGTTCTCTTATCACATGAAGCCCTGGGAGACGGAAGAAAACGAAAACAGGGTGATTGATGAACTGAATGCATTGCAGGAGATTGCCGCATCTGAAAAGCTGCTCCTCTGCCATGAAAACGAAAAGGGCATTTACGGCTTCAATGCGAGCAATTGCCTGAAGATCATGCAGCGCGTGCCCGGCATGAAGGCGGTGTTTGATCCGGCCAATTTCGTGCAGTGCGGCGTCAATACGCTCTATGCCTGGGAAATGCTTCAAAAGCATGTCATCTATCTGCATGCCAAGGACGCAAAAGCCGATGGCACGGTGGTGCCCTGCGGTGCGGGCTGGGGCTATGTGCCTGAGATTGTGCGGCAGTATCTGGCGCTTGGCGGTGAGGCGATTACACTCGAGCCGCATCTTTTCTCCTTCAGCGCGCTTAAAACGCTGGAGGCTGATCCCAAGAAGCGCACGGGCTATGCCTCGGCGGACGAGGCCTTTGACGCTGCTGCCAACGCGCTGAAAGCGATCATTGCATAAGGAGGATATAAAAATGAAACTGGGTGCACAGCTTTATACCGTTCGCGATTACTGCAAAACGCTGGAGGGCATTGAGGAAACCCTTCAGAAGGTGGCGGACATCGGCTACGAAATCGTGCAGATGTCGGGCTCCTGCCCTTATGACGGCGCGTGGCTGCAGGAGAAGCTGCAGAAGTACGGCCTCAAGTGCGTGCTGACGCACTATTCTCCCGATGAAATGCTGGCCGATCCCGTGCAGGTAGCCAAAAAGCACGATCAGTTTGACTGCCGCTGCATTGGCCTGGGCTCCTTTAAGAACATTGCCGCCGAGTACGAAACCTTTAAAGAGAAGTACACGCCCGTGATGGAAGCCTTCAAAAAGGAAGGGCATCTGTTTATGTATCATAACCACGGCGCCGAGTTTGAAAAGCTGCCGAACGGCAAGCCGGTCATTTACGATATGCGCGATTCCTTTGCGGCCGATCAGATGGGCTTTACGCTGGACACCTACTGGATCCAGTTCGGCGGCATGGTGCCTGACCGCGTGATCCGCGATTTCAAGGGCCGTATGCCCTGCATGCATGTAAAGGACATGGGCATCTCCGGCAAGGAGCACAAAATGCTGCCCATCGGCTATGGCACGATCGACTTTGAAAAGGTGCTTTCCGCCTGCGAAGACGCGAAGACGGAATATGTGCTGGTTGAGCAGGATCACTGCAACAGCCTTGATCCCTTTGACTGTCTCAAAATGAGCTATGATTATCTTGCCTCGCTGGGCCTGGAATAAGGAGGATACGATGGAAAAGGTACGTATGGGCATTCTCGGTATCGGCAATATGGGTACCGCGCATCTGAAGAACGTGATGGAGGGCAAGTGCCCCGAAATTGAAGTGACGGCCTGCTGTGATCTGAAGGCGGAGCGTCTGGATTATGTCAAGGAAGTATCCGGCGGCAAAATTGCCTGCTTTGAAAAGGCCGAGGACATGATGGATTCCGGCCTGATCGACGCGGTGCTGGTGGCTGTGCCGCATTACGATCATCCCCGCTACGCGATTGCCGCCATGGAGCGCGGCCTGCATGCGATGGTGGAAAAGCCCTCGGGCGTTTATACCAAGCAGGTGCGTGAAATGAACGAGATGGCCGACAAGTGCTCTGTCAAGTTCGGCATGATGTTCAATCAGCGCACCAACTGCCTGTACCGCAAGATGAAGGAAATCATCGAAAGCGGCGAGCTGGGCCAGATCCGCAGAACCTCCTGGATCATCACCGACTGGTACCGTCCGCAGGCGTATTATGATTCCGGCAACTGGCGCGCTACCTGGCGCGGCGAGGGCGGCGGCGTGCTGCTCAATCAGTGCCCGCATCAATTGGATCTGTGGTGCTGGATTTGCGGCATGCCCAAGAAGGTTACGGCCTTCCTCAAGTTTGGCCAGTGGCATAACATTGAAGTAGAAGACGACGTAACGGCCTATGTAGAGTATGAGAACGGCGCGACGGGCACCTTTATCACCACCACCGGCGATGTGCCGGGCAGCAACCGCTTTGAGATTACCTGCGAGGGTGGCAAGCTGGTAGCCGAGGGCGGCAAGCTGAAGATGTGGAAGCTTGCGATGACTGAGCCTGAGTTCAGCAAGGTAAATGAGTATCCCTTTGCCAAGCCTGATATGGAAGTGACGGAGGTGGAGCTGGACGGTTCGCATCCCAAGCATCCGGGCGTGCTCAATGCATTTGCGGCGGCTATTTTGCGCGGCGAAGACATGATCGCCGACGGCCGCGAGGGCATCAACGGCCTGACGCTGTCCAATGCCATGCATTTGTCTGCGTTCCTTGGAAAAACGGTTGAAATTCCCTTCGATGAAGATGTATACTACGAAGAACTGAAAAAGCGCATTGACGCCTCTGCGCTGAAAGACAGCAAAGAAAAAGTATTTGTCAACATCGATTCGTCTTACGGATCGTAAGAAAGGGAAAAAATGAACGTAGGCATTTGTATCCGTCTGCAGGATGGCCTGTGGCAGGAACAGCTGCGCCATGCGACGGCAAACGGTATTCATCACTGTCAGCTGGTCAGCTGGCTGCCTGAATACTGGACTGCCGAGCAGGCGGAGATCATCAAGCGCGCGTTTGCTCAGGCCGATATGACGATCACCGCCTTCTGGTGCGGCTGGGTAGGCCCCAAGAAGTGGAATTTCACCGAAGGCCCTGAAACGCTGGGTATTGTGCCGGTCACGTACCGCCACATCCGCATCCAGAATCTGCTGGACGGCGCGGCTTTTGCGCGCATGCTGGGCCTCAAGGACGTGATCACGCACATGGGCTTTATTCCGGAAAATGCTTCTGATCCGAATTATCCCGGCGTACGCGCGGCTGTGCGTTATCTGGCGGAGGAGCTGAAAAAGCATGATCAGAACCTGCTGTTTGAAACAGGCCAGGAAACGCCTGTCACCCTGCTGCGCCTGATTGAAGAAGTGGGTACGGGCAATCTGTTCATCAATCTGGATCCCGCCAACCTGATCGTGTATGGCAAGGCCAATCCGATCGATGCGCTGGATGTATTTGGGGCTTATGTGCGCGGCGTACACGCCAAGGATGGCGCCTATCCCACCAATGGCAACGATCTGGGGCCTGAAAAGAAGGTCGGCTGCGGCAAGGTCAATTTTCCCGCCTTTATCAAGGCGCTCAAGGAGCATGGCTATGACGGCTCCATCACCATCGAGCGCGAGATCAAGGGCGAGCAGCAGCTGATTGACATTGTCGATACCAGGCACTACCTGGAAAAGATTTTCGCGGAATTGTAATGATGAAGCATATTGCACCGGATTATTATCCGCAGTTTCGCTGCATTGCGGGGGAGTGCCGTCATAACTGCTGCATCGGCTGGGAAATTGACGTGGACGAAGACACGCTGCGCTATTACCAGTCGCTGGAGGGAGAGATGGGCGAAAGATTGCGGAAAAACATTGATTTTTCTGCTGATCCGCCGCACTTTATCCTTTCAGAGAACGAGCGCTGCCCCTTCCTCAATGACCGCAATTTGTGCGATCTGATCCTGGAAAAAGGCGAGGGCGCACTATGCCAGATTTGCGATGATCATCCGCGATTTTACAATGATTTTTCCGATCATGTGGAAGCGGGTCTGGGGCTTTGCTGTGAGGCGGCCGGCAGGCTGATCATCGGGAAAAAAGAAAAAATGCAGCTGATCTGCCTGGAGGACGGCGAGGAAGTGCCGGACGCGCAAGAGCAGGCGCTGTGTGATCTGCGCGATACGCTGATGAACATTGCGCAGGATCGTGCGCTGTCGATCGATGCGCGTATGGCGCAGGTGCTGGCGCATGCAGGCGCAGCGCTGCCGCAAGCGACGATGGCGGATTGGGCGCAGTTTCTGATGCAGCTGGAGCAGATGGATCCTGCCTGGCAAGGGCATTTGCAGCAATTGCACAAGCAGGAAATTGTCTGGCCGGATGCTGCGTGGGATACTGCCTTTGAGCAGCTGCTGTGCTATTTTCTGTATCGGCACATGCCGGGCGCCCTGCAGGATGGCTGTGTGGGCGAGCGCGTAGCCTTTGCTGTGCTCAGCGTGCAGGTGATTCGCGCGCTGTGCGGCATGCGGGAGAAGGTACAGATAGACGACATTGTGGAAATCAGCCGCATGTATTCCTCAGAGATCGAGTATTCGGATGAGAATGTGGATGCGCTGCTGGATGCATTGATTCAGGAATAACTGCATATAAAGAGCTGCCGGGAGACCGGCGGCTCTTTTATAATGAATGATTACAATGTAATTATTATTACATTGTAACACAAGGAGAGGCCATGGGAGAATTGGTGCTGATTGCGCTGGGGCTGTCGATGGATGCATTGGCAGCGGCAGTGAGCAAGGGGATGGCTGTGCGGGAGATGACGTGCGCGCGGGCGCTGAAGATTGGTGCCTGGTTTGGTGTATTTCAGGCAGGCATGCCGCTGATTGGTTTTGCAGTGGGCAGCCGGTTTTCGATGCATATTGTGCGCTATGACCACTGGATTGCGCTGCTGTTGCTGGGGTATTTGGGCGTTCGGATGATTTGCGAGGCGGGAGAAGAAATGAAAACAGACGAAGCGCTGAACGCAAAAAGCCTGTTTCCGCTGGCGGTGGCAACGAGCGTGGATGCGCTGGCGGCAGGAGTGACCTTTGCTTTTTTGCAGACGGATATATGGCGGGCAGCAGGGCTGATTGGCGCATGCACTTGGGCGCTTTCCTTTGCCGGCGCCTGGCTGGGCAAGGCGCTGGGGTAGCGCAGCCAGCGCACGGCGGCCTATGCAGGCGGCGGCATATTGATCGGCATGGGAATAAAAATCCTGCTGGAGCATGTGGGCGTATTGTAAAAGTGCGCGCTTTTTGCAGTGTCGGTTGCCAAAATGCACTTATTATTGTATAATAGATTGAATAATAATGTGCTGATGGGAGGGTACGATGCGCAGACTGCTTGCCTGGATGATGTTGTTGCTGCTGGTGCTGCCTTGGACGGGGCAGGCAGAGGATGAAACGCTCCTGCCGGCGTACCCGGTGCCGCAGTATGTTGAATGGCTGCTGGAAACAGCGCGCGCTGAAATTAGCTACAAGGAAAGCAGCAACGGCTATACCAAGTACGGCGATTGGGCCGGTGATCCGCAGGCGGAATGGTGCGCGGAGTTTTTGTGCTGGTGCGTGGATCAGGTAGATCAGCAGCACGGCACGCAGCTGCTGGAAAAAGTGTACCCCAGATATTCAGGACAGAACATTGGTCTGCGCTGGTTTTTGCGTAATGGCCGCTACATTTCCCGTTCGGGCTTTGTGAATGAATGGGGATCGCAGTGGTACATTGGCCAGGAGGAATCGCTGGAGGCGGGCGGCTATATTCCGCAGCCCGGGGATTGGGTATTCTATACCGTGGATGGCGAGAATACTTCGCATGTGGCGCTGGTAGAATACTGCACCGTGTCAGAAGACGGTGAAATAACCGCGCATGTGATCGAGGGAAATATGCCTGATAAGGTGCAGCGCAATTCGCATAAACTGACGGACAAGCGTGTGATGGGCTACGGTACGGTCTATGATCTGGTCGATACCGTCCTGCGCAGCGGCAGCGAGGGTGTGAAAGTGCTGGCGCTTCAGGAAAAGCTGCAGTATCTGGGCTATCTGGATGCACAGTATGTGACGGGCACATACGGCCCGTCTACCATCCAGGCTGTTACAAAATTTCAGGAAGATACCGGCAAAACGCCTACGGGCATTGCCAATCATCATACACAATTAACGCTCCAGGAGCTGTATCATGATGCATACTGGAGCAACGATCTGAATTTTCAGGTATCGGAATAAATGGGAGGTTCTCTCATGCGCGATATGTTATTGATTCTGAATTTTGACGAAAGCAGCAGCCGTGCCATTGCGCGCGCGCTGCGTGCCGAGCATATCTATTGCGAGATTGTGCCGGGCAATATTTCGTCGGAAGAAATTGAAAAGCGTGATCCGCTGGGCCTGATTCTCTCCGGCGGCGTCAAGGGCGGCATGCCGTCCGGGCTGCAGGCGGAGGTGGCGCAGAATGCACGCCCCATGCTGGCGCTGGGCGATGCAGCCGCCATGCTGTGCCGTGCGCTGGGCGGCGATGCGCTGGAGACGGCCATTTGCAACAGCATCGGCGCGGTGCGTTTCCGCGAGTGCGAGCTGACGCAGGGTATTGATGACTGCGAGCGTATGCTGCATAATGTGCGCCGCCTGCGCATGCCCGAGGGCGCTGTAGCCTTGGCGGAATCGCTGCAGGAGCCGGTCGGCTTCATGCTGATGCAGCGTCCGGTATATGGCATTCAGTTTACGCTGGAGCAAAATGATACCGATGGTATGCAGCTGCTGCTCAACTTTGCTGAAAAGGTGTGCAATTGCACCAAGTGGTGGACGTATGAAGCCTTTGTGGAGCGCACCGTGGAAGACATTCAGCGTATGGCGGGCGAGGGACATGCAGTATGCGCCATGACGGGCGGTCTGGACAGCGGTGTGAGCGCCGTGCTGGCGCATAAGGCGCTGGGCAATCGCCTGAAGGGAATTTTTATCGATACCGGTCTTTTGCGTGATGGCGAGGCGGCGCAGGTGCTTTCTTTCTATCGCGATCAGCTGGGCATGGAAATGATCCATGTGCAGGCGCAGGAGCGCTTCCTGGCAGCGCTGGATGGCGTTGTGGACGCAAATCAGAAGCGCGCGATCATTGGCGAGATGATTCAGAAAATCCTTGACGAGGCCATGACGCAGGTGGGCGCGGTGACAGTGGTTGTGCGCGGCACCAACTGCAACGACGTGCTGGGTTGGGATAAGCAAAAGCGCCGCCCGGCGCTGCAGGCAGATGTGCCGATGATTGAGCCGCTGCGTGAATTGTTCAAGAGCGAGATTCGCCAGGTGGGCAGCACGATGTATATGCCGCCGGAGGTTTTGTCGCGGCAGAGTTTCCCCGGCAGCGGCCTGGCGCTGCGCATCCTGGGCGCGGTCACGCCTGCCAGATTGCAGACACTGCGCGCGGTGGATCGCATCTTTACCGAAGAACTGACAGCATCCGGCCAGATGAAGCGCCTGTGGCAGCACTTTGCTGTGCTCAGCCCCATGGCGGGCGATGATCCGCGCGCTATGATTGCGCTGCGGGCAGTGAACTCGGCCGAGTCTTCACAGGGCTATGCCGCCAGGCTGCCGTATGATTTGCTGGAGCGCGTGATGGACCGCATTCGTCGCGAGCGTCCGGAGGTTTCCCGTGTGGTTTACGATCTGACCAGCTTCAGCCGTTATGACGGCGTGGAATGGCAGTAATTTTTAAGCGAACTGAGGAATACGCATGCATTTGACACATCCGATTGCGCCTTATCAGGGCATCCCGCCGGAGGATTGTATTTTCGTCACCAATGATCGCATGGTAGAAATGGGCATGGGATATGTGACGATGTTTATGCAGGGAGAGATGTACCCTGAGGCGCCGCTGCACGTTTATATGCAGATTGATGCGCAGCCGGCCGGCAGAAATCTTTTGCTGGGCGCGCTGCTGGCGCGGGCGGAGCAATTGCGCGCGCAGATGCCCAAGGTGAAGGGCAGACTGTATGCGCAGCTGAACCCGGAAGATTGGGATATGACCAATTTTTACACCAAGGCGGGCTTTAAGATGGATGATACGGAGGATCTGTATCGTTTCCCGCTGCCCAATTGGCCTGCGCGTGCGCCGGTGAGCTGTACGTTTGGCGAAGTGCAATTCCGCACGCCGCAGGAAACCCAGGCCTTCCTGGATCGCTTCAATGCCTATCGCATTGCGCCTATTGACGGCGCTTTCCTGGCGCGCTGCATGGAGATGGAGCATTTCGTGGCCATTGGCTATTATCGCGGTAACAATCCCGTGTGCGAGGCGCTGTTCACGGGCCGCGGCCCGGAGGCGACGCTGGTGGGCCTGTATGTGCGTGCGGACTACCGCCGTCAGGGGTTTGCCAAGGCGATTATGGGCGCGGCTTGCGATATTTTGCGTGAGCGCGGTGTGCAGCAGATTTCTACTCGTGCGTTCTCCCGCAATGCGGCGCAGATGGGCCTGATGCGTGCGGCTGGTGCGCAGAAGGTGAGAACGACTGCGGTGCTGCCCGGCTTGCCGCTGTAAGCGGGGAACGAGGGGAGGACGGTACTTTCTTGCGTCAAGAAAGTACCAAAGAACCTGCGTTTGTGTTGGAAGTTGGCTGCGTTATTGTCGCGGCAGTTGATTGAAAAAGACGGGGAATCTCTGGGATTCGAGCAAGCTCGATCCCATGATCTTCTCCGTCTTTTTTAGTTTGCTTCGCAAACACGCAGGGCATTGCCCTGCGGACTGTCGCTTTGGTGCGGGGTGCGTCAGTTCCGCCATTTTGCCGAAGCGAAACGGCGTTCCCCCGCAGGCGCAACCACACAACCAAGCGGCAGGCCGATCACGCTTTGCGTGATCGCGCCCGTGAAACGGGCAAGAAAAAGGGCCTGAATCCGAGGGGCGAGCTTGCTCGTTCATTCGGATTTCAGACCCTTTTTCGTATTGCCTGCCGCGACGCTCACGTCGACAAACGCAGGTTTTCGGGAGAGCTCGAGAGGGGCTTTTGCCTTCAAAAGCCGCCTCTCGAACGTACCCCATTAATCTACATCTTCCTCCGCGTCAGCAGACAGCGTGCCAGCCTTCTTCTTGCGGTGGTCAGAGATCATCGGCATGACGATGGCAGCAATGGAGATGATGAACAGAATGATGGTGAAGGGGCGAGTATAGAAGCTCGACCAGCCGCTGACCATCAGCGCGCGGCTGAAGTTGTTTTCCATCAGCTTGCCCAGTACCACGCCCAGCACAACGGGAGAGGCGGGGTACTTGTACTTCTTCATCAGCCAGCCAAGCAGACCGAAGGCCAGGCACAGGATGACATGAACGACGGAGCGCTCCACGGCGTAGGAGCCGAGGATGGAGAACGCCACGATCATGGGGTAGAGGATACGCTTGGGCAGGGAGTTGGTCAAGCGGGCAAAGCCCTTGGTACCGATCACGCCGATGAAGGCCATCATGGCATTGGCGAAGAACATGGAGGCGAACAGGGTGTATACCAGGTCAGGCTGCTTGGTGAACAGTTCGGGGCCGGGGGTGATATCGTGGATCTGCAGCGCGCCGATCAGCACGGCAGCGGTGGCGGAACCGGGGATGCCAAGGCTCAGCAGGGGCACCATGGCGCCGCCGATGGAGCCGTTATCTGCCGCTTCACCGGCAGATACGCCGGCCAGCGCGCCGTGGCCGAACTCTTCGGGATGCTTCGACAGACGCTTCTCTACGTCATAGGAAATAAAAGAAGCAATGGTGCCGCCGGCGCCGGGGAAGATACCGATCACGCAGCCGATGACGGAAGCGCGGATGTAGGACCACTTCAGCTTCCAGTGCATGGAGAAGGGAGGCCACTTGTAATCGACGGCCTTGCCCTTTTCGCCTTCGCCGTTGAACTTTTCCAGGTTGCTGAACACTTCGCCCAGAGCGAACAGACCGATGAGCACGGGCACCATGGGGATGCCGTCGTACAGAGCGGTGACGCCGAAGGTGAAGCGGCGGATGCCGTAGATGGGGTCAACACCCATGGTGTTGATCAGCAGGCCGAGGAGAACCGCGGCCAGCGCCTTCTGCCACTGCTTGCCGCCGAGGGTGGCAACGGTGGTCAGACCCATGAAGCACAGCGCAAAGTATTCAGAAGGCCAGAACTTCAGCGCCAGCTTGGACAGCGGGATGGAGAAGAAGATCAGGATAATGGTGGAGATGATACCGCCGGCCACGCTGGCCCACAGGGCGATACCCATGGCCTCACCGGTGCGGCCCTGCTGGCACAGCGGATAACCGTCAAAGGAGGTAACTGCGGAGGAGGGGGTACCGGGAGTGTTGATAGCGATAGCGGTGATAGCGCCGCCGTAGTTGGCGCCGGTGTAGATACCCATCAGCAGGATGATGCCCTGCACGGGGGTGAGAGAATAGGTAACGGGGAGCAGCAGCGCCACGGCCATGGAAGGAGAAATGCCGGGGATCGCGCCGCCGACGATACCGATGGCTACGCCCAGCATAACCAGCAGGATGGACGTGACGTCAATCAGGTTCAGAAAGCCCTGACCCAGATAGCCCAAGATTTCAAGCACGATGCGTTTCCTCCTTTCTTAGAACAGGCCGGTCCACAGACTGCCGATAGGCAGTGTGATGTACAGCAGCTTAGCAAACACGAAATAGGTGAACAGCACCCAGCCAACGGGCACGCCCACCAGAACGGCGACCTTGCGCTCGCGCAGCAGGAACATCATCAGGACGAGCAGCAGCGCGCTGGAAAGGTAATAGCCGATGTATTCGAACAGGAATACGCTGACAAAGGCGGCCAGGGCAATGCCCAGCGTCAGCTGCCAACGGCCAAAGGGCTCGTCGGTGCCGCTCTTGCCGTTGAGGATGGAGGTGATAACCATGATCGCCACAGGGATCATCAGGAAGATCCAGGCGCGCGGCACGGTGGCAGCGGTGGTGTGGATCATCTGCGCCTTGCGAACCTTGAAGGCAAAGGTCATCAGGAAGAACAGCAGGAAGAACAGGCAAAGGCCGGTAATGACCATCATCTGTCCGCGGTAGGCCTTCAGCTTCTTGTTCAGACCGAACAGGAAGAAGAAAACAATCATGATAGCAGCAAATCCCAGCAGAAGGAAAGCGGGATTGAGATCCGTGAGGAATTGACCGATTGTTTGCATCACGGGGAGATGACACTCCTCTCCTTGGAATAGTATGATAGAAGGGAAACCCTTCTTATTATAAGAAGGGTTTCCCTCACATTAGAGGCTCCAATGCAAATTACTTGCAAGCTTCTTCAACGGCGGTAACGTATTCAGCGGTAACCAGTTCGCTGTCGAGCATGATCTTCACGTGAGCCAGCATGTCGTCCTTAACGCGGGCGGTGAAGTCTTCGGTCATTTCATTGGAAACGACGATGGACTTGGCGGCGAAGAAGTCGATCCACTCCTGATCCTCGGTCACCTTCTGGCACAGATCCTGCCACCAGGTGATGAACTCAGCGGGGGTGCCCTTCTTCACGGCGTAGCCGCGCCACATGGACAGGTTGTCCAGTTCGGGATAGCCCAGGTCAGCAAAGTTGGCAGCATCGGGATAGGTGGCCAGCTTTTCCTTGGTGGCGATAACCAGATGCTTCAGATCGCGGCCTTCCACGTCGCCGGGGTTACCAACGGTGGCAACGCCCTGGCCCTGGATAACGGCCATCAGAGCTTCGGGGCCGGATTCATAGGGAACGAAGGTAGCGCCTTCGATGCCCAGAGCGCCCCAGAACTGCAGAGCAGCAATGTGCTTGGCGCCGCCGGCAGAGGGGCCGCACCAGATCTGGCCGTCCTTATCAGCGATCAGGTCATTCAGGGTCACGGTGCTGTTCTTTTCGATCATGATGGCATAGGGGTCAGCCATGATGTTGTCGATCCACTCGAAGCCCCAGATGTAGGTATCAACATCTTCTTCATAGGCCAGGATGGAGTCAACATAGGAAACGGTGGTGGCGAACACGGTGTAGCCGTCAGCGGGCTGGGACAGAACGTAGTCAGCCGCGATCAGGCCGCCGGAGCCGGGCTTGTTGTCAACGACCAGGGTAGCATCGGTGTACTTGGCCGCGACTTCGGAGAACTTACGGGTGGCGATATCCATGCCGCCGCCGGACTTAACGTAGTTCATGATGGTGATGGGAGCTTCGGGTTTCCATTCGGCGTTGGCAACAGACATCATGCCGCACAGCAGAACGAGCACCAGAATCAGGGACAGCTTCTTCATAGTGTGTTTCCTCCTTAATATATTTTAGACAGCATTCATGCAGCTGTCATAAGGAACGAAAATTACTTGTTCAGCAGATCGAAGGCCAGGCCGTGACGCAGGCCGCGGTCGCTGATGGTGAGCTGAGGCGCATCCAGACGGGCGAGGATATCCTTGAGGATGCAGGCGCCGGCCAGGATGGTACCGGCACGCTTGGGCTGCAGGCCCGGCAGCTCACGGCGCTGTTCGACGGTGCGGGCGGCGTAGGTATCCACCTGCTCCTGCACATCTTCCTTGGTGAGGGTAGAACCCTGAATGATATCGGGGTTGTACTTGACCATCTTGTGCTTCACAGCGCCCATGCTGGTGACGGTGCCGCCCATGCCGACTACCTGGATGGGCTTGCCAACGACGCCAGCCTTGGCAAATTCTTCGTCGATATAGGCGACGGCGGCATCCACAGAGCCTTCCTTCACGGGATCGTCCGCGAAGAAGTTCTCGGTGATGATCAGCGCGCCCAGGTTGACGGAGAAGCGATTCTTAAGCGTGGTGCCTTCGCCGAAGATGAATTCGGTGGAGCCGCCGCCGGTATCGAAGATCACCAGCTCGCCGCCTTCTTCCAGGGGCAGGCCGGAGAGCACCGCCAGGTAGGACAGGCGGGCTTCTTCTTCGCCGGGGATGATCTGCACTTCAACGCCGCACAGTTCCTTCACGCGGGCAACGAAGTCCGCGCTGTTCTTGGCGGTACGCAGCGCCATGGTGCCCACGCTGACGATCTTCTCAGCGCCGTTTTCAAGCGCTTCCTTGGCGAAAGCGGCTACGGACTGGGCATTGCGCTCGAGGGCTTCGGGGTTGATCAGGCCGGTTTCACGCAGACCTTCGCCCAGCTGAGCGATATCATTCTTGTCGATGATAGTCTGGATGGTGCCGTCTTCATTGCGTTCGCCCACGAAGAATTTGATGGAGTTGGTGCCGATATCAATGATCGCTACACGTTTCATTGTTTTTGCTTCCTCTCCGCTCAGATTACAGAATGCCAACGGCCTTCTTCATCGCCTGGATGTAGTTGATGTTTTCGAAATGATCGGCGCCCAGCATACGAACAACGTTGATTACGTTTTCGGGATCAGCATGCTCCACGCAGATGGTGCGCATGGGAACGCCGTTGAACTTGGTCTCAGCGATCTCAACGATGGCTTCGTTGATCACGTAGATGGAGCGCTCCTTGTAAACGTCCACAACGACCAGATCCTTCACGGTCTTGCACAGTTCGATGTAGGCTTCGAAGTCATAAGCTTCCTTATCCATCGCGGGCACTTCAACCTTGAAGAACTCAGTGCACAGCTTGGTGATGGTTTCCTGGCTCAGCGGGAAGCCTTCCTTCAGCGTGGGATACCACTGCTCGAGCTTGTCGTCGTTGACCTGCTGCAGGGACTTGATGTCCATCAGTTCGTCGCGAACCTTGCAGTTTTCGTTGCTGTTGCGGGACAGGATGTACTTTTCGCTGCTCTTCTTGAAGTTGCCCATTTCGTAGGACTTGATCTTCTCTTCGCTTACGCCGAAGTTGTCACCGAAAGTGCGCCATTCCCAGCGGGGGATAATCTTACCAGCCATTTGGGGTACCTCCCTAAATTTTTTTATGTATCACCAACTGCCATAAAGCAGTAGACGAATCAAATTGTATAAAAACAAACATCTGAAAACAAAAAGAATACAGTCCAAGCCTACGTGCTGTGGGGGCACCACGTGGCGGCACTGTATTCTGTGTTGTCAGATGAACAGCCTATGCTTTTCACCTGACAATATTTTAATGATATTTGTCCTGTTTGTCAAGAGAAAGCAAGGATTTCTACATATATAAATTGATATAAATTGATAAAAATTTACTGAAATTGCACAACTTGATTAAAAATGACGGTTGTTGTATACTATGGGGCATGTGACGGGCTGTCACGAAAATGATCGACAAAGGATGAACAGCGTGAATATTGCGGCATTGAACAGAAAAAGAAAAGCTATTCGTTATTCGTCCATTGCTGTTGCGGCGGTGGATTTAGCGGCAATCCTGATGATTATGACGGGCTGGCAGCTGCCGGGCGCGGTGATTGGCTTGGCTGCGCTCATTGGCGGCGCGGTCTTTAAGCGCAAGGGCAAAAAAGCATTTGAGGAGGAATGCTGCCGCCTGCAGACGCTGCGCGCGCTGGGCGTGGCGGATGGCGCATATATGCCTGAAGAGAAAAAAACGGCGGACTGGCTGCGCAACACGCATCTGGTGCCCTCCTCCTCGCAATTGACAGAGCCTGTGCTTTGGCATGGCGTCAAGGGTCATCTGCGCGGCGCTGCGGTGGAAATTGCTGAAATGACCATGGGCTGCCAGGAGAGCAACAAGAAACAGGCGACCTATTCCAGCGGCGTATATGTGCGCACGAAGATGGATAAACCTGTGGAAAATCCGGTGCTTTTGCTGGGTAAATTTGCTTTCAAGCATGCGGCTCTGCGCGCGGAATATGAAAAGGACGGCTTGCGCTTGTCGCCCGTCGGCGGAAAGGAAAAGGGCTGGTATGCGCTGACGGAGGGCGCGATCAGTCCGGATGCGGCGCTGCTGGAAAAATTCGATGAGGTTTGCAGTGTCGCCAAGCATCGCGTGGCCATGTATCTGGCCGGCGATGAATTGGTTGCATTCTTTAACGGGCAGTTCTATACCGGCGAATTTCCGCTGGAGGAGGACGTGACCGAGGGAATGTTTAAAAAACATTCGTTCGCGGCGATTGTGCCGTTGATGGCGATGGCTGCCGGGGAGGGGGAGACGGTACTTTCTTGAGTCAAGAAAGTACCAAAGAACCTGCGTTTTGGCTTGGAAGTTGGCTGCGGTTTTGTCGCGGCAGTTTTATGAAAAATGGGTTTGGAATCCGGTGTGCGAGCAAGCTCGCCCTCGGCTTCCAAGCCCCTTTTTCAGTTTGCTTCGCAAACCCGCAGGGCGCTGCCCTGCGGACTGCCGCTTGGTGGCTTGTGTGTTAGTAACGCCGTTTTTTCTGCGGAAAAAACGAGCGGGAAGGGGGAACGCCAGCTGTGGTTGGCTACACCTCATCAGTCGCCTTTCGGGCGACAGCTTCCCCTCAAGGGGAAGCCTTTTGGTGGTTTGCGGTCAAGCGAGAGCCTTCCCCTTGAGGGGAAGGTGCTGAGCGTAGCGAAGCGGATGAGGTGTAGCGCTCCGCAGAGCGCGTTATCCTCGTTCTTTTCCCGCTCGTTTCGCCGCAGCGAAACGGCGGTCCCCCGCGGGCGTAACCATACAAGCAGTCGGCAGGCCCGGACGGCTGTGCCGTCCGGGGCGCGCGAAGCGCGCAGAAAAAGAGAGCGGAGGCCATCGGAGCGAGCTTGCTCGCATCCGTGGACTCCACTCTCTCTTTTTCTATTAGCCTGCTGAAACAAGCCAATCAAAGATTGGTTTTCGGGTGGGTCTTAGGGAGGGGCTTTTGACGCAAAAGCCGCCTCCCTGACGTCCCCTTACTTCACAACAATATTCAACAATCTTCCGGGCACGAAGATGAACTTCATGATCTGCTTGTCGCCAATAGCTTCCTTGACGGCAGCGTTTTCGCGCAGCACGTCGGCGTCTTCCTTCTTCAGGTCGGCGGGCACCATGATGCGGCCGCGGATCTTGCCGTTGATCTGAATGGCGATTTCGACTTCGTCCTTCTTCATCGCCTCTTCATCCCAAACGGGCCAGGGCTGGGTGTAGATGGGCGCGCCGTAGCCCTGCATCTCCCAGATTTCCTCGCACACATGGGGCGCGACAGGGGAGAGCAGCAGCAGCAGCGCCTTGTACTCGTCGTTGGTGACAGAGCCCTTCTTGACCATCTCGTTCACCAGCGTCATCATCTGCGCGATGGCGGTGTTGAACTTCATGGCGTCGTAGTCCTCAGACACCTTCTTGATGGTGGTGTGCACAGAGGCCTTCAGATCCTTGCTCATGCCTTCTTCGTCAGAGAGAATGCCCTGCAGACGCCATACGCGCTCGATGAACTTGCGGCAGCCGACCGCGCCCGTGGTGCTCCACGGAATGGCCTGCTCGAAGGCGCCCATGAACATTTCGTACATACGGAAAGCATCCGCACCGATCTCGGCGACCACGTCATCGGGGTTGACGACGTTGCCGCGGGACTTACTCATCTTTTCGATGATGGGCTTGCCGTTGTCATCCAGCAGCATGATGGGATTGCCGTTTTCGTCCTTCTTGGGGGTTACCTGGCCGTTCTCATCGCGCTCGGTCTCGTAGGCGTAGGCCAGCACCATGCCGTGGCTGGTGCGCTTCTTGTAGGGCTCGGCCACGGGGCAAACGTCGATATCGTGCAGGAACAGGTTCCAGAAACGGCTGTAGAGCAGATGCAGCGTGGTGTGTTCCATGCCGCCGTTGTACCAGTCAACGGGCATCCAGTAGGAAAGCGCTTCCTTGGCGGCCAGATGCATATCGTTCTTGGGATCGCAGTAGCGCAGGAAGTACCAGCTCGAGCCCGCCCACTGGGGCATGGTGTCCGTTTCACGCTTGGCGTCGCCGCCGCACTTGGGGCACTTGCAGTTCACCCAGTCGGTGATCTTCGCCAGGGGCGATTCGCCGGTTTCGGTGGGTTCGTAGTTCTTTACATCGGGCAGAAGCAGGGGCAGATCCTTTTCATCCATGGGCACCATGCCGCACGCGGGGCAGTGGATGATCGGAATGGGCTCGCCCCAGTAGCGCTGGCGGGCGAACACCCAGTCACGCAGCTTGAAGTTGACCTTGCCCTCGCCAAAGCCGTGCTCCTGCGCGTAGGCGATAGCGGCCTTCTTGGCCTCGGCGACGGACATGCCGTTCATAAAGCCGGAGTTGACCATGGTGCCAGTGGCTACGTCGCTGTAGCACTTTTCCTGCACGTTTTCGCCGCCGGCAACAACCTCGATAATGGGGAGGTTGAACTTCTTGGCAAAGTCCCAGTCGCGCTCGTCATGCGCGGGAACGGCCATGATGGCGCCCGTGCCGTAGGTCATCAGCACATAGTCGCTGATCCAGATCGGGATGGATGTGCCGGTCATGGGGTTGATGGCGCGCAGGCCGTCGATTTCCACGCCCGTCTTGTCCTTGTTCATTTCGGTGCGTTCAAAGTCACTCTTGCGCTGGGCAAAAGCGCGGTATTCCATCAGTTCCTGATAATTCTTGATGCGGTCCTGATATTTTTCAAGGCAGGGATGCTCGGGAGAGAGCACCATGTAGGTAGCGCCAAAGAGCGTATCGGCGCGGGTGGTGAAGACCCTCAGCTTGTCCTCGGTGCCTTCGATGGTGAAGTCGATCTCCGCGCCTTCGCTGCGGCCGATCCAGTTGCGCTGGGAGAGCTTGACGCGGTCGATGAAATCAACGTCATCCAGACCGTCCAGCAGCTTCTGGGCATAGGCAGTGATCTTGAGCATCCACTGGCTCTGCTGCTTGTGCACAACGGGGCTGCCGCAACGCTCGCACACGCCGTCCACCACTTCTTCATTGGCCAGCACGCACTTGCAGCCCGTGCACCAGTTGACGGGCATGTGGTTCTTGTAGGCCAGGCCGTGCTTGAACATCTGCAGGAAGATCCACTGCGTCCACTTGTAGTAGTTGGGATCGGTGGTATCTACCTCGCGGTCGTAGTCAAAGGAGAAGCCCAGCATCTGCAGCTGCTCGCGGAAGTGCTTAATGTTCTTTTCGGTCACTTCAGCGGGATGCACATGATTCTTGATGGCGAAGTTCTCGGTGGGCAGGCCGAAGGCGTCCCAGCCGATGGGATGGAGCACATTGTAGCCCTGCATGCGCTTTTTGCGGGCGACGATATCAAGGGCGGTATAGGGGCGGGGATGGCCTACGTGCAGGCCCGCGCCCGAAGGATAGGGGAACTCGATCAGGGTATAGAACTTGGGCTTGGAATAATCGTTGGTGGCGGCAAAGGCCTTGTTGTCCTGCCAGATTTTCTGCCACTTTTTCTCAATGCCCGCGGGATTGTACATGGGAATTTCGCGCATGGGGATCCTCCTTCAACATCAAACAATAAAACCGCCCCGTCTTTGCTACAAAGACGAAACGGCTGTTTCGCGGTACCACTTTGCTTGCGGCCAAAGGCCGCCGCTTGTATTGCGCTGTATCGGGCGCAACCCGCAGATATCTCACCTGCAGCTCCGGGGCGAGCAGCTGCATGCGCGTCTCCGTCCTTTCACCAGCCGGACGGCTCTCTATCCACGCGGGATACAGCGTTCCCTTTCATTGCCGTATAACAAAAACCATTATACGAAAAAAATCGTCTTTTGTAAAGAGGGAAACCGGAGAGATTTGGCTGTACTTTTTGGCGATTATCATGTATACTGATAGTTGGGCGAATATGCGCTCAAACCAAAAGGAGAGAAGAAACATGGCTTTGTTTGTGGATAAGGCGCCTTTCATTGCCAAGGCTGGCAACGGCGGCAATGGCTGCGTGTCCTTTCATCGTGAAAAATTTGTATTGAACGGCGGCCCGGACGGCGGCGACGGAGGCAACGGCGGCAGCGTCATCCTGATTGCCGATGGCAACATGCATACGCTGCTTGACTTCCGTTTCCGCAGCAAATACTATGCGGATAACGGCGAGGACGGCAGCGGCGGCCGCTGCACGGGCAAGCGCGGCGAGGATCTGATCGTCAAGGTGCCGGTGGGCACGGTGGTGCGCGGCGAAGACGGCCGCGTGGTGGCCGATATGTTTGAGGACGGCCAGAAGCGCATTCTGCTGCACGGCGGCCGCGGCGGCTGGGGCAATCAGCATTTTGCTACGCCCACGCGCCAGGCGCCCAATTTTGCCAAGCCCGGTGTGAAGACGCAGTCCTTCAAGTTTACGCTGGAGCTCAAGACCATCGCGGATGTGGGCCTGGTGGGCTTCCCCAATGTCGGCAAATCCACCATCCTGTCTGTTGTCACCCGCGCGCAGCCTAAGATTGCCAATTATCATTTTACGACGCTCACGCCCAATCTTGGCATTGTGCGCCGCCACGGCATGGATTTTGTTTTGGCGGATATTCCCGGCCTGGTGGAAGGCGCGGCGGACGGCGCGGGTCTGGGCCATGATTTCCTGCGCCATGTGGAGCGCACCCGCCTGCTGATTCATGTATTGGATATGGCGGGCAGCGAGGGCCGCGATCCCATTGAGGATTTCGAGGCGATCAATCAGGAACTGGCCAACTACGGCGATTTGAAGGACCGTCCGCAGATCGTGGCGGCCAACAAGATGGACCTGCCCGACGGCGAGGAATACCTGGAAATGTTCAAGGAAAAGTATCCCGATGTGCCGGTATTCGCGGTATCCGCAGCCACGCGCAAGGGCTTTGACGAACTGCTGAACGCTGTGGCGGACAAGCTCAGCGAGCTGCCGCCCGTCACGCCCTTTGAGCAGGAAGAATTCCTTGATGATCTGCCTGACCTGTCCGGCTACGAAGTGCGCCGTCAGGGCAATGTGTTTATCGTCGAGGGCAACGCTATGAAGCGCCTGATTGACAGCGTGAACTTTGAGGATACCGACAGCATGAAGTGGTTCCATCTGACGCTGCGCCGCACGGGCGTGATCGACGCGCTGCGTGCCAAGGGCGCGGGCGAGGGCGACACCGTGCAGATCGAAGACATGCAGTTTGACTTTGTTGATTAACGTAGGAGGCTGCAGCAGATGATTCACGAAAGAATTGTTTTGCCGCGTACGGGCGTTACGATTACCACCTATCTGAATGAAAACAGCGCTGTGGAACCTACGCGCAAGTTTCCGCTGGTGCTGATTTGCCCAGGCGGCGGGTATCTGCATCGTGTGCCGCGCGAGGGAGAGCCGGTGGCGCAACGGCTGCTGGTTTCCGGTATTCAAGCGGTGATTGTGCATTATTCCTGCCAGCCTGCTGTGTGGCCGCAGGCGCTGCACGAAATTGGCGAAGCCATGGCATATTGCCGCGCGCACGCCGAAGAATGGCATGCTGATCCGCATAAAATGGCGATTATGGGCTTTTCTGCCGGCGGACATGCAGCGGCTTCGCTGGGCACTTGCTGGCATACGCTGGAGGAAGGCGATGCCTGCCGTCCGGATGCGATGATTCTGTCCTATCCCGTGATTACCAGCGGCGAGTATCGCCACCACAATTCTTTTGTGCGGCTGCTTGGCGATCAGTTTGAGGAAAAGCTTGACGAAGTATCGCTGGAAAAGCGCGTCAGTGATAAAACGCCGCCCACCTTCCTGTGGCATACGTGGGAAGATCGGGTGGTGCCGGTGGAAAACAGTCTGCTGTTTGCATGGGCGCTGCGCAAACAGGGTATTCCCTGTGAAATGCACATTTATCAAAAGGGTCCGCACGGTGCGGCACTGTGCAATAACGAAACGCATCAAGGGGATCTCAGCCGTGTGCTGCCGCATTGTCAGAACTGGATTGAGATGGCCGTTCGTTGGCTGAAGGAACTGTAAAGGAAGGGAATTTCCATGCTGAATCAACGCATTGTGCTGCCTGAAACGGGCGTGAATCTTGTTACCTATCTGACCAATAACGACGCGCTGGAGGGCAAGTATATTGCCGGCCCCATGCATGATTTTGACCGCAAGCGTCCGCTGGTACTGGTGTTTCCCGGCGGCGGCTATGCGCGCCGCTCACCCCGCGAGGCCGAGCCCATTGCGCTGCGTCTGCTGGCATATGGCATTCAGGCGGTGATTGTGGAATATTCCTGCGCGCCGGCGCGTTATCCCACGGCGCTGAAGGAAGCGGGCGAGGCGGTGGCCTATTGCCGGGCGCATGCCGAGGAATGGCACGCCGATCCCAATAAGATTGCCGTGCTTGGCTTCTCTGCCGGCGGTCACGCGGCAGGCTCCATCGGTATTTTGTGGGAGCGGCTTGAGATGGGCGATATCTGTCGTCCCGACGCGATGATTTTGTGCTATCCCGTGATTACCGGCGGCGAGTTTGCGCACCGCGGCTCGTTCAAGTGTTTGCTGGGCGACAAGCACGATGAAATGGTGGACTTTGTATCCCTTGAAAAGCACGTGAAGAAAAATACGCCTCCGGCCTTTTTGTGGCACACCTGGGCGGATGAAACTGTGCCGGTGGAAAACAGTCTGCTGCTGGCCTGCGCGCTGCGCAAGGCGGGCGTTGACTGCGAAATGCACATTTACCAGAACGGCAAGCACGGCCTGAGCCTTTCCAATGAAGAGTGCTTCCCGCAGGGCGCGCCCAACATGCGTCCGGAGTGCCAGAATTGGATTGATATGGCCGCCCGCTGGCTGAAAGAACTGAATACTTCCAAATAAGGAGAAAAAACAAATGAAAACTTTGATTAAAAATGTGCTGGTACACGACAGCATCAACCGCACGCCCTATGAGGCGGATATTCTGATTGAAGACGGCAAGATTGCGCTGATCGAGAAAATGATCGAGTGCACCGAGGCGGAAGTGGTGGAAGCCAAAGGCCTGAGCGCCTATGCCGGCTTTATTGACGCGCATTCCCACATCGGTCTGGCGGGCTACGGCATCGGCTATGAAGGCACCGATTATAACGAGATGAACGATATCCTCACGCCCCATCTGCGCGGTATCGACGGCTTCAAGCCCATGCAGCCCACGCTGGAGGCGGCCGCCAAGGCGGGCGTGACCACCGTTTGCACGGGCCCCGGCAGCGCCAATGTGCTGGGCGGCACGTTTGTTGCTGTCAAGACGGTCGGCAAGCGCGCGGACGATATGATCGTCAAGGATCCTATCGCCATGAAGTGTGCTTTCGGTGAAAATCCCAAGCGCTGCTATCGTTCCTCTGCCGACTCCAGCCGCATGACCACGGCGGCCAAGCTGCGGGAAATGCTGTTCAAGGCGCGCGAGTACGACCGCAAGATTCAGGCGGCGGGCGATGATGCATCCAAGCTCCCCGGCTTTGATATGAAGCTGGAGGCGCTGCTGCCCGTCATCCGCGGCGAGATGCCCCTCAAGGCGCATGCGCATGCGACGGAGGATATCTTCACCGCCATCCGCATCGCCAAGGAATTTCATGTGAAGCTCACGCTCGAGCACGTGACGGAAGGCCATCTGATTGCCGATGAGCTGGCTGCGGAAGGCTATCCCTGCGCGGTTGGCCCCTCTCTGACGGATGCTTCCAAGTGGGAGCTGCGCAACATGACCTTTGAAACGCCCGGTATCCTGGCGAAAAAGGGCGTGAAGGTGAGCATTATCACCGATGCGGACGTGATTCCCCAGCAGTATCTGCCTCTGTGCGCGGGCCTTGCTGTCAAGAGCGGCATGGATCCCTTTGACGCGCTGCAGGCGATCACCATCAATCCTGCGCTGCATGCCGGCATTGCCGATCGCGTAGGCTCGCTGGAATGCGGCAAGGATGCTGACATCGTATTGACCGACGGCTGCCCCTTTGAGGTGAGCACCAACGTGAAATACGTGTTTGTCAACGGCAAGCTGGTGTAACGCAATCATGTGATCAGGCCGCGTTCGGATATTGCCGGACGCGGTCTTTCAATTGATGAGCGTGCGCTTTTCGTGATATAATAAGCCAAAGGAGGCGAAGGCATGGCGCAGAAAATGGAGCATAAGCTGCCGGATGCGGCCTGCCTTTGGCCTGCATCTGGCAAAACGGCCTGCGATACGCTGCGACTGGCGCTGGAATTATCGACGCTGGCGTATGATATGGATGTGGCGAAGTATCTGGATGACGGCTGGCAGGATGTGAGTTTTCAGGTGGATACGCACTTGCTTACAGGCTTTGCTTCCCGCCGCAGCTGCGAGCAGGCAGCTGCCAGGGCGCGCAGCCGTATGGAAAAGAAAAATCCGATCAGCCAGTATCGCGGCTTTAAGCGGGAAAAGGAAGAACTGAGCACCTGCAAGGCTGTTGTGATGGCGCATGAAGTGGACGGCCGCGATTGTATTGCCATTGCCTTTACCGGCACCACACGGCGCATGTACGAATGGCTGGGCAATCTGCGCGTAACGGAGGAAGATGGCTTTCATGCCGGATTTCTGCAGCTGACCCGGCTGTTTGAAGAAAACGAAGAGAAGATCCTGTTTCCGGCGCTGGCGAAAAAGGAAGGCAGAGAGAAATGCTCTCTGGCAGACGTGATCCAGGCAATGCGCGGCGGCAGCGACAGGTATTGTCTGTTTGTTACAGGCCACAGTCAGGGTGCAGCGCTGATGCAGATATATATTTATCATCTGCTGCACTCCGGCGTGCCGGGAGAATATGTGCGTGGTATAGGCTTTGCGTCGCCCAGCGTTTCGGCGCAGCGCAGTGTGCAGCTGGCGGCGGATTATCCGGTGCTCAATATCATCAATGCGGATGACGTAATCGCGCGCGTGGGCGGGCAGATGCATATCGGTATGTGCCGCGTGCTGCCTGCTACGGCAGCGTTCCGGCGTGCGTGCTATGGCTCCAGGGCAGATGCACCGGCCATGGGCGCGGCGCTTGACTTGATGCATCAGGTGCGCAGTACGGAGGATGCGCTGCTGCTTTTTATTGCGCTGACGGAAAGCTTTCTGGCGCTGCCTGCGGAGGAAAGCGAAGAAGTGCTTTCGGCGCTGATCAGGCGGTATCTGCCAGATCAGCTGTCGCAGCATCTGACAGGCTATGCGCGGCGGATGGTGCGGGCGATTGGCCGCCGGCTGTGCAAAAAGTGCGAGCAGGTGGCCGGCAGGGTGCAGACGGAGCGGCTTTCGCATTTTCAGGCGGAGTGGAACGAATATTTTTCACTTTTTGGCGTGCGCGAGGGCGCGGCCATGGTGATGGAGGCGCTGATGCGGCCGCATGCATTATCTGAGCCTGAGCAGAAGCGCGCGTATCAGACGCTTGTGACAGAATATGAAGCGCAGCTGGTTTCTTGCATCTGGATGCGCAAAGACGATCCGGTGTGGGATCGGCAGGATATAAACGAATGCAAAAAGCGGCAGGGGAAAACGGTGTATAACCGCTTCCGTCCGCTGAGCACGCAAAGGAGGCAAACGCATGACCATCAATGAGATTATATCGCTGCTGGGCGGGCTGGCGCTGTTTCTGTTTGGCCTGCATATGATGAGCGAAAAGCTGGAGCGCACGCTGGGTAAAATCCTGCAGGGCCTGCTGCCGCGGCGGACGAAAAACCGCGTGTCGGGCTTGTTTGCCGGTACGGTTGCGGCAGGCATGCTGCAATCCTCCTCGGCGGTGACGGTGCTGACGGTGGGCTTTGTTCAGGCCGGGCTGCTGTCGCTTAAAAGTGCGGCCGGCGTGATCATGGGCGCCAATATCGGTACGACGACGACGGCGCTGATGCTGTCCCTTACCTGCCTGCCGGGCGCGATGCTTGCAGGCGCAGGCATGCTTGTCACGCTTTTGTTCCGCCGTGATCGCATTCGCCAGGCGGGCTATGCGCTGCTGGGCGCCGGCGTGATGATGATCGGCATGCAATGGATGACGGAGGCCATGGCGCCGCTGAAGCAGTGGAACGGCATGAAATACCTGATGCTGGGCATCGAGCAGCCGCTGCTGGCGGTGCTGCTGGGCGCGGGCGTGGCAGCTATTTTGCAGTCCTCCGCCGCGACGGTGGGCATTTTGCAAGCCATGGCTGTGCAGGAAATCCTGCCGCTGCAGACGGCTTTTTATGTAGTGCTGGGTGCGAACATCGGCACCTGCATGACGGCGGTGATGGCGTCGTCTGGCGCGAATGTATCTGCCCGTCGGGCGGCGGCGGTGCACCTGATCTTTAATGTGCTGGGAGCGGCAGGGATGTTTGCGGCGGCGCAGTATCTGCCGCTAATGGACTACGCGGCGCAGATGGGCGGCAATGTGAAATTGCAGCTTGCGCTGGTGCATGTGACGCAGAACGCAGCTTCTGCGCTGGTGCTTTTGCCCTTTGCGGGGCTCTTGTGCGCGTTGGCAAGGCTGTTTGTGCGCGGCGATCAGAAAGAAAGCACGCGCTGCTATGATGAGCGAATGCTGGCTGTGCCCTCGCTGGCGCTGCATCAGCTGGAGCGGGAAACGCAGCGGCTGTGCGATATGAACCGTCAGCAGCTGCAGCTGGCTGCGGAGACGTGGCAGGGCGATGCAGCAGAAGAAGGGCCGGGCGTGGAAGAAAGCGCGGCGCTGGAAAAGGAAATTGCCGAGGGCCTGCTGCAGGTGCGGGGAAGGCTGAGCGGCGAAAAGGATGTGCAGCGCATCCGGATATTGCTGCAGGCAGCAGCGCAGTCGCAGCAGATGGGCGAGCATGCGTGGCAGCTTCGGATGGCGTATCGCGGCGAAGACTATGGCGAGGAAGCAATGGACGATCTGATGCTGATGGCGCATAAAGCGCTGAATATGGCCGATATGGCGCAGCAGGCGCTCTTTGGCGGAAAAATGACGGGCGAAAAAGAACAGTCCATGCATTTGATGGCGCGCGATGCGGCAGCGTGTGCACAGGAAATACGTGATCGGCACATGGCGTGCATGACGGGCGCAGCCTATCTGGAGGCGCTGCAGCATGCGGCAAGCGCAGCGACATGCGCCGGGAAAATGGCATAAAAAGACATACAAAAAAAGACTGTGCTATTTGGCACAGTCGCTGGTTGTCGAAAAAGCCTTTTCGACAACCAGCGAATGAAAGTCAGCTAAAGCAGACTTTCATTCGGAGCATCATTTTCCTGTTCGGCTGCGCCTCACGGCCGGAAAATGATATAGGAAGCAGTATTTCAACTGCCTGCCCAGGGCCTTCCGGCCCGCCCTCGCTAAAAATGATCCACCGGATCATTTTTCGGGCGCTGCGGGCCCCGCGGCGTACACGCCGCCGCTGCGGATTTAAAAATGAAGGGGCTGTGCCCCTTCATTGCATCCCGCTGAGTTAGTTTGAACTTTTTTGACAGACTGAGACTGTGCTATTTGGCACAGTCTTTTGCTTTGCTTATTTGGACAGCTCGACCAGATCCTCTACCATCGTCCAGATGGCTTCGACATTGTCCTCCGCCATGATCAGCGGCAGGGCGTTGAGCTTTTCGTTGGCAAAGGTTGCGATAGCCGTCAGCTTGTCATTGAGCGTGGCGTTATCGGCAGAGAGCGTATCCACGCTGGTCTGCAGGGCGGTGTTTTCGCTGGTGAGCGTATCCACATTCAGCTGCAGCTCGGCCTTTTCAGCAGTCAGGGTATCCACCTGCGTTTGCAGGGCAGTGGCGCTGGCAGTGCTGGCGGTAACGCTTTCATTGAGCGTGGCAATCTCCGCGCTGGCAGTGGCGGCGTCGGTTTTCAGCGTATCAATTTCGGTTGTCAGGGCGGTATTGGCTTCCGTCAGGGCGGTGATGCTGGCATTCAGATCGGTAATCTGCGCGTGCAGATCCTGGCCCTGGACATAAAGATAGCCAGCTGCAGCGACGGCTGCGATAAAGACGAGCACGAAAAGAAAACGGAAAAACTTTTTCATGGGAAACGCTCCTTTTTTCTGTTGTAATGAAAGCGCTGATATGCGCGCATGCTACGGGTGGAGGTGATCTCATGGATCCGAAAAAGACAAAAAAGCAAATGCCCAGGCCTGAAGATGGAAAGAGCGATTACGACGTATTTGGCAGCTATACGGGCGTGCCCAAGTATGGCGAAATGCCCGTGCAGGATGCGGACGATCTGTAATCAGTCGATCAGCTTTTGCCAGGCGGCCTGATCCTCGCCGATAACGACCTTCTGGCCGTTGCGGACGATGGGCGTGCGCAGGAATTCCGGCTTTTCCATCAGATACTCGAGGATGACGTCTGCGTTGTCGGTGTGCGCGACGGGGTGCGACATGGCGTTTACATTATCGCGGTCCACCAGGTGATAAGCGCCGCCGGCAGCGCGGGCAAAGAGCTGCAATTCCCGCAGGCCCATTTTATGCTTTTTGAGATCGACGAACTGCACCGTGACACGGCGCTCCTTGAAGAAGCGCTCGGCCTTTTGCACGGCAAAGTTCTTTTTCAGTGCGTATAATTGCAGGCTCATCCCAGGAAAGGCTTGCTTTCTTCATCGTTATCGAAAGTCAGCTCCACGTGGTTGAGGCCGTCGTCCCACAGGCGCTCGAGGCGATAATACTGTCTCTCTTCGGGATGGAAAACGTGCACCAGCACATGGCCGTAGTCAAGGATCGCCCAGCGACCGTCGTTCTGGCCTTCCTTCTTGCGGGGCAGCACGCCCTCTTCGGCCAATTTGTCTTCCACGTCATCGCACAGGGATTTAACGTGCTGCGCGGTGCGTGCGGTGCAGATGACCATGTATTCCGTGATCACGGTCATGTTGGCGACGTTGAGCACGATAATATCCTGCGCCTTGAATTTGTTGAGAATTTCGGCCGCGCGTACAGCCAGGTTGCGTTCTTCACTCATGTTGAAGCCTCCTCATAATATCTTGCATGGCTTTTTCGGTGCGGGAGCAAAAATGCAGCCCGCGGGATAAAACATATTCCTGCGTGCGCTGCATGGAAAGCAGCACAGCGCCGGATAAATTGCTTGTGGAGAGAGCGCGCATTTCCTTTAGGCCGGGATAATCGCGGCGGGTAGGCTCGATGGCGTCGGCCAGGAATACGCACATTTCCAGGGTGGTCATGTTTTCCTTGCCTGTTGTGTGGCAGGAGATGGCGGAGAGGATTTCGGGATCGGTCACATGAAGCTCATGCGCTGCAATGGCGGCAGCGACAGGCCCGTGCAAAAGATTGCCATCAGCCAGAATATCCTCCGGCAAATCAAGCGCATATTCTTTTGCCAGCGATTGCATCTGCGCCAGCGGCAGAGGCTTGGCGATATCATGCAGCATGGCGGCGACGGCGGCTTTTTGCATACTGGCGCCGTGCAGATGCGCCAGCTTTACAGCTTCTTTTCGCACGCCCATCGTGTGCGCCAGCCGGTTTGGCTGCATGCCGCGATCGAGCAGCGCGGGCAGAAAATCCGGCTGATACAGGCCGTTTTCCGCAATATAGCGCGCTACGGAAGGGAATAGCTGCTTGGGCGCGTCATCATAAGCTGCGAGCTTTTTTTTGATTTCGCCGCTGGAAATATCCAGCAGAGCGCTGGGCAATACATGCATTTGCGCGCCGGGGACGGGCAGCGATGCATCGGATCCCGGACGCGGGCAGACCAGAAATGTGCAATGGGAAAACAGATAATCTGCATGGCGCCACCGCGAAAGATTGGGCAGTTTGTCTGCGCCGATGATCCAGTAGAATTGTGCATCGGGGTATCTGCTTTGCAGGAGGCGCAGCGTGTCGGCAGCGTAGCAGGGGCCGTCGCGCAGGTCAATATCGCTGACGGTGATGCGCGCGTTGCCGCGTGCGGCGATCTCACACATGCGCAGCCGATCCTCGGCGCTTGTCTGCGATGCGCTTCTGTGCGCGGGGGAGAGACAGGGCAAAAGCAGCACATGATCCAGACCGAAGGAAAGCGCGCTACGCGCAGCATGTATATGTCCCCTGTGAATGGGATCAAACATACCGCCCAGAACGCCGATTTTTTGCATGAAAGCCTCCAATTTGGATGATTCTAATATAGTATAACGCATTTTGGCGCAAATTACAAATGGAAAGAGAGGATGGCATGCAGGAGTATCTCACGCGCACACGATTGAGCGAAAAAATGGATCATCTGGGCGGCACGGTGCTGATTATGTCGGGCAGTATATTGATATTTGTGCTGTTGTGGGGGATGCGCATCAGCGCGCTGCTGGCCGGCGGCGCGCTGGGGTGTATGCTGCTGATATTGCGTGAGCGCGGGCGGCGGCAGCGTGTGCATCGTCGGGAAAAGCTTTTGCGAGCGCGGCTTGGCGGCGAGATGAAAATGGAGCAATGGCTGCTGATGCAGCCGCGGCGCGCGCATGTGGAGGCAGCGCTGCTCATGTCGCTGAACATAGAACGGGCGGAAGACTGGGGCGCGGTATGCTGGACAAAAAATCAGGAAAAACGAGTGGTATTCTGCGCGCAGATGCATCGCAGGGAGCAGCTTTCCGTGCGCGATATAGCAGCCTGTCAGCGCATCTGTCTGCGTGAAAGGGTTGATGCAGGCGTGCTTTGCGGCGTAGGAACGCTTTCGCAAGAAGCCAAAGCGCAAGCGCTTTTGCCACCGGTCATCAAAACCGTAGGCTATGAACGGATGATCGCCCTTGCAGGCGCAGCCTGGCCGGCAACGGATGAGCAGCTGGTGGCGCTGGGAAAACGCAAGCATCAGGGGCAGATGGAAAGCGTGCTGACGCATACCATCCTGTCGCCGGAGCGGGATCGGAAATATCTGCTTTACGGGCTGCTTTTGTGCCTTTTGTATCTTTTCTCCGGCCTGCTTGCCTATCTTTTGCCGGGCTGCATGTGCCTTGTGCTGATGGCGCTGTGCCGAACAGGTAGATTTGCGGCGAAAAACAGGGATTATTTGTAGCGATTGCTGTCGCTGCTTGACGCAGGATGAGCGAATATTGTATAATTTGAGGGCATGAAAAATGCAAAAATTTTTTGAAATACTTGCAAGAAATCAAAGGGGTCAATCGTTATTATGGATGAAGGGCGTCAACAGGTGCGCACAGGGATGTCGGAGACGGAGTTTTCGCAGTGGTTTGACATGCTCTACACGCGCTATGCGGATGACGTCATCCGCGTGAGCTATTTTTACCTGGGTGACCGCGCCAAGGCAGAGGACGTCTGCCATGACGTGTATGTCAGCCTGTTTACCAACCGTCCCGAGCTGGAAGAAGGCAAGGAAAAGGCCTGGCTTTTAAAGGTGGCGCTCAACCGCTGCCGCGATATCTGGCGCTCGGCGTGGCTCAGGCGCGTGGTGATGGGCAGCCCTGTGTTTGAAATCATCCCCGGGCCCGATACCATCGGCCAGCATCTGGAAAAGACCGAGGTGCTGCGGGCGGTCAACAGCCTGCCGGCGGAATTCCGCGAAATCTTTATTTTGCATTATTATCAGGGCTACGGGATCAGCGAGATTGCCAAGATCCTGGATGTTGCTGAAGGAACGATATCCAGCCGCTTGTCGCGCGGACGCAAAAAATTAAAGAGCGTGCTGGGAGAAGGAGGCGAAGAAGCGTGAAGCGATTGGAACAATTGCCGGAAATGACAAGCGATATGCTGGGCGGGCTTCACGCCACGCAGGACCTGAAAAAAGAAATTCTGCGTGATGCCAAGGCTGCCATGCAGGATGGCAAAACGCATTACCGCAATTCGGCCTGGGAATCGAAAAAGGTAAATGCCAATACGCGCCGTCAGCGCAGCGTGCTGCAGCGCTCTTTGGCTATGGCGTGCATGGTGATTGTGCTGCTGGGCTCGGTGGTGGGCTTCCCCACGCTCATCGGGCTGGATGTAAAGAATAAGCAGAACATCGTGACGACGCAGATGGGCGGAGATTTGTCCAATGCTCAGTCCCAGGCGCTGGATCTGCCTCAGGGCAGCATTGTTATTTCCCAGCGCTCCGCGCCTTCCTACCGCGGTATCTGGGCGGCGGCCAGCGGCGCAAACTTCCCGCTGATCTGCGTGGAGGGCCGTTATTACAGGCTGCTGACCAATCCGACCAGCATTGGCACGGAGCTGCTGGGTACGGAGCTGGGCGCGGTATCCACCTATACCAGTGAGCCTGCGCTCAAAAGCGAGGGCGTGGTCAGCAATACTGTTCAGGAAGGCGGCAAGGTATATGCGGTCTCCGGCATGAACGGCGCGATGGTTGCAGCCGAAGTAGAGGGCAAAATGCGCGTGTTCCAGCGCGTGACCTTTGGCGGCAATGCGCTGGTGGGCGGCGAAAAGCTGGCCGACACACTCAAGGCTGGCAAGGTGGTTGCCATGGAGCTGACCGACGTTGGCACGGTGACGGATAAGACCAAGGCGAAGGAATTGTACGAGATTCTGATTAACAACGCGGTTCTTTCCCGCAGCGGAGCCAGCGAGACGGGCACGAGCCTTCTGATTCAGCTGGAAAACGGTCTTGCGCTGCAGCTGGCTGTGCGCGACGAGAGCGTAATGGCTTGCGGCACGTGGACGTGTCCCGAGTTTTTCGAGGCGTTTGAAGCGGCTGTACAGTGAGGAGACGAGGGGGACGGTACTTTCTTGCGTCAAGAAAGTACCAAAGAACCTGCGTTTGGTATTGGAAGTTGACTGCGTGATTAACGCGGCAGTTGAGTGAAAAAGGGTTTGGAACGGATGTGAAAGCAAGCTTTCCCGCCGATTCCAAGCCCTTTTTCAGTTTGCTTCGCAAACCCGCGGAGCGTAGCTCCGCGGACTGCCGCTTTAGTATCTTGTGTGTTAGTGTCGCCGTTTTTTCTGCGGAAAAAACGAGCGGGAAGGTACGCCGCTGCGGCGGCGCGATAGTGAAGCCCGCTTGTTTCGCCGCAGCGAAACGGCGGTCCTCCGCGAGCGCTACCACACAACAAATGCGGCAGGCCCGGACGGCTGCGCCGTCCGGGCGCGCGAAGCGCGCAGAAAAAGAGAGCGGAGATCATGGGATCGAGCTTGCTCGAATCCCTGAGATCCACTCTCTTTTTCGTAAAGCCTGCCGAAACAAGCCCACCCAAAGACTGGTTTTCGGGTGGGTTTTAGGGGAACGAAATCCGCCGCTGCCCTTTGGCAGATAAAGGCGGATGTAGTTCCAATGAGGCACAGAGTAAAGTGAACTCTCGTTCACTTTACGACAATGCCGAATTGTGGACTGGCTTTTGCCCTCCAAAGCCGCCTCCCTAACGTCTCCCCTCACACCAGCATCGGCTGCATCTGCGCCCCCGCCAAAGCCGCCGACAACGCCTCAGGCAGCAAATCAAAATGCGCCACCAGTGAGCGCGGTTTGTTGATGGGATCATCCTGCCCGAACGGCACAAAGTAAAAACCGCGCGTGTTAAGCAGCTTGCCAATGCCTGCCGCCGCTGTGCTCAGACCATCATTGGTCGCAGGACAAAGCAGCACGGGCAGATTGTTGCGCAGACAGGACTTGGCGCCCAGCAGCGCCGGCGTGTCGAAAATGCCTGCTGCCATCTTGTTCATCGATGCGCCCGTGCAGGGTGCAATGACGTACGCATCGCATAAATGCTTGGGCCCGAGCGGCTCAACGTCCGGCAGCGTCACGAGCGCCTCTTTGCCGGTGATGTCCCTTAAGCGCTTGCGCACGTCCTGTGCTTTGTGAAAGCGCGTGTCCGTCTGCGCGGCGTGATAGGAAAGGATTGGGATCAGATCATAGCCCGCTGTAACGAGGCGCTGCATCTGATCAAATGTCTGGGAAAACGTACAAAACGAGCCCGTCAGCGCGTAGGCAATGCGAAGTTCAGCCATGCTGTTCACCTGCTTCCAAATGATCCATCAGCAGCCGTGCGGCTGTGCGCGGCGCATAGCGGGAAGGGAGGCCGCTTTCAAGCACTGCATCAAAGCCCAGCGCCCGCGCCGCTTCCAGGTCAAAGCCATAGGGCGGCGAGGCAAGCTCCATGATAAGCGCGCCGGACGATAGCGCATGCAGCGCATCGGGCGTAATGATCTGACTGGGCACAGTATTGAAGAGAACCTGCGCGCCGTGCAAAGCCTCCGCCATCCCGGCTATACCAAAGGCCTGCGCGCCGTCCTTTTCCGCCAGCTGCCGCGATTCTTCGCGCCGGGCGATAACGCGTACCTTTGCGCCCAGCGCCAGCAGCAAGCGCGCCAATTCCTGCCCGATGCGCCCGTAGCCAACGACAGCACACAACGCGCCGCGCAGCGCAAAATCCACACGCGTCATCGCTGCATGCAGCGCGCCTTCTGCGGAAATGAGCGCGTTTTCGCGGATGTAAGCGTCGTCTTCCTGCAGGTTGATCAACTGTCAGCCGCGGTTGGCCAGCGCCTTTTTCTGCGACGGATGCAGCCTGCCATGATAAACGCGCCGCTTTTGTCCTGGTAGCGAGAGTAGCGGCGCCGCAGCGCTGCTGGAATCGGGCAGCGGCAGGAGCGCAATATCGCAGTCCATAGCCTCTGCCAGCGTGTGCCCGCGCACAAGCGCCTCAGCCTTTGCTGCCTGCATGCGCGCGTCAGTACCGGGTATGAAAATATTCATCAAAAAATCCCCCTCACCGGATGGTCAATCCATCCTATGAGGGGGTGTTCTTTCGGGTGTCAATCCTTGGGCGCTTCATAGCCGGGCTTTTTGCTCAGGCCCAGCTGACGGTTGAAATTCTCCTTGTTCTTTTCCATGTAGATGTCATACATCTCTTGCGGCGTCATGCCGGCGCGCAGGCACATGGAAACGAAGAAATGCAGAATGTCCACCAGCTCTTCCTTGACGGCGTGTTCGTCCACGGGCTTGGGATTTTTCCACCATTTGAAGTTTACTTCGTTGAGCAGCTCGGCCATTTCGGAGAGCATGGCCAGCGTCTGGCGCTGAATCCACTCGGTGTCGCTGATGCCTTCCAGGTGGCGGCGGGTGATGATGTCTTCATTGAGTGCTTTTTGCATGGCGAAGATTTCGTCGAGTCTGTCCATGGATGCATCCTCCGTAATTTATTTCAGCAGTTTGTCGATGTTTTTGCCTACGAATGCGCGGGACATGGCGCCGGTGAGAATTTCACGGGCAACGCGCTGGGCGTCGTCCTGGGTGACGGCTTCAATCTTAGCGATCGTCTCGTCCGTGGGGATGAGGCGATTTTGCAATATCGTGGCGCTGCCCATGCTGTTCATGCGGTTGTAGGCGCTTTCCTGGCCCAGGATGAAGCCGCCCTTGAGCTGGGCCTTGGCCATGCGGAATTCCTCTTCGGTCATGCCCTTTTCGATCATGAGAAGCGTTTCTTCCTGCAACTGATCGAGCACCGCGCTGATATTCTTGGGCGAGGTGGCGGCATAAATGCAGTATTCGCCGCAGTGCGGATAATACGAGGGCGTGGAGTACACGCTGTACGCCATGCCGGATTCCTCACGGATGCGCTGGAACAGGCGCGAGGACATGCCGCCGCCCAGCACGCTGTTAAAGACCGCTACGGGATAAATATCCTGGTGGCCGGTGGGCTTACCGGTGTAGCCCAGGCAGATGTGCACCTGCTCGGTGTCCTTGTCGGCCGTCAGCGTGCGGGGATGCTGATTAGCAATGTTCACAGGGAAAATCTCGCCCGAACCGCCGTCCCAGTCGCCGAAATATTTTTCCATCATGTCGTGCACATGCTGGAAATCAAAATTGCCTGCGATGGCCACGCATGCGTTCATGGGGCTGTAATGCTTTTTGCGGAAGGCGAGAATATCCTCGCGGCTGTAGCGCTCGATGCCCGCGCGGGGGCCGAGGATGGTCTGGCCCAGCGACTGCGTGCCAAATACCGCCTCGGAAATCAGATCATAGGCCACGTCTTCGGGCGAATCGTCCGTCATGGCGATCTCTTCCAGCACGACATTGCGCTCCTTGTCCACCTCTTTTTGTTCGATGGCGGGGGAGATGACAATATCAGAGAGGATGTCGGCAGCCAGATCGATATCTTCATCGATGACCTTGGCGTAATAGCAGGTGTAGATTTTGCTGGTAGCGGCATTCAGATAGCCGCCGACAGCGTCCATTTCCTGCGCAATCTGCTTGGCAGAGCGCTTGAAAGTCCCCTTAAAGGCCATGTGCTCGATAAAGTGCGACAGGCCGTTTTCGTCGGCGCTTTCCAGAATGGAGCCCGCCTTGACCCACACGCCCATGGATACAGAGCGCAGGTGCGGCAGCTGTTCGCAGACGACGCGCAGACCGTTTTTCAGGGTGAAGGTTTCAATCATGATGATACCTCGATAAATCGCAAGAAGGAGCCGCCAGAGGGCAGCTCCTGTCTTTTGCGGTTTATATCAGATGATATTAGTGGTTAGAGCTTTCGCGGCGCGGAGGACGACGACGGTCGCCGGCGGGACGGGAAGTGATGGGACGGGTGTATTCCATATCGTTGCGGATGAGGTTTACACGGCCCTGGGAGTCGATCTCGCTGACCTTGACTTCCACTTCGTCGCCGATGTTCAGCACGTCTTCGACCTTCTCTACACGCTCGTTGGCCAGCTTGGAAATATGCAGCAGGCCATCCTTGCCGGGCAGCAGTTCAACGAAAGCGCCCATGGTAGAGAGGATGCGCACAACCTTGCCCTGGTATACTTCGCCGACCTCAACATCCTTGGCGATGCCTTCGATGATGCGGCGAGCCTTGGCGGCAGCCTCTTCATCGGCGGTGGCGATGGCCACGCGGCCGTCGTCTTCGATGTCGATTTTCACGCCGGTCTCAGCGATGATCTTGTTGATCATCTTGCCGCCGGGTCCGATGACTTCGCGAATCTTGTCGGGGTTGATGTTGAAGCATACGATCTTGGGAGCGTAGGGGCTCATATGATCGCGGGGAGCGGGCAGGGTGTCGAGCATGATCTTGAGGATATGCAGACGGCCATCCAGCGCCTGAGAGAGCGCCTGCTTGAGGATGTCGCGGTCGATACCCTTGATCTTGATGTCCATCTGGATGGCGGTGATACCGTTCATGGTACCGGCCACCTTGAAGTCCATATCGCCCAGGAAGTCTTCCAGGCCCTGGATGTCGGTCAGAGCAACGAACTTATCGCTCTTGTCATCCTTGATCAGACCCATGGCCACACCGGCAACAGGCGCCTTGATCGGCACGCCGGCGTCCATCAGGCTCAGCGTGCTGCCGCACACGGAAGCCATGGAGGAAGAGCCGTTGGAGGACAGGATTTCGCTGACCAGACGCAGCGCATAGGGGAATTCATCCTCAGAGGGGATGACGGGCTCGAGCGCACGCTCAGCCAGAGCGCCGTGGCCGATCTCGCGGCGGCCGGGGCTCTTCATGCGGCCCGCTTCGCCGGTGGCGTAGGGGGGCATGTTGTAATGGTGGATGTAGCGCTTGCTTTCCTCATTGGAAAGGCCGTCGAGCATCTGCGCATCACGCAGGGAACCCAGGGTGGTCACGGTCAGGGCCTGGGTCTGGCCGCGGGTGAACACGGCGCTGCCGTGGGTGCGGGCCAGAACGGAGGTGTCGCACCAGATGGGGCGTACTTCGGTGATGGTACGGCCATCGGGACGCACGCCGTGATCCAGGATGCGGCGACGCATGACTTCCTTGTTCAGGTAGTACAGCGCATCGGCAACCTCGCCCATGCGACCTTCGAACTGCTCGGCGAAGTGCTCGCTGACTTCCTGCTTGACCTGCTCTTCGCGCTGCTGGCGCTCGGCGCGGTCAAAGGTATCGAAAGACCACACGGCCTTGTCGTAAGCATATTCACGAACGGCGGCGGTGACGTCATCGCCAGTCACGTTCAGGGGGAATTCCTTCTTTTCCTTGCCGATCTCGGAGACGATCATCTCCTGGAAGGCCACCAGTTCCTTGATGGCTTCATGGGCAAAGAGAATGGCGTCCAGCATGACGTCTTCGGAAACTTCCTTGGCGCCGGCTTCTACCATCATGATGGCGTCCTTGGTGCCGGACACGGTCAGGTTGATCTTGGACTTCTGGCGCTGCTCCTCATTGGGCATGAGGATGAACTCGCCGTCCACCAGACCAACGTGCACGGAACCGGTGGGGCCGCCCCACGGGATATCGCTGACGCACAGGGCGGCAGAGGAACCCAGCATGGCGGGGATTTCCGGGGGAATTTCGGTATCAACGGACAGGGCGGTAGCTACCACCTGTACGTCATTGCGCATGCCCTTGGGGAACAGGGGGCGCAGGGGACGGTCGATCAGACGGCAGGTCAGGATCGCCTTCTCGGTGGGACGGCCTTCACGCTTGATGAAGCCGCCGGGAATTTTACCCACGGCGTACTGCTTTTCTTCGTAGTCAACCGCCAGGGGGAAGAAATCGACGCCTTCGCGGGGCATGTCGGCAGCACAGGCGTTGACCATCACGGCGGTGTCGCCCAGACGGACGATCACGTGGCCGTTGGCCTGCTCGGCATAGCGACCGAACTCAAACGAGAGCTTGTGTCCCGCAAAGTCCATCGAGTAAATCTTGTGTTCCATTTTTTTCTCTCTCCTCCACATCTTCTTCACAGCATACAGCACCCTGCTGCATGCCGGTACACAGAAGGCTAACGGAAAGGGTACGGCAGTGCCTCCCACTTTCCGTTAGCCTCTGCAGGCGCAAATTACTTGCGCAGACCCAGCTGAGCGACCAGCGCACGGTAGCGCTCGATGTCGGTCTTCTTCAGGTAATCCAGCAGACCACGGCGCTGACCAACCATCAGCAGCAGGCCACGGCGGCTGTGATGGTCCTTCTTGTTGCTCTTCAGGTGCTCGTTCAGGTGGTTGATTCTGGCGGTCAGCAGCGCGACCTGGACTTCCGGAGAACCGGTGTCGCCCTCGTGACGGGCATACTTCGCCATGATTTCAGCCTTGTTGATCTTCTCAGACATGTGTCTTCCTCCTCTTGGGGGTGGTTGCCCCTCATTCATAATCGCCGCACACGCAGAAAGCCGTTGGAGTTTCGGCAGCCCGCGTGAACGGTTCAAAAAACCACGCCTATCATTTTATCATGACCAGCGTGGTTTGTAAACATGTGTTTGAGAATTTTTTGCCTTGATTTTGTTAAGAAATAAGAAAAAACGCCGCTTTTTTCGGCGGCGTTTGATCTTTGAGCTTATTCGGCCTTTTCTTCGCCGGTGCGCTTGTTGAACACCACGTTCACGATGATGCCCAGGATCAGGGCGGTGGCGATGGAGGAGATGGTCACGGGGCCGAGGTTCAGCGTCAGGCCGCCGATGCCGGGTACCAGGATGGCAGCCACAACGAACAGGTTGCGGTTGTCATTGAGGTCCACATGCTGCACCATCTTAAGGCCGCTTACAGCGATGAAGCCGTACAGGGCGATGCACACGCCGCCGGTGATGCAGGAGGGGATGGAGTTAACGAACGCCACGAAGGGATCGAAGAAGGACAGGATGATGCAGTAGATCGCGGCGATCGCGATGGTGGAGATGGAGGCGTTGCCGGTGATGGCCACGCAGCCGACGGACTCGCCGTAGGTGGTGTTGGGGCAGCCGCCGAAGAAGGAACCGATGATGGAGCCGATACCGTCGCCCAGCAGGGTGTGATCCAGACCGGGATCGGTGATCAGGTCACGGTTGATGATGGAGGACAGGTTCTTGTGGTCGGCGATGTGCTCGGCCAGAACAACGAACGCAACGGGCGCGAACAGCATGAATACGCTGACGACATCGCCGAAGCTGCTGAACTTGGAGAAGCCTTCCTTGAACATGCCAACGAAGTTCAGGCTGGGAACGTGGATCAGGCCCATGCCCTCAAAGGCAGCCAGATTGACGATCTGCAGGGCAGCGACGTTCATCGCCTTGCCGATGAAGGTGAGCACCAGCGCGATGGCATAAGCGCCCAGGATACCGATCACGAAGGGGATCAGTTTCATGCCCTTGGAGCCCTTGGTGGAGGCATACACGGTGATCAGGAAGGCGATTACGCCGATCACGATATGCACCAGGCTGTAAGTGCCGGCGGCGGTGTTGTTCAGGTTGTTCACAGCGCTGCCGCAAAGAGAAAGACCGATCAGGGCGACGGTGGGGCCGATTACAACGGGGGGCAGGAGCTTGTTAACCCAGGCAGAGCCGGTCTTGCGGATGACCAGGGCGATGGCTACATATACCAGGCCCGCGAACAGCGCGCCCAGGAAGATGCCCATGAAGCCGAAAGCGCAGGCGCCGGCCAGGGGGGAGATGAAGGCGAAGGACGAACCCAGGAAAACGGGGCTCTTCTTCTTGGTCATGAAGATGTAGAACAGCGTGCCGAAGCCGGCGCCCATCAGCGCAGCGGGCTGATTGAGGTAAACGCCAGAAGCGTCAGCCAGCACGGGCACCAGCAGGGTGGCCGCCATGATGGCCAGCAGCTGCTGGAAGGCGTAGATCAGGTTCTTCTTGAGCGGGGGAGTCTGATGCACATCGTATACCAGTTTCATTGGTATCCCTCCGATAAGGTAAGATCAACCTGCGCGCCTTCATGAAAAAACGCCTTACCCGGGCAGGGCAAGGCGCAGATACGCACAAAGCATACGCTATGCAGCCTTCCCGGCCTCACTGGACCTGGTTAAAGGACACGCATTTGGTTGTCTTTGGCATGGTAGCACAGTTGACTTGCATTGTCAAGGTCGAAACTGTGACAAAAGTTGGAAGAATTGCAGGACGATCAATAGCCGCCGCTCATTTCGGTGAGGTTTTCGGGCAGAATCAGCGTACCTTCGGCTTCGCGCTTGATAGCTTCCACCATGATCGCTTCGGTAGCGGATACGCCGCAACGGGCAGCGCCGGCGGCATAGGCGGAAAGGACGGTGTCCAGATTGCGGATGCCGCCGCTGGCCTTGACGCGTACACGCTCGGATACGGTCTGGCGCATCAGCTTTACATCTTCAATCTTCGCGCCCGCAGTGCCGTAGCCCGTGCTGGTCTTGACAAAATCCGCGCCGGCGGCTTCGGAAAGCTGGCAGGCCTTCACCTTCTGTTCATCAGAAAGGAAGCAGGTTTCGATGATCACCTTGAGGATGGCGCCGCCGTCGTGAGAGGCGTCGGCCAGCATTTTGATTTCCTTTTCGACGTAGTCATATTCGCCCGCCAGCATGCGGCCGATGTTGATGACCATGTCCAGCTCCTCGCAGCCGTCCTTGAGGGCCTGCTTTACTTCAAAGAGCTTGGCTTCCATGGTATGCGAGCCGTGCGGGAAGCCGATCACCGTGCAGGGCAGAATGCCGCTGCCCTTCAGCATGGAAGAAACCAGAGGCATATCCTGCGGGCGGGCGCAGACGGTGGCGGTGTTGTATTTGAGGGCCAGTTCGCAGCCCTTGCGGATGTCTTCCTGCGTGAGGAAGGGCTGCAGGGTGCTGTGGTCCAGGAGCTTGGCAACGGTATTGGCGGTGAGAATCATAATGAATTCCTCCTCGGAATGAATTTTCTGTAAGGATTATACCATATTCAGGCTTGTTTGGCTACTTTTTTATCGCGGATGATGGGCTCGTACGTGACTTTTTTAAGCAGGTACAGGCCAAAGAAGATCATAATAAAATTGCTGATTACCATGGCATACCACACGCCGTTGCGGCCGATATCGGTGAAGGTTTTGAAGATATAGATCAGCGGCAGACGGATGCCCCACAGACGGATGACGGCCATGATGAAGGAATAGCGTGTGTTGCCCGAGCCGTTGAACACGCCCATGTAATTCTGGAACATGCCCATCAGCGGCTGGGTGAGCAGCACCCAGAAAATATATTCCATCGCTACAGCGAGCGTTTCTTCGCTGTTGGTGAGCAGGGAAAGAATGTTTTCGCGGAAGGGATAAATGGCGGCGGCGCCCACAATGGAGATGATGAGCGCCAGATTACGGCTGACACGGTAGGCGCGGCGCGCGCGGTCGGGGTTGGCTGCGCCGACGTTCTGTCCGATGAAAGCAGCCAGCACGCTGCCCAGCGCCATCATGGGCATCAGCAGTATGTTCGAGACTTTGTTGCCGATGCTGAATGCGGCCGCGACGACAGCGCCATAGCTCAGGATGATGGACTGCAGCACCAGAAAGCCCAGCGAGCTGAGCGCCTGGCTGCCGGCAGAGGGCGCGGCGATGCGGAACAAATGCGCCATATCGCTGGCGTTGAAATAAAAGTCGTGCACCGTCATGTGATCACCGCGGTGACTGAAGAGCAGATACAGGGCGATGGGCAGGATAGCAGCCTGACCGATGACGGTCGCCAGCGCAGCGCCCAATACACCCATGCCGCAGAATTGCACAAAGTATCCCGTCAGCACGATATTGATGCCCACTGCGATAAAGGACAGCGTAACGGGCGTTTGTGTATCGCCGCGCGCCTGGCGGATGGCCTGGAAGGCGGAAAACAGCAGGAAAGGAACCATTTCAAAGGCGCGCACACGCAGATAGGTGAGCGCTTCCTCATATACGCCGGGCTGGTCTTTGGCGCCCATCCATGTAAGGATGGTGGGCGAGAGAAAATAGACCAGCACATTCAGGAGGACGCCCATAAAGGCGGCAAGCTCCAGCAGCAGCATCGAAAACTGCCGGCTGCGCTTTTTTTCGCCCGCGCCGTTATACTGGCTGATGACGGCAACACCTGCCACACACAGCCCCGTGACCAGCGACATAAGGATATTGAGCAGCGGCCAGGCGATCGATATGCCGGCCTGCGCCTGCACGGAGTTTTCCATCTGGCCGATAAAATAGGTATCCACCAGATCGTGGAAGGACTTGAGCATGTTGGCGAAAAATACAGGCGTAGCCAGGATAGCAAAGGCTTTGTAAATGCTTTTTTCGTGCAGAAGCAGATGTTGACGGTCGGATTTTTTCATAGTGATTTCCCTCATAAAGAGAAACGCCGTCCGGGGACGGCGCTATATCAGATGTTGTCAAAAAACGCTTCGCCGTTTTGATGACGCAGGATGCCCATGTCGTCAAACTCCAGCTTTTCGGGCTTGTCTCCCTGCAGATAGCGCAGGATTTCATCCATGCGGACAGATTCCTGGAAGCTCATCAGCGTGATGGCAACGCCATGGCGGCGCGCGCGGCCTGTGCGGCCGATGCGGTGCGTGTAATACTCATTTTCCTGCGGCAGGTCGTAGTTGATGACGGCTTCCACGTCATCCACGTCAATGCCGCGGGCGGCCACATCCGTGCAGATGAGGTAGGGGAATTTTCCGCGGCGGAAGTCCTCCAGCGTGCGGTTGCGCTTGCCCTGGGGAATGTCGCCGTGAATGCACTGAGCGCCGTAGCCCTTCTTTTGCAGATGGTCGCACAGCCGCTGCGTCATCGACTTGGTGTTGGCAAAGATCATCACGCGGCGGTATTCATCGGCGTCCAGCAGGTACTCGAGGCGCTCTTCCTTGTTTTTGCGGTCGGCCTCGATCACATACTGGGTGATCTTGGGCTTGTTTTCGTCCACAGCGGCGATGGTGATTTCTACGGGCTCATACTGGAATTTCCAGCTCATGGTCATCACATCGTTATTGGTGGTGGCGGAGAACATCACCAGCTGACGGTCCTTGGGAGTTGCTTCAATGATCTTGGTCACGTCCTTGACAAAGCCCATCTTGAGCATTTCGTCGGCCTCGTCCAGCACCATCGTGTGGATGCGGCGGATGTCGGCCAGACCGCGCTTCATCATATCCAGGAGACGGCCGGGTGTGGCCACCACGATCTGCGGCTTGCGCTTGAGCTGCTGGATCTGCTTGGGGATGGGCTGACCGCCGTAGAGCGTTGCGATGCGCGCACCGGGAATGAAGCGGGCCAAAGCGGTGAGCTCATCGGCAATCTGCACGGCCAATTCACGCGTGGGGGCGAGCACCAATTCCTGAATGTCGGTGTCGTTGAGCTGCAGGTACTCCAGCATCGGGATGCCGAAGGCGCAGGTTTTGCCGGTGCCGGTGGGCGCCAGCGCAATGATATCATGGCCGTCCATCATCACAGGAATGGTTTCTTCCTGCACGGGGGTCATGAATTTAAAGCCCATCTTATCGACGGCTTTGAGCACTTCGCTGGAAATATCCAGCGAAGAAAAAGGTTTTTGTTGGATTTCAGACACGGGATTAGCCTTTCTTATCGTTTATTCTTGAATCAGTCCGCGCATGATGGACAGTTCGTAAATGCCTTCTACCATGCCGTCCACCAGCTTTTGCTGGTAGACAGGCGAGGCGGACATGAGAAGATCCTCTTTGCGGTTGGACATGTAGCCCATTTCCACCAGGAAAGAGGGCATTTTGGACCAGTTGTTGCCTACATAATTGTTGCTCAGCGTGCATTTGCCCTTGGTCTGGCCGGTGGTTTCCTGCATGGCAGAGAGCAGGATATTGCCCATTTCGCGGTAGGTATCCTCATCTGCTACTTCCATGGCATAGGAGGACTGATACGGGCAATAAATGGCGATGCCCTGCACGGTTTCGTCGGCGCGGTTGTTGCAGTGCAGCCGCAGCACAAAATCTGCGCCGGCATTATTGGGAATATCGGCGCGCTCCAGCATGCCGACGAAGATATCCTGCGTTTCGCGCGTCATGATGACGGTAGCGCCCTCCTTCAGCAGCGCATTGCGCAGCATGAGACCAATTTCCAGCACCACGATGGATTCGCGGCGGTTGGTTACCATGCCCTTGGCCATGCCCACGGTGGTGGTGGTGGTCTTTTTGAAATTGGGCGCCAGACGCACGGTTTCTTCTTTGGTTTGCTCCTGGTGACCGGGATCGATGCAGACGACCACGCCCTTGAGGCGGCCTGCGGCGGCCTGGTTGACAGCGGGCAGCGGCGTATAGTGAGCGGTGTAGGTATCCTTGAACAGCTGATGGTTGCTGTTGGCGGTGAGGATGGTGATGGTTACGGTGTCGTAGGGGAAGGTAAAGGGCATCTGCACATGGCCGGAGTAGGTGTAGTCCTTATCGGCATACAGATGGAAGGTGTGTGTTTCCTGGGCGCTTTTGCAGCGCAGGAACACTTCGTCGCGGCCGGGCACATTGAAGGAATAATCAAAGCCGCCGTCGGTCATGGTGATGTTGACATCATACGCTTTGGCGGCGGGACGGACGGATTCGTCCTGCGGTGCGGCGGCGTCAGTGCTGATAACCTCTACGGTTTTGTCGGTATGGCGATACACGCGGCGGCCGTTGAGCTTCATCACGTCAATGGTCAGCTGAGAGGGCTCAAAGCAGTTGGGCAGCGCCATGGCGCCGGAAAACTGACCGTTTTCGCTGTAAAGCAGCTGTTTGCCGACGTCATTTTCCGTGGTTACCTGTACATAAGCGTACTGTTCGCCTTCAATGGCAAAGGAAAATGCAACGTGCTGGGCGTCAAGCTGCACCTCTACGTCGCTGTCTTCACACAGCGCGGAAGATATCATAAGGCTGAGCATCATGGCCAGGAGTATCAGCAGGCGTTTCAAAGGGGTCATCCTCATTTCACCGTAAAATCAAAACATACCATTTTTTATTATAGCTTGATAGAAAACAACCTGTCAAGGGATAAAATGGGCTTGCAAGCCATGAGACAGGCGCTTGCCGGGTTGTGCACAAAAGCTGCGCGTGATATAATAGAAGCATATTTTTTGCCCTGCAGGGCAGGAAGGATTTTGCTGGTGAAAATGCTGAAAAACTGCCGGCGCACCTGTCGGGATGCGCAGCAGAACACTCCTTATCGTGAAAGGGAAATGTCATCACGCTCAAGGAATATCCTGCGCGGCGTGATGATTGCACTGGCTGCTGTGCTGATCGGGCTGGGGATCGCAAACGGCGGACTGTGGGATGTACTGGTCAAGGCGATCAATATCTGCACGGAGTGTATTGGCCTTGGGTAAAGTGCATCTGCCCAGCCAGCGGCGGCTCATCCAGCTGTATGCCGCGCTGCTGTACAATGCCCATGCCAGGGGCTTTATTCAGGGAGAAATCTATACCGGCCCCATGAAGGCTGTGTGCGTGCCGGGGCTGAATTGCTATTCCTGTCCCGGCGCGGTAGGCGCCTGCCCGCTGGGCAGCTTGCAAAATGCGCTGGCGACCAGCGGCAAACGCGCGCCGCATTATGTGCTGGGCATTTTACTGCTTTTCGGCATTATTCTGGGCCGTACGATCTGCGGATTTTTGTGCCCGATTGGTCTTTTGCAGGAGCTTTTGCACAAAATTCCCGTGCCCAAAATAAAAAAGAGCCGCCTAACAAAGGCGCTGTCATATCTCAAATATATCATTCTGATTGTGTTTGTTGTGCTGATTCCGCTGTGGTACGGGCTGAAGGATTATCCGCTGCCGGCATTTTGCAAATATATTTGCCCGGCAGGCACGCTGCAGGGCGCGGCTGCGCTGCTTGCACATCCTGATAACGCCGGGCTATTTTCCATGCTGGGCGCGCTGTTTGCCAATAAAGTGCTGATTCTGGTCGTTATTCTGGTGCTGTGCATGTTTCTGTACCGCGCGTTCTGCCGTTTTCTGTGCCCGCTGGGCGCAATTTACGGCCTGTTTGCCCGCGTGGCAATTGTGGGCGTGCGGGTGGATAAAAGCGCCTGTGTGCACTGCGGCAAGTGCGTGCGGAATTGTCAGATGGACGTGCGGTATGTGGGCGACCATGAGTGTATCCAATGCGGCGAATGCATGAAGGAATGTCCGACGAAGGCGATTTCCATCAAGGCGGGAAAAATCACCCTGCATGGAAATGAAGAAAAGCCCCCGAAGAAAAAGCGTGCCGCTGCCTGGGTTGCAGCGCTGCTGGCGCTTGTGATCGTATTGGCGGCTGCGCATATACCGGCGGAAGAAAAAATAGATGTGGCGGTCGGCAGCGAGGTAGGCATGCGCGCGCAGGATTTCACTGTGCAGCGCTATGACGGCGGCGTGTATGCATCGGGCGGGCAGCTGGGCCGCGTGCAGGTGATCAATTTCTGGGCGACGTGGTGCGGCCCGTGCGTGAAGGAATTGCCGTACTTTGACGCGCTGCAAAAAGCGTATCCGGATGAGGTATCGGTGGTGGCGATTCACTCCGAACTGGTGACGGAGGACGTGGAAGCATATCTGGCGGGTTATGATTATCAGATTCCCTTTGCACTGGATGCGGATGGATCGGTCATTGCCTCCTTTGACGGCTCCATGATGCTGCCGCAGACGGTGGTATTGGATGAAAACGGCGTGATTGTGTATAATCAGATCGGCTCATTGACGTACGAAGCGCTGGAGGAGATTGTGCTTTCCTGCCTGGAGGGAGAAAAATGAATTACAGAAAAGATAAATACGGTCATGATTTGTCAATCCTCGGCTTTGGCTGCATGCGCTTTCCCAGCGATAAGGCAGAGACAGAGCGCGAGGTGATGGCGGCAATTGCGGCGGGCGTTAATTATTTTGATACGGCCTATATTTATCCCGGCAGCGAAAGCACGCTGGGCGATATTCTGCACAAAAACAACGTGCGCGAAAAGGTGCATATTGCCACCAAGCTGCCGCATTATCTGATCAAGAGCGTGGCAGGACTGGAAAAGATGTTTCAGGAGCAATTAAAGCGCCTGAAGACGGATTATATTGATTATTATCTGATGCACATGCTTTCGGATGTGGATACCTTTGCAAGGCTGAAGGAACTGGGCATTGAAGAATGGCTTGAAGAAAAGAAAAAGAACGGTCAGATTCGCCAGGTGGGATTTTCCTATCACGGAAATACGGAGATGTTCTGCCGCCTGCTTGACGAGTATGACTGGGATATGTGCATGATTCAGTATAATTATTTGGATGAGCACTCCCAGGCCGGCCGGCGCGGGCTGCAGTATGCGCACAAAAAGGGCTTGCCGGTGATGATCATGGAACCGCTGCGCGGCGGCAAGCTGGTGAATAAACTGCCTTCTGATGCGCACAAAATTTTTGCAGAATATCCTGTGCAGCATACGCCGGCGCAGTGGGCCTTTCGCTGGCTGTGGAATCAAAAAGAAGTTACCTGCGTGCTGTCGGGCATGAATTCCAGCGAGATGGTAGCGGATAATATTCATACGGCTTCAACGGTTGAAATCGGCGAGATGGGCGAAGCAGAAGAGGCGATGCTGAAAAAGGTAGTTTCGGCCATCAATGCCAAAATGAAGGTGGGCTGCACGGGCTGCGCTTATTGCATGCCCTGCCCAAGGCATGTGGATATTCCCGGCGCGTTTGCCGCCTATAACGGCCGCTATGCCGAGAATAAATTCTGGGCAGTGGTGGAGTATATCAAGTGCACGGCGCTGCGCAAAACATCTACCGCGGCGTCCAACTGCATTGGCTGCGGTCTGTGCGAAAAGCACTGCCCGCAGCATATTGCCATTCGCGATGAACTGAAAAATGTACAAAAGGAACTGGAGGGGCCGGCGTATCGCCTGGTGCGCAAGGCTGTGGAGAAATTCAAGGCTTTTTAACGAAAGAGAAATGCGATGTTTTTGAAATCCTGTCAATTGGCCGGGACGGGAGAAAAAATGCAGTACCTGGCCCATGCGTTCAATGACAATACCATCCGCTTTGTGCTGCGCTATCCGGGCCGGCTGGAGGAGGAAATTCTTGCCCGTGCTGTGCAGGCAGTGGTGAGCAGCGTGGATGTGCTGCACGCTTCTTTTGTGGCGGGGCATACCACGGCCTACTGGCGCGTGAATGCGCAATATGCACAGGCGGATTATTTTACGGCGCTGGAAACGGAGCAGCCGACGGATGCGGCGGTTACAGCTGCGCTTGCGGGCATTGCGCCGGACAGCAAAACGCAAATGCACTGCACGCTGGCGCAAAGCAGCAGCGAAGCGGCGCTGGCCGTGCGCATCAGCCATTTGTGCGTGGATGGCGGCGACGGCAAATATTTGCTGGAAAAGATCTGCGAAGCGTATAATTTGCTGCTGCGGGATGGCCATACGCAGGCGCTGCAGGTGAAAAACGGCAGCCGTGCGGCAGAACAGATGTATGAGCACCTACATTCGCATGAAGTAAGATCGCTGCTGAAAAATCCCATGACGGGCGTGAAGACAATATATCCCTTTGCGGATGCGGAGGCTGGCGAAAAGCGGCTGGTGGGCTGCCGGATTGAGCGCGAAGAGATGCAGCGCATCAGGGCGCGGGCGAAGGAAAGGAAAGCTACCTTTAACGATGCGCTGCTGGCGGCCTGCTATCAGGCGCTGGCAGATCGGGAGGAGATAGGTCATCAGCAGCCCGTCAGCGTGATGAGTATGATGGATTTGCGCCGCTACTGCCCGCAGGGAGAATCAGAGGGCCTGTGCAATATGGCCGGCTCCATGCCCACGGCGCTGCGCGACGGCGTTCCGGAGCAGTTTGACGATACGCTTTCGCTGGTGTGCGCGCAGACAAAGCGATTTAAGGAAGAGCCGCTGGCTGGCATGGAGGGATTGCCGCTCCTGCATGGCGCGGCGCGGACGCTGCCGCTGGGTCTGCTTTTGCGGGTAGCGGGGCGCGTTTATGCCAATATGTCGGTAGGAATAACCAACCTGGGCAATATCGCCTGTGCGCCGCTGCAAATGGGCGGTATAACGCCGGAGGAAGGACTTTTTGGCGGGCCGCTCAAAAGAAAGCCCAATATGCAGATATCGGCTGCCAGCTTTGACGGACAGTGCATTTTGTGCGTGGTGGGCGAATATACGCAGCGGGATGCGGATATGCTGCAGGAGACGCTGGAGAAAATGAAGAAAATTCTGCTGGATTTTGCGGAGGCGACAACATGATCATTGATTTGCACACGCATACATTCCCGGATAGAATTGCTGCGGCAGCGATTGATAAGCTCAAGCACGCTGGACGCATTACGCCCTTCAGCGATGGCACGGTGCAGGGACTGAAGGAGTCCATGCCGCGCGCGGGGATTGATTACAGTGTGGTGCTGCCGGTGGCGACTAATCCCATCAAGGTGCGCTCGATGAACGATGTGTCCATACAGCTGACGGGAAAAGACGGCCTGATTTATTTTGGCTGCATGCATCCGGACTGCGAATACTGGCAGGAGGAGCTGGAGCGCATAGCAGCGGCAGGGTTGAAGGGCATCAAAATTCATCCTGTATATCAGGGCGTGGATATTGATGATCAGCGTTTCGTGCGCATTCTGGCGCGCGCAGGTGAACTGGGGCTGACAGTGATCATGCACGCGGGCGACGATATTGGCTTTCCGGGCGAAGTGCGATGCAGCCCGGAGATGATCGTGCGCGCGCTGCGGGCAGCTGGGCCCGTGCAATTGGTGCTGGCGCACATGGGCGGCTGGCGCAACTGGCGGGCGGTTGAAAAGCTTTTGCCGCAGGAAAGCGTGCTGATTGACACGGCCTTTTCGCTGGGGGAGATTACGCCGCTTCACGCGGATGACTACAGCGATGAGGAAAGGAAACTGCTGTCTGAGGAGGACTTCTGCCGCCTGGTGCGTGCCTTTGGCAGCGAACGCGTGCTTTTTGGCACAGACAGTCCCTGGACGGATCAGAAAAAGAGCGTGGAGGATATCCGCAGCCTGCCGTTGACCGGAGCGGAAAAAGAAAATATTTTAGGCAAAAATGCGCAGCGGCTGCTGCAGCTGTAAACAAAAAAGAAGTGCCTTTCGGCACTTCTTTTTTTGCTTGCGCTTACTTCTTGACCATGTACTTGCGCATATCCAGGATACAGGCGACCAGGATGACGGCGCCCTTGATGATGTAGGTAACGTTGCCGGAGATGCCCAGGAAGGTCATGCCGGACATGATCAGCTGCATCATGAACACACCCAGGATAACGCCGCTGATTTTACCGGTACCACCGACGAAGGATACGCCGCCGATAACAACAGCCGCGATGGCGTCGGATTCGTAGTTCAGACCCAGCGTAGCGGTAGAACCGCCCAGACGGGCAGCTTCCACGAAACCGGTGTAGCCGTACAGCGCGCCGGCCATCATGAATACGCCGACGATGGTGAGCAGCACATTAACGCCGGATACGCGGGCGGCTTCTTCGTTGGAGCCGACAGCGAACATGTTCTTGCCAAAGGTCGTCTTATTCCAGATAAACCACACAATAGCCGTCAGAATAATGGCGAGCAGCACGTACATAGGCACAGAGGTGGGGCCAATCTTGAACAGAGACTTGGTGACGAAACTGGTGGTGTAGCTGGTGTCCAGGCTCGAAATCTGCTTGGAACCGGAGACCGTCAGATACACGCCGTAGGTGATCATCTGCGTAGCCAGGGTAACGATGAAGGGATGGAGCTTGAACTTACCCATGCAGAAGCCGTTGACCAGACCGACGATGGCGCCAATCGCCATGACAGCCAGGATGACCAGCAGCAGGTTGGGAGGGGTCAGGTTGGGCAGGAACTTGCCCGAAGCGCCGGCCTTCTGCAAAAGAATAGCAGAGATGAAGGCGGTCAGACCGGCGACGCGGCCACCAGACAAGTCGGTACCGGCCAGGATGATACAGCCGGCAACGCCCAGCGCCATGGGCAGACGAACAGCGGTCAGAGAGAGAATGTTCACCAGGGAGGGAATCTTAAAGAAAGCGGGTTTCTGGCTCTGGACGTAGATGGCCATCAGGATAATGATGATGATCATCGCATGATCCAGCATCCAGTTGGCGATATAGCGGCCTTTGTCCTTATTGCTCAGGGCCTTGAAGTTTTGCATGCTTGTCACTCCTTCTTATGCGTATTTGGCAGCCAGGGTCATGATTTCTTCCTGCGTGGCGGTATCGGCGTTCACTTCGCCGGCCAGACGGCCGCCGGACATGACGAGGATACGGTTGCACACGCCCAGGAGTTCGGGCATTTCGGAAGATACCATGATAACCGACTTGCCCTGCTTGGCCAGATCCAGTATCAGCTGATAGATCTCGTACTTGGCGCCAACGTCGATACCGCGGGTGGGTTCATCCAGCAGCAGAATATCGGGCTGGGTCAGCAGCCAGCGGCCAAGGATGACCTTCTGCTGGTTGCCGCCGGAGAGCGAGCGGATCTTGGTCTTCTGCGAGGGCGTTTTGATATGCATGGCGTCAATGGACCACTTGGTCTTTTCCGCCATCTTTTTGTTGCTGAGGACGAAGCCGTAATTAAGATACTTCTTCAGGCTGGAGATAACCGTGTTTTCCTGGATATTCAGAATACCGAAAATACCCGTGGCACGGCGTTCCTCTGTGAGCAGGGCAAAGCCGTTCTGAATCGATTCGCGTGATGTTTTATTGCCGATAGGCTTGCCGTTTTTAAAGAGCTTGCCGGATTTTCTGGTGGCATAGCCGAAGATATTCTCCAGCAGCTCGGTACGGCCGGAGCTGTCAAGGCCAGCAACACCGAGAATTTCGCCCTTTTTGAGGGAGAAGGAAACATCCTTGAGGTGGGAATACATGGCTGTGATACCCTGTACTTCCATGATGTTTTCGTTGGAGACGACATTATCCTTGGGCGGGAAGCGGTTGGTCAGCTCGCGGCCTACCATCAGACGGATGATCTCATCCATCGTCAGGTCCTTGGCGGCGCGGGTGGCAATGTACTGACCGTCGCGCATGATGGTGACGTCATCGGAGATGCGCAGGATTTCTTCCATCTTGTGGGAGATGTAGATGATGCCGCAGCCGCGGTCCCTGAGCATGTTGATGATTTCAAAAAGGTGCTCAACTTCGGTCTCGGTCAGAGAGGAGGTAGGCTCGTCAAGCACGATGATCTTGGAGTTGAAGGAAACCGCCTTGGCGATTTCGACCATCTGGCGCTGAGAAACGGGCATGGTGCTCATGACGGTCTTGGGATTGACCTTCACGCCCAGTTCATCAAACACCTTCATGGTGGCGTCGTACATCTTCTTTTCAGAGACGACGGGCAGCTTGCCGGAACCCATCTTGGGGTAACGGCCCAGCCAGATGTTGTCCATAACGTTGCGCTTGAGGGCCTGGTTCAGTTCCTGATGCACCATGGCCACGCCGTTATCAAGCGCTTCGCGGGAGTTTTTGAAGTTAATTTCCTTGCCATCCAGATAGATATGGCCGGCATCCTTGGAGTAGATGCCGAAAAGGCACTTCATCAGTGTGGACTTACCGGCGCCGTTTTCGCCCATCAGGGCATGCACGGTGCCTTTGCGCACGGTCAGCTGAGCGTTGTCCAGCGCCTTAACGCCGGGAAAGGTTTTGCATATGCCTTCCATGCGCAGAAGAATGTTTTGCTCTGCCATGCGTATGGCTCCTTTCGGTGAAAATTCCCCGCTGCCTCATGTATGAGAAAGCGGAGGAGCTCACGGAGAACTCCTCCACCGATGGGGATTACTGAAAACGATTATTCGCCGGTGTATACAGCGTAAGGAATGGCAACCATCCAGCCGTCAACGATGGTGTAGTTCTCGTTCAGAGCATCGAACTTATCCTTGCCGTTTACCAGGTTGGCAGTGATGTGAGCAACGGCGTCAGCCATACCTACGTTATCCTGCTTGATGGTACCGACCATGCGGCCGTTGGCGATCAGTTCCTTGGCAGCGTCAGTAGCGTCAACGCCGAATACGGGGATGACCTTGGCGCCTTCTTCACCGGTGTTGTAGCCGGCAACGGTCAGAGCGTTCACAGCGCCCAGAGCCATGTCGTCGTTGTTGGCGATAACCAGCTCAACCATGTTGCCGTTGGCTTCGTTGTACTGAGCCAGGATGGTCTGCATGTACTCGAAGGAAGCGGTGTTGGACCAGGTGCCGTTCAGGTCAACCAGGTACTTGGAGGCGTTGCCTTCGTCGTAGAACTTCAGAGCGGGCTTGCCGGCGGCGGTCAGGATCGCGTCAGCATTTTCCACGCCGTACTGGGTGCGGAAGATGGCTTCCTGGTTGGCTTCGTCGCCCTTGAACATCACGTAGGTGATAACGCCGTCGCCGTTGAGGTCGATGGCATCGTAGTTGTCCAGAACGTACTGGCCGATCATGTCGCCCTGCATCTTGCCGGCCTGATCAAACAGGGTGCCGACGAAGACGGTCTTCTCGTAAGAATCCAGCAGCGCCTTAACTTCGGCGTCATCGGTGGACAGAGCGCGGTTGAAGAACACGCAGGGCAGATCATAAGCCTTGGCAGCGTTCAGCAGGGTTTCGGCAACGCCGATGGAGCCGGATTCGCACACGTTGATGACCAGAGCGGAAGCGCCGGACACCAGAGCGGTGTTGACTTGGTCAGTCTGGGTGGCCTGCTGGCCGTTGGCATCCTGGTTGATGGCGTTGAGGCCCTCTTCCTTCATTTCGACGTCCATGGCGTCACGGACGGTAGAGAGATACACGTCACCGAAGGTGTACCAGAACACATACGCGTCCTGAGCGGCGAGGGCGGGGGCGGACACGGCCAGCATCATGATGAGGGCCAGCGCCAGAGCAAGGAACTTCTTCATAGTCGTTTCTCCTTTATGGAAAATTTATTTCTACGCATACTCATGCGCAGGGATCAAGAATGAGCGCGGTTTTCGACAAATGTATACACAATTTCATGTGAAAGAAAATTTGTTTACTGTATTTTTGTGGGCTCATTATACCATATGATATAATGATAATCAAGAGAATTTGTTCGTTTTTCCATAAAAAAAGTATGAAAGGATGATAAAAATAACAAAAAATGGTTAAAAATGTGGAAAGCTTATTCGATAACGAAAAAAGGATTTTGCAACTGTAATTGTTGAAAAAAGGAGTTTCTTCCTGTATATTATATAATGGTTTTATATGGAGTATGCAGGAAGGGTGAAGCAACATTTCGCGCTTAAGAAGGATTTACATGATGCGCCTGGCGGGCAGGATCATCATTTGGGCGTTGGGCGTATATTTCTGCGTGACGGATCAAAGCGTTTTTTCTGTATTGGAAAAGGGCGCTTTTGCCTTGGAGTTTTCGCCGCTGCATCTGCTGTGGGGCGTTTGGATGGCGGATATGCTCGGACAGCTGATTCCGGCCAAGCGCAATCTGGCGCTGGGCTCCAAGAAGCTGTTCAGACAGTATTTTGTTCCCGGAAAAATAAAGGATGGCGCGGCAGCGCTGAAAAACTATGTGCTGACCACCAGCCGCATGGCGGGAAATATTCTGCTGATCTGGGCGGGGCTGATTGTGTTGATCGGCATTTTGTGGCATGCGGGAATACTGAATAATACCGCGCTGTTTATGATTTCTGTTACATTTTATGTATGCGATTTGATCTGCGTATTGTTCTGGTGTCCCTTCAGGCTTTTGCTGAAAAACCGCTGCTGCACCACCTGCCGTATTTTCAACTGGGATCATCTGATGATGTTTACGCCCATGATTTATGTGGGCAGCCTGTATTCTGTCAGCCTGCTGGCGATGTCGCTGGTGGTGTGGCTGACCTGGGAAACGGCGGTGCTTTTTCATCCGGAGCGCTTCTGGTGGGGATCCAATGTGGCGCTTAAATGCGATAACTGCACGGATAAGCTGTGTACGCAATACTGTCAGAAATTGCAAAAGAAAGAAGGAAAGGAAAAATGATTCTTTATTATGTGCGCCATGGAGATCCTACCTATCGTCCGGATGCCCTGACGCCGCTGGGACATCGTCAGGCAGAGGCGGTCGGCCGCCGCATTGCGCAGCATGGTATCGACAGGATTTATTCTTCCACCTCCACCCGTGCCTATCAGACGGCGCTGCCGCTTTCTGAAATATTGAAAAAAGAAATCGTACAGATGGACTGGTGCCATGAAAAGCATGCCTATCGGGATATGCTGGTGGTGGATGAAGAGGGAAGACGCATGTGGTCGATGGATTACATGCCCATCCGCCGCATTTTTGCCAGCAAGGAATGCCGCATGCTTACTGATAAATGGTATGAGCATCCCGGCCTTGCGCAGTGGCGCGATCAGTTTAAGGCGGGCGTAGAGCGTGTGGACAAACATGTGGATGAATGGATGCTGGAGCTGGGCTATGAGCATGACCGCGAGGCCGGGCTGTATCGCGTGCTGCGCAATAATCCTGACCGGATTGCGCTTTTTGCGCATGCAGGCTTTGGCAGGCTGTTTCTCAGCAGTCTGCTGGATATTTCGTATTCCGAATTGTCCCAGCGCACAGATATGAGCCACACCGGCGTAACGGTGGTAGAATTTGCAGAGTGCGAGGGTGTGTGCATTCCGCGCATGCTCACCTATTCCAACGACGCGCATATTTATAGCGAGCATCTGCCCACACACTACAATTACCGCGTGCATATTTAAGGAGGCAGCATGGTTAGAGAAATCATGCATGATCCCATGTTTCTGTCGCAGAAATCCGACCGGGCGGACCGATCGGATATCAGGACGCTGCAGGATCTGGTGGATACCCTTGTGTATCACCGCAAGGAATGCGTAGGAATGGCGGCTAATATGATCGGCGTGCGGAAGCGCGTGATTGTGTTTGACGACGCGGGGATGATTAAGACGATGATGAATCCCGAGATCATTGCCAAAAGCGGTGAGTATGAGGCTGAGGAAGGGTGCCTGTCGCTGATGGGCACGCGCAAAACAAAGCGCTATGAAAAAATCACCGTGCGCTTTGAAAATGCCTTTGGGCAAACGCAGTCGCAGCAGTTTTCCGGCTGGACGGCGCAGATCATCCAGCACGAGATTGATCACTGCAACGGGATATTGATATAATGACAAAAGACCGCCTGGGGCGGTCTTTTTGATTACAGCAGCAGATCATTCGGCGTGATTTCGAAAACCTTGGCAAACGCGAGGATCTCAATATCCGTTACAAAGCGCTTACCGCATTCGATACGCTGAATTGCATTTTTGTCAATGTCCAGGCCGACTAACTGCATCTTGTCAGCCAGCTCTCTTTGGGAGAGCTTTTTGCTTGTGCGCAGCGCGGCAATTCTCTTGCCGCACAGATTATTGCATCCATCACTGGCTTTGTTAATGAACATAGCTATAACCCTCTTTTGACATTTTGTGCTTGTCAATATGGGGATTATATGATATGCTGAATACACAATTGACATTCACTGAATGTCAAAAGCGCGGAGGAGTTTATGACGAAAACAATTGCGCAGATATGGAAAGGGACACTTGACCCTGCCAGATATTCGGGTGCGGATCAGCCGGCTGTCAGAGAGCTTGCTGATTGTCTGGAACAAGACGCGGAAGAACTGGCAAAAGAACTGACAGAAGAAGCGAAAGAACAGTTTCGTTGTTATTGTGACCGGATGAATGATTATATAGCGCTGATAAACGAGCAGGCCTTTTGTGATGGATTTTGCCTGGGAGCAAAGATCGTAACGGAAGCGCTGACTGCACCCGTGCAGCCGGAATAAAAAACAGGACGGTTTCCGTCCTGTTTTTTATTATGGAACTAACGCGCCTTGCGAGGTGTAGCCGTCCGCAGACGGCGTTATCTTTACGCTTCTTCAATCATTTTGCGCAGTTTCTTTGCGGCCTGCATCAGGCGATCGAGATATCCTTCGTAATCCAGACAGGTATACAATTCCACCTCGCTGCCGCGGATTTTCAGGAAATCTTCATTGCCGTAGATGGCCATGCGCTGCATGTTTTCGTGCAGCACCTTTTCTTCCTGCGGATAGCGGCGCGTGCCAAGGCCCGATACCTCGAAGGTGAGGCGGTCCATGCGCTTGAGGTGCGGCGCTAGCAGCTTAAAATCGCAGCAGCCGTCAAAGGGAATCACATGCATGTCGTGCACGCCGTCGTTGTCGTTTAGGTGCGTGATAGTCATCAGCTCGTTGTAGCGGCGGTAAATATCTGTCTCCCGGCAGAATTCATTCCAGTGGCCCGAGTCGAAGGTAAAGCGCACGGCCTCGGACTGGATATGGTCAAACACCGCCTCGTAATGCGGCAGGCTGACGGAATTTTCAAAGCCGATGACAAAGCCCGTTTTTTCGGCGTGAGCAATGATGCGCTTGAGGCGCTCGACGCCCAGATCGTTGAGCGGCGGCGTTTCAAGGCCCCAGGTGACGTGCACCACGCCCTGCCTGACGCCGGCGTTCAGGGAAATATCGATCTCACGGCAGTAGCGCTCGACGATCTGATCGCCCTCGCTGCCGGGATACCAGATGGTGCTGGTGCGCGGGCCGGACAGATGCACATTATCAATGGGCAGGTTCAGCCGTTTGGCGGTCTGCATAAAGCCGTTTGGCGCATTGTCTTCCAGCTGCGCGGGACTGGAAGCGGCGATAAAATCAAAGCCCGTTTTTTTGATCAGATGCAGTATTTCGCTGATGGAAAGCTGATCGTTTTTGACGCGGTAAAGACCAAGTGCCTGCATGGATAGCCTCCTTAAATGACGGTGCCCTTCTGGCGCAGGTTATCGCGCAGGGCGGCGACGTTCACATCTTTTACTTCAATGGCCTGCTGCGCGCTCATGGCGGCGGCAACGCCGGCAGCCTGTCCTGCGCCCATGGCGCTGGCCTGTACGCGCAAAGAGGCAAAGGCCTGGCGGTCGGCGGACAGACAGCGGCCTGCGACCAGGAGGTTAGGCTGATTCACCGGCACCAGCGCGCGGTAGGGCACATAGGCGGGCTTTTCGAGGAAATGAACGCTCTGCTCGTACACGTTGTTCGAGTGAATATCGATGGGATGGCAGCCGCGGGAGATGCTGTCCTCGTATTCGTAGGCGGTCAGGTATTCCTGCGCGGTGATGGTGTGCAGGCCCACGATGCGGCGCGTTTCGCGCACGCCCGCCTGCGTAGCGGCATAGGATACGCGGCAGTTCTTGAATTCTTCAAAGTTGTCGCGCAGGATTTTGGCGAGGGTGAAAATATCCTCGCGCAGCTTGCATTCGGCCTTGGTGAAATTGCGGTTATCGCAGGCGTTGCCGGGCGTGCGGGTGGTGTTGACGGTGACGCACCCGTCGCGCAGAAGCGTGCAGAACCACGGGCCGCCGAAGGTGGGCATTTCCATGATTTTGCTCAGCTCCAGCATCTTTGCGCGCACGGGCTCGCAGTGGCAGTTGACGCCCTGACGATTGTGGTGCATGCACTGGAGAAGCTCGCTGTCCGTATCCACGCCGTCCAGGCAGAAATAATAGGACAGGGGCTGCAGCGGCTCGCCGTTCATCGGCTGCATGGGCACTTCTGCCATGTTCGCCAGATCTGCATCGCCCGTGCAGTCGATAAACACCTTGCCTTCGATGGCTTCGGCGCCGTTTTTGTTTTCGATCGTTACATGCGTGATGCGGCCGTCTTTGCGCACGCAGCCCGTGAGATAGGAGTGCATATACAAATCAACGCCCGCCTCAAGCACCATGCGCTGGGCGCAGAGCTTGTATAATTCAGGATCGAAGGCGATGTTATGCAGCGGCTGTTCGATCAGCGCGCCGCCCATTTCCTCCAGGCGCTTGATAAATTCCCACGGAATGCCGCCGATGACCAGTGCGTTATTGTAGCTGAACACGCTGATGGGCGCAACCAAGCCGGCCGTGGCCATGCCGCCGAGGAAGCCGTACTGCTCAATCAGTGCGGTCTTGGCGCCTTCGCGGGCTGCGGCAATGGCGGCGATAAAGCCAGCCGGGCCGCCGCCGCAAATAACAACGTCATACGCGCCCACTACGGGCACGCTTTTTTTCATTTCAATGGTTTGCATGAGGAAACCTCCTTACTGTGCGTCTGCGGCGAAGAAAATGGCATTCGCCGCGCGCAGCTTTTCGTGCAGCGCATCGATGCTTATATCCCTGGCAGCGGTGTGTTCATTGCACATCGCGGCGGCGATGCCGGCGGCCTCGCCGATAGCCATTACCGTGGCCTGCACGCGGATGGAGGCGTAGGAGGCGCGGTCTGCCGAGATGCAGCGGCCGGCAGCGAGGAGGTTGTCATATTCCTGCGGCACCAGCGCGCGGTAGGGAATGTGGCCGGGCACGGGCAGATGCATGAGCGTTTGCGAATTGTCGGTGGCGGAATGGATATCCATCGGATGCGCGCAGCAGGCGATGGAATCAGGATAAACGACGTTGTCCAGCATTTCGCGGCCGCAGGCGGTGTACAGGCCGCGGATGTGGCGCGTTTCGCGGATGCCCGCCTGAATGGCGTTTGCTACGATGCGGCAGTCCTTGAATTCCGGATAGCGGCGGCGCAAAAGTTCCACCAGGCGGAAGGCGCTTTCGCGCATCTTCTCTTCCGATTGCGTCAGGCTTTCGCGGTCGGCGCCGTTGCCCGCCGTGCGGGTGATATTGACGGCGATCAGCCCTTCGCCCATGGTGGTATTCACCCAGGGGCCGCCGAATTGCGGCACATATTCCGTTTCGGCGATTTCATCCAGATACTGATGAATGCCCGTATGCACGGACTGCTTGCAGACCACGCCGTCGTGGTGAATGTTGTTTTTAAGCAAATCGGTCGATACATCCACATTGCCCAGCACAAAGCACATGCTCATGGGCTGCAGCTCTTTTTCGATGGGCAGCATGGCAACGTTCGCCATGTGGCAAAGATCGGCGTCGCCGGTAGCGTCGATAAACACTTCGCCCATGAGCGCCTCGGTGCCGTTCTTGCTTTCAATGAATACGTGCGTTAGGCGCTTGCCGTCCTTTTCAAAGCCGGAGAGGTAGCAGTTGGAGTAAATATCTACGCCCGCATCCCTGACCATGCGCCAGGAGAGAAGCTTGTAGATTTCCGGGTCAAAGGACACATGGCCTTTGGGCAATTCAATCTGCGCCGCGCCCAGCTTTTCCATTTCTTTAATAAACTCCCAGCAGATGCCGCCCACCACGCGCTTTTCCTTGTGATAGCAGCCGCTCAGCGGCACCACAAGGCCGGCGGTGGCCGTACCGCCCAGGAAGGAGAATTTTTCGATCAGCGCGGTCTTTTTGCCCTGGCGCGCGCTGGCAACAGCCGCCGCCCAGCCGGCCGCGCCGCCGCCGCACACGATGGTATGATACTGCGCCACAACGGGGACTTCTTTTTGCATGCGGATGGTCTGCATATCAGTGTACCTCCATTATAAAAGTGCTATTGCGTCAGTGAGCGTATCGCCCAGAAAATCACAGTAGGACATGTGCGCGCCCGAGTAAGGCACGACGTCGGGGATCATGATGGTGCGCGTGCCGGCCGAGCGGCCGGAGATCAGGCCGTTGAGCGAATCCTCCATCACCAGGCAATCCTGGACGGGAATGCGGGCCAGCTTCGCCGCAGTCAGATAAATATCGGGCTCAGGCTTTGCGTGTTCAAACATATCGCCGCCCACAACGCCCGAAAAATAGGCATAAACGCCGGCGCGCTCAAGGCTTTTGATGGCCTGTTTTTGCGGGCTGGAGGAGGCGAGGATGCAGGGGATCTGCTTTTCCTGCGCGGCTCTGAGCAATTCCAGCGCGCCGTGCATGAGCGGCATGCCACAGGCGTCGTAATGGGCATTGCGCTCTTGCCAGTAAGTGTCCCAGTACAGCTGCGCGTCAAAGGTGGGCCCCAGATGATTCTGATAGGCGCGCAGCAGATCCTTGGGCCCCATGCCCATGTGGGCGATGATGTATTCCCGCGTGATGGAAAGCCCCTGACGGCCGATGATATCGATAATGGAATCGATGGAGCGTTTTTCGGTATCAAAGAGAATGCCGTCCATATCCCATAAAAGCGCTTTGGCCTTGAAGGAAGTGGGGCAGATGGGAGAAACTTTCTGAAGCGCCATGTGCATACACTCTTTTCATGCGTGATTGTTGAAATCAATATTACGAAAAGAGGGTGAAATTGTCAAACGGCTTCAGGTGATCGCCGGATGGTTGTTTTATCATTTTTGATCGGCCAAAATGATGTGTCCGCCCAGCTTTTCAAGCGCGGACACCGTTTCGGGCGCTGCGCCCGTATCGGTAATCAGATGGCTGATCTGCCCGACCCGGCAGAAAGAAAAGGTTTCCTGTACGCCGAATTTACTGGAGTCAAGCAGCATGCAGGAGAGATCTGCGCGGCGGATCACATCGTTTTTCAGCGCCGATGCGCCGGCGGCGCCGATGGAAAAAGCGCCGTCCGCAGAGCAGCCCAGCGCGCTGACAAAGGCGATGTTAAAGTGCAGGTCGGCAAGCGATAAAAGCGCCGAGGCGCCCGTCACCGCCATGCTTTCCTTGGCGATCATGCCGCCCAGATGATAGATTTTTACATGCTTGCGCTTGCACAATTCAACGGCGCAGTTCAGCCCGCTTGTGAACACAAGCGAGGGAACATCGGGAAAGGCGCGGCATAATTCCAGGCACGTGGAGCCGGAATCCACATACACCGTGGCGTTTGGACGGATGAAATCGGCAGCCTTACGGGCGATGGCGATCTTGGCGTCCAGATGCACGGCGGAGCGGTAGGCAATTTCACCGTCCGTACCGGCGCGGAACTTGATGGATTTCACGCCTCCGTGCACGCGGATGATGCGTTTTTCGGCGTGCAGGGTGGCCAGATCGCGGCGAAGCGTGATATCGGCGATATCCGGAAAACAGGCTTTGAGCGCAGAAAAAGAGAGCGAGTTCTCGCGCTCCACGATTTCAACGATCTGCTCCTGACGCTTGTTCATGATACACCTCCCGGTGGAATTATGCTTATTATAGCGCATTTTGGCGGCTATGGGAATGATTAAACGAACTTTTTTTATGATAAAATGATCATTTTTTGATCATTTTCAAATGGATCAAGGAGTTTGCCGCAGCGGCGCAGAAATATAAAAATGCGAGTTCGATTTGGGGAGTTTTTTATGCAAAGAACATTTCTGATCAACGGTTTGCCGGTTTCGGCGCAGTTTGACGAGGGCGTGGTGGATCACATCCTGCGGCCGCTTTTGCTTCGCTGGCAAAAGATGCAGCGGGAGAAGGGCGACAGGCTGATCATCCTCCTGGCGGCGCCGCCCGGCACGGGCAAAAGCACGCTGGCGGCCTTTTTGCAGCAGCTGGCGGGGGAAATGGGCATCGCGGGCTTTCAGGCGGTCGGCATGGATGGATTTCACCATCTGCAAAAGTATATCGCCGCGCACACCGTTATCCGCGATGGGCGTGAAATTCCCATGCAGCGCGTCAAGGGCGCGCCGGACAGCTTTGATGTGGAGAAGCTGAAAAATGCGCTGGAAGCGCTGCGGATGGGCGATGTTTCCTGGCCGGGGTACGACCGCACGCTGCATGACGTGGTGGAAAACCAGACGCTGGTGACGGGGGATATCGTGCTGGTCGAGGGCAATTATTTCCGGCTGGACCGGCCTGTATGGCGCGAGCTGCCGCATGACTATACCGTATTTATTGAGGCGGAGGAAGCGCAGCTGCGCGAGCGGCTGCTTCGCCGCAAGAGGCTCAGCGGCGCAACGGAAGAGGCGGCGCTTGCGCATTATGCATCTTCCGACGGCCCAAATGTGCGATTGACGCTGGCGGAGCGTTTGCCAAGCGATCTGACGCTGCGGATGCTTGCGGACGGAAAATATGAAATCATTTAAAAAACAAAAAGCGCCGGGATTCCGGCGCTTTTTTTGATGGGTTAATGCAGTTGCTGCTGCAGGGTTACCAGGCCTTTTTTGCAGGCGTCGAGCAGATCAATCAGATCCTGCATGCGCTCTGACAGCACCCTGCCGTGGTCGGTGTCGCGCACATAGCGGCGCTGCGGATAGGCGGAAAATTCATAGGACTGGCTGTGAATGTCGCGGCCTGTCAGCTGCGCATCCTTGAGGGTAGTGAAGGGCTGATGGCTCATCAGGCGCATGCCGTGGCTGTTGGCAATCAGCGTGTAGCCGGCAATGCCCGTCGTTTTCTGATACGCGCGGCAGAAGCCGCCGTCAATGACAATCAGCTTGCCGCCTGCCTTGAGGGGATTTTCGCCGCTTGTTACGCGGATGGGCGTATGGCCGTTGATGATGTGGCATTCGTCGTCCGTCAGACCGAAATCGGCGAGGATCTTTTTGCAGACACTTTCGTCGTTGCAGTAGGTATAGTAGGGATCCTGCGGCTCTGTCCAGGCAGCCTTATCCTCAATGAAGGCGCGGGCAAAGGTGGTCATGCGGCGTCCGCAGACGGGCGAATCTGCCCCGCACCACAGATACCACATGAAATCCAGCGCATACTGATCGCCCTTATAAAAGGCGCGGCGGGCAATCAGATCGGCCTGGTCCATCAGGCTTTTGCCGCTGCAGGGCGTGCCCTCCAGCACTTTTTCCAGATAGGCGCCATCCTCATTCATGGGAATGCAGCCGTGGAAGAGGAGATTGCCGTTGAACACGCGGTACATAAAGCCGCGCTGATAAAGGAAGGAAACGTGCTTGTGCAGGTGCCTGCTGTGCAGGAAGGCCAGGCGCAGGCCGTGCAGTACCTCAGCCTCTTCGGCGGTGAGGGCGTAGGGATCATCAGGAAGAATGGTGTTTAGCGGCAGATCACGGACGGGCCAGATTTTGCCGTCGATTTCCACCGTGCGGTTTTTCAGGTCAATTTTATGCAAAAGCAGGCGCTCTTCCATCTGGAATTCAGGATTGCTTTTGATCAGCTGCCCTTCGAGCTTGAACATCATTACGGTGATGGCATGCAGCGCGGCCTTTTCGTGCGGCAGCGAGGGATAGGTTTTTTTTGCAAAAAGCGTCAGCGAGCGCAGGGGAATGGCATAGCCGCGCTCCAGCACATCCATATTGCCATAGGCCAGACAATTGCGCACCACGCCGGCAATGCACACCTCGCTGCCCGAGGCGGCGCCCATCCACAATACATCATGATTGCCCCATTCGATATCTACCGAGTGGTGCTGCAAAAGAATATCCATTACGCTGTCGGCGTGCGGGCCGCGATCAAAGATATCGCCCACCACGTGCAGACGGTCGACCGCCAGATGCTTGATGGTAGTCGCCAGCGCTTCGATCAGCTGATCGCCGCTGTTGATGGCAATCATGCTGTCTACAATCGCATGGTGATAGCGGCGGCGGTTATCCTGCTGCTCGGTCAACGTCATACTCTCATCATGCTGAAAATGCATCAGCTCATCCAATAGCGACGCCCAGCTTTCCGGCATGGAGCGGCGGGCTTTTTTGCGGGTGTATTTGGAGGAGAGCATGCGCATCAGATGGATGAGATGCTCCACCTGCGTGCGATACCAGTCGGCCGTGATTTCATTTGTAGCGTGCAGCGTTTTGAGTACGCGGTCAGGATAATAAATCAGCGTGCACAGCGCGTCGATCTCCTCCTGATTCAGCCGGTCGCCCAAAAAGAGCGTGACCTTTTCACGGATAACGCCCGAGCAGTTGTTCATGATATGACAGAAGGCCTCATATTCGCCGTGAATATCGCTCATGAAATGCTCAGTGCCTTTGGGCAGGCTGAGAATAGCGCTCAGCCGGGAGATTTCAGTGCACAGCGCTTCGACTGTGGGAAAGCCTTCGGACAGAAGGCGCAGATACTTAATGCGCTGCGATGATAATTGCTGCATTCTGAGAGGCTCCTTATGGTATATTGCCTGACAATAAAAAGATTATATCATAACTATTGGAAAAAGAACAGGAAAGATTTTGACAATCAAGTGTAACTGCGTTATAATGTAACCAAAATTACAGTGCAACGCCTGTGTGTTTTGGGGAGGCTATGAAAGTGAAGAATATGTATCGATATATACTGGCTGCCATGCTGTGTATGTGCCTGCTTGCAGGCTGTGTGACGCCTGCTATGGCATCCATTCTTATGATTACAGAGCAGCCGCAGACCGTTGCGGTGCCGGAAGGGGAAGTAGCAACCGTTTCGGTTACCGTAAAGGGCGAAGGGCTGAAGTACGAGTGGTGGTATGCTCCCAAGGGATCGGATGTGTTTGAGCGCAGCACGGCAGGCGACGTGCCCAATGCCTATTCCTTTGTCATGGATGCGGCGCATCACGGCGGTCAGGTATACTGCATTGTAACAGATGCCTTCAAGCATGTGGCGCGTACCAAGACGGCGACTGTTTATATGATGACGCCGCTGCAGATTATCACTCAGCCGCAGAATACCGGCGCGCTGGAGGGTGAAACATTTACGGTTTCTGTGGAGGCGACGGGCACGGATGTGACCTACGCCTGGTGGTTTGCTAATGCTGGTTCGGAGGAATTCAGCAAGAGCGATGAAACAACGCCTGTATACGCCATGGAAATGAATGAGCTGCGTGACGGACGCAGACTGTATTGTGTGATTACGGACCTTTTTGGTCAGACGGTGCAAACTGATACTGTGACGATTCGCAAATACATTCCGCTGCAGCTGCTTTCGCAGCCGGCGCATGCCAGCGCTGCAGTGGGTGAGAGCATTACGCTGCATGTTCAGGCGCAGGGCGACGGCTTGCAGTATGCCTGGTGGCTGGTGGATGCGCAGGGGCAATCCGTGCAGATGGATTGCGCGGAGGAGACGCTTCAGCTGGTGCTGGACGAAAGTCATGACGGCGCGCAGGCTTATTGCGTTGTGACGGACGAGCGCGGCAATTCGCAGCAGTCTGAAAGCGCGCTGCTGGGGCTGATGCCGGCGGGGCTTGCGTTTGAAATCAGCGAAGGTCAGGCGATTGTGACGGGATATACGGGTGAGGCCGAGGTGCTGGCAATTCCCGATGTGCTTGCGGGTTGTCCGGTGACGAAGCTGTCGGTCAATGCCTTTGCCGGCAGTGATCAGTTAGTCAGCGTGCGCTTGCCTGCTGGCCTGCAGACCGTGGAAGACGGTGCTTTTACCGCTTGCGCGGCGCTGCGCTGCATTGTGGTTCCGGATGCGCATGAAACGCTGGACGAAAGCTGGTTTGCCGGCTTGAATGTAAAAATCTGCTGCAATGCGGAAACTTATGCTGAAAAATGGGCTGCGGAAAAGAATTATCCCGTGCAATTGCTCAGTATGGGCGATGTCATATATATTGACATGCCGGCGCAGGCGAATTTTGTATGCGGCGAAGCGCAGCAGCTGACGTATACGCTGTATACGGCGGACGGCAGCGCGGCGACAGATATGCTGACGTTTGAAAGCAGCGATGTGGCGGTTGCTACAGTGGACAGCCTTGGTATGGTGAAGCTGCTGGATGACGCGGAGGCGGTGATTACCCTGACGGCAGCCAGCGGCGCCAAGGCGCAGTGCACCGTGAAGGGTGAGTGTGTCTATCATAAGGGTATGTCGCTGGCGGCGGTTGCTCCCACCTGTACAGAGACCGGCTTGGCGGAGGGCATGATTTGCGCGATTTGTGATGAAATCCTGCTGGCGCAGGAGGTTGTTGCGGCGCTGGGCCACACCGAGGAAAAGGATGCAGCGGTGGCTCCCACCTGTACGGAAACCGGCCTGACGGAAGGTAAGCATTGCGCGGTATGTGGCGAAATTCTGCTGGCGCAGGAGACTGTTGCGGCGCTGGGCCATACCGAGGAAACGGATGCAGCGGTGGCGCCCACCTGCACGGAGACCGGCCTGACGGAAGGCAAGCACTGCGCAGTATGTGGTGAAATTCTGTTGGCGCAGGAGGTTGTTGCGGCGCTGGGCCACACCGAGGAAACGGATGCAGCAGTGGCGTCCACCTGCACGGAGACCGGCCTGACGGAAGGCAAGCATTGCGCGGTATGTGGCGAAATTCTGCTGGCGCAGGAGACTGTTGCGGCGCTGGGCCATACCGAGGAAACGGATGCAGCGGTGGC
>JAFXJP010000048.1 GCA_017532155.1 Clostridia bacterium | reverse complement strand
TTCCAGCGTGCCGTCTACGATCACGAATTCAACATTCTTGAAGTTCTTGCTATTGTTCGTGAAGTCAGAAGCCTTCAGTTCCATCGGATAGGAACCGGCGTCCGTACCCTTTACGGTAGCGTTGCCGCTGAAGGTGAAGTCGGCTTCAGTGTACAGCTCGTTGTCGATAGACACAGTATAACCAGTGATGGTCTTTTCGGTGCCATCGTACTTCTCACTGCCAGAGTTCTCGGTGATGGTAACCGTAACCTTATCAACAGGCGTGATTGTTACATCGCCAGGAACATAACTAATCTTATAGCCATTCGTAACATCGTTATTACCCGCGTCAACAATCTTGGCGTCAGAAACCACGATTACTTTGGGATATGTGCCTGCATCAGGGCCAGCCTCTCCGCTCAGTTTATAATCACCAAGCTTATGGCCGTCCGCCTGACCAGAGAGCACCGCACCCGGCGTATCATTAACGCCGTGCTTTTCTCCATCATAAGGAACATTGACGTCATTCGCGGTCACCGTCACGTTCTTATAATAGTAGATATTGATGATATTCTTAGACGCATCATTCGTTACTGTCAGCGTAACAGGGTCTGCATAAGCAAAAGTATAACCATCGATACTCTTTACATGCTCGTTGCTATTCACTTCAGTGCCATACTGGATCTTACCAAGGGCCTTCTCGTCCATCTTCGTAGTCGTGCCCACCCAATAATAGCGAACCGTCACATCAAAAGTATCTTCCTGCCATACAGCATACAGCACGTTATTTTCCGCATTTTGGGTATTAACGCGCGCTTCAGTACCAGCCGCGAAATCAACAGTATTATTATCGCCGCTCTTCGTGGACCAGCCAATGAACTTGTAACCACTGCGCACAGGCAGACCGGTTGCGTCGTAGCTGAGAACAGTGATCTTCTCGTTGTTCAGCAGCTGCTTAGGCGTATAGATCTTACCGCTGAAGTTATCGTTGTAGGTTACCTGCGTAGTAGCAGCCACAGGGCCGTACACAGCCGTCAGGGTGACGTTCTTGTCAGGCATCTGCAGCTTATCCTGCGGATAGTAGGTCTTACCATCCACAGAAGAAACCCAGTAAAGGAACACCTTACCCGTGGGCGCAGTCACGCCGGTGGCAGCCATGACGTCAGCATAGGCGTCCTGGGCGTAATTCTTGCTGTCAACAGGCGCAGTGCCGCTTCCCTCACCCAATTTATAGGTGACAGTGAAGGAAGAAGTAGAAACGTATTTGGGATACAGCGTAACATTGTCATACAGCTGCTGATTATGGTTAAAGGGAACCAGTTCGCCCTTTTCATTCTTGATGCACCAGCCAGCCCACTCGTAGCCATCAGGGATCTCGACCTTATCTTTAATATCGCTTAGATCGTCTTCTGTCAGCATGCTACCATATGCAATGTCAACCGTTTCCGTACCGCCCGTACCCGCCATGGTGATATGGATGGTACCTTTAAAGGTCGGAGGCGCCCAGTAAGCATGCAACGTGATGTTATGCGAAGGCATCGTTCCGGTGAATACAAACTTATCACCGGCGCCATTTTCAGCCTGATACCAGCCCTGGAAGGTATACTCTTTCGGAATACTGGCAGGACGATCAGGCGTATAGCTTACATCCGCAATGCTCTCTTCGAAGAGCTTAGGAACCGTGTGTACTTGAGTACCATTATTGAAGAAATTAATATAATATGTATCACGCTTGTAATAAAATTCTGAATTACTATATGATTCACCAATATCAGTACTGGGGGCAGAATTAAAAGTAAAACCATCAATATCATATTGATCTTCAGCAGAAACGGTAAATCCGTTACCTTTTATTTCATCAATATGATGCACTTTGTACTTTATATTGTCAACCGTTGTAGTACCCGTCTCTCCAGGAAGGACTTCCACATAATAAGTAGCACTATACTTATTACTACCACTAATATCAGGAACCCAGAATTCATCACCATTAAGCGGCATTACTGCAATGTTAGCCTGCCAGGGAGAATCACCACTTGAATTCGTTGACCAGTTAGAGCCTTGAGCACTAGTTTTGGGCCAAGCACTTGTAATTGTAGCACCATATTTTGCAGTAATACGGAAACTGGTAATTTCGAGATCAGAAGCGGTTGCAATTGTTCCGCAAGAGGACGAATGATTGTGCTCCTCAATTGTGCAAACTATTTGATTAGCAACAGTATCCGAATAACATCCACCATAATAATTATATCGGTTATTATTCCATCTACGATAATCATAGTCGTGCTCATGTTCTTGCTTACCACATGCATAAAGCGTAACACCATAACGACTATAGAATTTAACACTGTATTCTTTACGCGTATAATAAACGTTTACAATGGTAGAACCATCACCATTGACAGTAGTTTGCTCAATAGGCTGCGCATCAAAGCCAGTATAGGAGTTTGCTTCTGCATCAGTCTCTGAACCCGCATAAACATCTTCGATCGTCTCTGTATCAGCAAGACCCCACTGCGTAGCATCACGCAGCTCGGCAGCCAAATAGGGGTTTTTCCAGTTGGCATTTTCCTGCCAATGCACAACGGTATACTGCGTCTTGGCGCCCAGCCAAGTAGCATACAGCGTAACAGGAGCAGTAAGCGCCTCGCCAAATGTAAAGGCAGCGCCGCTCTCCGTCACCCAGCCCTTAAACGTATAGCCAACACGCGTAGGCTCATCAGGCTCCTTAGATGCGCCATTAGCCGCAACAAAGGCAGGCACAACATAAGTAGCAGCAGGCTTTACGTTTACACCTTCCTTGTTAATGATCGTACCAGCATCATTAACGATATAGCCCTGCGCATCGTAGGTAATCCAGTTACCGGTACCAATCTTAGGATACAGGGTGATATTGCTATCGGTAGGCATAACAGTATCGACCTTATTAGTAAGGCCGGAATCGGTATACCAACCAACGATGGACTCTTCGGCACCAACATCAAAGATGACATCATTGCAGCTGATAGCACCGTTTTCAACGTGATCAACTGTATTCTTAGTTTTAATGACGCGGCCGGTAGTATCCAGGAAGAAGACATAGTAAATCTTCTGGAACTTCGCCGTCAGAGTAATTTCATCGCTCTCAGTAACACTCTGGATACCAAAACTGTCAAACTTGACATTAGCATCGGTATACCAGCCCAGGAACTGATAGCCTTCCTTTTCGGGAGACTTAGGCGCATACAACTCTTCCCCATTACCCACTATCTGAGTAACGGGATCTACGCCATCACCCGTAAACGTGTAAGTGATGTAGGGCGTTTCATCCACCGGTAACAGCGAGAAGGGCTGCACAGCGTTACTGACGTGAATAATATCCGCCAGTACGCCAGTGGGAACGCAGGACATGAACATGACGAGCGTCAGGATCCATGCCACTGTTCTACGCATGATGTTGTTATTCATCATTGCTTCCTCCTAAACTACGTTGTGATATATAATAAGAAGAAATTACTCCTTAACAGCAGTTACAGTAACGACAACGCGCCAGTAATCCATGTAATTGTCCATGGTGACGGTCACCGGCAGAGTGTAGCCCATGGCGCCATCGATATCGGCCCAGTTAGAGCCATCCTTGCTGGTCTGCCACTGGATATAATAGATAACATTATCATAACCATTAAGGGAGGCATAAAGGGTGGCAGTATTGCCGATGGCCGCTTCCTGATCGCCCCAGGAAACATAAATATCAATGGAGCAGTCGGGAGCGAGAGCATCCTCGAGGGTAGCGATGTGCTCGGCATCGTCGGGGATCACAGGCGCCTCCTCCAGGCAATAAACATAACCATTGAGCAGCGTTTCGGTTTCGGCATCGTAGTACTCGATCTGAGCCCAATTGTCCGCGGGATAATCGAGCACGACATGCTCAGAAGGACCAGGAATGGTGATGAGCCAATCGCTATTAACGCTGGGCTCGCTATACAGAATGGCAGCATAGTCAAAGTAGACATGGTCAACTTCTTCCACCACAGGCTCTTCGGTAGCAGGTTCCTCGACAGCGGGCTCCTCGGCAGAGGGTTCCTCAGCTACGGGCTCTTCCACTACGGGAGTTTCCTCAGCAGCGGGCTCCTCGGCAGCGGAGGGTTCCTCAGCTACGGGCTCTTCCACTACGGGAGTTTCCTCAGCAGCGGGCTCCTCGGCAGCGGAGGGTTCCTCAGCTACGGGTTCTTCCACAGCGGGTTCCTCAACAGCAGGTTCCTCGACAGCGGGCTCCTCGACGGCGGGTTCTTCCGCAACAGGGGCTTCCTCGGCAGCGGGCTCTTCCGCAACGGGAGCTTCCTCAGCAGCGGGTTCCTCAGCAGCGGGCTCTTCCACAGCGGGTTCCTCGACAGCGGGCTCTTCCGCAACGGGAGCTTCCTCAGCAGCGGGTTCCTCGGCAGCGGGTTCTTCCACAGCAGGCTCCTCGACAGCGGGGGCTTCCTCAGCAGCGGGCTCTTCCACAGCGGGCTCTTCCACAGCGGGTTCCTCGACAGCGGGTTCTTCCGCAACAGGGGCTTCCTCAGCAGCAGGTTCCTCAACAGTCGCAGGCGCGCTGGTTACATTATCCAACATTTCTGCGTTTTCGTCAAGTAACTCATCAGCTTCTTCATTAATATTATTATCGACGCTGACAGTTTCCTGAGCCTCAGGGGTAGATGCTTCTTCGCCTTCCATCATGGCGACAGGAGCAACAGAAATGAACAGCAGGACCAAAACCATCCATACTGCCAGGCTCCTTTTCAGCATTTTCTTTTCCATCGTTTTTGCCTCCTTATAAAAACCATTTTTGGCAATCAGGCGTATTTTATACACCCACTTTACTAGTTTACGCTAGCATTATACCAATTCAGGATTACATGAGCGGTTACATATTCACCGAATTACAAAAAAACTTGAAAAATTACGTCGTCATTAGTAATATTCCAAATTTGTTTAAATATATACCACTTTATACATCTTTATAACAGTTTCATATCAATATTTCCAAAACTCGCCCTGTAATTTTTTCGTAATAAACAAGTCATTTGGTTACATAATCGGTTACATGTATTTTTATTGCTCGCGTTTTCGAGTTGCCAAATTATGTGATTTCAGATTTCTTCGGTTACATAGAAACTTTGTATTTATATATAGAAAGAATTGCGATGTAACAAAAAAAGACAGCCCCGAAAGGCTGTCTTTAATATTTGTACTTCAGTTTATGAGCATTCTGTTTTCTTTAAACTTCAGTATTTTTTATTTGTCAAAAATTATTTTTTGATCGCTTCCATCAAAACGCCGGCCTGGATCAAATTTTCACGCAGCGCAGGCACATCCACATCCGCAGGAAGAATATCGTTCTTCACTGCCATCGCAGCGCCAACGCCGGCAGCCTGGCCGATCACCATCATCGTGGGCATGACGCGCGCAGAGCTCATCACCACGCTGTCAAGCGACGCACAACGACCGGCAAACATCAGGTTGTCCACATCTCTGCTGACAGTCACGCCATAGGGAATGCCATAGGGCGGAATCTTCTTGACGATCGTGCTGAGTCCCGCGCCATCGTGAATATCGATGATGTAAGAGCCCAGACCAATGGAATCCTCATGCAGCGTGCCTTCCAGGATATCCTTTTCGCACAGCGTCTTGATACCGGCAAAGCGACGCGTCTCGCGCACGCCCAGGAAGGGATAAATCTGCGTCAAACGAGCATTTTCGAAGCCCGGCATATGTTTACGCAGGCATTCTACAAGTTTGGGAATCTGCAGATGCGCTTCGATCTCCGCACGGGTCAGATCAAACACATCGCTGCCGTCAATGCCAGCATGACGCGTGCAGTTGAGATGCACTTCGCCGTCAACCACGCTGTTAATATAGATCAAAGTATCGCGTGCGACGGGCAATTCGCCCTTTTCACGCAATTCGGTGAACATTTTGCGCATACCCACCAGCACATGATTGGGAGAAGCACGGAAATAATCGGCGTCGTAGCCGGGATAGACTTCCGTCGTCTCAGAAAGCACCATCTGCTCGGGATCTTTTTCGATGAAATCATGCAGTTTGCTTACATCTACGTCCGCTACCGTGCACATCAGCGTGGGCGGCTGCAGTTTGCCGCTGTTATCCGGGCCCTTTTCATAGCGGCAGCCGGCCAGATAGGCCACATCGCCGTCGCCCGTGCCATCAATGTAGATTTTCGCTTCCACATCAATCTGCCAGCCCTTGCCGCACACGGTAATATCCTTGATCTTGCCGCACTCGACGTTTACATCGCCGACATTCGCATGCAGCAGCATTTCAACGTTGGCTTCCAGCAGCTTTTCAAACAGAATGATCTTAAGCTGCTCATGATCATAGAGCGTTACGGAGTTGTGCATCGGGCACCAGCGATGGCCAAAGGTCGCGTTGCGCTCAGCCAGCGCATCCACCAGCTCCTGCGCGATGCCGGCAGTCACGGTGTTGCCGTCCTTATCCAGATAACCCAGCAAGGGCAAACCAATCACAAGGTTGCCGCCCACATAACCGTTCTGTTCCACCAGAAGCACCTTGGCGCCATTGCGCGCAGCCGCCAGCGCAGCCGAAATACCGCCCGGGCCGGCGCCGATCACACACACATCGTACTTACGGGTTTGCTTATTCATTTTGTTGCGTACCTCCTGATTATCATATATTCAGACATAGTACAGATGTTTTCCAAATCCATTACAGTATAACACAGTTTTTCTGCAATGAAAAGACTAAATACCGCATTATTGCGCTTGCGCTTTTCCCTTTTCCAAACTATAATAGCGCTGAGGTGTTACGCATGAAAAGAAGCTACGACGCCATATTGCTGCTTGGCCTCAAGCTCAACGCAGATGGTTCTCCCAGGGAAGAACTGCTGCTGCGCATCCGCAAGGCTGTGCAGTGTTATCACAAAGGCTTGTCCCCTCTGATCATCCCCTGCGGAGGGCAAACGCCCGGCACGCCCATCACTGAAGCCGCCGTCATGGAGCAGCATCTTCTGCAGGCAGGCATTCCGCAGGAAGCAATCATCAAAGAGGATACATCGCAGATCACCGTAGAAAATATGCTGCGCGCAAAGCAGGTGCTGTGCAGGGACAATCCGCACGTGTTGATCGTCACCAGCCATTATCACGCCCTGCGCGCGCGCATCATCTGCCGCCGATCTGCCCATATGAAAGCCAGCACCCGCAGCGCGCACATTCCCTATAAGCTCGCCCCGGCTTCCATTCGTCTGGAGCCGCTGCGGCTGATCGACTATCTTTTAGGCTTTCAGGATTCTGACAAAAAGCGGCCGAAGTGGTATCTCAAAATCATGTACGGCCTTGGCATTCCTGATCCCAATAAAAAACCGGACTGAAAAATCAGTCCGGTTTTGTTTTATCAGCGATATTTCGGCAGCCAGCCGTCATGCGCCGCAATCAGATCATCGCACAGCGCAACGATGTCGTCAATCGACAATTCGCTCTGCAGATGCGGATCCATCAGCGCAGCCTGATAGATATAATCCTTCTTCAGGGTCTTCGCAGCTTCAATGGTGAGCAGCTGCACGTTGATGTTGGTGCGGTTCATGGCCGCGCACTGCTCAGGCAGATCGCCAACGTAAGTAGGCGTTACGCCGCTCTTATCCACAATGCAGGGAACTTCAACGCAGCAATTGCGGGGCAGGTTGGTAATCAGGCCGGTATTGAGCACATTTCCGCCGATTTTATAAGGAATATTGGTCTCCATTGCATCCATAATACGGCTGGCGTATTCCTTGGAACGCACATGCGTCAGCGTGGGATTGAGCGTCAGCTCCTCGCGCTGCTGAGCCCATTTTTCAATGTGCTTGATACAGCGGCGGGGATATTCATCCAGCGGAATATTGAAGCGCTCAATCAGCTCGGGATACTTATCCTTAATGAAGTAAGGCATGTACTCGGCGTTGTGCTCGCTGGATTCCGTCACATAATAGCCAAAGCGCTTCATGATCTCATAACGCACCATGTCGTTATGCTTTTCGGTGCGGTTCAGCGCGCGGCGCTTGATCTCAGGATACAGATCATTGCCGTCCTTATCCTTCACTTCCAGCAGCCAGGCCTGGTGGTTGATACCGGCAATCTTCCACTGAATGGTATCGTCATATTCCATTCCCAGGCCTTCCAGGAGCTTGGGCACGCACACCTGCACGCTGTGGCAAAGGCCAACCGTCTTTACATCGGTATAGCGCTGCATATAGCCCGCCAGCATCGCCATGGGATTGGTATAATTGAGGAACCAGGCATCGGGACAAACTTCCTGCATATCGCGGGCAAAATCATCCAGCACCGGGATTGTGCGCAGCGCGCGGAAAATACCGCCAATGCCGAGCGTATCGGCAATCGTCTGGCGCAGGCCGTATTTCTTGGGCACTTCAAAGTCCGTCACCGTGCAGGGCTCATACAGGCCCACCTGAATGGCGTCCACCACATAGTTTGCGCCGCGCAGAGCATCCTTGCGATTTTCCACGCCGCAGTATTTTTCGATCTTCGCATCGCTGCCCACGTTCTTCTTGATAGCCATGAGCATCCGGTAGCTGTCATCCAGACGCACCGGATCAATATCATACAGGGCAATCACACTGTCCTGAAGAGAAGGCGTCATCATGCTGTCGCCCAGCACATTCTTGGCAAACACCGAGGAACCGGCGCCCATAAAAGTAATCTTTGGCATAACAAATTCTCCCTTCCTCAATTGGGTATCTTTATTATACACAAAAGTGCCTGTTGACGAAAGACTTTCTTTGTTGTATGATACATTCAAAATGTTGCATGTTTCAGGAGGCGATCCTATGCCGCCATCACTCAATTCAACATCCGGAGCGTTTGAGGACAATCTTTTCATCGTCAATTTGGGAGAAGAAAAATGTTTGCCCGATCATGCCTACGGCCCGGCAAAGCGCGCTCATTTTCTGATTCATTTCGTTCTCTCCGGCTGCGGCAAGCTGCAATGCGCAGAGGGTGAATTTGACGTTGGCCCCGGCCAGGGCTTTCTCATTCTGCCGGAGGAAATCACCTGCTATCAGGCAGACAGCGACACGCCCTGGCACTATGCCTGGGTCGGTTATCGCGGCAAGCTGGCCGAATATCTCACAAGCGCCACAGGCCTTGATGCAACGCACCGCGTCTTCACCGTGCCCGATCCCCTGCTTATCTGGCAAATCCTGCAGGACATGCGTAGCGATGCGCGGGCATTGCGCCTCAATCAGCTGGCTGCCGCCGGCGGACTGATGCGTTTCATCGCACAAATTGCCCCGCAAACGGACCCGGAAAGCGCCGTTTCCCCCGCAAAAAGCTATTGTGATAAGGCGCTTTGGTATCTGGAAGGCAACTATGAGCGCGCCGTATCCATCCAGGAAACGGCCGATTTTGTCGGTCTGAGCCGCTCTCACCTGTATCGGCTGATGGTCGCCGAATGCGGCCGCACGCCCAAGGAAGCGCTTTTACATATTCGTATGCGGCATGCTCGCCGTCTGCTAAGGGAAACCAGCCACTCTCTGGAAGAAATCTCCCGCCTGATCGGCCTGCAGACCGGCGCACAATTCGGCGTGGCATTTCGTCAGATGTACGGCATCACGCCCGGACAATACCGCAAAGGAAATGCATCTGCCGCACAATTTTCTGGACATATTCCCACATAAGCTGATATAATAGATAAAAATATGTTATTTTTTGCAGAGGTGACGTATGCATATTACCGGCGATGAGCGCGGTTACCTGCACGAAAAATTCCGGCTTTTCCATAGTCGTGATCAGAAAGAGCTTAAGGTGGACTGGCATTACCACACCTTTGATAAAATCGTCTTTTTTATCACAGGTCATGTGGATTACACCGTGGAAAGCGAAACCTACCCGCTGCGGCCGGGTGATTTGCTGACCATCGCGCAGGGACAGCTGCACCGCATGCATGCCTATGACGGCGCCGCTTACGAGCGCATCATTCTCTATCTGGATCACGCCTATCTTTCCTCCATCGCCAGCGAAGCGGGCGGGCTGGGCGCCTGTTTCCGCCACGCAAGAGAAAAAGGCGTCAGCCTGCTGCGCCTTCATGAACCTGATCGCGCCGCCGTTTCCCATCTGCTGCAAAAGCTCGAAAAAGCCCTCACGCAGCCCTCGCCTTATCAGAGCACGCTCTCAGAAGCGATTTTAACCGAGCTCATGGTACTTTTATGCCTCTCCGCCGAAAAAAACGCGTCTGAGAGGCACGAAACGTACGGCGACGACAAGGTTACACAAGCCATTGCCTACATTCAGACCCATCTGAGCGAAAATCTTTCCTGTGACACGCTCGCCGCTCATTTGTTCATGAGCCGTTCTTCCTTCCAGCATCGCTTCCGCGCCGCCACCGGTTATCCCCCGCATGCATACATCCGCCTCAAGCGTTTGCTGCATGCTGCCGAATTGCTAACCGAAGGCGTTGGCGCTGTGCAGGCAGGCAAGCTCTGCGGCTATACCGATCACTCTGCCTTCTGTCATGCCTTCACGCAGCAATACGGCATGCCTCCCTCCCAGTTTCACCCCAGCCGCAGCCTGGATGCTTCCGCCAAGCTTGATGAATAACAAATGCCCTCCCCGTCCGTCGCGGACAGGGAGGGTGTTTCTTATTGCACCTGAATCACGGTAAACAGCACATCAGACGTGACCGTGCCAGGCGCCGCTTCCACCATAAAGCTCAGCAGCGTGTTTGCAGCCGCTTCCATCAGGAAACTGCCTGCAAGCGTAAGCACCTCGCCCGCCACAACCGACTCTGCCGCGCGATACGTCCGCTGCGCTACGCCGTTCACTACCGGCGTGATGGCAAACGTGCCCGCTGTGCCGTTGCTATTGTTAATCAGATACGACACATAATATCTGCCGGAAGACAGAGAAATCGCATTTTCGACCGACACGATATGCCCCGTAGCATCTGCGATATCCGTATCCACAGGATAGCAGCCGCCATCTACCAGCTGTGCTCTGACTGTAGAAAACTGAGCGCTGGCCTGCACCTGACTCTCTCCGCGAGGGCCAGCAGGTCCCTGCGGGCCAACAGCACCCTGCGGACCCATAGGCCCCTGAGGGCCAACAGCGCCCCGCGGGCCGGCAGGCCCCTGCGGACCCATTTCGCCCTGGGGGCCGGCAGGCCCCTGCGGACCCATTTCGCCCCGAGGACCGGCAGCTCCCTGGGGGCCGGCAGGGCCCTGGGGACCCATTTCGCCCTGAGGGCCCGTTTCACCCTGAGGGCCGGCAGGCCCCATCGGGCCGGTCGGGCCATAGCAAACGCGCGTATTATTGCAGCCGTAGCTGTTTCCAGAGCAACCAAAGACCGAAGTGCAGCCCGCATACAGCGGCGTTGTATTCAAACAATTCGCCATAGAATCACCCAATCATAATCATTTAGGCTGATGCCCATCTCATCCTATGCGGCACATAAAAAAGGCGTACCATCCGGCACGCCTTTTCAAAAGCATCTTCAGCACTTGCAAATCTTTTTCCACCAGGGGAATGTCAACGGCCACACTGCCGCCGCAAACAGCACCATCAGCATATAGCGCAGGCCGCCCGCCACCGGCGTATAAGGTATCAGCGCATTCAGCGGCGCCTTAAGCACCACGCGCACGCCCATCACCAGCGCCAATCCCAGCGCGCACTTGATCACCTGCACCAGCACCGGCGCTTTCACATCAAAATGAATATAGCGCTGATCCAGCCAGTAGGCCAGCAGCATGCCTGTCACCGCACCTGTCAGCTTGTAGGCATTTTCCACGCCGTGCAGCAGATTGTCCGCATCCACGTCCGCCGGGAAGCGGTACATTTCCACAAACAGAATAAAAAGTACGCCCAGACCCACCATACCGCCCAGCAGCGCATAAATACGCCGGGGATTATTCTCCGCATCGCGGAAAAGCGGATACAGCCCGATCGTCATCGCCAATCCCAGCACCAGCGATACGCCCACATCCATGGGCGTATGCACGCCCAGATACATGCGCGAGAAGGCTACCAGCGCATACAGCACCCAGAAGAGAATCTTGAGCGCCTTTTTGCGCAGCACCATGGCCGTACATCCCAGCGTCGCCGCAGCATTCTGCGTATGACCGCTGGGGAAAGAATAGCCCGTTGCCTCCGCACGCGCGCTTTCAACGATCGTGAAGTTCGGATCCTTCACCCACGGACGCGACACGCGGAAGAGCAGCTTCAAAAACTGATTGAGCAGCGTGCCGACAAAACCAACCGTCAGCACATAATAGCCCTTGCCCTTGTCCGAACACCAGAAAAAGATGATGGCCACCGCCATAAAAAACACTTCGCCGCCAAGCTCTGTAATCACGCTGAAAAACGCATCCAGCCAGGGCGTGCGCCAGCTTTCAATCCAGTACAATAAGCTCATTCATTTTCCTCCCTGTTATTCTCCGCGCCGGACAATATCATATATCATGATTCCGGCCGCCACCGATGCATTCAGCGATTCCGCGCCGCCCACCATGGGCAGTTTCACCTTTTCAATGCCTTGCACCGCATACACCTGCTGCGATATACCCTGTCCCTCGTTACCAATGATCACGCAGGCGCCGGGCTTTGTGCGCTTCCTTTCGAAGAACGGCCCGCCGTCCAGCGCGCCGGCATACAAATCATGCGTCTGCGCCAGCGTCGTCAGCGCCTCCGGCAAATCAGCGCTGTATACCGGAATGCGGAACACCGCGCCCATCGACGCCCGCAGCGCCTTGGGGGCATAAGGATCTGCTGTTTTGGCATTGATCAGCATCGCGTCAAAGCCTGCTGCATCCAGCGTGCGCAGGATTGTGCCCACGTTGCCGGGATCCTGTACGCCGTCCAGCGCTGCCAGCAGCCTTTCTGTGCCGTTCAGTCCCTTCTTGATTTCCGGCAGATTGCAAACTGCCACAATGCCCTGCGGCGTGCGTGCATCGCACACGGAAGACAGCACATGCTCGGGCAAAAGGCAAATATCCACATCCTTTTCCCGTGCCGTATTGATATGCATGGCATAACGCTCCGTGGCGGATTCATCCACCAGGAGCGTTTTGACAAAATTCTCTTTCAGGGCCTCGCCGGCCATATGATCGCCCTCCGCCAGAAACAGACGTTGGGCGGCGCGCCCCTTGCTATCCTTCAGGGCGCGCCATGCCTTCACCTGCGCATTCTGCAGGCTGGTAATATGCAATTCTTTCATTTATTTCATTCCTTGCCAAGCATCGCCGAAGCATGCGTCAAGCCACCCAGGAAGGGCTTGAGCACATCAAGCGGCACCTGATACATGGCCGCATGCGGCAGCACAAACGCGCTGACTGCATAATCGATCGCCGTTGCCGCGCCACCTTCCATATGCACAGAAGCAGCAGAAAGATAACGATGCAGCATGCGGCGGGTCTGATAGGCCATGGGCGCCCCGGCTTCACGCAGCGCCTGATCCATGTCATCCAGCAGCTTCAGCGCAGCCTTGGGCGGATCGATTTTATCACGGAATACGCTTTCATGCAAGGCCGCCGCCGCAACAGGCGTGCAAACAGGCAGCGCATGCTCCTCCCAGCCCGCCAATACCTTCAAATTCGCAACCGGCCAGGGCGCGGCAGCAAACACCTGTCCGCGTTCCTGATCCAGCCCGTTATGCACGATCAAGCGCTGGCACGGCGCCTTGGCGGCACGGGCAAAATGCGTCGAAAGCAGAACAAAAACATCGCCGCCGACATGCACATACACAGGCGCAAAGCCGTCTTCGTCATATTCATAGGCTGCGCCCAGCGCAATGGCCAGTGCATGGGCTGCCGCCAGCCCGTCAGAAGCCGTCGGCGCACTGATTTCCATCTGATCGCCGCAAACGCACAGAAGCGTCAGCAGATGCACCGCATCATCCCACGCGCAGTCAATACCCGCATGGCGCATGCACTGCTGAACCCGCTCGCACAGCACCTTCAATTCCACACGGCCGCCAATGACAGGCGTCAGCTGCAGCTTTTCTCCCTGGCAGGCCTTCATTTCAGCCACCAGCGCGTCACGCTCGTCAATCAGCTGCGCACGCGCTGCATTGATTCTTTCCACATCCTCCCGGGCCGCTTCAATATCCCTGCGGATGCGGCCCAGCTTTTCCTGTTCCTCATGTGTCAGATTGCCAATCGCTTCGCTGCGCAGCTCAGCCAGATTCTTTTTACCGCGCTCCAGCTGCATGATGATCGACAGTCTTTCCGCCTCCAGATCCTGAATCTGGCTGTTCATGGCATGCGTTACAGCATCTGTGCCGCGGCCCGCCAGCAGCTGATCGAGAATATGCTGCACACCCGTCAGGCTGAGCATATGCTCCACCGCCTGACGCTGCATCTCCTGCACAGGCCACAGCGCGCTCAGAGAACGCTTATACGCCTCCATGGGGTTTTCCACCTGACGCGGCACCACGCCGCCCGCCAGCACAGCCCCAGGCGCTTCCATACGGCCGGCGCGCATCTGCTGATCCACTACGTCCATCAGCGGGTTATGCGCGCGCTGCGTATTCTGTCGGCGCACAGCGGTCTGATACAGCGGCACGCCGCTGAGCTTGCGCTCCTCAGGCTGCGCTTCCTTTTCTTCGGGCTTTTTCTCTTCAACCTGCGCGCTCTGGGCAACAGGCTTTGTCTTTTCTTCAATCTGCGGCCAATAAAACAGTCTTTCAGCGCCATCGGGCATGGTAATGGCATAAATCCCCTGGCTGTCGGGCGGCAATTGCGCGGCATCCTCCTGCGCAACGCCCGTAGCACGGCTGACAGGGCCGTAAATATTGCCGCCGGACCTGACATAGCACATGGCCGTGCCGGCGCGGCTGAGCTTTTCCTTATCGCCCATTTCGGCGGTAATTACTTCGTATACCATATGCTGTGGCACAGCCTGCACCGCATCAGAATACACAATAAACTGGTTCTTTTCGCCGCGCTGCGGGGCATAATTCTTATTGCTGCGGATCTTCACCGCCTCGGGCGGAATATGCTTAAGATCCAGTACGCACAGCGACCCCAGCTCGCGCATGCGATCCTTGAACGTGTGCTGCTCATTCTTATCCGGCACAATGCGCAAATAACCTTCATCCGGCAGCGCGTCAATATCCTGCTGCTTGAGCGCTCCTTCCTGCATCAGCAGCGGACGAATACGAAAATATGCACGCTGAATATTGTCTTCTTCCAAAAAAGATAAAACGATACGACCTGCAAAATCCATAAAAAGCCCAGGCTCCTCTCCCTGATATACAATTCATTCCGGTATTCTCGCGTAAATTCATTTTACCCAATTTCCCTTTGTTCGTCAAGCAAATTCTATCCATTTATGCATAAAATCCCTTCATTTTAGCCACAAATTGAAAAAGAATGAAATTTTTCCTGCGCCGCTCCTTTTCTCCGGCAGGAAAAAAGGAACAAACGTCGAATGATAGAAAGATGCGAATTTTTCGCATTTAATGGAGGATTTAATTGTCGTATGGACATGCTTAAACTCAGAGAAAAGATGGGCGAGGAAGAATTTGACGCCGGACGCGGCCTTTATCGCCGCGGCGCTGTGCGCGAGATCACGCGCTCTGCCGACGCCCTTACCTACAGCGTGGCCGCCTCGCACTCCACCGTGCGTCTTTTTGCCGACGGCCATGTAGAATGCGTGTGCGATCGCTCTCCCCTTTGCCGCCATATGGTCGCCGCGCTGATGGAAGCCAGCGCCTCGGGCGCCATGCGCGCGCTCAATGAAATGCGCGCCCGCCGCCGTTCAGGCTCCCTGCTTGACGCCATGGAAGGCGCGCTGCCCGAAAGCACCATCATCAAGCTGGAGCCCGAAATCCGCATGAGCGGCACCAATATGCGCATTGGGCTTCGCATCGGCCAGGACAGGCTTTATGTAATCCGCTCCATCCCCGAATTTATTGAATGCATCGATCAAGGCGAGCCGCTCGACTTTGGTAAGGGCTTTACCTTTTTCCCTTCCTGGATGCGCTTTACCGAGCCCGTAAGAGAACTGATTGACGTGCTGCGCATCCACTGCGCCACGCTGTCCGCCGCCAAGGTCGCCATCGGCGTGCAGGATGCGCGTCTGATGCCCCTGTCCGCCCCCTCTGCCCAGCGCGTGTGGGATATTCTTTCCCGCATGAAATACCGCCTGCAGACCGAAAGCATGGAAGCGCCCATTGTGCAGACCGGCATGCTTTCCGAGCCGCTGCCGCTTGTTTTCACCCTCAGCGATCGCGGCCGCCCTGCCACGGGCCAGCACAGGCTGTGCGTTACAGCCACCTTTGAAGGCAAAATCCGTCCATTGACGGAGGATTGTGCCTATGCGCTGGTAGATGACAAGGTCTTCTCCGTATCGCGCACACAGCGTTCGGTCACGCGTATCTGCGCCGCAGAAGCCACAAGCGGCAGCGCCGCATTTATCTTTGAGCCCGAGCAGACGCAAAAGGTCATGAGCGAAATGACGCTGTGGCTCTCACGCGTAGGTGAAATGCGCTATTCCCCCGAGCTTGAAAGCCAATTGGTGCGCTACCCCTTCCGTGCCAAGGTCTATCTGGACCGAGCGGGGCAGGATGTTGTCGCCCGTACAGAATTTATCTACGGCGAGCATGTAATTGATCCCTTCGCGCCGCCGGACGAAACGATGTCGCCCCTGCTTTTGCGCGACGCGCAGCGCGAGCAGGAAATCACCGAGCTGCTTGCCGGTGCAGGCTTCCGCGTATCCAGCGGCCGCGTCTATCTGACCGGCACGGATGATGTGTACGATTTTGTCACCGAAGGCGCCAGCAAGCTTTTGCAGTACGCCGAGGTGTTCTTCAGCAACGATTTCCGCAAGCTCACGCCGCGCAGAGCCTCGCTTTCGGGCGCGCTGCGCGCCGCCAGCGGCCAGCTGCAGCTGGAAATGCTCGACGGCGATGCTGAAGTGGAAGAGCTGCTGCCGCTCATGCGTGCGCTGCGCGACCGCGCCAGCTACTTCCGCTTCAAGGACGGCTCTTTCATTACGCTGGAAGATACCGACGCCTGGCAGCCGCTGGCCGAGGCTGTCTGCGAAGCGACAGAATTTACCGACACCCGGGATCTGGGCATGTACCGCGCCGCCTATATGGATGCGCTCATCCGCAGCAACGATCTGCCGGTCGAACTGGATGAGGAAGCCGCGCGCGCTGCCAATCTCAGCGTTCCCGAGGCCATATCGCCCATCGATTGCCTGCGTCCTTATCAGGAAAGAGGTTTCCAGTGGCTGTGCGCGCTACATTCGCTGCACATGGGCGGCATCCTGGCCGACGACATGGGCCTTGGCAAAACCATCCAGACCATCGCCGCCGTCCTGTATTATGTGCGCACGGAGGCAGAAAAAAAGCCTTCCGTCATCGTCGCGCCCACCTCTCTGACCTACAACTGGCTGAGCGAGCTCAAGCGCTTTGCGCCTGATCTGGACGTCATGCTCCTCTCCGGCTCGCAGGCCTCCCGCGCCGAACAGATTAAACTGCTTACCGGGCCGGAGGCGCCGGATGTTTTGGTCACCAGCTATCCGCTCATCCGCCGCGACGCGCAGTTACTCAGCGATATCCCCTTCCGCTTTGCCATTCTGGACGAAGCGCAGCATATTAAAAACGCCTCCAGCGTCGGCGCGCATGCCGTAAAGCTGCTGACTGCCGATACGCGCATTGCCCTTACCGGCACGCCCATGGAAAACCACGCCGGCGAATTGTGGAGCATCTTTGATTTCATTCTGCCCGGCTATCTGCCGCGCGCCGGCGCCTTCATGCGCCGCTACGGCGAGGGCGAAAACAGCGAAGAGCTGATGCGCCGCATCCGCCCCTTCCTGATGCGCCGTCTCAAAAAGGACGTGCTGACCGAGCTGCCCGACAAGCTGGAAGTCACCATGATGGCCGAAATGTCGCCCGAGCAGCGCAAGGTATACCAGGCCGGTCTTCTGCGCCGCCGCGAGTACGTCAAGCAGATTCTCACCACCCGCGGCATGGCCAAGGGCCGCGCGGAGGTACTCTCCGCCATCACGGAACTGCGGCAGATCTGCTGCCATCCCGTCCTTTGCCTGCCCGATTACGCCGGCGCCTCCGGCAAGCTAGAAATGCTGGTGGACGTGTTGCTGCCCGCCATCCAGGCCGGCCGCCGCGCACTGGTATTCTCGCAGTTTACCCGCATGCTCAAGCTCATCGAAACGCGCCTGATCCAGGAAGGCATCCAGTGCCTGTATCTGGACGGCGATACCCCGGCGGACGAACGCGTGAAAATGTGCGCCGACTTTAACGCCGGCAAGGGCCATGTATTTCTCTTGTCCCTCAAGGCAGGCGGCACAGGCCTCAATCTCACCGGCGCCGATATGGTCGTGCATTACGATCCCTGGTGGAATCCTGCCGCCGAGGAGCAGGCCGTTGACCGTGCGCACCGCATCGGCCAGACCAAGGAGGTCGAGGTTATCCGCCTGCTGATGCACGATTCCATCGAGGAACAGGTTTCCAACATGAGCAAGAGTAAGCGCAAGCTCTTTGACGCGCTCATCACCCCCGGAGAATCGATGCCCACCAAACTGTCTGATGAAGATCTGCTCAGCCTCTTTGACGGCATGTAACTGCCAAAATGCAGCCCTTGCAAGGCTGCACACAAAAGCGTATAATGAGCGTGTACACGGGAGGTACACATGAATTATGATATGAACCACAAGCCGATCAAATGGAAGCGCGTGGCCCTGCTGGCCGCCGTCGTTGTCCTGATTGTGCTCATCGCCTATATTCTGGGCCTGCTGACGGGCGGTTCTGGCAACATGACAGGCAAAAAGCTGCGCTGCGTCGTCAGCCAGGATGTAACCGTCTTTGGCGACCGCATCCTCTATTATGACAATCAGACGCTCTTTTGCCTCTCCACCGCCGGAAACGAGCTGTGGAGCGTCTCCGTCGGCGAGGGCGCATCCTTCCACGCCGGCCCCCGCCATGTGGTGGTGTGGGTGAACGATCAGGTGCAGCTGCTGGACCGCAACGGCCGTTCTACCTATAACGATCGCATGACAGACCGTATCCAGTTCGCCAGAGCCGGCGAAAAATACGTCGCCATCGTATCGGGCGAGGGTATGAATACCGTATTGACCGTCAAGGATCTGCAGGGCGCGCATGTGGACGACTGGCAGAGCACCTACAGCCAGCTGCTCATCCTCGACTGCGGCTTCTTTGGCAACGGCGAATACTTGTGGACGACGGCGCTGGACGTATACGGCGCCGTGCCCGAAACCACGCTCAACACCTATCAGGTGGGCAAAATGGATATTGCCGCCGTATCTCTGGGCGAGCCCATCACCTATTCGGTCGTTTATTCGGGCGACAAGCTCAATGTGATCAACACCCGCCAGCTGCGACTTTACGACTTCCGCGGCACGCAAAGCGCGCAGGATACCGTGCTGGTTTACGGCTGGGAGCTGATTGATCATGTGACCACCAACGGCTATCCTTATCTTCTGTTTGCTACCGTGCTGCAGACAGACCAGGCCGGCGCCATCACCGAATTGAGGCTTCTGCACGGCAGCACCGACACCCGCTACTCCCTGCCCGATACCTGCGTTGGCGCAGGCATCCGCAATAAGAAGCTGTACGCCTTCTCCTCCGACAGCCTTTATCGCGCCGATATGAACGCCCAGCGTTTCACCGCGCTGCGCCTGCCGGTAGATAATGCCGTCACCGGCTATCTTGGCATGACCAGCGATGGCACGGCGCTGCTCGCCTGCGGCTCGGAAGTATGGGCTGTGACCATCCCCTAAGGTATTTTCCATGAATATCATCGATATCGTGCTTCTTCTGCTGCTTTTTTCCAGCATTCTCTTTGGCATGTACCGCGGCTCTGTCGCCTCCCTCTGGGGGCTCGCTGCCAGCCTGGTTGCCTTTCCGCTGACCTTTCTGATCGCTCCGCACATTGCCGCCTGGCTGGGCGCCAACCGGGGCGTGATGGAGCTGCTCTCCACCTATACCGACGCAAACGCGCTGGTGGGCGACTATACGCTGGCTACCACCGCTGTGCAGGGCATCAGTCAATCCGCCCTGCAGGCCGTTATCAACAGTCTGACGCTGCCGCAAAGCATTCTGGGCATCCTGGAGAGCAACATGTCCCAGTGCGTGTTTGCTTCCTCCGGCCTTGTTACGGTCAATGATTACGTTGCCTACACCATCGTCGCCGTATCGCTTAAGGCTGTGTGCTTTGCAGGCACCTACGCGCTGTGCGCCATCGCGCTGCACTTTGCCATCACGCTGATCAATCATGTGTTCCGTTTCCCCGTGCTCAAGCACTTTGACGGGCTGGTCGGCGGCGTATTCGGACTGCTTCGCGGCATGCTGATCCTCTATGTGCTGTCGCTGCTTTTCCCTATCGTACTGACCATCATTCCTGTCAATCTGGTCAAGACGCTGTTTGACCAAAGCACGCTGGCCACGGTATTCTCCAGCAGCGGATTTTTCATTCGCGTTGTCACCGGCAGCTAAAATTCACGTCCTCTCGTCAAAAGAGGGCGTCTTTTCTTGCCGCAATTCACAACCACCGCTTCCTTTGTTGCATTTTTATACGAAAAGTGCTATGATATATTGTCTATTTTTTCTTCACCAAAGGAGAGAAATTATGAAAATTGTCATTATCGGCGACGGTAAAGTTGGCTTTACCCTGACGCAGGCGCTCAGCCAGGAAGGTCATGACCTGACGGTCATCGACAGCCACCGCGGCGCGCTCAGCCAGGCGGCAGATCATCTGGACGTCATGGTCATGGAAGGCAACGGCGCCAGCGCATCGCTCCAGCGCGAGGCCGGCGTACCCTCAGCCGATCTGCTTATCGCCGTCACCTCGGCGGATGAAACCAACCTTTTGTGCTGTATGGTGGGCCGAAAGCTCGGCTGCAAGCATACCATTGCCCGCGTGCGCAGCAGCGAATATCTTGAAGCGCAGTATCTGCTGCGCGATGAGCTGGGACTGAGCATGAGCGTCAACCCCGAAAAAATTGCCGCACGCGAAATTTTCGGCCTGCTTAAATTTCCCTCCTTCACCAAGCGCGAAACCTTTGCCAAGGGCCGCGCGCAGATCGTCGCCATTCCCGTGCACGAGGGCAGCAAGCTGGACGGCATGCCGCTGCCGCAATTGTATAAAGCACTCAAGATCCGCGTGCTGATCTGCGCGGTAGAACGCGAGGGCGAGGTCATTATCCCCGACGGCAGCTTTGTGCTCAAAGGCGGCGATATCATGCACGTCACCGCCCCCGCCAGCGATCTGGTTACACTGATCAAGGTGCTGGAGCTTGAAAAGGCCCGCATCCGCTCTGTCATGCTGGTAGGCGGCAGCCGCATCGCCGTGCATCTTGGCAAGATGCTGTGCGACGCCGGCATGCAGGTGAAAATCATCGAAAAAGACTACGACAAATGCATGCAGCTGGGCGATATGCTGCCCGACGCCATCATCACCCATGCCGACGGCACCTCCTTCCAGACGCTGCTTAACGAAGGACTGGAGACAGTCGGCGCACTGATAACCCTCACCAATATCGACGAACAGAACCTGGTCATCTCCATGTACGGCAGCCATCTGGGCGTGCCCAAGGTCATCACCAAGGTCAACCGTCTGGATTACGAGGATTTCATGCGCGATTCCAATAACGAAAGCATTATCAGCCCGCGCATCCAGGTATCCAGCGATATTCTGCGCTATGTCCGCTCGATGGAAAACCGCAAGGACGAAAGCAGCATGGTCGCCCTGCACCGCATGGTAGGCGGCGAGGTAGAGGCGCTGGAATTCCGCGTCAACAAGGATACGCAGTATCTGGATATGCCGCTGATTGACGTTCCCGTCAGCAAAGGCATTCTGGTTGCCGCCATCAGCCGCCGCGGTCAGGTTATCATCCCGCGCGGCGATGACCACTTCCAGGAAGGCGACAGCGTTGTAATCGTTACGCGCTCGGACCGTAAGCTCAGCGATCTGAACGACATCTTTGACATTCAGCCGCAGGATTAAAGGGAGGCTGTATGAATTACCGAATGATCGTGCGCATGCTTTCCATCACACTGCGCATTGTGGCCCTGCTGATGCTGCCGGCGCTGGTCATCGCCATGTGCTGCCATGAAAATGCCGCCGTGCTGGCCTTTGCTGTAACCATTCTGCTCATGCTGTTTATCAGCCTTGCCACCAATATCTTCAAGCCGCAAAAAACCACCTTCTATGCGCGCGAAGGCTTTGTCATCACCGCGCTGGTGTGGATCGTCCTCTCTGCAGTAGGCGCGCTGCCCTTTTATCTGTCGGGCAGCATCAAAAGCTATGTCGATTGCCTGTTTGAAACCATCTCCGGCTTTACTACAACCGGCGCCAGCATCCTCAGCGAGGTAGAATCCCTGCCCTACAGCATTCTGTACTGGCGTTCCTTCACCCACTGGGTCGGCGGCATGGGCGTGCTGGTTTTCCTGCTGGCAGTCTCTACCTATGCCGGCGGCAAGGGCGACTCCATGTTCATCATGCGCGCCGAATCTCCCGGCCCGCAGGTAAGCAAGCTGGTGCCGCGCACCATGCAGACCGCACGTATCCTCTATCTGATCTATACCGGCATGACGGTATTGGAAATCATCCTCCTGCTGCTGGGCGGCATGCCCATCTTTGATGCCGTCACGCTGTCTTTCGGCACCGCAGGCACGGGCGGCTTTGCTGTCAAAAACGACAGCATCATGTCCTACAGCCCCTATCTGCAATGGGTGATCACGGTCTTCATGATCCTCTTTGGCGTCAATTTCAGCCTCTATTATCTGATTCTTTTGCGCTCCTTCGGCCGCGTGTGGCGCGATGAAGAACTGCGTTTCTATCTGAGCGTCATTCTGGTATCCGTCATCATCATTACGTTGTGCGTCCTGCCTTCGCTCAATGGCAATGTCAGCGATTCTGTGCGTCATGCCGCTTTCCAGGTAGCATCCATCATGACAACCACAGGCTATTGCACACTTGACTACGAAATCTGGCCGCAGCTGTGCCATGTGCTTTTGATGACGCTGATGGTCATCGGCGCCTGTGCCGGCTCTACCGGCGGCGGCGTCAAATGCTCGCGCATCCTGATGCTCTTCAAGAGCCTGCGCGTAGAAACACAGCGTCTGCTGCATCCCAACATGATTCGTCCCGTCAAAATGGATGGCAAGGCTGTGCCCGACAGCACCATCCGCACACTGTATGCCTACTTTGGCGTATACTGCATGATTGCGCTTAGCACGGTGCTGCTGCTCTCGCTGGAAGGCTTCACGTTTGAAACCTCCGTCTCCGCCATGCTGGCCTGTCTCAATAACATCGGCCCGGGCTTCAATGTCGTTGGTCCGGCAGCCAACTACGGCAGTTTTTCCGTGTTCAGCAAGCTGCTGCTGTCCTTTAATATGCTGGCAGGCCGCCTGGAGATTTTCCCCATCCTGCTCTTGTTTGCGCCGGGCATATGGACCAGAGCGCCCAAGCAAAAAACGCATACCTTCTAAACAAAGCAAAAGACCGCCTGTGGCGGTCTTTTTGATTGGATATGGATTTATTTGTTCACAGCCTCTACAAAGCGCAGGAAGGCATTCTGGCCCGCTTCCGTGCGTTTATACACGCCAGCGTCGCACAGCACCTGCATAAACACCTTGCCCACTTCCTTTTTGAGAATGTCCATGGTGTTTTCGGCGGTGAAGGCGTACTCCTTTTTCAGTTCTTCCGCCCAAGGCGCATGCTTGCTGAGCGTCTCATCCGCATACAGATCGGCGCCGCTGAGGATGGCTTCCTCCAGCAGCTGCAATTCTTTATCCAGACGCGCTGGCAGCACCGCCAGACCCATCACTTCAATCAGGCCGATGTTCTCTTTTTTGATGTGATGCAGCTTTTCATGCGGATGGTACACGCCCAGAGGATGCTCATCGGTGGTGATATTGTTGCGCAGCACCAGGTCCAGTTCAAAAGTGCCGTCCTTCATGCGCGCAATGGGCGTGATGGTGTTGTGCGGCATATCCTCCGTGTACGCATAGACAAACGCATCTTCATCGGTATATCCGCGCCAGCAGGCCAGGATTTTGTCTGCCAGATCCACCAGACGCGCCTTGTCTCTGCCATTCAGGCGGATCACGGACATGGGCCACTTGACGATACCGGCCTTTACATCCTCAAAGCCCTTGAAGGCAATTTCCTTCTCAATCGGCGCCGTCTCCATCGCAAAGGTATAGCGGCCGCCCTGGTAATGATCATGGCTGAGAATAGAGCCGCCCACGATGGGCAAATCAGCATTGGAGCCCAGCATGTAATGCGGGAAAATCTCCACAAAATCCAGCAGCTTTCCAAATACCGCGCGGTCAATCTTCATCGCCGTATGCTCGGCGTTGAACACAATGCAATGCTCGTTGTAATACACATAGGGAGAATACTGCATGAAGAAATCGCACCCGCCCATGTGCATGGGAATAATGCGGTGATTCTGCCGCGCAGGATGATTCATGCGCCCGGCATACCCTTCATTTTCAATGCACAGCAGGCACTTGGGATAGCCCGACTGCGGCGCCAGCTTGGCCGCAGCAATGGCGCGGGGATCCTTCTCCGGCTTGGACAGATTGATGGTGATGTCCAGTTCGCCGTATTCACAGGCATACTTCCACTTTTTGTCCCTCACGATGCGGTCGCGACGAATGTAGTTGGTATCCTGGCTGAACTTGTAAAACCAGTCCGTCGCCTTTTCGGGCTTTTCCGCATACAGCGCTTTGAAATGCTTGCGCACCTCATGCGGGAAAGGCGTGAGCACGCCCATAAGACGGGTGTCAAACAGCTCTCTGGCCGTACCGTTGTCATCGCATACGCCGCGGGCAACCGCATCGTCCGTCAGATACTCCAGTACCTCAGCCAGCGTGCAATCCGCCGCAACAGCGCCCTCCTGCACCCCATCCAGCTGCATCACTTCCAGAATGCAGTTAACGGCGTAATGTGTATCTTCTTTTTCAATCAGGCCGCATTTAACGGCATAGTCAACCAGCGCGAGAATATAATTGTCAATCATTTCAGCCCTCCAGCTTTACGCCGCCCTCAGCGCGGATAGACAGAACATGGCAGCTGCCCTCGCCCAGCACCTTTTCGATGCCCGCCTTGAAATCATCCAGCATGGCCAGGGGCACAAAGGCCTGAATGGTACCGGCAAAGCCGCCGCCATGTACGCGATAAGCGCCCTGACCTGCCAGCAGCTTTCTGGTTACGCCCAGCGCCAGCGCCACTTCCTGATGGCCCTTGGCGCCGGTGGGAATGACATTTTGCAGATACATCCACGAAGACTGACCGGACAGAATCACATACTGCAGGAAGGTGTCAAAATCGTCGTTTTTCAGCGCTTCCACCTGCTTTTTGACGCGCTTGTTCTCGTCAAAAATGTGCATCGCACGCATCACGCCGCGATCGCCCGCCGCCGCGCGCACTTCGGGAATCCTGTCGTAGAATTCATCCTCATCCACTTCGCGCAGATAATTCTTGCCAAACACAGCGCACACAGCCTTAAGTTCCTTGGTGATATCGGCATATTCATCCGTCAGGTCGGCATGATCCGCGCCGGAATCGATGATGCACAGCGCATAGCCCGCCTTGGGGAAATCAAAGTCGATCCGCTCAATCACAGGGTTTGCAGTATCGGCAAAGTCAATGCTGATGATATTGCCCACAGAGCACGCCATCTGATCCATCAGGCCGCAGGGCTTGCCAAAGTACACATTTTCGGCATACTGGCTGATCTGGGCAATTTCCACCGCCGTGCACTTGTTATCAAAGAACACGCCGTTGATAATCGTACCGACCAGCACTTCAAAGGCAGCAGAAGAGCTCAGACCGCTGCCGGGCAGCACGGTGGATTCCACATACGCGTCAAAGCCCTGCACATCGCAGCCCAGTTCCTTCATACGCGCCGCCACGCCGCGAATCAGCGCCATGGTGGTGTTCTTTTCTTCCTCATGCACAGAAAGATCACTCAGATCCACCGTGCACATCGGATAGCCCTTGGACTGGATGCGGATGGTATTTTCGTCATTGCGCGCTACGCAAGCGATGGCTTCCAGATTGATGGCCGCCGCCAGCACGCAGCCGTGCTGATGGTCGGTATGATTGCCGCTCAGTTCGCTGCGGCCCGGCGCCGAGTATACATACTCCGCCTCTTTATGAAAAACCGTATGAAATTGCGCTTTCATATGTTCGTACATATTTTCCCCTCTCCGTGCAATGCCATGTTGCACTGAACGTACATAATTATGTTTATTATAGCCTTTTTCCTATTTTCTGTCAACGAAAAACCGAAGCGGCGTTATACCGCTCCGGCTATTTTGACTTATTTTACGCGCAGCTGTTCTTTGTGGAACTGCAGCGTGTACAGCTGATGATACCGTCCCTTGAGGTGCAGCAATTCCTGATGCGTTCCCTGCTCGATGATCTTGCCCTGCGACAAAAGAATGATATTGTCCGCATGCTGGATCGTCGACAGACGGTGCGCCACAATCAGCATCGTGCCGATGTTCTTCATCTTTTCAAGAGAATCCTGAATCAGCAGTTCGGTTTCGGTATCGATGTTGGCCGTCGCCTCATCCAGAATCATCACCGAAGGCTTGTGGATGATTGTACGGGCAAAGGACAAAAGCTGGCGCTGGCCGGCGGAGAAATTGTTTCCGCGCTCACGCACCACTTCATCCAGGCCGTCTTCCAGACGGTTAATGAAGGAATCAGCGTTTACATAATGACATGCAGCCTGGATTTCTTCATCCGTCCATTTGTCCTCAGACAGCACGATATTGGAGCGGATCGTACCCGAGAAGAGGAACACATCCTGCAGCATCTGACCAAAGTGACGGCGCAGAGAGGAAATCTTGATCTTTTTGATGTCTATGCCGTCGATGAGGATCTGGCCCTTCTGAATATCGTAGTTGCGGCAAATCAGCGACAGAATGGTGGATTTACCAGAGCCCGTCGATCCCACAAAAGCGACCGTCTGCCTGGGCTCCACATGGAAGGAAACGCCCTTGAGCACCCATTCGCCTTCCTTGTAAGCAAACCATACGTCCTTGAATTCGATTTCGCCCTTGATCTCATCCAGTTCAACAGCGTCTTCTTCATCCACCACAACGGGCTTCATATCAAGGATAGAGAAGATCTTCTCCGCCGAAGCAAAGGCCGCCTGCAAGGCGTTAAACTGCTCAGCCAGCGTCTGGATCGGATTGTAGAAGCGCGAAATGTACATGTAGAAGGATACCAGCGTACCGCTGGTGAGCGCCTGTCCCATGAAGGTGGTATTCTCAATATATCCCTTGCCGCCCAGGTACAGCAGGCACATAACCGAGGAAATATTGAGCATGTAAATCATCGGGCGGAAGATACCGAACACAAACGTCTGGTTCTTCTTGGCGCGCTTGAGCGCATCGCTCTTTTCCTTAAATTCCTGCATCTTGCGCTCTTCGCGGTTGAACACCTGCGTGATTTTGATGCCGGACAGGTTTTCGGAAAGATAGGTATTGATATCCGTGGTGCAGTCCTTCACGCGGCGGTACACCTTGCGCGCAAACTTGCGGAAGATGAAGGTGAACAGCACAACGAAGGGCACAAAGCAGAGCACCATCAGCGTCAGCTGGTAATTGAGCAGCAGCATCGCCACCAGCACGCCCGCAATGACAAAGGCATTCTTGACCATCTGCACCAGAACGTTTGTAAAGGTCATCGACAGCGCGTTGGTGTCATTGGTCACGCGGGTTACCAGCTTGCCCACAGGAATCTGGTTCAGCTGCTCATGAGAAAGGCTTTCAATGTGATTGAACACATCCTGACGCACGGTGGACAATATCTTCTGGCCCGTCTTTTGCAGGATGATGGACTGGAAATAGGTGCCCGTCACCGAGATGAGCAGCACGCCGGCATATACCATTACGCCGCGCAGCAGCGCGCTCATTTCAAAGTCGCCCTTGATCATTTCCTCAATGCGGCCCACGATCATGGGCGAGAGCAGATCATAGGAAATCGACAGGAGCATAATGCAAAGCACAACCAGGAAATTCTTCCAGTAGGGCTTCACGTAGGCAGCCAGACGGCGGATAATCTCGCCATCCGACATATTGCGGTCAAAGCCGATGGCTTCCTTCTGCTTGCGGATCTTCAGATACGCAAGGAAGAAAATTGTAGCGAAGGTACCGATGATGGCGCCGACGATGAGGACAGGCAGGTAATTACGCATTGTGCTCTACCCCCTCTTCCTCCAGCTTTTGCAGATCGACCATCTTGCGGTAATCCTCGCAATTGGCATATAGCTCGTCATGCGGGCCCATCGCCACCAGACGACCGTCATCAATAAAGAGGATCTTGTCCATCTTTTCGATGGTGGAAATGCGGTGCGCAATCAGAATGGTCGTGCGTCCCTGACGCGTCTTGCGCAGATTTTCAAGGATGCGCTTTTCCGTCTTGGTATCAACGGCGGATACCGAGTCATCCAGAATCAGGATGGGCGCATCCTTCATCAGCGCGCGGGCAATCGAAATGCGCTGCTTCTGGCCGCCGGATACCGTCACGCCTCTCTCGCCCATGAAGGTCTGATAGCCGTCGGCAAATTCGCGGATATTGCTGTCCACGTCCGCCAGATCAGCCGCCTCTTCAATATCGTCGCTGTCGTACGCATCCACGCCAAAGGCGATATTGCTGGCAATGGTATCGCTGAAGAGGAAGTTATCCTGCGGCACATAGGCGCAGGCTGCGCGCACATCGTGGATGGGCACATCGTTCACATCGTATCCATCGATGAACACCGTACCGTCAGGCACATTGTACGTGCGCAGGATCAGATCCACCAGCGTCGTCTTGCCCGAGCCCGTCTTGCCCACAAGACCAATATTTTCGCCCGCCTTGATATCAAAGGTGATATCATGCAGCGCGTCAAACTCGCCGTCCGGATAGCAGAAAGACAGATTGCGGAAGGAAATATCGCCGCGCACATTTTCAAGCGGCTTTACATCTTCATCGTCGCGCACATCCTGCTTGGCATCCATCAGTTCGCCGATACGCACCAGCGACGCCTTGCCGCGGGAGGACATATCAATCAGCTCAGACACTGCCATGATGGGCCAGACAACGGCATTGAAGTAGCCGATAAATTCCATCAGCTGACCGGCGTTGAAAGTGCCTTTATGCACCAGATAGCCGCCGTAGCCGAGAATTACGCAGATGACCGACTCCACAAACAGCGTTACCACAATGCGCAGCATGACGGCCGAGCGCGTGTAATCCACGTTCGCCTTTTCATTTTCCTGGCTCAGTTTCCGAAAGGCCATCAGCTCCTTGCCCTCTTTGACAAAGGCCTTGATCACCGCAATGCCGGAAAAGCTCTCCTGCGAAAAGTCAGACAATTTCGAAAACGCCGCCTGGCGGATATCCCACTTTTTCATCATGTAGCGGCCGATGATCGTCGCCGCCGCCAGCAAAAACGCCATGGGGATCAGCGAAAGACCGCACAGCAGCGGATCCATCCTGAACATCTTTACAACAGACAAAAGGCCCAGGAACAGCGCGTCAAAAAACATCAGGAAGCCATGTGCGAAGCACTCCTGCACCGTCTCCAGGTCATTGGTGAACAGGCTCATCATGTTGCCTACCTTGTTCACCTGATAATACTGATGCGACAGATCCTTGCAATGGTCAAACATGCTGTTGCGCATGTCGCTTTCCATATTGATGCCGGCGCCGAAAATGCACACGCGCCACAAAAAGCGTCCAAAAACCATCGCAATGATGATGCCCACCATTGGCATGCAGATATGATCCAGCAGGAAATCCATATCAAATGCATATACCTGGCCGTTCTTGACCACCTCGCCGGCATTCACGCCGTTGATGACCATCTGGTAAAGGTTGGGAATCACCAGCTGCAGATAGTCCACCATCCCCAGCGCCAGCAAGCCGATCAAAAGACGGAGGGCATATTTCTTATAATACCCGTTAATATACTTGCCGAATATCAAGGCCGCATCTTCCTTTCGTATCAAAAATCGTACAAGTACATATTATAACACCTTCCATATCGATACGCAATTCATTTCTTTCCAACTGAAAGAAAAAGTTCCGTTTCATCCTTCTGTCAGCGGGTATATACTATACAGAAAATTCCAATGTGAAATCTGTGTGAGATTTCCTCAAAAACCATTCCCATCCAAATGGCAATCCGCTATAATCCAAACCGTAAAAGAGAACAACCCGCATCAGCGGGAGAAGGAGCCCTACATGAAAAAGTTTTTGATCTTCACCCTCATCCTCACCCTTGCGCTGACCAGCATGGCCTTGGCCGACAAAACAAACGCCAGCAGCGCGCTGGACGCCTTCAACAAGCTGACCAATCAATCCCTCACCCCGTCCGACACCGCTTATGTGGATAACAAAACCAGCGCCGAATACCTCACCGAAGCAATGGCCGGCATGTATGTAAAGCCCATCACCGACCAGCAGGTTGCCGCCGATCTGGCGCCCGCTCTCAAGGGCCTCTCTGACGTCACCAGCGTTGACATCGCCCTGTATGCCGGCGAAAACAATGTGCCTGTCGAAAAGGTTCGCAACACTTACTTCCAGTCTCTGGCCAATGTCCTGCGCGCCGAGATCATGGTCAATCCCGCCTCGGAAGCTCAGTACCGCGACCTTCAGCTGATCCTCTCTCTTTTCCTGTACAACGATGGCCAGAACACCTCCGACATTGCCCGCGATGCCATTCGCGCCAGCATGACCAAGGAACATGCGCAAACCATCGCCTCCAATTACGATCTGCCCCTCTCCTTTGTAGAGTTCATGATCATGGATGACGACTGGGATGACACCGATTATCTGAACGACGACGCCTGGGCGGCCGAAGCCAACTATGCGTGGAGCTACGGTGATACCCCTGATAACACCCCCGACCTGACGAAGGACAACACGCCTGACAATACGCCGGATTACACTTCCGTAGTCACCCCCACCGCCAAGCCCAATGTTTCCTATACGAATACGCCCGACAACACGCCTGATGCGAAAACGCCTGACAACACCCCCGACGTGAACACTCCTGATAACACCCCCGATAATACTCCCGACGTGAACACCCCCGACAACACCTGATCTTCCTTTCTTCTCCTGCCGCGGGGTATATCCCGCGGCATATTTTCCTATCATCGGAGGCTGCATGAAAGCTGTATTTTTCACCCTGCTGTTTTGCCTGCTGTTTCATGGCACAGCATCTGCGGATTCTTTGCCCATGATTGGCGGGCTGAATGATCTTCCCGTCATCACGCAGGAAGAGGCCCGTCGCCTCCCCGCGCCAACCGGCACGGTAGAGCTGCTGCTTGACGGGCTTCCGCTTCCCTATGACGCTGCCTCCGATACCTATTTTATCAGCCAGAGCGCCCAAAGCAGCACGTTTGACGGCTCGCTCACCCTCGTGCGCAAAGCAGGCTATTCCTATTATCTGCTCCCTGACGCCCACTGTGATAAAGCGGAAGCGCTTGCCCGCTCGCGCGGTTATACCCTCTATGGTACCAATGGTGAGCAGACCGATTCCGCCACGCTTTTATTCAGCGCGCTGCCCATCCTTTCCATCACAACAGCTGACAAAGCACTGCCCGGAGAAGAAGATGAAGACTGCACCGTATTGTATTACGAAGCGCAGCCTGGCAGCCTGAGCGCGCAAAAGCTGTCAGCCGAAATCAATCTGCGCGGCAACACCAGCAAGATTTACCCCAAGCAAAGCTACCGGCTGCAATTTGTCGACGGCTTTGGCGACAATCGCCATGTTTCCCTGGCAGGGCTGAGAACAGACGATGACTGGATTCTCAATCCCATGTACACCGACGCCTCCAAGCTGCGCGAGCCGCTGGCCTATCTGCTGTGGGATATGATGAACAGCAGCGGCGTCCATGCACAAAGCTCGCGTATCCGTTATGTTGAGGTCTTTTTCAACGGCGCCTATCATGGGCTGTACGGTCTGCAGGAGCGTGTGGATATCAAGCAGGTGAACGGCAGCAAAAAAACCGACGTTCTCTATAAAGTGCGCACCAATCAGCGTCCCACTGTAGAGGAGCTTCTTTCCTGTCCGGATCGTACTGCCTGCATGGCTTTTGAAGTAGAAAACGGAGATGACTTCCGCGGCGATACCGCGCTCCTTTATCGTCCTGCCGCTGCCTATATGGCTGCGCTGTCAGATGAAACGCTGGATGCAAGCATCTCTGTCAGCCTGAATAACGCCATCGATTACGGCTTGTTTGTCGCCTTTACGCAAGCGCACGACAGCCATTTCAAAAATCAGTTTCTGAATGCGGTCTCTCTGCCCGGGCAAACGCTTTTGTATAAGCTTCCCTGGGACTTAAACTATACGCTTGGCGACGTTTATCAAAAAGAGCTTGCAGAATATAATTATACTGAGTACTATGTAGGCGGAACCGTCATGGACGCATATTTTGAAATACTGGTGCAGAAAGGCCAGCCGCATGTTTTGCAAGCCATTGCGCAGCGCTGGCAAACGCTCCGGGAAAGCGCCCTTTCATACGCTAATCTCTCTTCGCTTGCACAGTCGCTGGATCAGACGATTTATGCCGCCCGTGCCCGCGATCATGTGCGCTGGCCGGAATGCGGCCGCGGCGAAGGCAATACCCTCACCTATGAAGAAATCCTTACCTATTTTTCCCATGCGCTGCGGCATATGGACGCATGGTGCAACTCTCTTGTTACAAAGGAGCAATAAAGCATGGCCAACATCTGGATTGTGGAAGATGACCCGCAAATTGCACTGCTGATCAAAATGGCTGTCGAAAAGGACGGACATACAGCGTTTCATATGCTCGATGCTGTCGAAATGGAAAAAGAACTGCGTAAGAGCACGCCCGATCTGATGCTGCTGGATCTGATGCTGCGCGCCAAAAATGGCTTTGAAGTGCTGCGCGAATGGAAAGACCGGAAAAGCACGCAGCAAATTCCTGTTATCATCCTCTCCGCCCGTGCGGCCGAACACGACAAGGTGCATGGGCTTGATCTGGGCGCCGAGGATTATATCACCAAGCCCTTCAGCGTGCGTGAATTGCAGGCGCGCATCCGCACCGCGCTGCGCCGCATGCCAACTGAAGCCGAAAAATTATCGTGGGAGATCTGACGCTGCTGCCCGACAGCCGCGAAACCTACGTGGCCGGCACGCGTATTGATTTGACGCAAAAAGAATTTGACATGCTGTGCTTCCTCGCGCGCAGCCCTGGCGTTACCGTCACGCGCGGGCAGCTTTTGCATCATGTATGGGGCTATCCGGGCGATGACGACCCCTCCCGCACGGTAGATTCGCATATCAAAACACTGCGCATCAAAATCGGCGATGACGCTGCCTCTCCCCGCTTTATACAGACCGTGCGCGGCACGGGCTATCGCCTGATCGCAGGTGAAAACACATGAAAAAAAAGCTGCACCGCATCTACTGGCTGGGCGTTCTCATCACCATGCTGATGGCGTCGCTTGTCATTTCACTGATGGTTGGTATGCGCGTGAGCGATACACGCCATAATCTGCATATCATGTCGCATGCCGCCAAGGAATGGATATTTGATTCCAACGATACGCTGCAATCGCTGGCAGAAGAAATCGCTTCCCTTTCTCCGCCGCTGCGCGTCACCATTCTGATGGATCACGGCCTTGTGCTGGCAGACAGCGAGTTTTCCACCCTGCAGCTTGAAAACCATGCCAACAGGCCGGAGGTGCAGCAGGTGCTGTCAAGCGGCACAGGCGAAAGTCTGCACATTTCGGATACAAAAACTTCCCTGACGATGTATGTAGCTACACGCTTGTCCCCCAATCTGATCCTGCGTCTGGCCTATCCGCTATATGAGATCATCCATTTGCTGCTTCTCTACGCGCTTGGTCTGTCCGCGCTGTTCTTCATTTTGTATTTCCTGCAGCGCCGTCAGCTAAAAAAATTCGCCCTCACCCTCGTACACCAGATGGATGACGTGCGCAGCCTGCTGGAAGGCAACGAGCAGCAAATCTCCGCGCGCTTCCCCGAGTTCAAGCCCGCGCTGGATCATATCGCTTATCTCGCAGCCCGGCTGCACAATGATCTGGACGAAGTCAACCGCACGCTCAATATGCGCCGCAATTTCGTCGCCCATGCCTCGCATGAGCTGCGCAGTCCGCTCACCTCCATCATGGGCTTTGCTGAAATGCTGGACGAAGGCATGGCCGATTCTCCCGAGGAAACAGCGCTGTGCCTTTCCGCCATCCGCAATGAGTGTCAGCGCATGCTGCAGGTGATTGAGGATATCCTGCATCTCAGCCACGCTGAATCAGACAACGCCTCTGAAAAAGAGCTCGTCCAGGTTCGCCTCCTTGCAGAAGAAATCATCAGCGCCCTGCAGCCACAGGCTGCGCAAAAGCATATCGAGCTGCGCATTCAGGGCGATATGCAGCTTTTCGCCGCAGAAAAAGATCTGTGGGAAATTCTGTACAATCTGATGAGCAACGCCATCAAATACGGTCGCGAGAACGGCTTTGTTCAGCTTTCCCTGACAGAAAACACCCTGGTCGTCGAGGATAACGGCATCGGCATTGCCGCAAAGCATCTGCCGCATCTGTTTGAACAGTTCTACCGCGTGGATGAAAGCCGCGGCATGGGACAGGGCGGCACAGGACTTGGCCTTTCCATCGTCAAGGCGCTGTGCACGCGCTATGAGGCTTCCATCGACGTGCAAAGCGAAGAAGGCTGTGGTACCCGCTTTATCCTGCATTTCCCATCCCAACCGAAGGAGGATGCCTAATGCTTAAAAAAATACTATGTCTGATCTGCGCGCTGCTGCTTTTTTCTGCCGCCGCCTGCGCGCAATCCCCCTACTGGCCGGATGATCCTTCCGCATCCACCGTTTGTAAAGAAAATCGTCTGGGCTGTCAATTGCTGCAAATGATCTTTTATGGCCACTTCAGCACGCCCGATCTGGACGACGCGCTCAATCTGCGCGTACTCTCCGCCGTGCTTCCGCTGCTGTGCGCTGCCCAGGAGAGCGATTTTGAGCACTTTTGTGCCGAGTTCGGCGTAGAATATGATACAGCCAAGCATCTGTATTACATTGCGCTGGGCAACTGTCTGCGGGCGGATATTCTTTCCTCTCCCGTGCTGGACAGCTCTGTCGCCGACGCCCGCAAGGTGCTGCTATTGTTCCTTGACCCGCAAAGCGAAACGGACGGCCCGGCACAGATTGCGTCCATCCGCAAAATCCTTACGGATGAAAGCATTCAGCTGATTGCCGATACCGCCGCCCTGCCTTTTGATTTTGTCCGTTATCTGATGCTCGCGCCAGACTGGCAAAGCATCCCGTAAGGAGGTACGCTATGCTCTGCAGAATCCAGCATCTTTTATCCGCCGTCATTTTTGCCTTCCTTGGCGCCTATGTCGGCCACAGCCTGTATCTGTGCATCGATTATCATGCGCGCCCGCTGCTGTATGCCCTCCATTCTGCGCCATGGTACACAGCCATTTATGTCAATGGACTGCTTACCCTGTTGATCGCCGGCGTCTTTTTCCTCATTCGTTTATGGGTGCGGCGCCTGATTCAAAAAACAAACGCATAAAAAAACAGAGCAGCTTTATCTGCTCTGTTTTTTTATCAATAGCCAAAGGTTTCTTTTGCCGCGCGCATATTCTCAATGATCTGCACATGGAAGGGGCAGCGCTTTTCGCATGCGCCGCAGCCGATGCAATCGCCCGCATGCGCCCTGAGCGCCGCGTAATGCTCGCGCACAGTCTCCGGCACCTCGCCCTGCGCCCGGCACAGGCTCAAAAATTTGGTCACATCCGCTACCGATATCCCCTTCACGCACGGCGCGCAATGGCCGCAGTACATACAATGCCCCTCCCAGCTGATCCTGGGGAAGGTGGCAAATACCTGCGCATAATCCTTTTCGGCTTCCGTAGCCGTCTCATATGCCAGCGAAGCCTTGAGCTGCTCCATGCTGTGCACGCCCGAAAGCACCGTGCTGACTGCCGGGCGCGTCAGCGCATAATGGATGCACTGGCTGACCGTGAGCGCCTTTCCGGCCGGAGAATTATCTGTCAGCAGATCGCCGCCGCCAAAGGCCTTCATCACCGTGATGCCAACGCCCAGCCGCTGGCAGGTTTCATACAATTCCTCGCGTTTGGGGTCGAGGTTGAGCAGCTGCTTTTCATAGCTTTCATCTGCCCACAGCGTTTCGCAGTCCTCATCGCCGGGCAGCAAGTCATAGCAGGGATTGACAGAGAACATCAGCACTTCCACAGCTTCCTCCCTGATTGCCTCCAGCGCCACAATGGGATTATGACTGCTCAGGCCAATGTGCCGGATATGCCCCGCCGCCTTCTGTTCCTTTGCATAATCGAGGATGCCCTCATCGCGGATTTTCTGCCACAGCTCCAGCGAATCCACATAATGGATCATGCCCACGTCCACATAATCCGTCTCCAGATTTTTCAGCATCAGGGCAAAGTTATCCTTTACTTCCTGCAGATTGCGCGTGGCCTTGTACTGATCGCCGTCCCACAGCGTGCACAGATGCGCTTGCAGGACAAATTTATCCCTGCGGCCCTTGAGCGCCCTGGCAATGCGCCGGTGCAAATCAGGCTTGGGGCTGTACAGATCCATGCAGTTCACACCCTGCGAAATGGCATAATCAAACAGCTCCTGCGTTTCCTTTTCGTCTTTGTTATTGAAGCCCTCGCAGCCAAGGCCAATTTCGCTGACAAGAATGCCCGTATTTCCAAGCGGCTTATACTGCATAAAAAGCACCTTCTTTTGCTATAAATTGTAAATCTATTATACTGCCACGTGCCGCATGATGCAAGAAAAACGCACCCTTTCGGATGCGTTTTTCTTTTTAGTTGTGCACCATTTCACACTGATAGGTGCGGCTGACCGTAGTATTGTCATTTTTCCTGTCGCGCAGCGCCGGAATGGGATTCTCCGCAATCTCATAGCGGTAATCCTTGCCGTTCCTGGCAATATACTCCTCAATCACGCGGTGGCTCAGCACATCTTCCGTATTACGGTTGACGATGTTCTGATAGATAAAGAAATCCGCGTTTTCCGGCAGCGTGCAAACCGGCACATAGTTTTCGCGGCAGGCGGTGTTTTCCACTGTATTTTGCAATACGCCGCGAATATAGGGAATATTGCTTTCCAGACGCAGGGGCGCAGGAAATTCGCCCTCGGAAATCACCTGCTGCCATTCCTTGCCCTCGTACTTTTTGAGCATATCGCATACCATGTGCAGATGCGCAATCTCCTGCTCCAGCATAAAGCCCCACACCTCGCGGATGCCTGCATCCGTCTCCAGCGCATGACAGCTGTAGTACAGATAACACTCTGCATACTGATGCCACAAAAGATTTTCCAGCCACGTCATATGCGGATCCAGCAGGCTGCCGTAATGCGTGACGTGCTGCTCCTCCACCATGCCGATTTCCTGATACAGCTTTTTGCCGCGCGCATCAGGATAGGCTGCCGATACATTCATATAATAATTCATGGTCTGCTGTTCTGCCGCCGTGATGATATTGGCTGCCAGCACATCAAACACCGGCGGGCAGGGCTTTTCCATCGCAAAGCGCACGCTGTCAAAGGGATGGCGATGATGCGCAATCGTCGGCCGGCCAGGCATGATTTCGGTATAATGGCCTACCAGCTGCTCTGCCTTCACGCCGCATTCCATGTCCAGCAGATCGGCATAGCGGTACAGATGGTCAAAGTCCTCCAGCAGCGCAAAATCCAGCGCATTTTTAAGCCCCTGATCACAAACGCGCTTGGCCAGATGCGCCGTCAGATCCACCGCCAGCTGCTCATAACCGATGGTATGCTCAAGCAGCGTTTCCTCCGGCGGCTTCAGATGCGAAATCAGCTTCTGCTGCTGTTGCTCGCTGCGGCGAAGCAGCGCCAGCTGACGCCTGAGTTCATTATTGTCCGTCTGACGGTTAAACTGATGCGTAAACCATACATTTTCAAACTCCGTGCCATTCATCAGGATCACGCGCGTGCGGGTATAGGGATCCACCGTGCGCTTGTCATACGGCTTGGGCCAAAGCTTGCGCCACTCCAGCAACAGCAGTTCCTTTTCATGCTTTTGTGGTTTCATCAAAAACGGATTCATTTCATCACTCCTTCAGGCGTATTATGTGCGCACTGCCTGCCAATCATTCCTGCACATGCGCCATTTTTCCTGCGCCAAACAGCTGCCACATCTTTATCAGCAATATGATCATCGCCAGAGCGCAGGCAGCCAGCGCCCAGCCATAGCGCATATGATAGCCGATCAGATGCTGCGCCATCACGCCCGCCAGGCCCCAAAGCACCGCTGCGCCAAAGAAAGGATTTTCAAATCTGTCCAGCACCGCCGCGCTCAGCAGCGACAGCATGACCGCCACAGCAATTGTCCATATTTCCGGCGTAATGCCAAAGCCTGAAAAGCCCGTCTGCACCAGAAATGACGCCGCATTGGCCGCCATCGCCACGCATACCCAGCCCAGATACAATCCCAAGCCCCCCTGAATAAATATTTTCTCCTGCCAGGTGTTTTTCACTTTCTCCAGACGGATATTGAGCATCACCAGCGAAAGCACAATCACCGCCATGCACGCAACGGACAATCCCAGCCATTCATAATGCCACAGAATCATCCACAGCGCATTGGCAATGCAATTGACAATAAACCACGGCCCGCATCTTTGGGCAATTCCCTGGTGCTTTTTCATCGCCTGATACCACACAAACCCCGCCAGCAGCGCATAAATCACACCCCAGATTGCAAAGGCGTAATCCGCCGGCGAAAACAAATGCTGATACTTTTGCGATATATCCTCCGTCTTCACCCCTGCAATGGGCAGCACGTTAGCCAGAGCATTGACCGCCACCGTGCCTGCAAAGGCGATCACATTCAACCATCCGAGCATGTTCATCCTCCTTTTTCTAGGCAGGATTGCCCCAATCCCCGCTCTTTATGCATTTGTCAATTCAGACGCTCAATACGACAATTGAAACCAAATCACTTGCGCCCGCAGCTAATTATGCTATAATGTTTTCAGAAAAGGAGGGAGACTTATGACCAACAAACGCAAGGGACTTTTGCTTGTAGCCATCTACATAATCCTGGTTTTGCTGGCCATCCCGCTGCACACACAAAAGGGCATTGACTGGAATGATCAATTCTATCGTCTGACAGACGAAAACACCTTTATCGCCAACAAAAACAACCGCTTCAGCTACACTGAAACGGAGGGAGTTTATCAATTTGATCTGCTTGTCGACGGCTATGCCTGCAGCGCAGAGCTGACGCAGCCCGAGGAAGGCACGTATCACATCGCCTTTAACGACGGCTTTACCCTCATCCTTTCGGGCAATTCGTGGGGCGGCGTATCTGTCGGCGGCGATTATTTTCCTTTTACCGACGGCGCCAGCCTGATCGTCATTGACGATCTTGACAAAACGCCTCTCAGGTTTGCACCTTATGTAATTGAAACCCAGCCCATCTACGATGGCGAAACCGGCAAAAAAGTCATCGGCGAATGGGTAAACTACAAAACGGAAGCGGGCGAGTATTTTTACGGCTACGAAACCCGGAACGACGGCACGCAGTTCGGCACGCCGCCTACCATCATAACGCTTGAAAACGGCACGGTACTGGATCAAACGCAGTTTAACAGCGGCGGCACGCTGTATGTCAACGAAAAGGGCGAAATGCTGATCAACGACAAACTGCTTCGATCTTTCCCCTATGCGTACAGCGAGGACCGCGTAAACCGCCAGAACACCTGCTGGCTGATGATCAACGCCGCCCTCAAGGAGCGTGTAGAGTCGCGCGGCGAAGCGGTTGTCTTCTTCCTGTCGCTTATTTATTTCCTGGGCGTTGCGCAGCTGCTGTGGCCGGAAGAAATGGCTTTCTTCGGCTCGCGCTGGCAGTACCGCTACGAGCCCGAGCTCTCCGATGCCGGCCTGATGATGTCCCGCATCAGCGCGGTGATCATCATGATCTTCGGCGCAGTGGTTCTCTATCTGCCGCTGTTTGTGCATTAACAAGGAGCTTACAATGGATTTACACGATTTTAAAGACGTTGCGGAAAACTACGACCTGTACCTGGATGTCATGTACCGCGACCACGACAACTACGAAGGCTTTCAGGATTTTTATCTTGATCTGGCCCGCGAATACGGCAGCGGTGGCGTAATCGACATCGCCTGCGGAACAGGCGCTGTGCTGCTGCACATCGCACAGGCTGGCATACCCATTGACGGCACGGACCTTTCCGAAGCCATGTGCCGCGTCGCGCAGGAAAAGGCCGCGCAGCAAGGCCTCGCGCTGCACATTTTCCCCGGCAACATGACGGACTTTTCGATTGATAAAAAATACTCGCTGGCCATCATCGCCCGCAGCGGCTTTATGCATCTGCTCACACCGGAAGACCAGCGCAAAGCGCTAATGAACATACGCAGGCACCTGACAAATGACGGCATCCTCACGCTCAACACCTTTGCGCCTTATCCTCCTTTTCAGGCCGAGCAAATGAAAACAAGCCCGGAAGACTATACCTACCGGCTGGAATACACAAATGCCGACGGTCTGCGCGAAAAGATATATAATGCCATTTCCTACGATCCTAAAACACAGATCATGTACGGCAACTGGAAATTTGAAACCTTGGACGCAGCCGGGCAGAAAATTACCGAGCGCATCCGTCCGCTGAAAATGCGCCAGACCTACAAACAGGAATTGCTTTATCTCATCGAGCTGTGCGGCTTTGAAGTGCTGAACATCTACGGAGATTACCACAAAAGCACTGAAGACAGCGGAAACTATGTCTGGATTCTCAAAAAGAAAGCATAAAAAAAAGAGCGTGTCGTACGACACGCTCTTTTCATTACTGTTCCTTTTTCAGCACATTCTCTTTCACCAGCGCATAAACGGTCGCCGTCAGCGGCACGCCGATGATCATGCCCGGAATGCCAAACAAGCCGCCGAACACCGTTACCGACGCCAGCACCCACATGCCGGGCAGCCCCAGCGACGAACCCACCACGCGCGGGAAAATCAGATTTCCCTCCACCTGCTGGAGGATCACCAGATAAATCAAGAATACCAGCGCCTTGACGGGCGATACGGTAAAGATCATGAACGCGCCAAAGCCCGCGCCAATATACGCGCCCGCTACGGGAATCAGCGCCGTTACGCCCACCAGCGCGCCGATCATCGGCGCATAGGGCAGGCGCAGAATCAGCATACCCGCCATGCACAAACTGCCCAGGATCAGCGCCTCAGTGCACTGGCCGACAATGTATTTATGGAACGAGCGGTTCATGGTGGACAGCACATAGCGCACGCGCGCAGCATGCTTGGGCTTTACATAGGCATTGAGCAGCCGCTGAAACTGGCTGAGCAGCTTTTCCTTGCCGCCCAGCAGATAAATGCTGAACACCAGGCTGAGGAACAGCGTAACCACGCCCGACACCAGCGAGGTAGCTGCCGTGACCACCACATCCACCGCGCTGCCCACGCCCTTGCTCACCACGCCCCATACTTCATTGAGGGCGCTGCGCAGATCCAGATTTTCGAACCGCTGCGTCAGTTCCGGGAAGGTCTCGGAAAGATTCAGCTTATCCTCCATAAATACCCACAGCTTTTCGATCGCCGGCGGCAGCTTTTCAAGCAGCAGGCCCACGCAATTGGCCAGCTCCGGCAGCGTAATGCTGATGATCAGATACAATCCCACCGCCACGCTGCCAAAGGCCAGCAGCATGCACACCGGCCGCCGCGCCTTCTTCCAGGTTTTGTTTTTGCTTTTGGGAAAAATGATGCGCTCATAGCCGCTCATCACGATATTGACAATATAGGCAATCACGCAGCCCAGCAGCAGCGGGAGCGCCGCGCCCAGAATGCTCAGCAGCAGCTTTACGCAGCCGTTCCAATAATTTATCACCAGCCATACGCCGACAATCATCAGGCCGATCCGAACCAGTTTTTTTGTTTCAGGCTTCATATTCCTCTCCGTCTTTCGCGATTATTTTTCAATAATGTCTCTGACGCGCTGCATCTTTTCATCCAGCGTATAGGTAATCATGGCGCATTCTGCCAGCTCCAGCGCCGTTCTTTTGAGCACATCCTCGCTCAGTTCCTTTTTATAGCGCAGCCGATGCTCAAGATTGGCCCACAATTCCATCGCAATGGTGCGCAATTGCACTTCGGCGCGCACCATCTTTTTTTCATTTTGCAAAAAGACGGGCACCTCCACAATCAGATGCAGGCTGCGGTAGCCGTTGGGCTTGGGATTTTTGATATAGTCCTTGCGCTCAATCAGCCTGACGTCATCCTGCTGCAAAAGACAATCCGCCAGCATATAAATATCATCCACAAAGCTGCAGATCACCCTGACGCCCGCCACGTCGTTCAGGTTGCTTTCAATGGCCTCCATTGTCAGAGGCAGCCCCTTTCGCGAAAGCTTTTCCTGAATGGACTCTATTGACTTCTCGCGGCACTTGATGCTTTCAATAGGATTGCGCTCATGCTGCAGGGAAAACTGCTCGTTGAGCACCTTGAACTTTGTTTCTATCTCCAGCATGGCGCAGCGATAATAGCTCATCATCGCGCGCATGGCGTCGATCATCTCTTTGATTTCTTCAGCGGATTTCTGGTTGATAAAGGCTTCCATCCGCTGTCTTTTCCATTCGTTTTTCTCCAAATGAAGCACGCCTCCTTGGTATTGATTGCAAGTTCATGATACCATGCAAAAAAGAACTGAATTTAAACTTTCTTCCCTTTTTTCAGTTTCCACTTTGCCAGCAAATATGCCAGCGCAACGCCGGCCGCCGCACCGCAGCTGTCAAGCAGCACATCCTTCATGCTGCCCGCGCGCTCGCCCACAAACAGCTGATGCACTTCATCCGTCACCGCATAGCCCGTCGCGCCCAGCCAGGCCCACGCCGCATATATTTTCAGCGGATACGTACGCAGCAAGAAATACAGAATGAATGCAAGCACAGCATATTCCGAAAAATGCGCGCCCTTGCGTACAATCCAATCCGTCCGCTCCAGCAGCGCCTGCTGCGTTTCTTCCGGCAAAAACGTATAGTCTGGCCTGATGATGCGCAGCACCATCTGCGCAATGTATCCAGAGGTTTCGCCGGAGTCCTCGCCCTTTTGCGCCGAAAACAAAAAGATAATTACCAGCATGGCCAGCAGCAGCGTCCACAGTATATACCGGGCAATTCTCAGCTTTTTACCGTTTAGCATAGCTCCTCATTCCAACTTATTTATTTCCCCTATCAGTATAATATTTTCACGCTTTCGTGTCAAATTCCGCCCCTTCATGGGCAGCAAGAAAATGCATCGCCATACCTGCCAGCGCAGCTGCGCCGTAAGGCATCGCCGCCTCATCAAAGCGCGTATGCGGGTGATGCAGCCCGTGCGTGTATCCATCCTCTGTCCGTCCTGCTGCCAGCGCCAGCATCACGGAAGGGATTTCATGGCTCACGCAGGCAAAATCCTCAGATCCCGACGACCGCGAAGCACCCATTATTTCGGCCTCCAGCACGTGCTGCGCGCCCAGTACCCCGGGCAGCGTCTTCCGGGCAGATTCCACCATCTGTCTGTCATTTATCAGCGTCGGCGTACCGCTGGTCACATGAAACTCCGCCGTCGCGCCAAAGGTCTGCGCCGTCATGCGGGCAATCTCCTCCGTGCGCCGCCGCAGCTTATCGCATTCCTCTGCGCTGTATGCACGCAGGCTGCCGCGCATCAGCACCTGATTGGCAATCACATTGGGCGCCTCCCCGCCCTGCACTGCGCCAATTGTCAGCATAGCGCCGCTCTGCGAAGGCAATTCCCGCGCCTTGATGCTCTGCAGCGCCAGCAAAATGTGCGCCGCCGCATGAATGGGATCCACCGTTTCCTCCGGCGATGCGCCGTGTCCGCCGCGCCCCCGCACAAGCAATTCAAACATACTCGCCTCCGGCGCGCTCACGCCGGGCGCTGATATGATCACCGTACCGGTCTTGATCGGCACGCCCGTCATCACATGCAGCATCATGCCGCCCACAGGACGCGGATTCTCCAGCACGCCGTTGCGGATCATGTCCTCCGCCCCGCGCAGTGTTTCCTCTGCCGGCTGAAACATGAGTTTTACGCAGCCTTGCAGCTCTTTCTCGTGCTTTTTCAGCAGCTCCGCCGCGCCCAGCAGCATAGCCGTATGCAGATCGTGACCGCAGGCGTGCATGCAGCCGTTTTGACAATCAAACGCCTGTCCGGCTTCCTCCTGAATCGGCAGCGCATCCATGTCCGCACGCAGCAAAAAGCAAGTATCTCCAAAACCAATTGTGCACACAATCCCGCTGCGCCCGCAATCCTTTGGTGCAAGCCCCATTTCGCGCAGCGCTTTTTTGACATACGCGCAGGTATCGTTCAAATCAAATCCTGTTTCGGCATGGCTGTGCAGATAGCGGCGATGCCGCAGCATATGTTCATAAAGCGCTTTCGCTTCCATCAAATAATCGATCATAGCATTTTCCTCCCTTGCTGAGTATGCCCCATCATCATGCCATCCTTTCCTCAACAATAAATCAAGCAAAAAGAATCAAGCCAAAAGAGGATGCCTCCAGGCATCCTCTTCATTGTGTCGAAAAAATATTTTCGACACAATGCGCATGAAAGTCAGCTAAAGCAGACTTTCATACGGAGCATCATTTTCCTGTGAGGCTACGCCTCACGGCCGGAAAATGATATCGGAAGCAGTATTTCAACTGCTCCTCGCGGCGTACACGCCGCCGCTGCGGATTAAAAATGAAGGGCTGGCCGCCCTTCATTGCATCCCGCTGAGTCAGATATGATTTTTTGCCAACCGAGGAGGATGCCTCCAGGCATCCTCTTTTCTTCATGTATTTGCAATAAAGCGCTGAATCTCCGAGAGTTTCTTTTCGCCCATTCTGCGGCCCAGCTGGTACACCCGCTCCATCTCCCTGGGATCATGCGAGGCCGCGCCGATGTTCAGCGCGCTTTCCGGCCGGATCACCAGAATCTCCCCGCGCGCTTCCTTTTCTGCAATCTCCTTCGTGATGGCATTATATCCTTCATGCCTGTGTTCCAGCGCACGCAGCAAAGCAGGGTACTTTTTCAACAGCAGCCGCATCACCGGCAGCAGCCGATTGGGCTCTTTCACAAATCCCTGCGGCTGAGTAAGAATCACAATGCTGTGCGGGCAGCCCAGCTTTTCCATATAGTGCAGCGGGATGGAATCGGCAATGCCGCCGTCCAGGTATTTTTTGCCGTCTATTTGCACTGGGCGCGACACCAGCGGCATAGATGCCGACGCGCGCATCCATTTCAGATCCTCATCCATGCTTGTTTCACAGCGGTGATAAACCGCCTCGCCCGTTTCAACATCCGTACAAACCACATCAAATGTCATGCCGTTTTGCTGATAGGTCTGCACGTCAAATGGATCCAATTCCTCCGGAATGCGGCGATAGCAAAAATCTGCGCCGTAGTAATCGCCCGTCAGCAAAAGCGAGCGAAAAGACCCGTAGCGCCAGTCGCGGCAGTATTTTTTGTTATAACGGATGGTTCGTCCAATCTGCCGTGATTTAAAATTGCAGCCAAACACCGCGCCGGCAGATACGCCGACAATGGCGTCCACCGTCAGATTTTGCTCCATCATCACGTCCAGCACGCCCGCCGTAAACAGACCCCGCAGCGCGCCGCCCTCGAGTACAAGTCCTGTTTTCATGTTTCCTCACAGAAAAAAGCCGCCCTTGCGGACGGCTGAGAAATCAATTAATGCAGCAGATACCACATCAGCACAATCACACCCAGCACAATGCGATATACGCCGAAAGCCTTGAAGGAGTGATTGCGCACATAGTTCATCAGCGCGCGGATGGAAAGCAGCGATACAATAAACGCCACCGCGCAGCCAAAAAGCAGGATCACGCCCTCCGCGCCCGTCATCGCCGCGCCGTCCAGCAGGAATTTCACCGCTTTCAGACCGCTGGCGCCCAGCATCGTGGGAATGGCCATAAAGAACGAAAACTCCGCTGCAACCGGTCTGGACAAACCCATCAGCAGCGCGCCAATGATGGTGCTGCCACTGCGGGAGGTACCGGGAATGATGCTAAGCACCTGGAAGCAGCCCACCAGGAAGGCAGTGCGCCAGGAAATATCCTGCGTTCTTTCCACCAGTTTCTTCTGGCTGCCCAGCCGATCCAGGAACAAAAAGATCACGCCGTACGCCACCAGGGTGATGGCAACGGTGATGTAATTATAGAAATGCGCGTCGAACCAGTCGTCCAGCAGCAGGCCAATTACCGCCGAAGGGATGACCGCCACAACCACCTTGAACCACAGCGTCCAGGTGTCTTTTTTCTCTATCTGCGTTTTGGAGGGCGCAAAGGGATTGAGCTTATGGAAGTACAGCACCAGCACTGCCAAGATGGAGCCCAGCTGAATCACCACGCGGAACAGCTCCATAAAGGCGTCGCTCACATTCAGCTTTATCAGCTCATCCAGCAATATCATATGGCCCGTAGACGACACCGGCAGCCACTCAGTAATGCCCTGCACAATGCCAATCAGCAGCGTTTTAAGCAGTTCAATCAGCATAATTTCTCCTTATTTCTCCAGCCGCTCCATCGCAGCATAGATCGCTTCCAATTCTTCTGTGGAGTTATACTGCAAAATGACCTTGCCCTTTTTCATGCTGCCGCGCAGCATCGTACGCACGCCCAGCGCATTCTGCAGTCTCTCGCGCATATCCTCCAGCTCCAGCGGAAGCGGCGGCTTCACAGCAACAGGCGCTTCCTTGCCCCAATCCGCCGCCAGCTTTTCAAGCTCGCGCACGCTCAATTCCTTCTTAACGGTAAGCTCCGCCAGCTCGAGCTGCGCTTCTTTATTGTCCATGCCGGCCAGCACACGCGCATGACCTGCGGAAAGCTTGCCGTCCTTCACCAGCTTTTGCACCTTGGCAGGAAGATTGAGCAGGCGCAGGATGTTGGCCACCGCCGGACGCGAACGCCCCACGCGCTTGGCCGCCATCTCCTGCGTATAGCCGCACTTATCCATCAGCGCACGGATGCCCGCCGCTTCTTCGATGGGATTGAGATCCTCGCGCTGCAGATTTTCAATCAGCGCAGCCTCCATGATCTCCTGATCGTTCATGTCCTTGACCAGGCACGGCACGGTATGCAGCCCCGCCATGCGCGCAGCGCGATAACGGCGTTCGCCCGCCACAATGCGGTAGCGCATGCCTTCCTTCACCACCAGCAGCGGCTGCAATACACCCGACTGCGCAATGCTGTCGGCCAGCTGCTGCAGCGCCTCTTTGTCAAATTCGCGGCGCGGCTGATCGGGATTGGGATCAATATCGCCCAGCGCAATTTCCATTGTGCTCTTGGGCGCCTCCTCCATTTCAGGAAGCAGTATATCCAGTCCGCGGCCCAGACCCTTTTTGACTGCCATCAAGCATCTCTCCTTTATTTCAGAATGCCTTTGTCGCCGTTGCGGCGCAGCACTTCCTTCGCCAGCGAACGGTAAGCCTCCGCACCCGTGGAGCGCGGATCATAGCGGTGAATGGGCAGCGCATGGCTGGGCGCCTCGCCCAGACGCACATTGCGCGGCACGGTGGTAGCAAACACCTGCCCCTTAAAATGCTTTTTAACCTGCGCAACCACCTGCAGGCCAAGGTTGGTGCGGCCGTCGAGCATCGTCAGCAGCACGCCTTCCACTGCAAGCCCGGGATTAAGGCCGCGCTTGACGCGCGCTACCGTATCCATCAGGCTGCGCACGCCCTCCAGCGCGTAATACTCGCACTGAATGGGAATCAGCACGCTGTTTGCCGCCGTCAGCGCATTGACAGTGAGCAAGCCCAGCGAAGGCGGGCAATCAATGATCAGATAATCATACTGCTCGCTCACAGCCTTGAGCGCTGCGCGCATGCGGTATTCACGGCGCTCGAGCGATACCATTTCCACCTCGGCCGCCGCCAGACGAATATCGCTGGGCAGCACGCTCATGCCGGGCGTATCCGTTTTTACAATGCACTTTTCCGCCGTAGCGATGCCCAGCAGCACCTCATACAGCGTATCCTTTCCCGCCTGCGCACCCGAGCCGCTGGAGGCATTCCCCTGCGGATCCGCATCAATCAGCAGCGTCTTTTTGCCCTGTTCGGCCAGACATGCACACAGATTAACCGCCGTGGTCGTCTTGCCCACGCCGCCCTTCTGATTGGTTATCGCAATGATCTTTCCCACTGTCGTATCCTCTTTATATCTATGCGGCAGCACCGCAAAGCATTATTGCAAGGTCTCCTCGTCGTCTTTCAGCCACGCGCGGTAGCGAAAAGCCGGGTGGCATGTGCGCGCCGTGTAGGCCAGCAGCGCCTTTTCCTCCGCCGTCTGAAACTCCTCAAAATCCACATATAGCGCCCGGATGGCAGACAGACTGTCGTGACTCAGGGCAAATTCACGCAGGCGCGAGCAGTTCCACGCCGAATGCACCAGCGTCCTGAACACCAGGTACAGCAGCGAATCGGCCATGATGTCAAAGTCCTCCATGCGGATTCTCGCCCGCGCGCCCTTATCCCTGAATACCGTCATTTCCCCGCGCGTAATCGCATGCACGGTTCTGAAAATCAGCCGCTTGAGCGCATCGGAAAGCGCGCCATAATCGCCGTGCATCACGTCAAATTCATCCAGCATCAGCGCCGCATCCTCGCACAGATTTGTGCAGTCAAGCAGCGCCTGTCCCAGCCATGGACGCAGCAGCCGCTGAACGTGCTCCACCTGGATCATGACACTCTTTGCCTCCTTTGCATAGCCTCATAATAGAATACCACAGGAAGCCCTTTTTGTCCACCAATCACGCCGTATTGAAGGCGGCAAAAATTTTTATATTTTCCCGCAGATAACATATTCACACATTTTGCATATTTATACACATTGCAATCATCCTCAGCATGCTTCTTGTGTCGGCTTCATCCTCCGGACACAATCTATTGATACAGCACAAAAAATCGCATTTTATGGCATGCGCATACGGCAATTGTGGATAACTCTTGCAATTATCCACCGAATCTGCTATGATAAGAGGGCAAAAAGAACAGGCAAGCGCGTTACGATACAAAAGTCGTCGCCTCTCTTGCCCATAAGCAACCGCCTGTGGGCTTGTTTTTTTCGCTCTTTTCAGCGTATGAAACGCTATGTTTTATACATTTCGATGTACAATGGAGGCATTTTTCCGTGGATAGCATGCAGCTTTGGGATAACGCCTGCGCGCTGCTCCGCAGCGAGCTGAGCGAGGTCAACTATAATACCTGGATTTCTTCCGCCTTAAAGCCGATGGCGCTTGACGGCGACACCTTTATGGTAAAGGCCGTAACGGACTTTTACCATCAGTTTGTGGTGCCGCGCTATTCCATTCTGATCGCCAACGCGCTGAGCGAAGCGGCCTCCCGCCCGCTGCAGGTCAAAATCCTCTCCCCCAAGGAAGCGGAGGATTATCAGGCCGGCCAGCATGCCAAAAAGCCCGTCGCCTCCTTCCTCAACCCCAAGTATACCTTTGATTCCTTCGTGGTCGGCAAGAGTAACCGCTTTGCGCACGCCGCGTGCCTGGCCGTTGCCGAAGCGCCGGCCGACGCCTACAACCCGCTGTTCATCTACGGCGGCGTGGGCCTTGGCAAAACGCATCTGATGCACGCCATTGGTCACTATATCATCGGCGAAAAGCCCGATGCGCGCGTCACTTATGTGACCAGCGAAACGTTCATGATCGAATTGATCTCCGCCATCCAGACAGGCCAGAACGCCGCTTTCCGCGATAAATACCGCTCCACCGACGTGCTGCTCATCGACGATATTCAGTTCATCGCCGGCACCACCAGCACGCAGGAAGAATTTTTCCACACCTTCAATGCGCTGCATACCGCCGGCAAGCAGATCATCATTTCCTCCGACCGTCCGCCGCGCGAGATTGCCCGGCTGGAAGAGAGGCTGCGCTCCCGTTTTGAATGGGGCCTGATCGCCGACATCCAGCGTCCCGACCTTGAAACCCGCATCGCCATCCTGCGCAAGCGCGCGCAGATCGAAATGCTCAACTGCGGCGACGACGTGCTCTCTCTGATTGCCGAGCATGTGGAAAGCAACATCCGCGAGCTGGAAGGCAGCCTCACGCGCCTGAGCGCCTATTCCTCCCTCACCGGCCGTCCCATCGACTGCGCCCTGGCTGAGGAAGCGCTGCGCGAAGTCTTTGCCAAGCACGAGCCCCGCAATCTCACCTGCGATGACGTCATGCGCGTGGTTGCCACCTACTATAATGTGACGGTTGACGATCTCAAGGGCCCGCGCCGCACGCGTGAAATCGCCACGCCCCGCCAGGTGGCCATGTTCCTGTGCCGCGAATTGACAGATTCCAGCATGTCCCGCATCGGCGAGGCCATGGGCGGCCGCGATCACACCACCGTACTGCACGGCTGCGATAAGGTAGCTGAGGACATCCGTTCCGCCGAAGCCTTCGCATCGCTGGTGGATGATATTCGCCGCCAGATCAAAAACAGATAATTCCATTTGCATTCCTGCAAATATCACCGCTCCTTTCTGCAAAGCATAGGATAGAATGCATCCAGGCATCATCTTTCCTGCGTTTTCGAAAGGAGCGCTTTTTATGTCCGTTGCTTTATCCAATACAGTCAAGGGCCTTTCATCTTCCCTGACGCTTCAAATCAACGCATCCGTTGCCGATTTGCGTGCCCAAGGCGTTCCCGTCATTTCGCTGGGGGCCGGCGAGCCGGATTTTGATACGCCGCCGCACATCCGTCGTGCCGCTGTCCAGGCCATGGAAAACGGCTGCACGCGCTATACCTCCGTAAGCGGCATCTTGCCCTTGCGCCAGGCTATCAGCAAGCACATCAAAAAGCAGAAAAATCTGCACTATTCCCCTCAGGAAATCCTCGTTGGCGCAGGCGTTAAGCAGGTGCTTTTTGAAGCGTTGCAGGCGCTGATCAACCCCGGCGACGAAGTGCTGCTGCCGCTCCCCTGCTGGGTGAGCTATCCCGAAATGATCCGCATCGCCGGCGGCGTCCCCGTTCCCGTTTCAGCCACTGCTGACAGCGGTTTTCTGCCTGCGATCGATCAGCTGGCCGCCGCCGTCACGCCGCGCACCAAAGCGTTGATTCTCAATACGCCCGCCAATCCCTCCGGCGCCGTGTGGCCGCCCTCGCTGGTGAAGGCCGTGATGTCCCTGGCGCAAACGCATCATCTTTTCGTCATCAGCGATGAAATCTACGAGGATCTGGTCTTTGGCGGCGCCAGCCACCTGTCGCCCGCCGCCGTTTCGCAGGATGCCTTCGAACGCACAATCGTCCTGTCGGGCCTTAGCAAAGCCTATGCCATGACCGGCTGGCGGGTGGGCTACGCCGCCGGACCGCAATCCGTCATTGCCGCCATGACCGCGCTGCAAAGCCATACGAGCGGCAGCATCAATACCATTGCGCAGTATGCCGCGCTGGAAGCTCTGACCGCCTCGCAAAGCTGCGTGCAGGAAATGCGCGATACCTTCGCCCGCCGCCGCAAGCTTCTGCTGCACTTGCTAAAGGAAGCAGATCTTCACCCCGGCGTCATCCCGCAGGGTGCATTCTATCTGCTGCTGGATATCCGTCCGTTCCTCGGCAAAGGCATGGATCAGGAGGTCATCTGCGATGATCTGTGTTTTGCCCAGCTGCTATTGCAAAAGCAGCACGTCGCCGTCGTACCAGGAACCGCCTTTGGCGCCGACGGCTTTGTGCGGCTCAGCTACGCTGCCAGCGAACAGGATCTGACCTGCGCAGTGCAGCGCATCGGTGATTTTGTCCGCAGCCTGAAATAAAGCGTATATAACCTGCGCCTCCCTGCCATAATACGGTTTGTAAACAGGGAGGTGTTTTTATGATCATGGATAAAATCGCATTGCTGCTGGTCATCATCGGCGCGGTCAACTGGGGTCTGGTTGGCATTTTCAGCTTCGATCTGGTTGCCGCTGTCTTCGGTGGACAGACCGCCATGCTCAGCCGCATCATTTACACCCTGGTTGGCGCGGCAGGCCTGTGGTGCATTTCGCTTCTCTTCCGAGAAAGAGAAATGGCCCGCGAATAATCTGCAAAGCAAACGCAGCCTGAAAATAAACAGGCTGCGTTTGTTATTATGCTTTTCTCATTTTTACGTATTCCCGCAGCGCCTTTGCGATGGGCGGCGAAATATTCTCCGGCATTTCATCCAGCGCAAAGAATTTCAGCTCCTCCACTTCGCTTTCCTGCTGACGGATTTGCCCGTGATATTTCCGGCAGATGAACACCAGATCAACATTGCTCACTTCGTCGCCGTTGGGATACACATAATGCGTATCCGGCCCGGAGAATACGCGCCACAGCTGCAAGTCATCTGCAATCAGGCCCGTTTCTTCGTACAATTCGCGCGCTGCCGCATCCTCCACGCATTCATCCAGCTCCACCGATCCGCCGTGATAGCCCCAGCAGTGGTTATCGCGGCGCTTTTGCAGCAAAATACGTCCGTCGCGGTCTTCCACAATCACGCTCGCGCCAACCTGCAATACCGGCCGATGCCCTATAAAAGAGCGCAAATACTTGATATATTCTGTCATAAATTACTCACTGAGAATGAACTTAAAGTACTTGAGCACGTCCATATAATCATCGCACTCAAAGCGCACAGTGCGCTCATCAATCTGCGTGACGCCCGGATAATACGAGCAGGAATGCGCACGCTGGTGCAGCTTATAGCAGATTTCCACCACAAAATGCTCAGGCAGCGGGAACATGCACTTGTCTTTATCGGCGTTTTCCACCGCACGCTGCACTGCCTCCCGGATGCGGCGGATGGCAAGATCGGGATGAATGGAAATCACGCCATTGCCCCAGCCCTCGTTGACAGGCACAGTCTCCACATTGGGATTGACCTTTTTCATATAGTCGCACAGCCCCTTGTCGCCCGTCACGCACAAAACCGGCACGCCGTAGTATGCAGCCGTCAGGGCATTGATCATCAGTTCCGACGCCTTTTCGCCGTTGATGGTTACAAAGCAGTTCCCCGTATTCATGGTATGCGACAAAGGATTGGTATTCCAGCTGGCAGCCGAATGATAGCCGGTGAACACCACGCCGTCAAAGCTTTCGTCAAGGCCGGCCATCATGGAAGCCGGTGCACCCGTCCAGCCGCGCAGAAGCCTGGCGCACTCGGGCAGCGCGCGGGGATTCAAATTGCGCGCAGAGTCGTGCGCATCCTTGATCAAAATGTCCTCGCAGCCCGCCGCCATGGCGCCCTCGCAGGCCGCAGCTACCTCGCGGGTCATCTGATCGGCAAAATACTTCCAGTCCGGATGATTCTTTTCCGTTTCGTTCCAGTGAGCAATGCCCGTAGTTCCCTCAATATCGGCAGAAATAAACAGCTTCATTGCACTCTCTCCTTTATTTTTGATGGCGCATGATATACGCGCGCGTTTCCTTTTTATCTTCCTCTGCCAGCGCCGTTTCGCCGGCCTGATCCTCTATGTGATGCCTCAGTTCATGCCGGAGCACCCGGTCAATCTGCGCTTTCCATGCCTTTTCATCAGCGTCCTTGAACGATCTGACAAACGAGCCGTAATACAGGTCAATCCACCTGCCCAGCACCCGGTAATGATGATATTGTCCTAAGATATAGCGCGGCTCCTCGGGCACGCTGTCGGGCGAAAGCAGCGCTTCCTCGCGGATATTCACGCCGCCGTTCAAATGTTCAAATAGCCTTGGCGGCAGATTCTCTGCTATTTCCTCCAGCGCCAGATGAAATTCTTCCAGCGTCATGTGCTTCCTCCCGGCATTTTTCTTTATTATATCACGCTGCAGCATTTGCTACAAGCGCAAAGCCGTGGTATAATAGATTGATTATACCTTTACAAGCGAGGACTTTATGGCCGAGATCACCGTATCCGGAATTGAAAAATCCTTTGAGCAGGACCGCGTTATTCTCGACGACGTCTCCTTTCAGGTAGACGCAGGCGAGCGCGTGGGCCTGCTTGGCGGCAATGGTGCAGGAAAAACCACGCTGCTGCGCATTATGACGGGCGAGCTGACCGCCGATAAGGGCTCTGTGATCATCCCCCAGGGCCGCCGCATCGGCTACATTTCCCAGCTGGCCGAAGTGCCCGAAAATGCCCTGGTGGAAGATGTACTGCGCATGGCCTTTGCCGATATTCAGCGCGTGAGCGCCGAAATTGAAGAAATCCAGCAGCGCATGGATCAGGGCGAGCATTCTGATTCCATGCTGCGCCGCTATGACCAATTGCGCACCCAGTTTGAAATGATGGGCGGCTACGACTGCGAAATGCGCCTGGGCAAGGTCGCCAACGGCCTGCATATCCCCCATGCCATGCGCACCCAGCCCTTCTCATCCCTCTCCGGCGGCGAGCAGACACGCATCCGCCTGGCGGTGATGATCCTGCGCGAAACGGATATCCTGCTGCTGGACGAGCCGACCAACCACCTGGATATGCAGTCCATCGAGTGGCTGGAAGATTATATCGCCCATTACAAGGGCACCGTGCTTACCGTATCGCATGACCGCTATTTCCTTGACCGCACCGTCACGCGCATTATTGAGCTTGATCACGGCACGGTTGAATTCTATAACGGCAATTATTCTTTCTACGTCACCGAAAAGGAAGCGCGCTACAAGCTGCAGATGAAGCAGTATGAAAAGGAACAGGCCAAGATCGCCCAGCTGGAAAAGGCGGCCGATCAGCTCAGCGCCTGGGCCTACAGCGGCATGGATAAAACCTACAAGCGCGTCATTTCCATCCGCCGCCGCATCGAATGGCTGCAAAAGACCGAAAAGCCTACCCGCGAGGAGCGCATGGACATGGGCTTCTCCACCGTCCCCTTCCGCGCCGATTACGCGCTGCGGCTGAAAAACGTCAAAAAATCCTTTGGCGAGCGCACGCTCTTCCACGACGTAACGATGACCATCCGCGGCGGCGGCGAGCGCGTAGCGCTGGTGGGCAGCAACGGTACGGGCAAAACCACCCTGCTCAAGGCCATCCTGGGCGAAATTCCCACAGACGACGGTATCGTGCAGTTTGGCCCCTCGGTGCGCGCAGCCTATCTGCCTCAGCAGATCGAGTTTGCGCATCCTGAACGCACGCTCTACGATACGCTTTTGTATGATCTCGGCCTGGAGCCGCAAGCCGCGCGCAACCGCCTGGGCGCATATCGCTTCCGCGGCGAGGATCAGTTTAAGCGCGTATCCCAGCTCTCGGGCGGCGAGCGCGCCAGGCTGAAACTGTGCATGCTGATGAACAGCGCCGTCAATATGCTGATATTGGACGAACCGACCAACCATCTGGATCTTGATTCCCGCGAATGGATCGAATCGGCGGTGGAGCAATTCGAGGGCACGCTGCTGATCGTCTCCCATGACCGCTATTTCGTCAATCGCTTTGCCAGCCGCATCTGGGAGCTGAATGACGGCGTATTGCGCGATTTTGACTGCGGATACGAAAAATACCGCTTTATCCGTGAACGTGAGATGGAGGCTGAAGCTGCTGCAAACGCGCAGAAGCGCGCAGCCGAGCGTGAAGCCGAAAAGGCGCAGAAAGCGCAAAAAGCGCAGGAGCGTCCCGGTAAGCGCGACGCCAAGCTGGAACGCCGTATGAATGCTTTGGAGCGCGAAATCCAAAAGCTCGAGCAGCAGTATGCCGATCTGGAAGCGCAGGCGGAGGAATTTGCCAGCGATTATGTCAAGCTCAATGAGCTGGAAGAGCAAAAAGCCCTCCTGCAGGAAAAGATCGATCAGCAATACGAAGAATGGGAAAAGCTTGAAGCACAGCTGGGCGGTTAACAAATTGTAACACCTTTCCCACTTTCGTTGACAATCTCTTTGCACATGTTATAATGAAAGCAATCCTTCTCCATCAGAAATGAGGTGTACGCCTTGAAACAAAAGAGGCTTTTGCAAATACTACTCTGTGCCGTTCTTTGCCTGCTGTCTTTATCCTGCGCGCAGGCAGAAAACGCACTGGTGATCAATGAGCTGGTTGCCTCCAACGCCGTCTTTACCGACGGCCAGAGCTACGACTGGGTAGAAATCCACAATCCCACCGACAAGCAGATTTCTCTCAAGGGCTGGCATCTCAGCAACGATCCCTACCAGCTGCAAAAATGGCCCTTCCCGGATACCGCCAAGATCGCAAAGAACGGCTATCTGATCGTCTATTGCGCAGGCGATACCGTCGAAGATCCTAAGAAAAATACGCTCTATGCCTCCTTCAAGCTCTCTGCTGACGGCGACGAATTGTATCTGACCAGCCCGGACGGCGAAACGGTTTCCCTCCAGTTTGGTCCGCAGTTTGGCAATGTTTCCTATGGTCTTGCAGAGGATGGCGCGTATCACTTCCTTGAAACTTCCACCCCCGGCAAAAAGAATGATAAAACCGGCTACGACGCGCGCGCCGAAGAGCCCGTGATTGAAACAGCCGCCGGCTTTTATGACGACACGATCCTGGTCACCATCACCGCGCCCGAAGGCGTGGAGATCCGCTACACCACCGATTGCAACACCCCCAGCCGCGAATCCAAGCTCTACACCGAGCCGATTGAAGTGAGCAAAACCACCGTCATCCGCGCCCGCGGCTTTGCAGAGGATCTGCTTGGCTCCACCACGGCGGGCAGCACCTTCTTTATCAAGGACGAGTCCCCCTGCGAGGTCGTTTCCTTCTATACGGATGATGCGCTTTTGTTCAGCAATAAATCCGGCATGATGGTCAAGGGCTCGGGCAACACCGCCAACTATAACAAGAACTGGGAGTACATTTTCCAGATCGAGTATTTCGATAAGGACGGCGCCCGTCAGCTGGCGCAGATGTGCACGGGCCGCATCGCCGGCCATTCCTCACGCAATCTCAGGCAAAAGTCCTTCTCCATTTATGCGCGCTCGGCGCTGGGCAATGATACCTTTGATTTCGCCTTCTTTGATAACCGCGAATACGAAAGCTACTCTGCCCTGCAGCTGCGCATGACCAACTCCGACTATAAATCCTGCCGTCTGCGCGATGCGGTGCTGATGGAGGTCAGCGATGGTCTGGGCCTTTATTACCAGGCCGGCAAGCCCATTGTCGTCTACATCAACGGCGAATACTACGGCCACTACAATCTGCGCGAAAAATCCAATAAGGACTCCCTCGCCCAGTGGGAAGGCATCACAGACAAGGACGTCATCGCCGGCTGCGATATCATCGAGGGCGTCGGTACAACCGAAACCAGCGTCATCCGTGGCAGCAATGAAGATTGGGTTGCCCTGATGGATTTCTGCAAGAAAAACGATCTCAATGATCCGGAGAATCTGCAGTATGTGCTCGATCGCCTGGATGTGGACAGCATGTTCAATTACGTGATTTTCTCCTCCATCATCGGCAATTACGATTCAGGCAACGTGCGCTATTACCGCTTCCCCGGCGGAAAATGGACATTCATGCTCCACGATGTGGAAGCCGGCTGCATGAACGACAAAGAAGCGCCTGTCAGCACCTTCCTTCGCAGCAGCAAAACAGCCAGCTCCACCAAATTCCCGCACTGGGCGCTCACCGCGCTTTTGCAGGTGCCGGAGTATAAGGATATGTTCCTGCGCCGCGTGGCGGAGATCATCGAAAGCAACTTCCTCTACCACAAGGATGTAAAGCCCATCTACGAAAAATGGCACGATGCCTTGGCAGAGATTCTCCCCCGCCACTGCAAAAAATACAATCACATCAACCTCAAGGACTGGGAAACCAACGTCAACGCCTCCATGTACTATGCGCGCATCCGTCCCAAGAAAGTGATTAACTACATCTGCACCAGCCTTAAGGTCAATAAGACCGATAAGGAAATGTACTTTGGCGAAGTGCTTGAGCTCCTTGAAATCTACAACGGCAAAACCGCGCCCCAGTAAAACCCAAACGGATGAGAAGAAATTTTTCTCTCATCCGTTTTTTTGTTGCAATCTGCCTGCAATCGTGCGATAATATCCTTGGTTTTACTGTTATTTCAAAAATTTACATTTTGAAAGGAAAATCACCATGAGCAAGCACGTCATCGTTATTTCTCAGGATGCGATGGTCTTTGAAGATACCGAAACCATCAAGAATCTGCCTAATTTTAAAAAGGTCTGGAATCGCTGCGCCCGCATCAACAAGGTGCGCTCCATCTATCCTTCCATCACCTACCCCTGCCACACCACCATGATGACGGGCGTGTATCCCGATCGTCACGGCATCACCAACAACGAGCAGGCCATCCTCGGCGAAGTGAAGAGCAAATGGGTGCATTTCCGCGAGAGCGTCAAGGCCAAGACCATTTTTGACTATGCACATGAAGCCGGCCTTACCACGGCGGCTGTTTTCTGGCCCGTCACCGGCAACGACCCGTCCATCGATTATCTGATGAACGAGTACTGGCCCCAGACCCCCGAAGAAACCACCGAAGAATGCTTCCGCAATACGGGCTCCAGCGAGGATGTGATTGAACACATCATCAAGCCCAATCTTTCCGTGCAGCGCCACCGCAAGCATCCCTACTGCGATATTTTCGTCACCCAGTGCGCGGCTGATATGATCCGCCGCTATAAGCCCAATCTTTTGATGATCCACCCCGCCAATATCGACGCCGCGCGTCATTCCTCCGGCGTATTTTCCGATGCCGTCACGCACTCTCTGCATGAAATTGACGTGTGGTTCGGCCAGATTGTCAACGCCTGCGAGGACGCTGGCATTCTCGATGACACCGATTTCTTCATCATCTCCGACCACGGCCAGATGAACATCGTGCGCGTAATGGCGATCAACGCGCTGCTGGCGGAAAACGGCTTTATCACCACCGATGAAAACGGTGATATCGTCTCCATGAAGGCCTTTGTCAAGTCCGCCGCGCTGTCCGCGCACGTGTACCTGACCGATCCCAGCGACGAAAAGACCAAGGAAGAGCTGCACGCCTTCCTCCAGAAGCTCTGCGACGAGGGCGTATACGGCATCTCCCGCGTGTACACCGCCAAGGAAGCCAAGGAAGAAGAGCATCTGGCGGGCGATTTCAGCTTCGTGCTGGAAACCGATGGCTACACCACCTTCAATAATGAATGGCGCCGTCCCCTTGTCCGTTCCTACGACACTACCGACTATAAGACCGGCCGCGCCACCCACGGCCATCACCCCGCCAAGGGCGTGCAGCCCACGTTCTTCGCCTTCGGCCCGGATATCGAAGAAGGCGTTGTCATCGAAAATGCCCGTCTGGTGGACGAAGCGCCCACCATCGCCCGCGCCCTCGGCCTTGAAATGCTCGACACCGACGGCCGCGTGATCGAGGAAATCTACAAGAAATAAGCCATAAAAACGATAAAGCCAAGCTGTTTTTGCAGCTTGGCTTTTTTCATTTACCTGAATTTCTCTAAACGGAATAGCTGTTCTTCGTCGGGAACATCAACGCCGTCTTTGTACGTATAGCCCATTTTTCTGTAAAACGCACAGGCGGTAATGGAGGCCGGGATTTCAATGCGCCTGGCCCGCAAAAAGTATGCATCGCTTTCCAGCGTTTCAATGATCTTGCGGCCGATACCCTTGCCCTGATACTCAGGCAGCACAAAGATATTAAACAGGCTGCTTTCGTCTTCCTTGTCCCAGTACGGCCCAATTGCACCGCAGCCAACAATGATATCGCCATCGCAGACGACGTAGAAATGCGTCCAACCGGCGCGTTTGATAACGCCTTCCGGGCTAAACTGCTTCACATCGTTCTCGATGTATTCTGCGGAATAATCCTTGCTGTTGGTTATTCTGAGTGTTTTGATGATCAGCGCGGACACTTCGTCTGCGTCACTTGGCTGAAACCTTCTGACATGATAGGTTTTTGTCATTTTTACAGTTTTTCCTTGATGATATCGATCACGCTGTGCGCATACACCGTCATGCCCAGATCATTGGGATGCAGGCCGTCGGAGAAGAAGGCGTTTGTGTGCGGCATCAGCTTCCAGCCGTCCACTACCTGCATCTGCGGATAGGGCGCGCACAGGCGGGCGAGCACGTCCTTCAGCTCGGCTTCCGCGTACATTTCCTCGCGGTCCGCCTCGCCGCGGCAGCGCTTGACAGGCGAAAGGAAATAGACCGGCACGCCGGGATACAGTTCGTTCATGCGCGCCATGAAGCGGCCTGCACGCTCGTCATATTCCGCGCGATCCTTCCAGCCGGACCAGTCATTGGTGCCCAGCGCCACGGTGATCAGATCGGGCGTGAAGCCGTCGTTATCCAAGCCCTCGCTCTCAAAGCGCACGGCGGCAATGCTCTGGTTGACGCACTCGCAGTCAAGGCCCAGGCCCGTCTGCATGGCATAGCCCGTGCAGGCAAACTGCGCGCCGATACCCTGGGTGATGCTGTCGCCCATCATGAGGATTTTCTTTTCGCGCTGCGGAACGGGCGTAAGGGTGGCGCCGTCCGTAAGGATAATATCCTTGAGACCGAAAATATAGGTGTGGGGCAGCATGACCTTCACGCGCTTTTGGCCCTTGGGAAGCACGAAGGTATCGCGCTGCTCTTCGTGCCATTCGCAGGTAATCATTTTCTGATGGCGCAGCGTGCCGTCCACAAACACGTCCAGGCTGCTGCCGCGATCCTTGGTATTGGCAGGATAGCCGCCGGCAATCTGCCACACAAGCGTCATTTCGTCCGCGTCGGTATCAAACTCCAGCGTAATGCCTGCGCTCATGCGCGCCTTATCACCCATGATGATGCCGTAGGTGATGGTATCATAAAACGCGCACTGTTTCTTGGTATAGCGGAAGGGCACCAGGCCCCATTCCTGCTCCTCGACAAAAAGCATGTTATGGAAGCACTGCTTCAGAATTGCCTTATCCATATTCTTCCTCCATTTTTTCACAAAAAGCGGGGCCATATCCGGCCCCGCTATGTATTTTTCAATTAGAAGCGCATTCTCTCTTCGATGTAGTTCTTCAGATCCTCGATCTTCACGCGCTCCTGTTCCATCGTGTCGCGGTCACGCACGGTGACGGTGCCGGTTTCTTCGGTCTCGAAGTCCACGCAAATGCAGAAGGGCGTACCGATCTCATCCTGACGGCGATAGCGCTTGCCGATGGAGCCGGTCTCGTCGTAATCCACGGGGAAGTACTTGGCGAGCTTCTCGTGAATTTCGCTGGCCAGGCCGCCCAGCTTATTCTTCTGCAGAGGCAGAACGGCCGCCTTATAGGGCGCCAGGGCAGGATGCAGATGCAGCACCACGCGGGTGTCATTCTCCAGCTGCTGCTCTTCATAAGCATTGCACAGGAAGGCCAGCACGCAGCGCTCCACGCCCACGGAGGGCTCGATGCAGTAAGGCACATACTTTTCGCCCGTGGTGGGATCCAGGTATTCCATATTCTTGCCGGAGTGCTTGGCATGCTGGGTCAGGTCGTAATCGGTACGGTCCGCGATGCCCCACAGTTCGCCCCAGCCGAAGGGGAAGAGATATTCAAAGTCCGTCGTGGCTTTGGAATAGAAGGCCAGCTTTTCGGGCTCATGATCGCGCAGGCGCAGGCTTTCTTCCTTGATGCCAAGGGAGAGCAGCCAGTCGCGGCAGAAGGAGCGCCAGTATTCGAACCACTCCAGGTCGGTGCCGGGCTTGCAGAAGAATTCCAGCTCCATCTGTTCGAACTCAAGCACGCGGAAAATGAAGTTGCCGGGCGTGATTTCGTTACGGAAGGACTTACCAATCTGCGCGATACCGGCAGGAATCTTCTTGCGGCTGGCGCGCATGACATTCTGGAAGTTGACAAAGATACCCTGCGCAGTTTCGGGGCGCAGCAGCACTTCGCTGGCAGAGGCTTCGTTCACGCCCAGGTGGGTCTTGAACATCAGGTTAAACTGACGAATGCCGGTGAAATCCTTGCGGCCGCACACGGGGCACTTGATGTCGTGCTCGGCGATGTAAGCTTCCAGCTCTTCATTCTTCCAGCCGTCGCCGGTTTCTTCGCCGTGGGTGAAGTCCTCGATCAGCTTATCAGCACGGAAGCGGGCCTTGCAGGCCTTGCAATCCATCAGCGGGTCATTGAAGCCGCCCACGTGACCGGAAGCAACCCATACTTCGCGGTTCATCAGGATGCCGGCGTCAAGGCCCACATTGTACTTGCTTTCCTGGACGAACTTCTGCCACCAGGCTTTTTTGATGTTATTCTTGAATTCAACGCCCAGCGGACCAAAGTCCCAGGTGTTGGCCAGGCCTCCGTAAATTTCGGAGCCAGGATAAATAAAGCCGCGCGATTTGCACAGCGCTACGAGCTTGTCCATCGTCAGATTCGACATAGAAGCGCACTCCTCTCATGTTTGCATACCATGTTATTATACCATGTTTTGGCGTTTCGTCAAGAAAATCTCACGGCTTTACCTCACGTTGATTTTAAGGGCATATTATGGTATTATTATCTTCAAAGAAGGGAGCGTCTCTATGAAAAAAGCACTTTGCTTATTTATTTGTGCAGTACTAATGCCTCTTTGCCTTGCCGAAGCTGAGATACCGGATTATGCATTTCTGTTTTGGCCTGAGGAATTTCCGCATTTAGGACAATCTACAGATGAATCCCCTTTTCCTCTGAGAGACTTTTCAATAGACGAAAGCGGCTGCCCGCTCTTCAGTTATACACTGGACGCCGATAGCCTGAAGCTGTTGGAAGAGTATCTCCTTACCTTGGAAGATATTCCTTTTATTCAGACAGTATCCGTCGAACCGGACTTCCTTCAACTACTGCACGTTGAGAATAAGCTCGGTGCTTCCAGTGAAAAGCAGGTTTATATGGATATTACGCTCCAGCAAAACGAAACCGACGGAACAATTGCCCTGACCATCCTTTTCAGAGAAGAAATTATCAAGCTGGATCGTTTCATTCCCTGTAAAGCCTGCCAACAGCAAGGCACCGTTACCTGCACCTTATGCCATGGCACTGGGCTGAACAAAACATTTTATACCAAGCCCTGCAGTCTTTGCGACGGTACAGGCCTTCTCCCCTGTCTGGATTGCGGCAGCGAAGGCATAATCCGCTATTGAATTCACTTCTGCCTGCGTATACTACATGTACCAAACTACCGGAGGCAAACATGCGCAATCTTTTGAATCGTCTCGAACGCAAGCTGTACCGCTACAATATTCCCCCGTTCATGCGTTATATTGTTTTCGCCATGGCGGGCGTTTTCCTGCTGGATCTGTTTGCTGCCATGTCCAGCGCCTATTCCCTGCGTCCTATCAGCGTCATCAGCTACATGACGCTGAACGTCGGCAAAGTGCTGCGCGGAGAAATCTGGCGCCTGGTCACCTGGCTGATCGTGCCGCCCAGCGGCTCGGGCACGCTGTGGGCGCTCATCAGCGTGTACTTTTACTACGCGATTGGCACAGCGCTGGAAAACCGCTGGGGCGTTCGCCGCTTCTTTATTTACTATGTGATCGGCGCACTGGCCAATATCCTGGGCGCGTTCATTGCCTACTTCATCACAGGCTACGCCATTTGGACTAATTCTTACCTCTACTTCTCGCTCTTCTTCGCTTTTGCAGCGCTGTATCCCGATACGCAGTTCCTCATGTTCTACATCGTGCCCGTCAAGGCCAAGTGGCTGGCGCTTATCGACGGCGTGTACTTCCTTACCGCAATCCTGTGGGGCGGCGTGGTCGGCCGCTGCGCTGCCATCGCTTCGCTGATCAACGTGGCGCTGTTCTTCGGGCAGGATTTGATTGATCTGTGCAAGCGGGAATATTATCACTGGAAGAGAAGACAGCAGTTCAGACAGTAACGAGAGAACGTTAGGGAGGCGGCTTTTGAAGGCAAAAGCCCCTCCCTAAAACCCACCCGAAAACCAGTCTTTGGGTCGCCGTAAAAGCTGCGGCAGGCTTATCGAAAAAAGGCAGAAGATTCGAATGTGCGAATAAATTCGCCCCTCGAACTTCCGCCTTTTTTCTTGCCCGTTTCACGGGCACGATCACGCGTTGCGTGATCGGCCTGCCGCATTGCTGTGTGATTCCGCCCTCGGGGAACCGCCGTTTCGCTTAAGCGAAACGAGCGGGAGAAGCGCCTCTGCGGAGGCGCGACGAAGGTAACGCACGCTGTGGCGTGCTACACCTCATCAGTCGCCTTTCAGGCGACAGCTTCCCCTCAAGGGGAAGCCTTTTAGCGCCGCCGCAGCGGCGTACTCTCCCCCGCTCATTTTGCCGCAGCAAAATGGCGGAACGGACGTTCTCCGTACCAAAGCGGCAGTCCGCAGGGCAGCGCCCTGCGGGTTTGCGAAGCAAACTGAAAAAGGGGCTTGGAAACCGGGGGCGAGCTTGCTCGCATACCGGATTCCAACCCCTTTTTCA
>JAFXJP010000047.1 GCA_017532155.1 Clostridia bacterium | reverse complement strand
GAGCTTCCCCTCAAGGGGAAGCCTTTTGGTGGATTGCAGCCAAGCAAGAGCCTTCCCTTGAGGGGAAGGTGTCACGGCATTGCCGTGACGGATGAGGTGTAACGCGTCGCAACGCGCGTTCCCCATCCGCTCGTTTCGCTGAAGCGAAACGACACTCCCCCGCGGGCGCAACCACACAACACTGCGGCAGGCCGGACGACGCAGTCGTCCGCATCCGCGAAGCGGATAGAAAAAGAGAGAGAAGATCGCCGGATCGAGCTTGCTCGAATCCGCGAGATTCCCTCTCTTTTTCATATAGCCTGCCGATACAAGTCAACCAAAAAACTGGCTTTCGGGATGGGTTTGGGAAGGGGCTTTGGCCTTCCAAAGCCGCCTTCCCAACGTCCCCTTCCCCATATCACTTCAAAAACAGCTCCACCACCGGCACCACGCAGCCAGGCTTGAGCACAGGCAATTCAATCACCAGCAAATCCTCCGCCGCCGTGCGGCCCTCGCTGAAATGCATCACCTCGCGCTCGGAGAATTTCAATTCGCTCGCATCATGCAAAAATTGCGCATAATCCACCTTTCCAGCAAAGCCGGGCAGCTCAAGATAGGCGAACGGATACTGGAACAAATGCACATACAGGCGTTTGCCGTCCTCGCTCTGCGTCAGGCAGCAGCCGTTCGGCGCGGTGAACTCCGGCTCCGCCATCGTGCAACCGTAAATAGAGCGCGCGTTGTATTTCATCCAGTCGGCATATACCTTGAGCGCCGCCTCTGCGCGCGCATCAAAGTATCCGCGCGCCGTGGGGCCTACGTTCATCAGCAGATTGCCGCCCAGCGACACCGTCTTGATCAGCATCTGAATGAGCATTTCGGGCGACTTCCAGCTGGTTTCGTCGCGGTAATAGCCCCAGGAGCCCGAGAACGTCTGGCACGCCTCCCAGGTGAGCAGCTCGCCCGTTTCCTTGTGGCGCAGCCAGCTCTGCGGCTGATACTGCTCCGGCGTCCAGATATCCTGCTCAATCTCCGCGCGGTTGTCAATGATAATACCGGGCTGCAATTCACGCGCCAAGGCAATCAGCTTTTCGGATTCCCAGTCATCCTTGCCCTTGCCGCGCAAATGCGGCAGCGTGGGCTCTTTGTGCTGCGAATAAGAAAAATCAAACCACAGAATGTCAATCTTGCCGTAATTCGTCAACAGCTCGCGCACCTGAGATCGCATATACTCCGCATAACGCTTCATATCGCGGCCTTCATTCATCTTCAGCGCATCGGGATGATTACGCTGCGGATGATTCACGTCAATGGTAAAATCCGGATGATGCCAGTCAATCAGCGAGTAATAAAAGCCCACGCGCAGGCCCTCGGCGCGGAAAGCCTCCACAAACTCCTTCAAAAGATCGCGGCCCGCCGGAGTATTGGTGCACTTGTAGTCCGTATACGCGCTGTCCCACATGCAAAAGCCCTCATGGTGCTTGCTGGTGAACACCGCATACTTCATGCCTGCCGCCTTGGCCTGACGGGCCCATTCACGCGCATCATACAAATCCGGATCAAAATACTTGAAATACGGCGCGTAGTCTTCGTCCGTCATTTCCTCGCGCTTTTTGATCCACTCGTGCCGCGCCGGCATAGCATAAAGTCCCCAATGAATAAACATGCCAAAGCGATCGTGCCGGAACCAGGCCGTATCGCCCAAAGTCTTTTTCACCTGATAGCTGGACATGGAATTTCCTCTTTTCGTTTTTCTTCATTATATCGATTCGCCTGTTCTCTGTCAACGCGCATTGACACGCAAAAAACGCTTGTGCTATACTGCCGGTAAGCACCTATTTGAAGGAGGCATTTTGTATGTTTCATGATGTTCGCGATATTCTGCGTTCCAAGCCCCTGATTGCCGCGCACCGCGGCGTATGCGGCGGCAATATTCCCTGCAACACGCAGGAATCCTTTGAAATTGCCCTGCACCAGGGCGCTGATATTATTGAGCTGGACGTGACCCGCAGCGAAGACGGCAAGATGTTTGTTTTCCACCCCGGCATGGAACCGGCGCATCTGTACTCGCCCTATTCCATCAAGCGTCTGCCCGCCAGCGAGGTGGAGCGTCTGCGCTATGTGAACATGGATCACACGCCCACGCAGTTTGGCATCACGCGCTTTGAAGAGATAATGGAGCAGCTGCGCGGCCGCTGCTACATCAATGTGGACAAGTTCTTCCTGTATATCGAAGAGCTGGGCAAGGTGATCCGCGATCTGAAGATGCAGGATCAGGTAATCGTCAAAACCTACGACTCGCAGCAGGAATTCAAAACGATGGAAGAATACGCCGCCGACATGCCCTACATCGTCATCACCAAGAACGATACCTTCACCGATGATCTTGTGCGCCGCAATCTGCGCTATGTTGGTACCGAAGTGCTCTTCAGCGATGACACGCACGCCTTGGCGCAGAAATCCTACATCGATTCTACGCACGACAAAAATCTGCTGGTGTGGGTGAATGCCATCGTATATAACTACCGCTCGGTGCTTGCCGGCGGCCACAACGACGATATTTCTGTCATCGGCCGCGAGGACGAAGGCTGGGGCTGGCTGATGGACCACGGCTTTGACATCATCCAGACGGACTGGACGCTTCCGCTGAAACTGTACATGGACAAGCGCTGAAAAGATGCCTTCGGGCATCTTTTTTATTTTCATTTTAAGAGTTTAGTTGAAATTTCAAACTCCGCTTCGTCTAATAAGTGAAAGGGGGATGAAAAGCATGGAAACTGTCAAGGGCCCAGACAGTTTGGAAAAAGAAATGGAACGCATGGTCATAACATACCAGCATGATCTGCTGCGGCTATGCTTCGCCTACTTGTGCGACGAAGAACTGGCAAAAGACGCGCTGCAAGAAACCTTTCTCAAAGCATTTCGCAGTTTATCCGGCTTTCAGCGTGATTGCTCGGAAAAAACCTGGCTCACGCGCATTGCGATCAATACCTGCAAAGATATTCGCCGTTCAGCATGGTTTAGATACATAGCCAGAGAAATTACGCTTGATATGCTGCCTGAGCCAGCAGCCCCGGTACAGCAAATTGACGCCTCCATTACGCTTGCTGTTCTGTCTCTGCCACCCAAACTAAAGGAAGCCGCTCTGCTTTGCTGGTATCAGGAAATGAGCTATACAGAAGCTGCCCAGACATTAAATATCTCCCCGCAGGCCGTAAGTAATCGTATGAAACGCGCTCGAAAAAAACTGCGTCAAATACTGGAAGGAAGTGGTTTTCATGACGCTCTATAAAGAACAACAAAAAGTGCGCACTGCTATGAACGCCACATTTTCGGGACTTACAGAAGACAATTTCCTTGCTCAGCGCATTCTCGCACAATCGAAAGGAGAGAGCCAAATGAAGAAAAAGTGGTCAGCCGCCCTGATCTTCGCCATTGCCGCGCTCATGCTTGGCGCTGTTGCGTTGGCAGCTGTGGGATGGAGCAGTCTAAGACAACTGCTTCCCCGCACCTTGCCTATTCAAGAGGAAAAATTTGCTGCCGACGCGATCTCAATCCCCATCAGTCAAACCCACAACAGCAATCTGATAACCTTCGGCACCGTTGAGCTGTACTGGGCAAAGGATGGTCTTTTCATTACTGTTCCAGTAAAAGAAGCTGATGCAAAGTATGTTGTTTGCGGCTCTCACGATATTGTTGATGACTTTAGCAGTTGGCCGCCAACGCATATTTGGTCAAATAATACGCAAATTCCTGCTGACGAATGGCGCACAGGCCGTGAAATACTGGAAGTAGCGCCGCAATCCGGCAATTGGTCTGCCTCGTTAAGAAGCGAAGAAGGCGATCTCGCCGTCATATTGGGCATCGATTCCCCCGACAATCGCAAGTTGCCCGAAGGAATGCTGCTCACGTTGCGTTTCATTGTTCATAACTGGCAAACAAATGAAAAAGAATATGTTTCTCTCAATCTTGAATTGCCGCCCATGACAATGCAGCAAGAGCTTCTGCCGCGCTAATCGTTTTATTAAGAACACAACCACCGGATTAGTCGGTGATTGTTGTATAAAAAACGGACACGGATTTCTCCGTGTCCGCTTTCTTTTTTATCATGGCCAATCAGCGTTAAACAAAAGATCTGCAATATATCCGCACACAGCGTAAATGCCATAGGCGTCTTTGCCGCTTGCGCCGTTGCTGAAAATGACAACGCCATCGCCCGCCACAGGATCATAAGCAATCAGATTATTCTCGCCGTATGCGCTGCCCGTATGATAATACAGTCCTTCCCTGCCGTAGATATCCGTCCGGTAACGCAGCGGCTGCGCCTGATAAAACTTGTTTTTGGGGACAATTTCAGGCTGATACGCTTCCATCGCAGCAACCACCTGCTCACTGATGATGCGCTCGCCGCCATAGCAGCCGTCTGCCGCCAGCATGGCAACGATCTTGCCCATATCATACGCGCTGATATGATAATTGCCGGCAAAGATCGAATTATTCACCCCAATGCCACGGGAATGAACAACCGTCTGCGCCTCCACAGACAAAAAGACTTCATGCGCTTGATTATATACAGCTGCCGTCCGTTCAGGATTTTTCAAATCCCCTGCCCAGAAAGAGCCGTCAATGGCCAGCTTATCCGCAAACGCCTCGTTCATCACCTGATCCATTGTCTTGTTGTTTGCACGCTCTATTGCCAGGCCCAGCACATAAAACGGATAATTCATATAGTTCCAGTTTTTTATCAGGCCGGAAGGGAAATATAGCGTAGCTGTTCTGCTGGTCAGATGCTTGCGCATATCCTCGTATTTGCCGCTGTCCACCTCGGGAGGCGCAATAGAAGAAGTATGCGTCAAAATAGACCGCGCCGTGATCTGATCATCCTCATGCCTGCGATAAATATCAAATCCCAGATATTGATCCACGCTTGCATCCAGATCCATCACGCCGTTTTCGGCCGAAACATGTGCAGCCAGCCCCACCAGCACCTTGGAAACAGACGCCGCACGCACAATGCTGTCCGCCGTCATAGGCGTTTTGTAGCGAACCGCATCGCCGTAGGCAAAGGTGTCTACCACCTCGCCGTCACGCACATACGCCACAGAAACGCCGATTGCCGCATAATTTCTGCTAATGGCATTAATCTCTTTCTGCAGGCTTTCATGCAGCGCCGTTTCCTGCACCACCGCAGCCATTGCCTGCGGGCAGCAGAGGCACAGCGCCATTGCCAGACATAATAAACGCTTTTTCACAGCCATTCCTCCTGAATCCAATGCCCTCATTATACTAAAAAGCTATTGTACCGTCAATGTCAGTTCGCCGCCTTTCTATCATAAAGCGAAAAGGACACGATCTCAAAATCGTGTCCTTTTTCGTTTACTCAAATGTCCATCCGGCCAGCCAGGTAGGACTGTATTTTTTGCCCAGCTTATTGGCAATCGCAACAGCTTCTTCTCGCGTTTCAGCAGCTCCCGACACCGTCAGGCCATCGCTGCCGTCCCATCCGTCCGGCTCTGTAATCAGCACCAGAAATTCCTTCCCGTTCGGCGTCATCATCATGCTTCCCCAGACTTTATCGGGCTTTCCGTATTTATCGCAATACCACAAGCTGCCAAAGCCATTTGTCATAAATGTGCAGCGCAGCATGCTATAGTTGGTTTGAGGATATCCCTCTACCGTAAACGTTCCGTCAAAATGATCCGTTCTGAAGAGATAATCAGAATAAACGCCGCTGATCTTCACCGTGCGCGCCACGGCGTATTCCTTATCATCGCCGCGCCATTCCAGTGCCTTGTGCGTTACTTCAATTTTACGCGGCAATGGCAGAACACAAACGGCAGTAATCAGCAAAACCAGTGCAAAGATCAGCGTAAACAACCGGCGCATCTGCCGCTTTTCTCTGATCATCCCCTGCACAAGCTCCTGCGCATGCAGTTCCGCCGGCGTTATCCTGGTATTCATCGCGTCGTGCGCGCGGCGGCACTCCTCGCATTGACGCAGGTGTTTTTGCACAAATTCGCTGCTTTTTTCGTTGATCACACCGTCAATATAACCGGGCAGTAAATCCTGCACCAGGCTGCACGTGGTATCATTTTTCATCCTGCATCCTCCTTTTCAGCTTTTCTTTGCCGCGATAAAAGGTAACGCGTGCCCAGTTTCCGCTGTGACCCAGAATATCGCCGATCTCATCAAAGGTCATATCACCCGTCATACGCAGATAAAACACCTCGCGCATTTCCGGCGGCAGCAATTGCAGTTCCTTGTAAAGCGATATTTTTTCTTCCTTCAGCGCATAATCCCGCTCAATATCCTGCGGACTGAGGAGGGGCTCTGCGCTGATCTCCGTCCACTGCATTTTGCTGATGCGGCGCTGCTCAGCGTGATACAAATGCTTGGCAATGCCGCACAGCCAGACAGATAATTTGCTGTCGCCGCGATATTTTTCAATGCTGCGGAAAGCTGTTTCAAAGGTATCGGCCGTCAGATCCTCTGAAAGGGAGCGATCATGCGTGAGACACATCAGGTATTTAAATACCGTCGGCGCGTAGGTCAGATAGATTTCTTCCATGGCCTTTTTGCGCATCATCTTTCCCCCTTTCATATATAGGTGTAAAATAGCGCGGCTTTTGTTACAGCACTTTTCAAAAAAAGCGGCAAACTGCCGCTTTATTTTGCATGTTTCTTTTTCCAGGCGTCCATCATGGCGCGCTCCACCTGATCGGACAAGGTCCGGCGGTTCACCTGCTGCAGGATTTTATCAATCTCCACCTGCGCGGCCTCCACCTCGCGGCGGAACTCCTGCGCCGATACGCGCAGCGCGCCCGCACCCAGGATAATGCGCTGCTCCAATCCGTCGCTGGTCGCCACGCGCACGCGATGCCGGCGGCTGATTTCGTAGGTCGCCTTTTCGATGTAGCTGTCCGCCGTTTCAGCTTCTCTGGTGTAGATCACATAAATATTGTTGTACTTTTCTACCGTTCCCAGGCTGCCCTGCACCTTATAGGCGTCAAACACGAGGATCACCTCGGCCGTCTGCATGGAGCGGTAATTGCACAGGATGTCCATCAAAAGCTGGCGTGCATGATCAAGATTTGCCTTCGCGGCTTCCTTGAGATCCTCCCAGGCAAACATCACATTATAGCCGTCAACGAGGAGGTATTCCTTCACAGCCTCCGCAGTCTGCATAGCGGCAGGCGGCGGATCGGCGCGCTTGACTGAATCAAAGAACGTGCGGTTTTTGACAGGGCCGTAGGTTTTTTCAAACACCGCCATCAGTTCCTTATCTTCCTCCAGCGTGCCGCGGTAGGCCGTGCTTTTGCGCACGACCGCCTCCGTGGTTTCCTGCTGAGACTGCGCTTTGGCCATTTCCGGCTGCAGGTGCATATGCTCCTTTGCTTCGCGCCAGGGAATCACCACGCCCGCGCCGTGCGAGCAGAAAACGGAATCCGCCGGATTATCGGTGTCGCGCTCGGCGTCATAGCCAATCGCCGCGACGATCTTATCCTGCTCTGCGCAGGGCTCATAGCCGCGCAGCGTGCAGCTGATACGCCCTCTGCCGCGCGTATAAGCTGTCATCTGCCGCGCATAATGCCGCGCCTTTTCCACCGGCACCACGCACTTGAGCGTCGCCATATCTCCGTGCGTTTCGGGCGGCTCAAAACTGCCGCCCATCTGCTGCACATCGTTCATCGCGCGGCCTACGCAATCTTGCGGCACCTCCAGATGCATATCGTACCAGGGCTCGAGCAGCACCGATTCCGCCTGCATCAGCGCATGGCGTACGGCGCGGTAGGTTGCCTGGCGAAAATCGCCGCCCTCGGTGTGCTTTAAATGCGCGCGGCCCGCCAGCAATGTGATTTTCATATCCGTGATCGGCGAACCTGTCAGCACGCCCACATGCTGCTTTTCGGACAAGTGTCCCATGATCAGCCGCTGCCAGGGGCGCGCCAGATCGTCCACATGGCAGGTGGAATCAAACAGCAGTCCGCTGCCGCGCGGCCGCGGCTCCAGCAGCAAATGCACTTCGGCATAATGGCGCAGCGGCTCGTAATGTCCCGCGCCCTGCACAGCGTTTTTGATCGTTTCGCGATAGAGGATGCTGCCCTCGCTGAAGGAAACAGGCATATTGAAGCGATCGCGCATCACGCGGCCGATGATCTCCAGCTGCACGTCGCCCATCAGCTGCACATGGATTTCCTGCACGCGCTCGTGCCACACCACGCGCAGCATGGGATCCTCTTCCTCCAGCAGTTTCAGGTTTCTCAGCGCGGCATTCGCATCGCAGCCCTGCGGCAACAGCACCTGATAGGTAAAGGCAGGTTCCATCAGCGGCGGCTCGCTGTCATTCTCTGCGCCCAGTCCTTCGCCGGGACGCGTGAACGAAAGCCCGGTCACAGCGCACACCGTGCCTGCCGGAGCCTCCTCCGCCGTAACAAATTTTGCGCCGGAATACAGCCGGATCTGCCCGGCCTTCTCCGCCCACACCTTGTCTTCCGGCATGTCGGCACGGCGATTGGTCAGCATATCGCGCACACGCAGCGTGCCGCCGGTAATCTTCATATAAGTGAGCCTGGCGCCCTGCGGATCACGGGCAATCTTATATACCCGCGCGCCAAAGGGCTGGGGATATTCTCTGCGCGGACCATACCTGACCAGCGTGTCAAGGAGCACATCGATGCCTTCCATTTTGAGCGCTGAACCAAAAAGGCAGGGAAAAACATTGCGCTGCGCAATCTGCGCGGCAATCAGGCCGTCCGAAATCGTGCCCTCCGACAGATACTGGCTGAGCATGCTTTCCGAGCACATTGCCAGCGTGTCCATCAGATCGTCGGCGGCAAAGTCCATGCAGTCGGGCGACAACTCCTCCTGCAGCTGGCTAAGCAGCCGGTCCTTTTCAACGCCCGGCTGATCCATTTTATTAACAAACAAAAATACCGGCACCTGATACCTTTTCAGCAGCCGCCAGAGCGTGAGCGTATGCCCTTGCACGCCGTCCGCGCCGCTGATGAGCAGCACCGCGCAATCCATCACCTGCAATGCACGCTCCATCTCGCTGGTAAAGTCCACATGTCCCGGTGTGTCCAGCAGCGTAAAATCAACGCCCTTCCAGGAAAGCCTGGCCTGCTTGGAAAAAATCGTAATACCGCGCTCTCTTTCCTGCACATCGGTATCCAAAAAAGCGTCGCGGTGATCGACGCGGCCCAGCTTTCTGATTTCTCCACTCTGAAAAAGCATGCCCTCCGACAGCGTGGTTTTGCCGGCGTCCACATGCGCGAGCAGACCTGCCACCAGTTTTCGTTTCTGCGCTTGCACACAATCATCCTTCGCTGAAAATACTTCCTATAGTATAATGCTTTTTGCCCGCATTTTCAATCTCCCGGCATTGACAAACATAGGAAGCTGTTTCATAATGACAAATGAATTCTGATTTACAGGAGACACACATGACCGAAAGCAAGCATTTTGACGAACTGTGCCAGCGCGCAGCAAACCGCAGCATTGCGCTGTTCAGCCGTTTTTTAAACCTTGCTGAACAAAAGGAAGCTGAAATTGCCGCGCGCAAGGCCGGCGCTGCCTATCTCTTATGGGGCGGCGCAGAGGATTGCGAGCGCAAAATGCTGGGCGTTCATGGCGACGAAGCGCCGGAAACGTATCTGTTTCCGCTTTCGTGCCTGAAAATCTCGCCCAAAAGCGCGAAATTTTCCAGTCCGCTTGCGCATCGTGATGTGCTGGGATCTCTGATGGGGCTGGGCTTTGAGCGCGAGCTGATCGGCGACATCATCCTCCGCGAGGACGCGGCTTATGTGTTCTGTACAGACAAAATGGCGCAGTTCATCTGCGAAAATCTGCAAAAAATCGGCAATACTGCCGTCCGCTGCCAAGAATCTTTGCCGCCTGAAGGCCCGCTGCGCAACGTGCGGGAAGTACGCATTCAGGTCACCTCACCGCGCCTTGACGCCATCGTGGCGCATCTGTTTCGTCTGAGCCGGGGAGACGCGCAAACGCTCTTCCGCCAGGGCAGAATCATGGTGGATGACGCGGTATGCGAACGTACGGATTATGCGCTTAAGGAGGGGCAGATCATCTCTGTCCGCGGCTTTGGGCGCGCCCGCTACATGGGCGTTGAAAACCTGAGCAAAAAGGGAAAAAGCAATTTGCTGATTCACCTGTATTCGTAAAGGAGGAACCGCACATGTTTCCTGCCCCGTTCTCGCAGCTGATTGCCTGCGGCCTCCTGGATAAAAACAGCATTCGCCAGACGGATGACGGTTTTTTCGCCGCCGCTGTATCGCTCGGTGATCTGCTGCTCAACGCCGGTATTCCTGCGCTGTATAACGCCCAGGGCGAGGAGCGCCGCTGCGAGCGTTATCTGGACGACTGGCATCTGTATGCCATCACGGAGAATGGAGAAACCGTCTGCAGCCTTTTCAAAATGCGCGAGCAGGAAAACGACGCAGCCCTTCCCGCCGATGGCGATACGCCGGGCGTAACCATTTGCTTTATCGCCTTTGATGCCGCGCTGCTGATACGCAGTCTGAAGACCCCGTCCACGCCCAACCTGCAATCGCTTTATCTGGAGATTGACCGTGTGGTAGCCCGCCGCGGTCAGAAGCATCATCCGCTGCTTAAAGGCTACTGGTCGCAATCTCCATCGCAAGCGCCCTATCTGGTTGCCCGCATGTACACGCAGCACGCCGCTTCCTTCGCACAGGATGGCATGCTGCCCGTCCCGCAGCATTATGCCGCAACCTATCGCAATAATCGCCGTCTGCGCCGCTTTATCGATCAAAACAACATCGCTGCCGGCCGCACGATCTGCGATCACGCATTCATTTATATAACGGATCCGCAGCACCTCTCCCCGCAAGAGGCGTTGGCCATTCTCGCTACGCACACCGCCAACACCTCTTTCCACTCCTTTGCCGCCGAGGTGCAATTTCATGCGCGGTGTCTTATGCCCGCATTTCGTCTCCCGTTTCTGAAAAAATCCCCCTACGACAGTGCGGTCCGCGCCGATATGACCATTGATACCGGCCGCTTGCACCTGCTGTTCCCTTTCTATCACAATCAAAGCCGCTGGCTGAGAGCTCAGCAAAAATATCATCCCCATACATAAACACGGAGGTCATGATGCAGCTATATGTAATCAGGCACGGCCAGAGCGAAGCCAATATCCATAGCGAATACTGCGGCTGGGCTCAGGTATCGCTGACCGAAAAAGGCTTTCAGGATGCCCGCCATGCCGGCGAATTGTTAAAGGACGTTGTATTTGACAAAGTATACGCAAGCGATCTCAAGCGCGCCATGCAAACCTGCGAAGCCGCGCTGCCCGGTGTATCCTATACCACCGACCCCCGCCTGCGTGAATTATATACCGGCTCATTGGAAGGCCTTTCTATCTCTAAAGCGCATGAACTGTATGGCAAGACGCATGATCTGGCGCTGAAAAACAGTGATTTTCGGCTCTATGGCGGCGAAAACCGCCAAATGGAGCTGGATCGCACGCGCGATTTCATGAAAGAAATGGAAAAATACAGCGGCCAGGAAAAAATTGCTGTGTTTTGTCACGCCGGTACATTATGCTGCATGCTGGAATTGACGCTGGGCGTCTCCTTCCATTACAGCCATCTTGCCACCGATAACGGCTCCGTCTCCATCTTTGACTGGACCGGCAGCCTGTGGCGTCTGAACAAATGGAATATGACCTGATCAGGTTAACACAGGATATATACTTTCATAAATCAAGTCCTGTCTTTTTATAGAATTCGTGGTATAATGGAATAGAATAAGCTTCCTGTGTCTGAAGGAGGATGAATATGCTGTATCCGCAAAACCAGTCAAAAAAGCTCTCTGATCAACTGTTCAAAAACCCTACCTGCGAATATCGCGGCACACCGTTTTGGGCCTGGAACGGCAAGATGAAAACGGAAACGCTGGACGAGCAAATCGACATGATGAAAAAGATGGGCCTGGGCGGTTTTCATATGCATGTGCGAACCGGCATGGACAGCCCGTATCTGGACGAGGAATTCATGGGCTATGTCCGCTTTTGCGTTGAAAAAGCCAAGAAGGAAAAGATGCTGGCCTGGCTATATGACGAGGATCGCTGGCCCTCGGGCGCTGCCGGCGGCAAGGTAACGGCGGCGCATCCCGAATATGCCACGCGCGGCCTGCTTTTCACCTGCGCGCCCTATACTCCGGGCAAATCCACCCCCAAAGGCTCCGTGGCGGGCGCCGGCCGCGTGAAGGGACGTCATGAAAACGGCGAATTGCTGGCTGTCTATGATGTGCAGTTAAATGCCGACGGCAGCATCCATTCTGCCAACCGCATCGGCGAAAACGACAATGCCCAGGGCACGAAGTGGTATGCCTATATGGAAAGCGCCACTGCCGATCCCTGGTTTAACGATCAGCCCTATGCCGACACCCTCAACCCCAAGGCCATTGCCGAATTTATCAAAGTAACGCACGAGGCCTACCGCGCGCAGTTTGAAGAGGATTTTGACAAAACCATCCCTGCCATTTTCACCGACGAGCCGCAGTTCTCCCCCAAGCAGTCGCTCAAATTTGCCCACGATAAAAAGGACGTCATCCTTCCCTGGACGGGCGATCTGCCAGAGGAATACCGCGCCCTTTACGGCGATGATATGCTGGACCATCTTCCCGAATTGTTCTGGCAGCTGCCGGACGGTAAGCTGAGCCAGTTCCGCTACCGCTTCCACAATCTGATTGCCGATCGCTTCACCTCCGCCTTCTGCACGCAGATTGGCCAGTGGTGCGAAGACAATCACATCAGCCTCACCGGCCATGTGATGGCAGAATCCACCCTCGACAAGCAGACAAGATATGTGGGCGACGCCATGCGCTGCTATCCCGCCTTTGGCCTGCCCGGCATTGATATGCTCTGCGATTTCCATGAATACAACACCGCCAAGCAGACACAGTCCATCGTGCATCAGGACGGCAAGGCCGGCATGATGAGCGAATTGTACGGCGTAACGGGCTGGGATTACGACTTCCGCGGCTACAAGCTGCAGGGCGACTGGCAGGCCGCGCTGGGCGTAACCGTGCGTGTGCCGCACCTTACCTGGATGACCATGAAGGGCGAAGCCAAGCGCGATTATCCCGCCTGCATCGGCTATCAGTCTCCCTGGTGGGAGCAGTATGCCCTGGTGGAGGATCATTTCTCCCGCCTGAACACCGCCCTTACCCGCGGCAAGGCCAAGGTGCGCGTGGGCGTTGTTCATCCCATCGAAAGCTTCTGGCTGCTGTGGGGCCCCTCGGAGCAGACCGCCGCGCTGCGCCAGCAGATGGACGATCACTTCGCCCAGCTGACCGAAACACTGCTCTTTGGCATGATCGACTTTGATTTCATCAACGAATCCTGCCTGCCCCGCCAGTGTACCAAGGCCGCAAATCCTCTCCAGGTGGGCGAGATGGCGTACGACGCAGTCATCGTCTGCGGCAGCCGCACGCTGCGCAGCACCACACTGGAACGCCTGAATGCCTTCCAGCAGGCCGGCGGCCAGCTGATCTTCATCGGCGACTGCCCCGATCATATCGACGCCGCGCCCTCCGACGCTGCACATGATCTGTATCAGCGCTCGCAGCGCCTCAGCTTTGACCCCAGCGCCATCATCGAAGCGCTCGAGCCGCTGCGCTTTATCGACGTGCGCGATCAGGAAGGCCAGCGCACGGATACTTTGATCCACCAGCTGCGCCAGGACGGCGACAGCCAGTGGCTGTTTGTCGCCAACGGCAAAAATCCCGTCTGCAAGGATGTGGAGGATGCGCCCGTGCTGCGCTATATCCTCAGCGGCGAATACCGCCTGACCGAGTACGATACGCTGACCGGCGAAATCCGCCCGCTGCCCGCGCAGTACCACGACGGCAAGACCATTTTTGAGCGCACGCATTTCATGCATGACAGCCTGTTGCTGCGCCTTGAAAACGGCCGCAGCGACGCGCCTGCCGCTTCTCCCGTCACGCTGCCCGCGTGCGCGCCGGAAACGCTGATGCGCCCCGTTGATATTACGCTGGATGAAGACAACATGCTGCTGCTTGACATGGCGGAATGGTCCATGGACGACGGCCCCTTCCAGCCGCTGGAGGAAATACTGCGCCTGGATAATGCCGCGCGCGCCAGCATCGGCATTCCGCTGCGCCGTAAGGAAATCACCCAGCCGTACATGCTCTCGCCCGAAACCTACACGCACTTCCTCAAGCTTCGCTTTACCATCCCCTGCGAATACGCCGTTGAAAAGCCGCTGCTGGCACTGGAAGACCCCGATCTGACCGAAATTTGGCTGGACGGCGTCAGCGTTCCCAGCACGGTGTGCGGCTGGTATGTGGATAAGGATATTAAGACCGTTGCATTGCCGCCGCTGAACGTGGGCGATCATCTGCTCGAGGTTCGCGTACCTATCGGCCGCCGTACCAATCTTGAATGCTTCTATCTGCTGGGCGACTTTGGCGTGCGCATCAACGGCGTGGTCAAGACAATTGTACCGCCTGTGCGTAAGCTGGGCTTTGGCGATGTTGTGCCGCAGAACCTGCCTTTCTATACGGGCAATATCAACTATCACTTTGATATCGAAACCGCCGAGTCCTGCACCCTGCGCGTGCCGCACTACCGCGGCGGCCTCGTTCAGGTATTCTGCGACGGCAAGGATATGGGCCGCATCGCCTTCTCGCCGTATATGATGACGCTGCATGATCTCGCCCCGGGCAAGCATCGCATCACGCTGAAGCTGTACGGCGTGCGCCAGAACGGCTTTGCACAGCTGCATCACACGCCGGGCATTTACTTCTACCAGAGCCCGGACTCCTGGCGCTCTGAGAACGACCTGTGGTCAAACGAATATCAGTTCAAGCCCTTTGGCATTCTCAAGAGCCCGGAAATCTACAAATAAGAAAAACCGCCCTGATCACAAGGATCAGGGCGGTTTTTCTATGAATCAATATTCCTTCAGCGGGAACGACTGCCGCACAAGCGCGCGTGCTTCCGAAAGCGTAAGGCCCATTTGCGACAGGATATTGCCAATGGCAGTCGCTTCCACCGGGCCCGCTGTTACACGTCGGTGCAGCGCCTGTGCTGTCAGGCGATTCAAATACGCATTCTGGCAGCCGCCGCCCACAACGCGCAGGCAATTGATCTGAGTATCCGTCAATTTTTCCAGCGCATCCACCGCCCGCGCGTAGCAATCCGCCAGACTGTGACAGATGCAGGCTGCCCATTCGCCCACGCTGGCAGGCAGCGGATAACCGCCTTCACGCAGCGCTGCAGCTATTTCATCGCGCATTGACGCAGGGGCCATGAAACGCTGATCATCAGCATTCACACGGCCGGGATAAGCATCCGCCGCTTCGGCCAGTTGGGCTATTTCGGCATAGGTCAACTCCGGGCACAACTCGCGCCGCAGCTGCTGCAGCATCCAAAGGCCCATAATGTTTTTAAGATACCGGATGGTGCCGCACACGCCGCCTTCGTTGGTCATATTAAAGGCACGGCTTTCTTCCGTCAGCACAGGCGCAGGCAGCTCCAGCCCAAGCAGGCTCCATGTGCCGCTGGAAAGATATGCGTCGCCCGTCTCAATGGGCGAGGCCATGATCGCGCTGGCTGTATCATGCGTAGGCGCCAGCATGATTTTGCACTGATACCCCACCTCGCTCGCAATCTCCGGCAGCAGCTCGCCCACCGTTTCCCCGGGCTGATGCAAAGGTGCAAACAGTTTGCGCGGCAGCTGCAATCTGTCAATCAGCGGCCAATCCCAGTCGCGCGTTTTGGCGTCCAACAGATTGGTGGTGGAGGCATTGGTATACTCGCGCATTTTTTGCCCCGTCAGCCGGTACGCAAAATACTCCGGCAGCATCATTAGTGCTTCCGCCTGATCCAGCATTTGCGTCTTTTGCAGCGCCAGCAATTGGTATACCGTATTGAAAGGCTGCTTCTGCAGTCCCGTGCGGGCATACAATTCTTTCTCTGTGATGTGCTTTTGCAGCACCGCATCCATGCCCTGCGTACGCTGATCGCGATAGCTGACTGCATCCCCCAGGCGCTTGCCCTGCGAATCGAGCAGCACAAAATCCACCGCCCAGGTATCAATCGCTACGCTCTGGGGCACGATGCCCTGGTCTTTTGCCGCTTTCAGGCCTGCCAGTATGTGCTCAAACAGCCGATCGATATTCCACACCAGCTGCGTTCCTTTTTGCACAGGACCATTCTCAAAGCGGTAAATCTCTTTGAGCTGCAGTCTCCCCGCCTCCAGCCAGCCGGCAATATGCCGGCCGCCGGAAGCGCCAATATCAATCGCAATATAATATGTATTCATCGCAAATTACCACCGAAAGCATTTGTCGCACAAAAGCTCATCCATACGGCGAGCCTGCGCAGGCGGGAATTCAGAATAATCCCGCAGTTTGCGAAGCGTGTATTTATCCGGATTCTTGACTGTGAAAATGCTCTCAGCGTCCGGCGCAACAGCAATGATCTCCTGCCAGAGCTTTTCATCCGCCTTAAGCTCTGTAAACGTGTAATCCAGCAGAGACTTTTGCCACGGGCATGCATCAAATTCGCACGCGAATACATAGTCGCCCGCCGTCACTACTGCATGCATCTGACCCGCCTGCTCCGCAAATTCCGCATTGCCCGAGATTTTTCCCTTGGGCAAAATCAGCTCTGCCTCGCCGCCAAAGGGCACAGAAACCTGCCATTCCATAGATTTCTCACCCGTCACCTTGAATGCGCTGCGATAGCGGCCCACGGCCGACTCATAGCTGAAATCAATCTCCGGCAGACGGGCATCCGGATGCGGCTGCATGCGCACACGGCGGAAGCCCGGCGCATTTTCAACAGGCGAAATGCCCGCTGCATCACCATACAGCCATTCCAGCACCACGCCATAGGCATAGTGATTGAGCGAATTCATGCCGGTATCCGAAATGCGGCCATCGGGCAGCACGCTGTTCCAGCGCTCCCACACAGTCGTCGCACCCATATTCACTTCATACAGCCAGCTGGGATACTCCTCGCGCAGGAAAAGCGTATACACAAGCGGAGAAAAGCCGTTGGCACTCAGCACGCGGCACAAATAGCCCGTGCCCACAAATCCCGTGCGCAGCTGCTGTTTGGAATCTTCAAATTTCTGATCCAGCGCCTTGCGCATGCGCGGCACATCCTTTTCCTCTGGCAGCCCCAGGAAGAGCGACAGCACATAAGCCGTCTGCGTATGGAGCGCCAGCTTGCCACCGACAGTAAAGTATTCCGTACGCAGCGCCTGCAGGATTTCGCTCTCCAGCAGACGATAGCGCGCCTCATCTGTCTTCAGGCCCAGCACGCCCGCTGCCTTGGCCGTCAGGCGCGTGGAATACAGATAATAGCAGCTGGCAATGAAATCACGATCCGTGCCGCCGCGGGTGGCTGTGGGAAATTCTGCATCCAGCGACAGCCAGTCGGCATAATGGAAGCCCGCCTGCCACAAGCGTCTGCCGCCCGTTTCCTCATCGATGCGGTAAATCCATTCCACCCACATTTTCATGTTGGCATATTGCTTTTCAAGCAGCGATTTATCGCCGTAGAACTGATACACCGTCCACGGAATAACCGCCGCCGCATCTGCCCACGCACAGCTGGGATGGCCGCGCATATGGAAGGACGGCACCACATGCGGCACAGCGCCATTCCGGCTGCGCTGTTCCATTTCCATATCATACATGTATTTAGTATAGAAGGCTGCACTGTCCATCTGATAGCAGGCTGTTGCGCAGAAAATCTGCGCATCGCCCGTCCAGCCCATGCGCTCATCGCGCTGCGGACAATCGGTAGGCACATCCAGGAAATTGCCGCGCTGACCCCACAATACATTTTCACACAGGCGGTTGACCTTTGCATTATTCGTTTTGACAAAGCCCGTCTGCTCCATGTCCGAATACAGCACGCAGGCGACAAAGTCCTTCAGATCCACAGGCTCCGCAAAGCCTTCGATCTTCACATAGCGGAAGCCGTAGAAGGTAAAATACGGCCTGATCCACTGCTCCCTGCCATCGGTAATGCAGGTATACTCGGCTTTGGCAGAGCGCAGGTTGGTATTGTAAAAGCAGCCGTCCTGCAGGATTTCGCTGTACTGAAGGAAATAGCGATGCCCCTTTTCCGCTGTGGCACGGAAGGAGACAAAGCCTGTCACCTCCTGACCAAAGTCGATGATCAGCTCATCCTTGGGCGTGCGGATGATCTCCCTGGGGCACAGCGTATGCTTGATGCGCACCGGCAGGCTCAGGCGTTCCATCACGCGCTCATAACCCAGCTGCGGATACAGCTTCACCGCATATTCCTTATCGCATGCCGCCGTCAGATCCAGCACTTCGCCGTCATAAATATTGGAAAAACGCACGGGCGTCTCCCGGCAATGCCAGGAATCATCCGAAGGAATGACCACCTCGCCCGCAGCCGTCTGCACGCGCAATTCGCACAAAAGCGCCAGCGCATCGCCGTAAATCTCTTTCTCCTGTCTAAAGCCAAAGCGGCCTTTATACCAGCCGTCACCCAGCATGACAGACAGCTCATTTTCCTCAGACAGCAGGGATGTCACATCATAGGTTTGATACTGCAGCCAGTGATCATAATCATTGCAATACGGCGCAAAGTATTCATCCCCCACACGCTGGCCATTCAGATACGCCTCGTACAAGCCCAGGCCCACGATATACAGCCTTGCAGAAAGCGCATTGGCCGGCAGCGTGAAGTGCTTGAGCAGCCGGGGATTTTCCACCTTTTCTGCCGATGTGATCCACTGGCCCTGCCAGGGTTCTTCCATCTTGCCCGTTTCAAAATGTGCGCGCGGCGACAGCGCAGTTTCGCCGTTATCCGCTGTGACGCTCACATCCCAGCTGTATTGTGTGCGCGGCTGCAGCGTTATTTCCGGCACAAAGCACAGGCTGTCCACATCGCTGCGATCGCCGGAATCATATACCGTTTCCTCGCCCTGATATACCCGGATACGGGCTGATTTTTGCTTTTTCCCGCCTGCGCACTCCACCTTATAGCTCAAATGCAGGTTGGGCAGCTGATAACCCACAGGCTCCGTCAGCTGATTGACCTTCATGCCATAAATCCGCATTTTGCACACTCCTTTTAATCCAGGAATTCCTCTTTGAGCGTCACGCCAAATTCCTTGGCAATCGCACGCAGATCTTCATCAAAAATGGTCTGCAGCACGGGCTTTCCGCTGTTTTGCACCAGCATGAAAATCTCCGCCGCCTTTTCAATGGTGTGCATCAGGCCAAAGGCCGTATCAAGATCGGGGCCCGACACAAACAGGCCATGATGCGCCCACACAGCCGCATCATATTCCGCCATCAGCTTGCTGGTCGCCAGCGCAATCTCCGCGCCGCCGGGCACCATCCATTCCACCACGCCAACGCCGCCGGGGAACACCACCGGGCACTCTGTAGCGCTCTGCCACAGCGCACGGGTAAAAGCCTTGTCCGTCAGCGGCAGAATGTACGTCATGGCAATCACATTGGCCGGATGCGCATGATAAATCACGCGGTTCTTTCCATCGGTCGCCGCCTTGCGCACCGAGTGATTGAGGAAATGACTGGGGAACTCGCTGGTAGGCCGGCCGCCCTTTTCAAGGCCCCAGACAATGCGCCAGCTGTCGCCCGTCTCGTTGATCTCCAGGATGCAAATATTGTCCTGCGGCGCCAGGGATACATTGCGGAAATATTTACCGCTGCCCGTGGCAATAAAATACTCGCCGCACAGATTGTCTGCCTGTACGCCCATATTCACCCATTCGCCGGGCGTACGGAAATAAGGACGCAGCTGGCAGACCTCTTCCTCCGTCATACGATAGGTCAGGTTGCCGCCGTTGCGCTCATGCCAGCCCTGATTCCAGCCGTCCTCGCACATGCGAATATAGCCCTGCATTACGGGAATATCATAAATGCTCATATCATTTATCCTCTCTTCATTTGCACATTCTGTTCATACTCTTTGATATCCGCATACCAGCTTTCATCCGCAGCTACGCCCTCGCGGCGGCAGTATTCCTCCCACACAGCCGAGAAGGGCAGCGTTTTAATCTCCTCATGCAAGAAGAGCAGCCCGGTATAATCATTTTCCTGCTGCATTTTGCGCAGCTGGGCATTTGGCATCAGCAGCGCCCACAAAAGCGCCTTTTGCATGTTGCGCGAACCAATCACCCACGCGGCCACACGGTTGATGGAGCCGTCAAAGTAATCCAGGCCCACCAGTACCTTGTCAAGCGCATCGCAGCGCACAATCTCCTGCGCAATCTCCTTCAGATCATCCGTCAGTGTTACCACATGGTCGCTGTCCCAGTGCATGGCGCGCGTCACATGCAGCGGCACCTTATCACGGAAGCACAACAGCGCCGAAAGCTTGTCACCAATCGTTTCCGTCGGGTAATAATGCCCGCTGTCCAGCAGATTATATACCTTCGTATGCGTAGCAACATAATTGAAATAGAATTCACTCGAGCCTACCGTGTAGGCTTCAAGACCAATGCCGAACACCTTGCTTTCCACGCAATCCACAACGCCCGGCAGATCCTCAGCGAAAATCTGATCCAGGCTGTCGCGCAAAAGCTTGCGCGGCGCCAGCTTATCGGCCGGAACATCCTTATAGCCGTCGGCAATCCACACATTGCACACGCTGTGCGTACCCAGCTCCTTGGCAAAGTACGCTGCAATCCGGCGGCAGGCAATACCGTGACGAATCCAGAATTGACGCACGTTTTCATCGGGACTGGACAGCGTCAGGTTATTTTTAACCATGGGATGCGAAAAGAACGTGGGGTTAAAATCAATGCCCAGATGATTTTCCTTGGCAAATTCCACCCAGGGCGCAAAATGCCTGGGCAGCAGCTGATCGCGATCCACCTTTTCGCCCTCCGCAAAGACGGCATAGCAGGCATGCAGACTGATGCGCTTGCAGCCCGGAATATGGCTGAGCGCCTTTTTGAAATCAGCCTTCAATTCTTCAAAATTGCGCGCCTTGCCGGGATAATTGCCCGTCACCTGAATGCCGCCGCTCAGCGCCTCGCCCGAATTTTCCAGACCCGTAATGTCATCACCCTGCCAGCAATGAATGCTGACCGGCACATTTTTCAACGCAGCCATCGCGGCTTCCGTATCCACGCCAAAGGCTGCATATCGACTTTTTGCACTGTTATAAATCTGATCCATATAGACCCTCCTTGCTATCCAAACCGATGTCAGGTTATCTCTATTGTATCAAATCCCGCCATTAATACAAGAACGCAGATCATTTTTGCATACAACCTGTGTTAACCCGCCACTGTGCCGGAGACACGCCCTCCGCCTGTTCAAAAATCCGATAAAAATAGGTGCTGTTTCGATATCCTACCGTTTCACAGATCTCAAATATGCTCAAATCCGTTTCCGACAGCAGCTTTTTAGCTTTTTCAATGCGGCGCTCCTGCAATAACTCCGTGCAGGTTTTTCCGGTTGCCTCCTTAAGCACGCGGCTAAGATATGCCGACGACACCCGGCACTGCGCTGCGTAATCCTTAAGCGAGAAGGAATCATAATGCAGGCGAATTTCCTGCAGCAGATCAATCACATACAGATTTTCCTGATGCACATTGGCCGGCAGCGCCATGCACTCCGGCTCTCCCAGCAAATACAAAAACAGCAGCGCCATTTCCGTACGGCTGATCAGGCGCCCCACCGGCGGCTGCTGCAAAAAGGAATGCACCATGCTCTGCAGCAACAGCTGAATGGTTTTCTTTTCGGCGATTTGAAAATGCAAATAGCTTACGGCCTTTTCATCATCGCGCAATGCATCCAGCAAAAAATTACCTAGCACATTGTGCGTGCCAATCAACTCCGGCACAATCTCAAAAAAGGCCGGCCGAATAATAAAATTCACCGCGATATCCTCTTCCCCACAGCGGCGGATACCATGCGCAGAATGCCGGTTGATCAGCAGCATCTCCCCGGCCTTCAGATGAATTGTGCGGCCATCCGGCATCTCATGCACCGTCTCACCTGAAATCATGTACATCATTTCCACATAATCATGCCAGTGCATAGGAAAGTCTGTAAAGCGCGTATGCGGCCGCAGCGCAATCATCTGCCGAACGGGCACGAATTTCTTTCCCTCAACAATAAACGCGCCCTGATCCGTATAGGTTTCTTTCTGCAGCGGCTCTCCCTGCAATAGCCTTTCCTCTTCCGGCGTATACGCTAAAAACAGGTCCTTCAGATCATTTTTCATTCAGGATACCTTCTCTTGTTTTTTCTATAGCATACCACAAAAAATTGAAAATGAACAGAGCACCATTCTGCATTCATCCAGTTATTTCAGGTTGTTTTTCTTTTTTTCAAGCGAATAGCTCCCCCTGCCCCGTGCCCAAATACGCCCCGTGTTTCACCGCAATCAGTGAATCAAATACAATTGAAATGATGGCTGTATTTCTTTTAATTCTGGTCATTTTTGCAACGTTATCACTCCTGCTGCTCAGCTTGCCAAAATAGGCCAATAAAACAAAAAATCCTGCATCGAAATGCAGGATTTGTGGCCTGTAAACATAACTCCTTTGATCAAGCTAAATCCCCCTTGCACAATCGTGCCGGGGGGATTTTTTACAATTTTTGTTGATTTGGGGAGAGCATTTTGATTACCGATTGATACATCATCTCACTGCGCAAAGTCTGTCTTTAATCATCTTATAGTGAAGAATGATAGGCAGGAGCATGATTCGGGTGGGAGACCACGATGGGGATATCGCTGATAAAGCGCACGGCGAAGGGCTGATTTTCGGGGTATCCGCGCACCTGCAGGCTCACAGCGCTGAATGGCGGCTGATCTCCTACTACGTCGTCGCCGGCGATGTTGATTTGCTTAAAGCAACTGCCGCTGACTTTGGTACGGATATCGCGAACCGCATTTGCTTTCAGTTCAAAGTACAGGTCGATACGCACAGACGCCTCCGGAATGAGCGTGTTGAGCAGCGTAAAGACAAAATCCTCCGGATTTGCAGTAGACAGGCCGGTGAAAAACCACGTGCGCGCTCCGGCGTTATCTGCACCCACGCGCATTTTTTCGTGAACTGCCTTCATCGCGCCTGCCGGCGGCTCATAGGGCAAGGGCAGCGTGCGCTCCACTTCGCCGGTGATAAACTCCTCCACTGTATCCGCCAGCATCAGACTGCGCGTTCCGGCACGATAGGCGCAGAAGAAGGTGTAGGCGATAAAGTCGTCGGTGGGCAACAGACAGATTCGCGGCTGAATGAACGCGTATCCTGCAAGCTCACCCTCAGCGCTGCCGCTCTGGAAGCCATGGTGCGGGATCTGCAGAATATCCGCCTTGAGATACGTTCCATAGCGCTGCGCCAGTTTTGCATGGCTGTAAGCAGCGTCAGTGCTCCACAGAATGGTCTGGCCGCCCAGCGTCATGCGGATGACCAGCGCTGCTGCATTGATGTTCTGGGAAACATGAATGGTATCGTCCATGGAGGACAATATCTCCAGCTGCGCGTCGCCAATGGCATAGCGCTGGCCGGTATGCGGCATATACACAGCCGCGCCGGACTTTGCAATCCAGTCCAGCATGATGGGAATACACACATGCGCCGGTTTAAGCGAACGTACGAGAGAATTGACGTTAACCAGGCTGGGATAATGCTCCTCATCATCGCATTCCGGGAAGTTGAACAGAAATCTTTCAATCACCACATCCTGCGCGTAGATTTCCATAAAGCCCAGGAAACAATGAAAATGATCGCTGTGCGGATGCGTCATGATCCACGCAGCAATGACCGGCTTTTCAACCGGGCTGCCGGCCTTCAGACAGTCGAACAGTTTACGGCAATCCGCCTCAATGTTGTTACCGCCGTCAATGACGATGAAGCGTCCGTCAGATAGGCGGATGACATACGACATGCCGAAGTTTTCCAGCGCAATCTGTGTAATCTGCGGCTTGACGCTATCCTTGCGCGGACGGTCGGCATAATCAAAATAGGCGCAGCTTTCTTCCTCTACCACGCGTAGTTCGCGGGTGGTAGCGAAATAGTTGATAAACGCGCCCCGCGTGCCCATGCGGAAAGCGGCAAAGCTGTGCGCATTCTGCGTATACATTTCCTGCTGCACATAGCCTGCAGCAGCATATACCGCGCAGCACTTTTCAAACGCGTCGCTGTTTACTTCATCAAATGCAGCAACGCGCGCGCTGCGGTTGAGCTGATTTTCCGTTCGGACTCCAAAATCAGGAAGATGGATGAGCTCCATGGCAACCCCTCCTACATGCATTTGTTCCATAGAAGGTTTACATTACCTTCTTTATCCCTTTACGCTGCCCAGCATAACGCCCTTGACAAAATGCTTCTGTACCAGCGGATACACACACATAAGCGGCGCAGTGGCAATCACGATGATAGCGTATTTCAGGCTTTCGGCCTGGCTCTGCATCATCATGGCCATTTCGGGATCATCAAACGCGCTGCTGTCAAGCTTGGAATTGAGCAGAATATCGCGCAGGAACAGCTGCAGCGGATAGAGTTTGTTATCGTTGAGGTACAGGAACGCATTGAAATAGGCATTCCAGTGGCCGACTGCATAGTACATGGTGATGATAGCAATGATCGACTTGGACAAAGGCAGCACAAAGCGGAAGAAGAATTGGAAGGGAGAGCAGCCGTCAATCTGAGCAGCTTCCGCCAGTTCGCCGGAGATATTTGTTTCAATATACGTTCTGGTGATGATCACGTTATAGGCGCTCATCAAGCCGGGCAGCAGCACCGACCAGAAGGTATTGAGCAGCTTCAATTGCTTTACCAGCAAATAATTGGGCACCATGCCGCCGCTGAAAATCATGGTAATCAGCAGCATCTTGCTCATGAATTTACGACCGGAAAAGCTTTTTTGCGCCAGCGGATACGCGCAGCACAGCGTGATGGCCACATTCATAGTCGTACCAAACACAGTATAGAAAATCGTATTTCTGTAGCCTATCCAGACCGTGTTGAACTTGAGCACGTTTTTAAAGCTTTCCAGCGAAAAATCCACCGGCCACAGCCATACCTTACCCGCCGCAACGGAGATGGGATTGGAGAACGCCGAAGAAATAATATTCATTACCGGCAAAAGCACAATCAAAAGCGCAATCGCCAGAATGCCCGTGCAAAGCGACAAAAACAGTCGATCCTGCCGATTCACTTTTATTTTACGGGGAGCGGGTTTTGCATTTTTCATTTTCATCGTCACGCTCCTTTACCACAAACTGGTTTCCGATACGCGGCGGGCAATCTTGTTCGCCGTCAGCACCAGAATCAGATTAACCACAGAGTTAAACAGGCCGATCGCCGTTGAGTAAGAATAGTTATTCTGCACCAGACCGATTTCATAAACGTACGTCGAAATGATTTGCGACACGCTGATGTTCAGGCTGTTTTGCATCAGATATACTTTCTGGAAGCCTACCGACATCACCTTGCCGGTATTCATGATCAGCAGCGTAATGATCGTGGGCGTAATGTGGGGAAAATCCACATAGATCACTCGCTGGAAGCGGGAAGCACCGTCGATTTCAGCCGCTTCGTGATGGCTGGGATCCACGCCGTGCAGCGCGGCAATATAGATGATTGCACTCCAGCCAAAGTTCTGCCACACGCCGCTCCACACATACATATGCCTGAATGCACCGGCATTGGCAAAAATATCTTTGGGGTATGTTCCTGTCAGCGCTTCATACGTAATACCGTACAGACCCACGCGGCTGTTGAACAGCTGCATCAGGATGCCCACCAGCACAACGACCGAAATAAAATGCGGCAGGGTAACAATCGTCTGCACGAATTTTTTGAAGCGAGCATGCTCCACGCAGTTGAAAACCAGCGCAAAGCAGATGGGAACCACCGTCGTAGCAGCCAGGTTATACAATGAAAGCACCAGCGTATTGGTTACAACGCGCCTGAACTGATAGGATTCGATGAATTTCTCGAACCACTTCAGGCCTGCCCATTCGCTGCCCCAGATACCGCGCTTCGCCTTGAAATTACGGAACGCAATCTGCACGCCCAGCATGGGATAGTATTCAAAAATCAAAAGAAAAGCGATTGGCAGCAGCAGAAATACCCAGTATTGCCAGTCGCGCAGCAGCGCTTTTTTCGTTCGCCTTGCCCATTTCTGCATGTGGTTCTCCCCCATTGCGCGTATTCTTCCTGTGAAAAGTTTCGCGAGAGGAACGCCCGCAGACGCCCCTCTCGCGGAGAAATTGCCTTCGGAAAGATCGTCTGTCCCATCCTTCCGAACTTATGCGGATATCTTATTTGTACATGCGATCGTACGCAGTCTGATACACTTCAATCCAGGTATCCAGGCCGATCTTATCCAGTTCCTTGAGGTAGTTATCCCACTCGGCGTCCAAATCGATGTTGCCGGCGAATACGTTGGCGCGGAATTCCTTCACGTAGTTCAGCAGCGCCGTTTCGATATCCAGGATGCGCTCTTCTTCCTCGCTGGTGAAGTTCAGCACCGCAGGCACATTCTTGGGATGAAGAGCAGCGTCCTGATACGCCTTGCAGGCTGCGTTCAGGTTGACGGTATTCTGCGGCAGGGTAGTAGGATCAATCACCAGACCGTTGGCGATGCCATAAGAGCGGACGTAGGGGCCGGTCTGACGCCAGGAGTTGTTCTGCAGCTTCAGCTTCCACCAGGCGTCGTTTTCAAAGGCGAATACAGAAGGCTCCCAGCCAGCCACGGTGGCAGACAGGCCAGTCATATCAACATTCGCGGCATAATCCCAGTTCACGCCTTGCAGGCCCCAGCGCTGGCTGATGCCCATGATTTCGCTGCTCAGCAGATCGCCCAGACGGAAAGCGGCTTCGGGGTTTTCGCAGTTGGAGGTTACCAGGAATTGAACCTTCGCGGCGCTCTCTACAAAGGTGGCCCACTGCACGCCTTCAGGACCGACAAGGGGCTCAATGTAAATGTAATCACCCGAGTTGACAGAGCCATTGGCAGAGAAGTAGGAATGCGAGAAAGCGAGCTGTTCTTCGCCAGTCAGCAGGACGGTGGCCTGGGCGTCATCCATGGTCAGCGCTTCCATGATGATGCATTTTTCGTCAAACAGCTTGGCGATGTAGGCCAGACCGTTCTTCCATTCCTCGGTAGCGAAAGCGGCAGACATCACGCCTTCATCGGAGACCATGGTATAATTCAGACCGCCGGCATACACGAAGGAATTCATCAGCGCTTCGAAATAACGGTTATAGTCGCCGATGCTGCCCAGCATGGGGATTTCGTCCTGCTTACCGTTACCGTTCAGGTCGGTCTCGCTGACCTTCTTGAGGATGCGGTAGAAGTCTTCGGTGGTGGTGGGGATTTCTTCACCCAGCGCATCCAGCCAGGGCTTGTAGATCCACAGCTTGTCCGGATACTCATTCATATAGGACTGATTTAATCTGGCAATGCCATAGATGTTGCCATCGGGACAAATGATCTGCTTGGTGTAATCCGTACCGCAGTTGATGATCTGCTGGTTGATGTTCACAGCCAGTTCGGGATTGTTGTAGTACTCGGTCAGAGGAACGATGGTTTCGTTCTGTGCAAATTCCCAAACCTTGCTGTTGGTGAAGCCGCCCAGGATGATGTCGGGCAGGTCTTCTTCATCGCCAACCGTCAGCGCAACGCCAACCTTGGTGGCGTAATCAGCGGAAGAAAGTACATTGAAGGAAAGGTCGAAGTTGCCCTGCTCTTCCAGCCACAGGGTCTGCGCATTGGTTTCCCAATCTTCCACCTTCAGGTTTTCGGCAACCCAGATGCTGAGCTTCACGGGTTCCGCGCTCTCGGCATTCGCCGCGCACAGGGACAGGCACATAACCAGGCCCAGTACAAAAGCAATCAGTTTTTTCATGTTTGCGTCCTCCTTAGATTTTGTTTCGGCATTTTCCTGCCTCAGTTGTTTACAGTATAATTTTTCGCCGCGCATTTCTCAATCTTCCATTTGATCAATGAATGGAAAATCGCACAAAATCTCTTTTTTTCATGAAGTTGTCAAATTTCCACACCTATTTCGCGTTTTCCCCTTAATTTCAGGTTGAAAAAAAGCATTTCTTCCACTAAACTGATTGTATGAGTACCCCGAAAGGATCCCGTTATGATCAAAAAGCCACTGCCTGCATTCGCAAAAAACAATCTCTTTCGGATCATCAGCATCTTCTTTGTTTTCGCACTCTTATCCAATATCATCTACATCCCCTGCTACTTCTACGTGCGCCGCATCAACGAACGCACCATGCTTGATCATCAGCAATCAAAGCTCGAAGACGGCATGCAGATGCTATCGGCGTCCGTAGATACGCTGTTGAGCATGCCAGGGGTTATTTCTGTTGGCAACGATTATAACACCATCTACTACGAGCGCGCCGATTTTGACGATCTGCATCTGAACAGAATTCGCCGCTTGTGCAGCGCCACATTTTCGCACTTTGAATTTATAAGCGAGTTTGGCCTGACCATGCACAACTCGCTCCTCTTTTCAAAGAGCCGCATTTATTACGACACCCCTTTGCTGGCATACGATCAGTTCTTTTCCTGTGACAGAGAGAATTACCTGTCGGAGTTTTCCGGCGCTTATTGCGTGCTTCCAGCCGCGCGTTTTTCCACCACGCGCAACGCCTCCAGCTATGACGCCATCACCGTCGCGCTGCGCTATCAGAAGCCCTCGCATATGTATCTGTTCATGCATTATTCGCTGGATAATCTTTTCTCACTGTTTGCCGACGATGACCTGCTGAATAACTGCTATCTCGCGCTGTACGCGCAAAATCAACTGCTGGCAGAAAAAGGCGCGCCCTTTACCGAAAGCTTCCAAACGCTGACTGCAAAAATCAACAATCAGTTTGGCATCTCCGTTGTACTGCAGATGCCCGACAGCTATATCGCTCAAAACCTTCAGGGTATGACGCACCTGATCCGGGTATTTATCAGCGTTGTTGTGCTGGCAGCCATCCTCTGGGTGCTGGTGTTTTCTGTCATCCTTTGGCGGCCGTTCTATCATATTCACCGCGTGCTGCATCTCTCCGGCCATCTGCCTGAGAACACCGAATCGCTGGTGGAAAGCATTGCCTCTCTGGGACAGCAGGTTTCCTACTACAAAGAAACGCTGGAACGGCAGCAGGAGCGCAACCGCATGCACTTGTTTGAAAAGGCGCTCTACCGCGGCGTGCATAACGATGAAGCGCTGCAGGTCTTCACCAATGCATTCCCGGATTTTCCCAAGGCCTGGAAACTGGTCATGCTGCAGTTCACCTCTGACGGCAGCAGCATTTCCAGCGATACGCTGCAATCCGTGCTTGATCAGTTCCTGCAAACGCTGTTCCCCAGCGCCTTCATTCTGCCGCAGGATCCTGATTCTCTTTTGCTGCTCGTGGCAGAAGAAGACATCAGCTCCCCTGCCATGCTGCAAACAATCTGCGAGCAGATTCAGCAAAAGCACATGATCTCCGTCTCCTTCATCGCCAGTAACACCTACGATGAAATTTCCTCCCTGCCCGAAGCGCTGCAGGAAATTGAATACGAGGAGCTCTCCCTGGCTAATCGCTCTACCCCTGCAACGATCTCTATTGCGCAATTGCAAACGATCTACCACGCACTGCAATGCGGTGATGCCCAGACTGCCAGCACAATCCTGCAAAGAAGTGCTTCAGCCATGATCGCGCAAAACGATCTGTTCTCCGCCAAGCACTCCTACCGCATGCTGGGATATATTCTGGTCACACTGAAGATGGAATTTTCCTGCATCTCGGACATCCCCATCCCCGTTTTCAGCAACGAGAATATCCAGCAGTACTTTCTGCAGGATCTGCCCGCGTATTTCGTCGCCATCAGCGAGCGCATGAAACAGCAAAAGGCGCAGAACAGCGAACAGTTGGAATCAGATATCGTGCAATACATCCAGGACAATCTGACCAACCCGCAGCTTGGCGTTACCATGGTTGCAGAGCAGTTCAACATCTCCGCCACTACGCTGCAAAAGCGCATGAATGCCGCCTGCAATTCCACCTTCTCTGCCTACGTTGAATCTGTCCGTATGGAAAAAGCCCAGCAGCTGCTCCGTGAAACGGCGGACACTGTGCAAGAGATCGCCGAAGCCGTAGGCTATGTAAACGCTAATTCCTTCTATAAAGCCTACAAACGCCGCTATGGCGAATCTCCGCTGGCATATCGAAATCGAGCGTACATTTGATGTTTTTCATCAGAAAAAGCCTATTTATGCATATTTTCTCTCAATTTTATCCGCCTGTTTATAAATTTGCACACAAAAAGAGCTGCCGGAAACCGGCAGCTCTTTTACATCGGTTTACTTAACGACGTTGGCCCACAGAGCGTTCCAGTGATCCAGGATAGCGCCCTTGTTTTCGGTCAGGTACTT
>JAFXJP010000046.1 GCA_017532155.1 Clostridia bacterium | reverse complement strand
TCGGTGCCGATCTTGGACTTGTACTCAGCCTTGAACTGAGCAGCCAGCTCCTTCAGATCCTCGGCGGTCAGCTCCACGTCCTGGGTGACGCCGCGCTCTTCCTTCATCTTGTCGATGAGCTCCTCGAAGTACTTCTTGCCGACTTCCATAACGACGTCGGAGTACATCTGGATGAAACGACGATAGCAGTCATAAGCCCAGCGGGGGTTGCCGGACTTGGCGGCCAGAACTTCAACGACTTCTTCGTTCAGACCCAGGTTCAGGATGGTATCCATCATGCCGGGCATGGAAGCGCGGGCACCGGAGCGAACGGAAACCAGCAGGGGGTTTTCCTTATCGCCGAACTTCTTGCCGGTGATTTCTTCCATCTTCTTGATGTTTTCCATGATTTCGGCCTGGATTTCAGCGTTGATCTGACGGCCGTCTTCATAGTACTGGGTGCAGGCTTCGGTGGAGATGGTGAAGCCCTGGGGAACGGGCAGACCGATCTTGGTCATTTCGGCCAGGTTGGCGCCCTTACCGCCCAGAAGGTTACGCATGCTGGCGTCGCCTTCAGAGAACTGGTATACATACTTGTGCATGGTACTCTCCTCCTTAGAGATTGATAACAGTGAAGGGATGAATAAAGTGCATGGCAAATATTGCCGCATTCATCCGACATATTATTATAAACGAAAGGAGCTTTATTTTCAACCGGAAAACAGCTAAATTCTACACATTTTTTATGAAGAAAGTGCAACAATTTCCCGTTTTGCACGCAATCATGCGCCGTGGCATACAATGGAGGGGAGGGATTATATGAGTTTGACAGAGCTTCGCAGCAAGGACGTGGTCAATGTGGATACGGGCAGAAAGCTGGGCAAGGTGATGGATATTGAATTTGACGCGCAGTCGGGCTGCGTTCAGGCGATTGTCGTGCCGGGGGAATTCAAGCTTTCCTGCGCCATCCGCGGCGAAAAAAACGGCGTGATCATCCCCTGGGAGCGCATTGTGCGCATCGGCGACGATGTGATCCTGGTCAGGCTTTTGCCGGGGGAAATGGAAACGTAAAAAACTGTTTACAAACAGATTGAAAAAGGCTATAATGATGAAGTAATTGTTACAAAAGGAGCTGTTTTTGATGAAGTGCCAGTTCTGCAATTGCCCCGACAGCCGCGTGGTGGATTCCCGTCCGACCGAAGAGGGCGCCAGCATCCGCCGCCGCCGTGAGTGCATCAATTGCGGCCGCCGTTTTACTACATATGAAAAAGTGGAAATGCCCCAGCTGCTGGTGATCAAGAAGGATAACACGCGCGAGCTGTTTGACGCGCAGAAGATCCGCAACGGCATCATCCAGGCCTGCCACAAGCGCCCTGTTACGGCGGGCGATATCGAGCGTATCGTCACCTCTGTGGAGCAGATGGCCTACAACAGCCTGCAGGAGGAAATCACCACCAAGCAGATTGGCGAAATGGTGATGACCGCGCTGCGCAAGCTGGATGAAGTAGCCTATGTGCGCTTCGCCTCGGTGTATCGCCAGTTTACCGATATCCCCACCTTCATGCGTGAGATTAACCGCATGCTGGATGAGGCTGCCCAGACAGAAAAAGAATAAAAAAGCAGCACAATGAAAGGCACTCCCGCATAGGATGTGATTGATACATCATAGGGGGTGCTTTTTTATGAGCCAAACCAATCAGCAGAACTGTGCCTACACCTATACTGTCAAGCGCGGCGACAGCTTTTATCTGATCGCGCGCCGTCTGGGCGTGCCGCTGCGCGATCTGATGAACGCCAATCCCACCTTTGAGCCCACGCGGCTGATGGTGGGCGATGTGCTGTGCGTGCCTTATTGTTCGGGCGATAACACCCAACAGCCCGAAACGCCGGATACCACGCCGGACGCCAATGTGCCCGAGACGCCCATTGCGCCGCCTCCGCCCGAAACGCCGCCCGCTTATGACGGCGAGGATACGGCTACCTGCCCCGAAAATCGCCGCGCGGTTATTACTGAGGGTCAGACGGTGGCGGATTTGCAGATCACCTATGACAAGAGCTATCGTACGCTGGAGGCGGCTAATCCGAATGTGGATTTGCAAAATCTTACCGCCGGCCAGGTGGTGTGTATTCCCGATATCAACTTGCCCTGCGCGCTGCCTTCCAGCATTGTGATGCGCGACGGCGAAACGCTGTCAAGCATTGCGGTCACTTACAATCTGCCCGTGGCGCAGCTGCTCAGGGCGAATCCCTGCCTGGCGCCGGATGACTTTACGGCGGGTACGACGGTGAAGCTGCCGCAGTAACGCGGGGGGAGAGGAGACGGTACTTTCTTGCGTCAAGAAAGTACCAAAGAACCTGCGTTGGCATTGGAAGACGGTTGTTTCCTTTGTCGCGTCAGTCTATATGAAAAAGGGTTTGGAATCGTTTGGGAAAGCAAGCTTTCCCCACGCTTCCAAGCCCCTTTTTCAGTTTGCTTCGCAAACCGCGGAGCAAGCTCCGCGGACTGCCGCTTTGTTGACTCGCGCGAAAGGTTGTCGCCGTTTTTTCTGCGGAAAAAACGAGCGGGAGGGCACGCTGCTGCGGCGGCGCGATCGTGTGGAAGCCCGCTCGTTTCGCCGCGGCGAAACGGCGGTCCTCCGCGAGCGCACAAGTCCAGCGCGCCCGCTTTAGCGGGCAAGAAAAAAGGACTGAAGCCGAGGGACGAGCTTGCTCGTACATTCGGATTCAGTCTTTTTTCGTATAGCCTGCCGCAACATTCACGCACACAAAACTGCCTTTCGGGTGGGTTTTAGGGAGGGGCTTTGGGCTCCAAAGCCGCCTCCCTAACGTCTCCCTTCATCCTATCACTGCTCCGCTACAAACTTCCGCATATGCTGCAGCGCGTTCTTCTCAAGCCTTGAAACCTGCGCCTGCGAAATACCAATCTCGCCGGCTACCTCCATCTGTGTCCTGCCCTCAAAAAAGCGCAGCCGCAGGATTTTCTGCTCGCGCGCGTTAAGACGGCGCAGCGCCTCGCTGACGGCCAGGTTTTCCAGCCACTGGGTATCCACATGCTTATCGTCGCGCACCTGATCGATGATAAAAATGGCGTCGCCGCCGTCGTTATAGATGGGCTCGAAAAGCGATACGGGATCCTGGATCGCCTCCATGGCAAAGACCACATCGCTTTCGGGCAGCTCAAGCTCCTGTGCAATTTCGCCAACAGTCGGCTCGCGGCCCAGGCGCGCAAGCAGCCGGTCGCGCGCCTGCAGCGCTTTGTAGGCTGCGTCGCGCAGGCTGCGGGAAACACGGATGGGGTTGTTGTCGCGCAGATACCGGCGAATCTCACCGATGATCATAGGCACTGCATAGGTGGAAAAGCGCACATTCTGCGTTACGTCAAAATTATCCAGCGCCTTGATCAGTCCAATGCAGCCCACCTGAAAAAGATCATCCGCGTTTTCACCGCGATTGCTGAAGCGCTGCACCACGCTGAGCACCAGGCGGAGATTGCCCTGAATAAATTCCTCGCGCGCATTCAGATCGCCGCCGTGCACCAGCGGAAAAAGCTCGCGCATGCGCTCATTGGTAAGGACGGGCAGCGTGGAGGTATCCACGCCGCAGATTTCCACTTTGTTGTTTGCCATACCGCACCTCCGATGTGTTCAGTATGGCTTTCCCGGCGGCGTCTTATACGCCGTGCGGCAACATTTGTAGAGGCTGTATACAGTATCAGCTGCTTAGCCGCGTCAACTCGGTATTGAGCCGCGAGAGAATGCGCTTTTCCAGCCGGGAAATATAGCTTTGCGAAATGCCCAGCGCATCGGCTACTTCCTTTTGCGTCATTTCCTCCTGCCCGCCCAGGCCAAAACGCAGCTGCATGATGGTCATTTCACGTTCGGGCAGCTTTTCCAGCGCCAGACGCAAAAGCTGCTTTTCCACTTTGTCATCCATACGCCGGTAGACCAGATCACTCTCCGTGCCCAAAACATCGCTGAGGAGCAGCTCGTTGCCGTCCCAGTCCGTGCGCAGCGGCTCGTCAAGGGAGATGTCATGCCGCATGCGCGCCGTGTGGCGCAGGTGCATCAGCATTTCATTTTCGATGCAGCGCGAGGCGTAGGTGGCCAGCTTGTTTTTCTTTTCGGGATCAAAGGTGTTGACGGCCTTGATCAGCCCGATCGTGCCGATGGAGATGAGATCTTCCAGCCCAACGCCCGAGGATTCGAACTTGCGCGCAATGAATACCACCAGGCGCAGGTTGCGTTCGATGAGAATGGAGCGGACCGAACCGTCCGGATCGTTTTTCAGCTGCGATAAAAGCGTAATCTCTTCCTCGCGCGACAACGGCTGCGGCAGGGGATCGGCGCCGCCGATGTAGTATAATCCTTCCCCGCACAGGCGCGCCCAAAGTCCATAGATGCGGGCGCGGATATCCAGTTTCTGCATACAAATGCCTCCTTTAAGCTTCGATGGTTGGCGGCAAAAGCACCTGATTGCCGTGCAGCGAGCCCGAAACGGCGATGATTGCACTGAAGGCGCGCCATACGCGCTCGCGCCGGATGAACAGTGCGCGCGGGCGAAAGCACAGCATCAGCCGGCTGCCGGTCGCTGTATGCACGGATAAAAGACGAAAGCCGCGCGGCAGCGTATCAAAGCGATCAAGCTGCAGATCGCCGGGCAGATAGGCTGCAATGGCCTCGTAGGGAACCACGACAACGGGCAGCGCGGTAACAGGATCGCGCAGAAAATTGCCGGTATCCCATATGCCCTGCAGCGACACGCCTCCCTGATCGAAGAGCAGACGGATTTCCGCACGTTCGCCCGTCTGCGTGCGCGTGGCTTGCAGCGTGCGCAGGGAAAACTCGATGACGGGCAGCAGCGCAAGCGCAATGGCGGCGGCATGCAGGGCAAGACCATGTAGGATGTGCGCAGCGCCGGCGGCACACAGTGCCAGCAGCATCAATCGCGTGAGCCCGCGCGGCGTACCGCGTCGGCCAAAGGCAATCAGCGCCATTAAGGCGGCGATGGGCAGCGCGGCATACACGGCGGTGCGATAGCCCCAGAAAACCATGGCGGCCATGGCGCACAGGGTGCCCAGCACGGAGGCGGCCATCAGGCGTCCGGCACGCACGCTGCGACCGCTCATGCGTCCGGCAGCATGCAGGCAGGCGGCGTCGATGAGCAGATTGGCACAGACGAACCATTCGCCGTTGATGATCACGGTGCATCGCCTCCTTGTGAAAGCATGATACCGCGCGAAGGGGCGGGAGGGCGTCGATTGAGGACGCGAAGAAGGACGAAATGCGACGGGGAGGGGACGGACGAGGGACGTTAGGGAGGCGGCTTTGGAGCCCAAAGCCAGTCCACAATTCGGCATTGTCGTAAAGTGAACGAGAGTTCACTTTACTCTGTGCCTCATTGGAACTTCATCCGCCTTTATCTGCCAAAGGGCAGCGGCGGATTTCGTTCCCCTAAGACCCACCCGAAAGACAGTCTTTGAGTTGGGGTGTTACGGCAGGCTAATAGAAAAAGAGAGTGGATTCCACGGATGCGAGCAAGCTCGCCCCGATGGTCTCCTCTCTCTTTTTCTGCGCACTTCGTGCACCCGGACGGCACAGCCGTCCGGGCCTGCCGACTGCTTGTGTGGTAGCGCCTGCGGGGGACCGCCGTTTCGCTGCGGCGAAACGAGCGGGCTTCACTATCGCGCCGCCGCAGCGGCGCCTCCTCCCGCTCGTTTTTTCCGCAGAAAAAACGGCGACATCCAAACGCGCTCCGTACCACAGCGGCAGTCTGCGGAGCGCAGCTCCGCGAGTGTGCGAAGCACGCCGAAAAAGAAACCGGAGAAAAATGGGGCAAGCTCGCTTGCATCCATTTTCTCCGGTTCTTTTTGATATAGACTGCCGCGACAAAACAGCAGCCACCTTCCAACACAAACGCAGGTTCTTTGGTACTTTCTTGACTCAAGAAAGTACCGTCTCCTCTCCGTCCTCCTCGTATACCAAAATATCACCCGGCTGGCATTTCAGCGCCTTGCAAATTGCCTCAAGCGTTGAAAATCTTACAGCCTTGGCCTTGCCGCACTTGAGGATGGAGAGATTGGCCATGGTGATGCCTACGCGCTGGCTGAGCTCAGTCATGCTCATTTTGCGCCTGGCGAGCATCACGTCAAGATCGATGCGGATCATACACCCTCCTTAAATCGTCAGGTCGTTTTCGGCCTGTAGTTCGGCTGCACGGCGAACGAGCAGCGAAAGCACGTAAGCAACCATCGCAACTGCCAGCGTGGCCAGAGAGGCCAGCAGGAACAAAAGAAAGGCCGGGCCAATATCCACGTTCACCGCGCCGGGCAGGAAGATCAACAGGAACCAGAGCCCGGCGGCAATCACGAGAAACAGCGCAATGCGCCTGAGATCATCGGCGTTTTTGACGCAGAAAGAGAGATTTTTGCCCAGCCGCAGACTGATGCGCATGTAAAAGAAAACCGCATGAATGTACATCAGAGCGATGAGCCATACGTAAACCAGCATCGGCCAGGAGAGCCAGGCAAGCTCAGGATAGATGAGGCTGCATTCGATCGACAGCGCCGGCGCATACAGAAAGAATACCGCCGCGCCGCCTATGCAGGCGATTGCGCCTGCGATTAACAGAAGCTTTGACAGTGTTTTGTGCGACATACCGTGCACCTCCTTATGAAGAGAGTATACAATGGCCGAGCGCGAATGTCAATAATGATTTATTGAAAAACAATAAATAATTTTCGATAATCAATTTGTGAAATGATGTTTGCATCGCGTTGCGAGCGCCACCTCCTGCACCAAAGCGGCAGTCCGGACGGCAACGCCGTCCGGGTTTGCGAAGCAAACTGAAAAAGAAATCCGGAAGCCGAGGGGAAAGATTGCTTTCCCAAACGGATCCGGATTCTTTTTCATATAACTGCCGCAACAAAGGATCAAGCCAAGTAACTGCAAAACACAGGTTCTTTGTTACTTTCTTGACGCAAGAAAGTAACGTTTTCCCCTCATTCCGGCTTTACGCCGCAGCTTTTGAGGAATTGCCCCGTGTAGCTCTTCTCGCACGCGGCAACTTCCTCCGGCGTGCCGCAGGCAACCACCTCGCCGCCCTTGTCGCCGCCTTCAGGACCCAGGTCGATCAGATAATCTGCCGTCTTGAGCACATCGAGATTGTGTTCGATCACCAGTACGCTGTTGCCGGCGTCCGTCAGCTGCTGCAGTACGCGCACCAGGCGATTCACATCATCAACATGCAGGCCGGTGGTCGGCTCGTCCAGCAGAATCATTGTGCGGCCGGTGGCGCGGCGGCTGAGCTCTGTCGCCAGCTTCACGCGCTGCGCTTCGCCGCCCGACAGCGTGGTGGAGGGCTGGCCCAGGCGCATGTAGGAAAGGCCAACGTCATAGAGCGTGCGGAGCTTCACCATGATCTGATTGTGATTTTCAAAAACGACCATCGCCTCTTCAACGGTCATGTTCAGCACGTCGGAAATGGAATAGCCTTTGTACTTGACCTGCAGCGTTTCGTGATTGTAGCGCTTGCCGCCGCACACCTCGCAGGGGACGTACAGATCGGGCATGAAATGCATTTCAATTTTGAGCAGACCATCGCCCGAGCAGGCCTCGCAGCGGCCGCCCTTGACATTGAAGGAGAAGCGGTTTTCCTTGTAGCCGCGCACCTTGGCCTCGGGGCATTGCGCAAACACGCGGCGGATCAGATCGAAAAGCCCCGTGTAGGTGGCAGGATTGCTGCGCGGTGTGCGGCCGATGGGACTCTGGTCAATGCAGATGATCTTGTCCAGCTGCTCCTCGCCGTCAATGCCGTCGCAATCGCCGGGATGTGTGTGCGCACGGTTGAGATCACGGGCGAGCGTCTGATGCACGATGGAATTGACCAGGCTCGACTTGCCGCTGCCCGATACGCCGCTGACGCAGCAGAATACGCCCAGCGGGAACTTGACGTTAATATTTTTGAGGTTGTGCTCACGCGCGCCGCGCACGGTGAGATAGCCCGTGGGCGTGCGGCGCTTTGTGGGAATGGCAATGCTCTTGCGGCCCGACAGATAATCGCCCGTGATGGACTCAGGCTCTGCCATGAGATCCTCCATCGTGCCGTGCGCCACAATACGGCCGCCGTGCTCGCCCGCGCCCGGGCCGATATCCACCAGATAATCGGCTGCGCGCAGGGTATCTTCATCGTGTTCTACCACAATCAGCGTGTTGCCCAGGTCGCGCAGGTGCTTGAGCGTTTGCAAAAGGCGGGCGTTGTCGCGCTGATGCAGGCCGATGCTGGGCTCGTCAAGAATGTACAATACGCCCACCAGGCCGGAGCCAATCTGCGTGGCCAGGCGGATGCGCTGCGCCTCGCCGCCGGACAAGGTAGCTGCTGCGCGGGAGAGCGTGAGGTATTCCAGGCCCACGTCATTGAGGAAATTCAGGCGCGCCTCAATCTCACGCAGGATGGGTGTTGCGATCATGGAATGCGTGGCGGAGAGCGATAGCCCCTGCAGGAAGGCGCGCGCATCGCCAATGTTCATATCCGATACATCGGCGATGTTTTTATCGCCCACGGTGACGGCCAGCGCTTCTTTTTTCAGGCGCTTGCCGCGGCAGCAGGGGCAGGTTTCGTGCGCCATGTACTGCTCGTAGGCGGCACGTATATTTTCGCTGCTGGTCTCGCGGTAGCGGCGCTCAAGCGAGGGAATGACGCCTTCAAAGGCCGTCATGTATTCGGCATGCCCGGAGACGGACTGATACTTGACGGGCACTTTTTTGCCGCCTGTGCCGTAGAGGATCACATCGGTGGCCTTCTTAGGCAAATCACGGAAGGGCACGTCGATGGAAAAGCCGTAATGCTCCGCCAGCGCGGCAAACATGCTGCCGGCAAAGGAGGACTCCTCGCCCGAGTTCCAGCCCATGCAGCTGACCGCGCCCTCGCGCAGGGACTTAGAGCGGTCGGGTACGCACAGATCGGGACTGATCTTCATCAGCGTGCCCAGGCCGCTGCATTCAGGGCAGGCGCCGTAGGGATTGTTGAAGGAGAACATGCGCGGGGCCAGCTCTTCAATATTGATGCCGCATTCGGGGCAGGCGTAGTTCTGCGAGAAGGGCATCTCCTCGCCGGAATCCACCCTTTGTACCGTGACCAGGCCGCCGGATTGCTTCATGGCGGTTTCCAGACTGTCGGTCAGACGCTGGCGGATGCTTTCGCCGCGCACGACAAGGCGGTCCACCACGATTTCGATGGTGTGCTTTTTCTGCTTGTCGAGCTTGGGCGTTTCGTCCAGCGAATACATTTCTCCGTCGATGCGCACGCGCAGGAAGCCGTCCTTGAGCGCCTGCTCCATGAGCTTTACATGCTCGCCCTTGCGGGCGCGCACGATGGGCGAGAGCAACTGAATGCGCGTGCCCTCGGGCAGGGCGAGAATGGAAGCGACCATCTCATCCACCGACTGCTGACGGATTTCGCGGCCGCACTCGGGGCAATGCGGAATGCCGATGCGCGCGTACATCAGGCGCAGATAATCGTGAATTTCCGTTACCGTGCCCACCGTTGAGCGCGGGTTGCGGGCGGTGGTTTTCTGATCGATGGAAATGGCGGGAGAGAGGCCGTCGATGGAATCAACGTCGGGCTTGTCCATCTGCCCCAAAAACTGGCGGGCATAGGAAGACATGCTCTCCACATAGCGCCTTTGGCCCTCGGCATAGAGCGTATCAAAGGCCAGAGAGCTTTTGCCTGAGCCGGAAAGGCCGGTAAATACAATCAATTGATCGCGCGGCAGCGCAATGGACACATTCTTTAAATTGTGCTGGCGCGCGCCTTTTATGACGATGGATTCGTGCATACGATCCTCCATGAAAACATTTGTTCGCATTGATTATAGCATAACTGCTGTGCGAATTCAAGAAGAAAGAAACGCCCGGGGCAGGCCGGGCGCTGATGATTATTGCGGAAGATAAGCGTCGTAATACACGGTATTGGGCTCAAGCGGCCAGCCGCGCAGGGCAAAAAGCTCCTCCACCGTTACGCAAAGATAGCCGCGGTCATTGAGCAGCTGCGGGAAGAAATTGGAGTAATTGGCGGTGACGGCGCGCAGATCGTGCATCAGCACAATGCTGCCGTCCTTGAGGCTGTAGGTGAGGCGCAGCGCTTCGTCAATGGGCTCAAAATCCGTGCTTTTGCCGTCCTTGGAGGCCAGCGACCAGTGGATGAGCGGCATGCCGACGTTTTCGTCGATGTAGATCTGCTCGTGTCCGCCGGGAGCGCGCATCATGGATGCTTTTTCGCCTACGAGGCTGCAGAGCAGGTCGTTCACTTTATCGCGGTAGGCGATCACTTTGCCTTTCATGGCGTTGGCGTAGATATGCTCGTAATTGTGGCTGGCAACGGCAAAGCCGGCGTTGTGCTCCAGCATGATCAGATCGGGCGAGCCGGCGATGCGTTCGCCTACGGCAAAGAAGGTGGCATTCAGCCCGCCGCCGCGCAGAGAGCGCAGGATGGCAAGCGTTTGCCGGCGGGTGGGGCCGTCATCGTAGGTGAGGGCGACCAGCTTGTAGCGGCTGTTGTCGGTCTGCGCTTTGGCTTCCTCCGTCAAGTGAGAGGCAAGCAGCGTGTAGGGAATGCGCACATTGAGGATGACGCCTTCGTGCGCATAAAGCGCTTCGGAGGGAAAGTGCAGCTGCAGGAAAGCGGGGCTTAGCGTAAAGTGCGCAGACAGAATGCTGTCCCTGCTGCAAAGGGCGGCAAGCTTTCCGGCGTCTGTTTCATATTGGGGGAAAAGGCCGGTCAGCTGCTTTTCTGTCTCCCGGCAGACAACGTCAAGGCCGCTTTCGTGGACGACATCGCTGAGGGTCAGCTGCCTGCCTGTTGCCAGATCATAAGCGCGGGTATCAAAGGCGGCGTGCAGCTGCTGCGTGCCGTTCATGACGGACGCGAGCATCAGGAAGGATGCCCAGCTGGTGCCGGTGCGATACACTGTCGGGGCCACGTCGAGCAGGGCGTGCTCGCTTTTGAGGGCGGATTTGCGCGGCAGATGCGGCAGGCTTTCGGCGGCCAGACGATCAAGGATTTCCTTTAATTCGGCGTCAATCTGATCGTTGCAGGTGTTGGGATAATATACCATCTGATGGCTGGTTTCGGAAATGTAGGTTTTCACGCGCTTCTGGGTGATTTGCAGCGGAGCGGGAAAAACGGTGTGTTTTTCTTCTGCCAGGACGCAGGGCATAAGCATTAGCAGCGCCAGCAGGAAGCAAATCAATCGGTGCAAAAAAATCACTTTCCTTTGTGCTTTTTTTGCATTATAGCATTTGAGCGGGCAATTGTAAACTGCGCGTGCTTGCGTGCGACGGCTGGAAAGCGTATAATAATTGGCAGGATAAAGAAAATGTTTCCCGAAAGGAATGGAATGCAATGATTCGTTTTGAATGTGATTACAGCGAGGGCGCGCACGAAAAAATTATGCAGCGTCTGATGAAAACAAACTATGAGCAGACCGTTGGCTACAGCGAGGATCCTTATTGCGCTTCCGCGCGTGAAAAAATTAAGGCAGCCTGCGATTGTCCGGATGCCGCCGTGCATTTTCTGGTGGGCGGTACGCAGGCCAATGCGACGGTGATCGGTTCGATCCTCCGTCCGCATCAGGGCGTGCTGAGTGCGGCGAGCGGCCACATCAATGTGCATGAGACGGGCGCGATTGAGGCGCTGGGACACAAGGTGCTGGGCCTGCCGCATAAGGATGGCAAAATCTCCGCGCAGCAGGTGCGCGATTATGTAGCGGCGCATTATGCTGACGGCTCCTTTGAGCATATCGTGCAGCCCGGCATGGTGTATATTTCTCATCCCACCGAGATGGGCACGCTCTATACCCTGCAGGAGTTGACCGAGCTGAGCCAGGCCTGCCGGGAGCTGAATCTGCCCCTCTTTGTGGATGGCGCGCGCCTTGGCTACGGCCTGGCGGCGGGCGAGGTGACGCTCCGGGATATGGCACGTCTGGCGGATGTATTTTACATTGGCGGCACCAAGTGCGGCGCGCTCTTTGGCGAGGCTGTGGTGATCACCGCCAAGGCGCTGCAAAAGGATTTCCGCTACCATATCAAGCAGCGCGGCGGCATGCTGGCCAAGGGCCGTCTGCTGGGCTTGCAGTTTGACACGCTGTTCACCGACGGTCTGTATGAAAAGATTACCGGCAATGCGGCGCGTCAGGCGCTGCGTATCCGTGCGGCTTTTGAGAAAAAAGGCGTGAAAATGCACTTTGATTCGCCGACCAACCAGCAGTTCCCCGAGCTTACGCAGGCGCAGATGGATGCGTTGTCCAGGGACTTTTCCTTCACTTACTGGGAAAAGGCGGAAGGCGAATACCACGCGGTGCGTTTTTGCACCAGCTGGGCAACCAAGGATGAGAGCGTGGATCAGCTGATTGCGGCGATTGAAAAGCTGTAAGGAGGAAAATATGTCGATTTTGCGGATGCTCGGCTTTGGCGAAAAGAAGGTTTTTGCACAGAACATATCCGTTCCCGGCTGCATCACAGCGGTGAAAAAATGCTGGTGGCTGAAGGTAAATACCAAGCCTGTGCGGCACGATATGTGGGACGGCGCCAAGTTTCCGCATATTGCGGAATTCACCTATGAGGTGGATGGAAAAGCATACACCGGCAAGCGCTGGATCTCCTATGACGATGTGCCGCCAGCCGTGGGAAAAGCGATCCGGGTGTATTGTGACCGGATCGATCCTGCAAAATATGCTGTAAAGCTGTAAAAGAAGACCGTGAAGGAATGTCCTTCACGGTCTTTTCTTATGGATGGAAGGGGCAGCGGGCGCCAATACATTGGCCGTTCTGGTCGGAGTGGGCACAGTGAATGGGCTCAAGCTCCATATCAACGCCCAGGTGCTCTTTGGCAAACTGCACAGCCTGAGTGATGGCCAGCGCGCTGTTTCGCTTGCAGCAGCGCGGGCCGCCGACACTGCCGATGGCACGGAGCGACGCGGAAGTCATCAGGTTGCATAGGCCCCATTCCCGGCCGCCAAGAGGTGTTGCGCCCGTGACGATGGACACAAACATGCCGCTGCTGATGGCGGCCCCGCAGGCGCCCCAATAGCCGCAGGCGCCGCCGGGCACTTTTTGCGCGCGGGCATGCAATTCTTCAAGCGCACTGGGAAGATCAATTTCGCCGCCGCTGTTTTTATAGGCGGTCAGCAGCGCAGCCCCCACCAGCGTGTGGTGCTCCGGACCATGCATATGGCAAAAGGGCAGCGCCATCAGCGTGCGCAGGATGGCCATGGGATTGCGCGACGTGTGCTGCAGGCAGGCGTTCATGAGGGTCATCTGTTCGTCTTTCATGCGTATACCTCACCCAAATGTAATCATGTGGGAGATCTCCTGCTTTTCGCCGCTTTTCAACACGCGTACGCCGGGCTTGTGCGTGATGTCGCCGTCGTGATCGATGAATTCCGGCGCATGCGTCCAGGGCTCGATGCAGAAATATTTGGCGCCCATTTTCTGCCAGAGGAGCAGATTGTCCATGCCGTCAAAATCCACGCGCACAAAGCGGCTCAGATCGTTTTTGCGCATCGTGACCGAGCGGGATTTGAGGGTGGCAAATACCAGCGTATCGGTGCTTTCATACAGCTGGGGCGAGAGCATCAGGCGGTGGTTGTCAAGCGGCATTTTTACTGTTTCATAGTTGCGCAGCGGGCCGGTGAGCAGGTGATTGGTGAGTGTTTCGTCATCGGGGAATTCCAGATGATAGTGCTCAATGCCCTCGGGGCAGGCGTAGGCTTCATGCGCGCCGATGCCAAAATACATTTCATTTGCGCCCTTATTTTCTACCGTATAGGCAACGCGCAGAGACGGGCCGCTGAGCGTGAAGGTGACAGTCAGACAATAAGCAAAGGGGTAGTTTTCCTCTTGGCCGTCCAGAATAAAGGAAGCGGAGGTTTCGCTGTGCGCACCGAGGCGGAAGTCTCTTTTGCGCGCAAAGCCGTGCTGCGGCATATCATAGGTGACGCCGTTATAGCGGTATTTGAGATCTTTGAAGCTGCCGGCTACCGGAAACAGGATGGGCGCGCGGCCGCTCCACACGCTGGGATCGCCCTGCCAGAGCAATTCTTCGCCCTTCTGGTTGCGGATGGAATGCAGCTCTGCGCCAAAGGGATTGATGGTAACGGTCAAATCGCTGTTGCGGATGATAATCATTTGTGTTTCGTCCTTTCGCTGGGATGCTTTTCATTATAGCAAAAGCCCCGGCTGCAGGCAATAGGCATCAGTGCAGCGTGCGCTGGCTTTTTTTCATGCGGCTGCGGCGTGCTTTGCGCTGAAAAAGGGATGAGATCAGGCTGGGATCGCGCTGCATAAAGCCACCTCCTTTTAGCGTAAGTATGTCCGCGCCGGCGGCTGTGCATGCGAAAAACCGGTTGCAATGCGGGAAAGGTTGTGGTATGATGACATTAACTTCTACAAAAGGAGCCGCATAATATGCTGAAAATGCATGTGTTTCTGGTTGGTATGGCCGGTGCGGGCAAAACCAGCCTGGGTCGCCGACTGGCCGCAAATTTGAATATGCGTTTTGTTGATACCGATCAGCGCGTGAGCGAGATCATGGGCATGTCGGTCATCGATATTTTTAAGACCTTTGGCGAGGCGTTTTTCCGCAATGCCGAGGCTGGCGTGCTGATGGAGCTGATCGGACAGCCGCCCTGCATTGTTTCTACCGGCGGCGGTTTGCCCACGGTGAAGGAAAATGTGCTGCTGATGCAAAACCACGGTATTATCATCCATATTGACCGGCCGCTGGATCAGATTCTCTCCGATATCAAGCTTGACCGCCGTCCGACGCTGGCTGGCGGTACGCACGAAAATGTGATCGATCAGTACAACGAGCGTATCGGCTATTATAAGGCGTGCGCGGATTATCGGCTGGATAATTCGCACGGGTTTGCCGTGGGCTTGCAGACGCTGACGAACATGGTGGAAAAGCTGTAAGGAGATGAAGGAGGACGAGGGGGACGGTACTTTCTTGCGTCAAGAAAGTACCAAAGAACCTGCGTTTGTGTTGGAAGGTAGCTGCTGTTTTGTCGCGGCAGTCTATATCGAAAAAGAACCGGAGACAATGGATGCAAGCGAGCTTGCCCCATTTTTCTCCGGTTTCTTTTTCGGCGTGCTTCGCACGCTCGCGGAGCTGCGCTCCGCAGACTGCCGCTGTGGTACGGAGCGCGTTTGGATGTCGCCGTTTTTTCTGCGGAAAAAACGAGCGGGAGGAGGCGCCGCTGCGGCGGTCCTACGTGGGTGTTACCACACAAGCAGTCGGCAGGCATGGACGGCTGTGCCGTC
>JAFXJP010000045.1 GCA_017532155.1 Clostridia bacterium | reverse complement strand
TTGTAGTCATAGTGCATGAAGCCCAGGTCGTTTTCCAGGTAGGTCTGGGTCTTTTCAGCGGAGGAATCCATGAACGCCTTGGAGATCAGGCCTTCCTTGGCCATTTCGTTCATCTTTTCCATGGCGGCGTAAGCAGCGGCATCCTGACGGGCGTCGCGCAGAGCGCCGGTTTCGTCGATCCACAGGAAGTCCTGACGGGATTCCAGGCCGCGAACGCCAAACAGGGTGCCGGCGAAGCGGAACATGTCAACACGACGCTGGTTGTTGTCATCCTCGCGGGAGAACAGGCCCTGCACGGAGTCGGTGCCGTTGAGGGTCTGGGGGTTGGCTACGACGCAGCGCAGCAGGGCAACGAGTTCGTCCACGTCCCAAGCGGCGTTCTGGCCGATGAAGAGGTTGGAGCGAGCGGTGCCGTAGTAGCCGTTGTAAGCTTCGTCGATGTAGGTGCGCAGCATGTTGACAGCCTGAACACCATTGAGAGCGCCGGCAGCGTTCATCTTGGCAACGATGTTGCCAGCCTTGTCATAGTCCTTGGCGATGGTTTCAACGGCGGTGCCTTCCAGGTTCACAACGTCGATTTCAACCTTGCCTTCGGTGGGCATGAAGGGAGTGTAAACGGCAGCGGCCAGATCCTTGGAAGCTTCGGCGGTGAATTCGCCTTCGCCGTCCAGGAGCTTTACAACCCAGTCAACGCGCATCAGAGGCATACGCTCGATGTCGTTTACGCCGTCAAAGTAGGGGGAGAAGTAGATGGCGCCGGTGTCGGTGTTACCGGTGATGGACAGGCGCACGATGGGGTTGGCTTCCAGATAAGCCTTGAAGTTGGGCATCATGTCCAGGTATTCCGCGATGTTGACGATGGAGCCGGCTTCGCCGTACTCGGTCAGCTTGGCAGCGGTACCGGAGACCATGTCCACTTCGTTCAGGCGTTCTTTCCAGAAGTCGAATTCCTTGGTGGCGCTGTTGCCCTGATACAGGTCTTCGAACTTCACCTTCAGAACATTCTCGACCTCAACCCAGGTGGGCTTCAGATCGCCGGCATGGTAGGTGACGCCGTCGGCCAGGGTGATGCCCTCGCCAGCAACGCTGGCTTCCAGGGACAGACCGGTCTTGGTGCTGTTGTAGCCGGTAGCCATGCGAAGCACGGTGCCTTCGGCGTAGGTCAGCTCATCCGCCATGGCGAAAGAGCCCATGGTCATGATCATCATCACGACCAGCAGCCAGGAAAGGATGCGATTGGTTTTCATTTTGTTTCCTCTCTTTCTCTATTTTTTACCGGATAAAGTCCGGAAAAATAACGATGTTTTGCCTCGGAGCGCATCAGTGCTTACTCCTTGACGCCGCCGGCGTTGACGCCCTTGGCGAAGTACTTCTGAATGAAGGGGTAGATAATCAGAATTGGCACGATGGAGCAGACGATCAGCGCGTAGATGACCGAGTCGGAAGAATAGATCTCGTTCCAGCCCGTCATGGCCTCGGGATCAGTGAACTCCTCCAGGCGCAGGCGGATGAACACCTGCAGGGGATGCTCGTTGGAGTTAGAGATCATCTGCCTGGCCCAGAAGTAGCCGTTCCAGCGGGAGATGGCAAAGAACAGCGCCACGGTGGCGATGGTCGATTTACACATGGGGATGTAAACTTTCTTGAGCACCTGGAATTCCGTCGCGCCGTCCACGATCGCGGCCTCTTCAATCTCGCTGGGCACGCCCTCAAAGGCGTTGCGCAGGAGGATGATGTTCATCGCCGCCATACCCATGGCGATGACGACCAGCCACTTGTCGTCGGTAATGCCCATGGCATTGAAGACGGCCTTGGTATCGAGGTAGTTTAAGTACTGCGGCACAAGACCGGCAGAGAAGAGCATCGTGAACACCAGGAAGAAATTAAAGAAGCGGCGGAAGAGCAATCTCTTTTTCGACAGCGCGTAGCCGCCCAGAATGGCCACAAACAGCGCCCAGATGGTGCCGTAGAAGGTGAGGAACAGCGTGTTGGAATAGGCATTCCAGAACATGTTGTCGTTGAACATGCGCGCGAAGGCTTCAAACTGCACGTCCTTGGGGAAGAGCACCACCTCGCCGTAATCCACCGCATGGCCGCCGCTGATGGAGGCGGACACGGCATACAGGAAGGGATACAGGCAGGCGAGCGCGAAGATCGACAGGAAGGTGTAGCTGATGACCTTGAAGATCATCTCGGAGGTTTCAAGCTTTCTTTTCATTTTATTCCCTCCTTAATAAAGCGACGTATCGCTGGCCTTGCGGGCGATGGTGTTGGCGGAGATGACCAGCAGCATGCTGATGACGTTGTTCATCATTTCTGCAGCGGCGGCCAGGCCCTTTTGCGAACCCTGCAGGCCGTAGCGCTGCGCGAAGGTGGAGACAACGTCGGCCGTGACGTAGGTGTTGGTGTTGTACAGCAGCAGCACCTTTTCGTAGCCGATGTTCAGCAGCGAGCCGATGCGGGTGATGAGCATGATGACGATCGTCGAGAGGATGCCCGGCAGCACCACATAGCGCATCTGCGCCATCTTGCCCGCGCCGTCAATCTGCGCTGCTTCATAGCTGGTGGGCGAAATGGCGATGATGGCTGCGAAGTACACGATGCTGTCGTAGCCTGCGCCCTCCCAGATGCCGGAAATCTGATAAATGGCACGGAAGAAATCGGGATTATTGAGCAGGCCTGCGTTGGCCACGTCATACGATACCAACCCCAGCGAATGCAGCGCCTGGCTGATGATGCCCATGCCCGTGGTAAGCGACCCCTGCTTGACGAGCATCGTCACCAGCGAGGTCATGATAACGGTGGACATGAACTTGGGCAGGTAAGTCAGCACCTGGCAGGTGGAGCGCACGAGGTTCGAGCGGATCTCATTGAAGAACAGCGCCAGGATGATGGGCATCGGGAAACCGAAGCACAGGCCGTAGAAACTCAGCAGGAAGGTGTTGCGCAGCGCGCGCCAGAACTCTGTGGACATGCTGTCGCCGCCCACCAGCAGGCGCTTGAAATACGAAAAGCCGCTGAAGAGCTGATCCGCTACGGGCTTGACCTCATCGGACACCTTAAAGCAGCCGAGCAGCTCATACATGGGCAGATAACGCCAGAAGAGGAACACCAGCAGCATGGGCACGAGCATCAGGTACAGCCGCCAGTCCTTCGCGATGGTCAGCGCCACGTGCTTCCACTGGTGCTTTTCCACATCGTCGCGCACCAGCTGCTCGGGATTTGCGCGGTATACGCCTGCCGCCTCGTCATAGATGAGGAAATCCGCTGCGTTTGCTTTCATGGGTTATACCCCCTTGCCTTGTTCTTGTTCTTTCTGTATGCGATGGAGATAATGAATCTGATCCTCGAGCATGCCGTCCGTCCGGCGCATCATCCAGCACAGCAGCACCGAAAAGAGCGTGGAGAGAATATCGGTGGTGATAAAGCCCAGCGCCCCTGTCAGCCCGCTGCCAAAGAGAAGCGAGAGCGCCGCGCGGATGAGCTGCATGAGCAGCGCGGTCATCAGGCCGTAGAGCATGCACAAAAGCACGTTATCGTGGATTTTTTGCCAGGTCACGCGCCGGATGAAGGGCAAAAGCGCCAGCGCGGCAAGATTGCCGCACAGGTAGATAACGTAGTGATGCGCGCCCGCGCCTGACAGCAGGCAGTAGATCAGCGCGCCTGCGGCGGCGGGGATGGCGGCAAACGCGCCCCAGCGGACCATCACAATGGCGACAATGGCGGGCACCAGCGACAGCGTGTAGGGCTGCGATGGAAACCAGCGCGTGGCGGCCAGGATGATCAGCCCTTCACAGATGCACAAAAGCGATGTGAAAAAGAATACGTCCATGCCGCGATACTGCTTAAAGGAAATGGCGTGCTTCATGCTTTTTCTTCCTGAATATGGGATAAATGAACATTTCCGACCGGGTGTTTTTCCGGAGAATCCAGGAAAACGGACGAAAAGGTTAAATAAACGGATATTTTCAACCTTATTCTACATTTATTTGCGAATCCAGTACATAGCAAAATCAAATGAATTTATGTACAAAATCGACATTTTGGATTATTTTATATGCATGCACGGCTGCTTTGTGGTATAACAGAAGAAATAAAGCGCCAAAGGAGGCAACGAAATGCCTGAAAGAATATATGTACAGCCTGCGGATGATTTGCAGAAAATATTTGACAGCGCGCAGCCGGGCGATGTGCTGCAGCTTTCTCCCGGCCTTTACCGGCAAAAAACGCTGCTCAAAACGCCGGGGATCACGCTCATCGGCGCGGGCGCGGATAAGACGGTGATCATATATGATGACTATGCCCTGAAAAAGGATGAACTGGGCCGCGAGTACAACACCTTCCGCACCTACACGATGGCGGTGTGCGCAGATCAGGTGACGATGTGCGATCTCGCCATTGTCAATGATGCGCTCAATCCCCGCGAGAAGGGCCAGGAGGTGGCGCTGAGCGTACTGGGCGACGGCTTTCTGATGGAAAACTGCCGTCTTTCGTCCACGCAGGACACGCTCTTTGCAGGGCCTTTGCCGGATGATCTGATTGCGCGCTACGACGGCTTTCTGCGCGACGAGCTGCGCGCCAAGGGCCCGGGCCGACAGGTATACAGAAATTGCCTGATCGAGGGCTCGGTGGATTACATTTTCGGCTGTGCGGACGCGCTGTTTGAGGATTGCGAGATCCGCAATATTTACGACGGCCGCACGGGCGGGTTCATTGCCGCGCCTGCGCATGCCTTGGAGCAGGAAAGGGGCTTTCTTTTCCGCAATTGCCGCCTGACGCACGAAGACAAGGTGGCAAAGGGCAGCATTTTCCTTGCCCGTCCGTGGCGAGATTACGGCTTGTGCCGCTTTGAAAACTGCGCGCTTGGCGCGCACATTCACCCCGACGGCTTTGACAAGTGGAACGACACCGAGCGCGACAAGACGGCGCGGTTTTATGAAACGCCGGCGGTGGAGGGGCGCGTTCAGTGGATTAACCGGTGACGGGAAGGGGAACGTTACTTTCTTTGCGTCAAAGAAAGTAACAAAGAAACCAGTCGTTTATGTTTGCTGGCTGCGTTATTGGCGCGGCAGTTTTATGAAAAAGGGTTTGGAATCCGATCTGCGAGCAAGCTCGCGCTCGGCTTCCAAGCCCTTTTTCAGTTTGCTTCGCAAACCCGCGGAGCACAGCTCCGCGGACTGCCGCTTTGGTACGGGGTGCGTTTGGCTGGCGCCGTTTTTGCTGCGGCAAAAACGAGCGGGTTTCGCGCTGCGGCGCAGGAAATAACGCCAGCTGCGGCTGGCTACACCTCATCAGTCGCCTTTCAGGCGACAGCTTCCCCTCAAGGGGAAGCCTTTTGGTGGATTGCAACCAAGCGAGAGCCTTCCCCTTGAGGGGAAGGTGTCACGGCATAGCCGTGACGGATGAGGTGTAGCGCGTCGCAACGCGCGTTTCTTCCGCTCGTTTCGCCGAAGCGAAACGGCGTTCCCCCGCGGGCGATTTATGCAGCAGGCCGATTGCGCAGCAATCGCATCCGCGAAGCGGATAGAAAAAAGGACTGAAGCCGAGGGACGAGCTTGCTCGTACATTCGGATTCAGTCTTTTTTCGTATAGCCTGCCGCAACATTTACGGCAATAAAACTGCCTTTCGGGAGGGTTTTAGGGGAACGGAATCCGCCGCTGCCCTTTGGCAGATAAAGGCGGATGAAGTTCCAATGAGGCACAGAGTAAAGTGAACTCTCGTTCACTTTACGACAATGCCGAATTGTGGACTGGCTTTTGGGCTCCAAAGCTGCCTCCCTATCGTTCCTTACACTTCCTCGTAAATCCTCTCAATCAGCATCCGCGACCTTACCGCATTCTCGTTCACGGTGTTCTCCAGCGTCGCCTGAATGCAGGGCTTGTTCGCCTTGAGGAAGCGGAGGATTTCGCGGTAATCCATCTCGCCCTCGCCGGCAGCCACGCTGATAAGGTCATTCTCGCCGCGCACGAAATCCTTTAAATGCACCATCGCGATGTGATCGCACAGCTTGTCCATGGCGTCGCGGATGACGTCATCGCGGCGATCGACATTTTCGCTGCCCAGCAGATTGACGGGATCGAAAATGATGCGCAGATTGCGGCTGCCGATACTGCGGATCACCTGCAGCGCGCGGTCGGCGTTGTATACAATGTGCTTGAGCACGGGCTCGATAGCGAGCGTCACGCCGTAATTTTCGGCGCATTCCACCACGGGCGCGAGGTTGCGGATGAAGGTATCCAGCGCCTCGTCCGAGCGCGTCATGCGGTCGGGCTTGTACTCGCGGTTGGGCGCGCCGGTTTCGGTGCCCACCATGCCGCAGTTGCAGCGCGCGGCGGTGCGGATGGAGCCATAGTAGCGGCCCTGGAAGGTGCGCAGCTGCGCAGGATCGGGCGTGGCAAGGTTCATATAGCAGCCGAGCACGGCGATATCCAGATCATTTTTGCCGAAAACGCGGTGGAAATAATGCCCCAGGCCCTCGGTGAAAGCCTTTTCTTCAAAGGCGACGCCCTTCATCACCTTTTGCGGCGCCAGATGCACGCAGCAAAAGCCCTCCTCGCGGGCGGTCTTTGCGCGCGATTCAAGGGTCTGCATTTCGGGCGCGCAGGCGGTGTTCACATCGTGCAGACGAATGCCGATTTGCAGCATAATGCCTCCTTTTACAGCGTCACGCCGCCCTTGAAAATGGCGATGGAGCGGCAGCCGGTCATCTCGCTCTGGGTCTGTTTGCCGGAAGCGTATTCGATGACCGCGTCAAACAGGCGCTGGCCTGCCGCGGGAATGCTCTCGCCCTCGGCGATGGGGCCGGCGTTAAAGTCAATCCAGCCCTTTTTATGATTGAAAAGGCGGTTGTTGGTGGCGATTTTCACCGTGGGCGCGGGCGCGCCAAAGGGCGTTCCGCGGCCGGTGGTAAAGAGAATCAGGTGCGCGCCGGCTGCCGTGAGCGCCGTGGCGCTGACCAGATCGTTGCCGGGCCCCGTGAGGAGATTGAGCCCCGGCACCGTCACCTGTTCAGCATAGCCGATCACGTCCACCACCTTTGCGCTGCCGCCCTTTTGCACGCAGCCAAGGGATTTGTCCTCCAGCGTCGTGATGCCGCCGGCTTTGTTGCCGGGCGAGGGATTTTCGTACACCACCTGATTGTGGCTGATGAAATATTGCTTGAAATCGTTGATCATATCAACGGTTTTGTCAAAAATCTGCTTGTTTTCGCAGCGGTTCATGAGCAGCGTTTCCGCGCCGAACATCTCGGGCACTTCGGTCAGAATGGTCGTGCCGCCCTGCGCGATCATCAGATCGCTGAACGCGCCGACGGTGGGGTTGGCGGTGACGCCGGAGAGGCCGTCCGAGCCGCCGCACTTCATGCCGATGACGAGCTTGCCGGCGGGGATTTCCTCGCGCGTAAACTGCCCGGCGTATTCCGCCAATTCTTTCAGCAGCTTCGCGCCCTCTTCGTATTCGTCCTCCACGTCCTGGCAGACGAGGAATTTGACGCGGTTATCATCCCACTGGCCAAGCTCAGATTGGAATTGCGCAAGCGTCAGATTTTCGCAGCCGAGGGACAGCACCAGCACGCCGCCGGCATTGGGATGGCGGCACAGCGCGGCGAGGAGCTTGCGGGTATTCTCGTGATCCTCGCCCATCTGGCTGCAGCCGTAGGGATGGGTGAAGGTGTAAAGGCCTTCCACACTGCCCGAAACGAGGTGCTGATTGTCGCGCACCAGCTTTTCGGCCACGGAATTCACGCAGCCGACGGTGGGGATGATCCAGATTTCGTTGCGGATGGCGGCGCGGCCGTCAGGACGCATAAAGCCCCGGAAGGTGCGCTTTTCTCCAGCTGTCAGCAGGGGCGCATCCGCCGGCTGGTAGGTGTAATCCATCTCGCCCGCCAGGTTGGTCTTTACGTTATGCGTGTGCACCCAGCTGCCGGCGGGGATATCCTGCAGCGCGTGGCCGATCGGGAAGCCGTATTTGATCACGTTTTCGCCCGCGCGGATGTCGCGCAGCGCCATTTTGTGGCCCTGCGGCACGTTTTCAAGCGCCGTCACGCCCTGCAGCGTTTCGCCCTTTTCGAGGGGAGAGAGCGCTACCAGCACATTGTCCTGCGGGTGAATCTGAATGCTTTTCATAAATTACCTCTTACAGCACGTTTTTCATGGCGGCGTAGGCACCCTCGCGCAGGATCAATTCGTAGTGCGCGAGCACAGCGCTTTCAAGACCGGGCAGAAGCGTTAGATCCTCGCCCCAGAAATCGGTATTTGTGAGCGCCGCATGCACATAAGCTGCCGGCGCGTCGTCCTTGTGGCTGAGGAAGAAGCGCAGCGCGCTTTCGTCATCGTGGATTTCGTATTCGTTGCCCTTGGCGCGGCGGCCTACAAGCGCCGTGCCCTCCATGCGCTCGCCGTGATAGAAGGCAAGGAGCGAGGCCAGGCCCAGCGACAGGCAGGCGGGAACAGCCTGGAATTTTTCCATGTATGCCTTCAGACTCGGCATGCAGCGCGCGCGCCACTTGCTGGTGGAGTTCAGAGAAATGCTCAGCAGCAGATGGTCGATGAAGGGATTGGCAAATCTTTCGCGCACGGAGGCGGCAAAGGCGGTGAGCTCGTCCTTGGGCAGCGTCAGCGTGGGGATGATTTCATCGTAGAGCGCCTTGTCCATGTAGGAGGAGATCACTTCATCCTGCATGCAGTCGCGCACGATATCCTGGCCGCTGAGGTACGCGCCCAGCACCATGGTGGTATGCGCGCCGTTGAGGATGCGGACCTTGCGCTGCTTGTAGGGCTTGTGATCGGGGGTGACGATGACGGGAAGCTCGCCGTCACAGAAGGGCAGCTCTTTTTTAAGCCATTCGGGGCCTTCGATGACCCACGCGCCGAAGACTTCGCCGGTATCGATCAGCGTATCGATGTAGCCGTTTTCTGCGTTCAGCCTGTCGGCCTCATTTCGCGGATAGCCCGTTACGATGCGGTCAACGAGCGAGGAGCAGAAGAGGTTTTCGCTGTCGAGCCATGTGCGGAAATCCTCGGGCAGATTCCACTGCTCCACGTATTTGTCCACGCATTTTTTGAGCTCTTTGCCGTTGTTGTCAATCAGCTCGCAGGAGAGGATCACCATGCCGCGGCCGTGCTCCTTGCCAAAGGCCAGGTAGCGCTCATAGAGGAAGCGCGTGAGCTTGCCCGGGAAGGAGGACTGCGGCGCATCGTCAAACCCGCAGGCAGGATCATAGGCAATGCCCGCCTCGGTGGTGTTAGATACAATATAGCGCAAATCGGGGTTATGCGCGCACTGCAGGAAGGCTGCATGATCCTGGTAGGGATTGATGCAGCGGCTGACGCAGGAGATCACGCGCTTGTCATTGACGGTCTTTCCATCCTGGAAGCCGCGCAGGTACAGGGTATACAGGCCCTGCTGATCGTTTACCATTTCCGTCAGGCCCTGGGCGATGGGCTGCACGAGCACCACCTTGCCGTTAAAGCCGTGACGCTCGTTGCTCAGATCAAAGAAATAATCGACAAACGCGCGCAAAAAGCCGCCTTCGCCGAACTGCAGCACTTTTTCGGGGGCATTTTCCAGCACATAGCCGGTATATCCGTTATTTTTCAGGGTGGTATAGTTCAGCCGTTCCATACGCATACCTCGCTTTTTCAGTCGCTTTTTTATTTACTTTAATCACAATTGGCCTGAATGTCAATAGGACTTGCAAAATTGAAAATCCTCGCTATAATAAAATAAGAGACATCCGGATATAACGAAAGGAAGATGACCATGCAGGAATTCATGACGAAGGATTTCCTTCTCAATACTGAAACGGCAAAGGTGCTTTATCATGAGCACGCCGAAAAAATGCCCATCATTGACTACCACTGCCACATTTCCCCCCAGGAAATTGCCGATGACAGGCAGTATGACAATATCACCCAGCTGTGGCTGGGCGGCGATCACTACAAGTGGCGCCTGATCCGCAGTAACGGCGTGGACGAAAAGCTTGTTACTGGCCCGGCCTCCGACCGCGAGCGCTTCCAGCAGTTTGCCGAAATGCTGCCCAAGGCGATTGGCAATCCCATGTATCACTGGACGCACCTGGAGCTCAAGCGCTTCTTCGGCTATGAGGGCATCCTGAACGGCGAAACCGCCCAGGAAGTGTGGGATCTGTGCAACGAAAAACTCAAGACCCTCACCGTTCGCAAGATGATCGAAATGGCGAACGTTGAGTGCATCGCCACCACCGATGATCCCATTGACGACCTTGCCGCGCACAAGGCGATTGCCGCCGATACCTCCTTCAAGACCCGCGTGATCCCTGCCTGGCGTCCCGACAAGGCGCTCAACATCCACAAGGCGGGCTTTGCGGAGTATATCAAAAAGCTGGGCGAAGTGGCGGAGATCGAAATCCACTGCCCCAACTGCGTGAAGAAGGCGCTGAAAAAGCGCATGGATTACTTTGACGAGATGGGCTGCTGCGCCAGCGACCACGGCATTGACACCATTCCCTATGCCGATCTTGACGGCGTTGACATCAAGGCCATCTTCGACAAGGGCATGAACGGCGAAAAGCTGACGAACGGCGAAGTGGCTGCCTATCAGTTCTACATGATGCAGTTCCTCGGCCGCGAGTACGCGCGCCGCGGCTGGGCCATGCAGATGCATTACGGCGCTGTGCGCAACAGCAACACCCGCCGTTTTGAGCAGCTGGGCCCCGATACGGGCTACGACTGCATGGGCGCGACGGGCAATCCTTTTGATATCACGCGCTTCCTGGACAGCTTCGAAAAGACCGGCGAACTGCCCAAGACCATCCTCTATTCCCTGAACTCCGGCGACAACGCCATGCTGGTGTCCATCGCGCAGTCCTTCCAGGGCCCCGAGTGCCTGGGCAAGATCCAGCACGGCTCTGCCTGGTGGCTCAACGACACCATGGAGGGCATGACCAATCAGATTAAGACACTTGCCGAAGTGGGCCTGCTGGGCAATTTCATCGGCATGCTCACCGACAGCCGCTCCTTCCTCTCCTACACGCGCCACGAGTACTTCCGCCGGATTCTCTGCCGCATCATCGGCCAGTGGGTGGAAGAGGGCATGTATCCTGCCGATATGAAGACGCTGGGCGAGATTGTGGAGAACATTTCGTATTACAATACCAAGCGGTATTTCGGGCTGTAAGGACGGGGGAGGACGGTACTTTCTTGCGTCAAGAAAGTACCAAAGAACCTGCGTTTGTGCCGGGGCTTGGGTGGATCCTTTGCCGCGGCAGTCTGTATGAAAAAGGGGTTTGGAATCGTTTGGGAAAGCAAGCTTTCCCCACGCTTCCAAGCCCCTTTTTCTGCGCGCTTTGCGCGCTCGCGGAGCTGTGCTCCGCGGACTGCCGCTGTGGTGCGGCGTGCGTTTGGCTGACGCCGTTTTTTCTGCGGGAAAAACGAGCGGGTTTCGCGCTGCGGCGCGGGATGGGGTAACGCCGCCTGCGGGCAGCGCGATAATGAGGGACGCTGCCTGCGGCAGCCGTCCCCCTTACCCCTCGTAATTGCACACAACTCTCTCGCTCATCGCCGCGTGCACAATCTGCTGGCAGGCCACGTGCAGGGGATTGTCGCGGTAGCTGAGCACGTCCGCGCGCGTCTCAAATTCGGAGTACAGGCACAGATCAAAGCCATTGTAAGCGCGGTTGACGGTGAGACGGAGCAGGCCGGGAATTTTGCCGTTCAGGTCTTCCAGCGCGCGCTTGATATGAAGGGCATTTTCTTCCTTGTTTTCGTCCTTGAGGTTCCACATCACGATGTGACAGACCGTTTTTCAGTCCTCCTCAAATGTAATGCGTACCACGCGCAAAGTGTTCTGATTCACGGTGAAGCCCACGTCCATTCCGGCAAAATCCATGCCATACACGGCGTCGGGGTCATCCTGATAGCCGGGGCGCGGATCGCGGGCGAGCACGCCGCGCAGGGCGGAGAGCTTATTTTCCGGGATCCGGGATAAAAATTCTTCGCCGATTTCCACCTGCAAAAGATGCTCGCGCGTCTGCGCGGTGTAGCCCTGCGTGGCCTCGGGATGGCAGTCTGCCACGGGAATGTAGGGCTTTACGTCAAAGATCGGCGTGCCTGAGAGCATGTCCACGCCGCCGACGATCAGTGCCGGGCCGTCTTTAGCATCCCACTCAACCCGGAGGAGCTTGACGCAGGACATGGCCAGCGCGTTGGGCCGATACGGCGCGCGCGAGGCGAAGACCCCTACGCGCTCATTGCCGCCCAGGCGCGGCGGGCGCACGGTGGGATGAAAGTCCTTCGTCACGGCCTTGGAAAACTGCCAGATCAGCCACAGGTGCGAAAATTCCTCTATGCGGCGCAGCGCCTCGGGCCTGCGGAATTCCTCTTCAAATACCACCCGGCCGCACAAGTCCTCCACCAGCCCGCTCTGACGCGGAATGCCGAATTTCTCGGCAAAATCGGTGTAAATATGCGCCACCGGACGGATGATGATCTCGGCCATTTCCCTTGTTCCCTCCTGAAAAAAGGGAACGCCAAAGCGTTCCCTTATATGCATGAAAGCGTTATTCCTGCCAGGCGCTGGCGAAATAGATGATATCGCACAGGTAGCGCACCTTGGGATTGGTGGGCGCGTTGATTTTTCTGTTCTGGAAGACCATGGTGGAGGAGGAGCCGCCGTCCAGGTTATAGGCCACCTTGATGGTGTAGTCGGTCAGCTTTTCGTCAATCTCCATCAGGCATTCGGCGAACTGATCCATCGTCAGGCCGGCGCTGCCCTGATCTTCCGGGCCTTCGCTGGTGACGGCCAGGTAGGTCAATTCATCCAGTTGGGCAAAGGCCATGCGCTGGCACAGCTTGTGCGCGCCGATGAAATCGTGGTTGAGGGTCTTGTCAAAGTCCTCGTAAGCGGGCTGGCCGTCCAGCAGGATGACGGGGCCGAAGTTGAAAGTGTTGACCATCGTCAGGTCGGGATGCGCAGCCTGCCACTCTTCGATCTTCGCCTTGGTGGGTTCCATGATCACGTTGAAGTTGCCGTGCTGGTCGAGGATCAGCATATCCCAGATCTTGTTGGGACGATTGCGGAAGCGCTGGGTGTGGCGCACCAGATAGCCGTGATCGTAGTAGTTGAAATAGTCGCCGTTGATGGCGAAGACCGCGTTGTTGGCCTCGGCCATCTTATGGCCCTGGATGATGTAATCGCTGCCGTAGCGATACGCCATGGCCGTGCGCAGCTGGGTGGGATTGGCAATCTTGATGACAGCGTACACGTAATTGGTATCGTAAATACGACCGCCCCAGGTGATGTCCACCTTCAGGGAGGGATCTTCGTACTGGGTTTCGGACAGATAGTTATCCCAGCTGTATGCCGGGCCGCCGTCCTTGGTATCGATGGGCAGCTCGATGATTTCGGCGAAGGCGTCGTAGGTGGAGATGGGCGAAGGCACCAGCACCAGCAGCAGCGCCAGCAGCAGCGCAATGGCAATAATCTTGATAGCTTTTTTCATCTTTGTGTAACCCTTTCCCGCTCGTATCGCATACGAACGCAGAATAATTATAGCATGGATTAATTCCAACGTAAAGTAAAAAAAGCCGGATGAAAACATCATCCGGCAAAAAATGAAGGTTTACAGCGGATTTTTGCTGAACATCACCGTGACGGCGTACACATATTCGTAGCCGTATTGCTGAAGGCGGGCGGGATCGGAAAAAATCTCCGGGCCGTAGCTCATGATTACGTCTTTCTCGCTGATAATCTGCACGATCAACGGGACTTCCTGCTCATACTGCATTTCTATGCGGTTGGCAAGCGAGGTGGTGGTGACGCTCATTTTGCCCCTGTCCATCTTCTCCGGCGCAATGCGCTTGACGGCGCTGCTTTCCGTTCCCTGCAGGGCGACGTACAGATCGTCAGCCAGCACGTCAAAATCCAGCGCCAGACGGCTCTTTTTCCCTTCGATTCTCATGGAGCCGCCGCCTGAGGCGGGAACCCAGGCGCCGTCTTCCAGGCGGTACACCTTGATGTGCGCGCTCTTTAATTCGTCGGTCAGCTTGAGATCAAAAATGCGTGCGCGGCTGGCATCCAGCAGATTGACGATGGCTTGCTCTTCCTTGCTCAGCTGCGCAGGCTCTATGTACATTTCAAGCGCGGAGGCCTTTTTCGCCGAGCAGCCAAGCAGGGTGAATATGATTAGACAGGAAAGGGCGGTCAGTAACAGTCGTTTCATATTATATGCCTCCTTTTTTGATCTGGTTATATTGTACAATAAGCAACACACTATGGCAATAAAACTATATCAGCGAGGAGTAAAGAGGAGCGCAGCGTCCTCTTTTCTCATCCGCAGCAGCGACATGTGCGGTGCGAGGAGCAGCTGAAAGCTGCTTCCTCTATCATTTTCCGGCCGTGCGGCGTAGCCGCACAGGAAAATGATGCAATTCAAAAGGGAACGGATTCATCCGTTCCCTTTTGAGCGCCTTACAGGCGCTTTTCGAGTTCCGCTTTGCGATCTTCAAAGCCGGGCTTGCCAAGCAATGCAAACATATTCTTCTTGTAGGCTTCAACGCCGGGCTGATCGAAGGGATTGACGCCCAGCAGATAGCCACTGAGGCCGCAGGCCTTTTCAAAGAAGTAGGCCAGATAACCAAAGTGATAGGCGTCGGCCTTGTCGATTTCCACGATGATGTTGGGCGTGCCGCCGTCCATGTGCGCCATCAGCGTGCCCTGATAGGCCTTGGAGTTCACAAACTGCACGCTCTTGCCGGCCAGGTAATTGAGGCCGTCGATGTCCTCTTCCGCAGCTTCGAGGTACGCTTCGCTGACGGGGGTGTTCACCCACAGCACCGTCTCAAACAGATTGCGGGTGCCGTCCTGGATGAACTGACCGATGGAGTGCAGGTCGGTGGAGAAGTTGGCGGCGGTGGGGAAAATGCCCTTGAGATCCTTGCCTTCGCTTTCGGCGTACAGCTGCTTGAACCATTCGCCCATCATCATCAGCGCGGGCTCGTAGTTGACCAGAATTTCGGTCACCTTGCCCTTGCGGTAGAGGATGTTGCGAAGCGCCGCGTACTGCATGGCGGGGTTGGTGTTGACGTCGCCCGCGGTGCAAGCTTCGCGGCTGTCCTGCGCGCCCTTCATCATTTCTTCGATGTTCACGCCGGCAGCAGCAATGGGCAGCAGGCCCACAGCCGTAAGCACCGAGAAGCGGCCGCCCACGTCGTCCGGAACCACGAAGGTCTCATAGCCCTCGGCGGTGGCAAGCGCCTTCAGCGCGCCGCGCGCCTTATCGGTGGTGGCGTAGATGCGGCCCTTGGCGCCTTCCTTGCCGTACTTTTCTTCCAGCATCTTCTTGAACACGCGGAAGGCGATGGCGGGCTCGGTGGTGGTGCCGGACTTGGAGATGATGTTGACCGAGAAATCACGGTCGCCGATGATCTTGATGATATCATTCAGGTAGGAAGAGGAGATGTTGTTGCCGGCGAAGTACACCTCGGGGATGCCCTCTTCGCGCACGGCGTTGTACATCTGGCCCTTGCAGAATTCGATGGCAGCGCGCGCACCCAGGTAGCTGCCGCCGATGCCGATGACGACCAGCACGTCGCTGTCGGACTGAATCTTCTTGGCGGCCTTCTGGATGCGGGCGAACTCGTCCTTGTCGTAGTTGACGGGCAGATCGATCCAGCCCAGGAAATCATTGCCCGCGCCGGTATGCGCCAGCAGCTGTTCATTTACACAATGCATGAGGGAGTTCATGTTATCCAGTTCGCGCTGTTCCACAAAGCCCTTCACGCCGGTCATTTTAAGTGTCATTGCCATAATGAATCACCGTTTCCTTTCATGATAAAGTGCGCACAGCACACAAGCTTATTATAAATCGATGTGGAAAAGAATACAAGGGAAAAATTAAGAAAGGCAGCTTTTGCTGCCTTTCCTAATTAGTTGTATATGCGATTAATGTACTCTTGAAGCTTTTGATTGAGTTCGTTGATGTCAACATTAGAAGAATCTACACCATAAGGCCATTCGTGTATAGTATAGGAGCCATTAAATTTATCAATCCAGTAAGTTTTTGCTAGCGTACCTCCTACTCTGTTTGCTGCGCTGATGCTAACATAGCAGGATTCCGCAAGCGCATTATATTCGCACTGATTAACGACAACAGAACGAGGATCATAAAAATTGGAGATGACATTGGCAAGATATATATATGCATTTTTTGCATTGTCTTTGAGCGCCGGTGGAGTATATGTAGTAGACCTTTTCATGTTATATGTTTTGTTTTCAACATAGCTGAAAACAGTAATTTCGTTTTCTTTGAAATTGATCAAGAAATTATCGGTTTGATCTTCTGTAATAATGCTCTCGTAGCCGATGACCAAACCTTCATCCGTAGACTCTTTATAGTAATAGTAACTCTGTCCCGATTCTTTGCTGGTAGGAATCCCTATGCCCAAGCTTGATACTAAGTTAGTATTATTATAATCGTTATAATAACAATAGTTTTTAATGTAGATTTCACCTTGCCCCCAATATCCAAGGAGCATGAGTTCCATTAGATCTCTGCGAATCTGCATCAAAGAAGCATCCTGCCGGTAACCCGAGTATTTTTGTATACTATCATAGCAACGCCATAAATCTGCGTATGAAGAGGCTTCGTCAAGTGTTTTGGAAAAAGAGATAATCTCATTTTTATCCTTTATGATCTCTGTTTGTGCCGCGACAGAGTAGACGGAAGAAGTCAGTAAAAGACTTGCAATCAAGAGTAAGGAAAGAATTCTTTTCATTTTTCGTATCTCCTTTACCGAATTAGTAAACTTGGTACTTGTTATGACGGCTGTTGGGGTCGATTTCGCGTACGCGCACGCCCTCTAAATCGCCACTTCGTATTACGCGTGCGAATTTGGCGCCATAGCGACGCTTTTCTCCGTTAGATAGTTGTTGCCATTCGTCGGCAGTGAATAATTCTTTGAATTCAAATGCTCGCGCGTTTAGCGGCATGTCGCACATTCTATCAATCGCCAATTGCAGCATTTTTTCAAAGCACATATTCTTCCCTCCTTTAGTCAATAATACACTATATCAGGTGTATATGTCAATACATCATTTATGATGTATTTATACTCTTTCACGAGGTGATCAATATGAAAGAGTACTATGAAATTCTTCGTGAATTACGAGAAGACCGCGATATCAAGCAATCCGAAATTGCTGCGCTCCTTAAAACAACACAACAGGTTTATTCCCGCTATGAAAACGGTATTAATGAAATGCCCATTCGGCATTTGCGTACCCTTTGCCAGTATTATCATGTCAGCGCAGATTATGTTCTTGGATTAGAGGATTAACGCTTCTGTCGTATCAAATTATAATCACATTAAATCATTTGATCTCGTATTGATATTTCCGATGTAAAGTGATACAGTATTGCTGTTTTCAGAAATGCGAGGAATTGCTATGCCTAAAGAAAAGAAACCGTCGCGTATTTTTCCGTATCTGTTCCGCCTGGTAAAGCGGGTGTACATGACCTACACCGTGGAGGGCGAGGAAAATCTGCCCAAGGAGCCGTGCTTTATCATCGGCAACCATGCGCAGATCCACGGGCCGCTGGTGGCGCAGTTTTATGTGCCGGAGAACAGTTACACCTGGTGCGCGGCGGAAGTGAAGGATATCAAGAAAGCGCAGCCCTACGCCTATCAGGATTTCTGGAGCGGCAAGCCGAAGAATATCCGCTGGCTGTTCAAACTCATTTCGTATGTCGTCGCGCCGCTGCTGGTGTACATCCATGTGAATGCGCGCACGATCGGCGTGTATCACGATTATCGGGTGATGAGCACCTTCCGTGAGACCATCCGCCGCATGCAGGAGGGCAATCACATCGTCATCTTCCCGGAAAAGGCGGAGGCGAACAACGCTATTCTCTGCCGGTTCCAGGAGGGCTTTGTGGATACGGCCAAGCTGTATCACAAGCGCACGGGCTGCCGTGCGGCCTTTGTGCCCATGTATATCGCGCCCAGCCTGCGGAAGGTCATTTACGGCGCGCCGGTTTATTTTAATGAAGAAAATGCGCTGGAGGATGAGCGCAGCCGCATCTGCGCGGAAATGACCGCCGCCATCACGGCGCTGGCCAAGGCGCAGCCGCAGCACATCGTCACGCCCTACATGAACGTATCGAAAAAAGAGTATCCCCTGAGTAAATAAGAGGTTGATGTATGAGACAGCCTGTGGTTGATTATCGCGAATTTCGCCTGTCGCGGCTGAATGAGCCGCGCTTTTCCCATTTAAAGCTCCTGCTGGGCTGGGTGGTCTATTTTGCCCTGTATTTCCTGACGGAAAATCTCATCCCTGTGGAAAATTGCCATTCCGTGCACATGTGGCTGGATGACGTGATCCCCTTTAACGGGTATTTTGTCATCCCGTACACCTTCTGGTATCTGCTGATTGTTATTTCCCTGGGCTATTTCGCACTGTATGACATTCCCAAGTTCCGCGGTCTGCAGATCTATATCATGGTCACGCAGTTTGTGGCCATGGCGGTGTACATTCTCTATCCCACCCGCCAGGATCTGCGCCCGGAAAGCTTTGCAAACGACAATTTCTTCACGCGTGTGATCGGCTTTATGTATGTGTTTGACACCAACACCGGCGTATGCCCCTCGCTGCACTGCGCATATTCCTTTGGCATCATGTCCACCTGGCTGAAGGATAAATCCGCGCATCCGCTCTGGCGCGCGTTTGTGGTGTTCGCGGTCATTATGATCTGCCTGTCCACGATGTTCATCAAGCAGCATTCGGCGGTGGATTTCTTCGCGGCCATTCCGCTGGGCATCCTGGCGGAGGTCATCGCCTACGGCGGCTACTGGAAGGCGAAATGGAGGGGACGATCGAGGGACGGCTTAAGGTAAAAGCCTCCTTCGAAAACCGATCTTTGGGTTGGGTTGTTTCGGCAGGCTATACGAAAAAGACTCCGGTCATCGAATGGAAAAGCAAGCTTTTCCCTCGCTGCCGGGGTCTTTTTCTATCCGCTTCGCCGATGCGATCACGCGCAGCGTGACGGGAAAGGAAACGCGCTCTGCAGAGCGCTACACCTCATCAGTCGCCTTTTGGCGACAGCTTCCCCTCAAGGGGAAGCCTTTTGGATAGTCGGCAATAATAAAGCCTTCCCCTTGAGGGGAAGGTGGGGTGCGAAGCGCCTCGGATGAGGTGTAGCCGCCCGCAGGCGGCGTTATTTTTGTGTGTTTGCAGGCACGGGAGATGGGCACTGCCCGGTGAAAATACATTGAAAATACAGAAATGCAACCGTTGGTTGCTAAGTTTTTAACAAAAGATGCTGGACTTTATTTTGTTCAAGATGCTATTATTTTCATCGGGAGAGAATTCAGTGCTTTATCCTGCTTCGCCGAAAGCGCGCGCCCCACAGCAGCTCTCCGGCGAAGAAACTCTCCGTAATCGCTCCACATCTTTCTGCAGCACAAATCGGCTGCAAATTCCCATGGCATTTTTTCTAAAAGGAGGGATTAAATGAACATAGGCGAAAACATTCATAAGTACCGTGCATTAAGCAGTATGTCTCAAGGTGATTTGGCCAGTGCGCTGGAGGTATCGCGCCAGTCGGTATCCAAGTGGGAAAACAACTTCGCACAGCCCGAGCTTGACAAACTGTGCAAAATGAGCGCGCTGTTCGGGGTAACGCTGGACGAACTGGTATATGGCGGCGCTTTGCCAAGGAACAGAATCGAGAAGGCGCCGGAGCCTTTGAAAAAGCCGCTTCCGCCGCGTGTCTTTATCGGTAGTGCGCTGCTGATTCTCGGGAGCGTGCTCTTCCTCGCGCAGGTTTTCCTTTCTGCTCCAATGAGCGCGGGCGAAATGACCGGCATACTGCTGGCGGCAAATCTCATCATGATAAGCCTTTCGCTTCTGGCTACGTACAGCACGTCAATGCTCTTGGGCAGCATGATCGCGTATGCAGTCTACAACATGATCGGCTTTGGTTTTTTCAAGGAGATAAGCTTGCCGGGAGCGCTGTTTTCAACTGCGGCGGGCGCTGTGTTGCTGGTGTGGTTCATTGTGTGGGGTATGCATTACAGCAAAAAAGAGCAGCCGGCCAGCTTTCGTTCCGTCTGACAAACCGTTATAAAAAACAGATGTGGTTCGATTTTGACGTAAAAAAAACCGTCCTTGCGGACGGCGTTTTATTTTTTTGGCGATTAGCCCAGCGGACGGATCAGGGTGATCTCGTAGAAAGCAGCGCCGGGGCGGGCGTTGGCGGTCAGGGCGTCGATGACAGCCTGGTCTTCGATGGCGTCAAACCAGATGCGGGCGCCGGACACGGTGTAGGCGGGAGCACCTTCAGCGCCGGAGGGATTGGCGGCATACACGGCCACGCCGTTGGGGTTGGCCTGGAGGTTGGCCTGAGACTGGTTGGGAGCCAGGCCCAGCTGCAAGTAGTACTTGTCCTCATGCTTTACCATGGAGAAGATGAAGTACGCCACGTTGGGGGTGCCGTCGGGGTTGACGGTAGCCACCAGATAAGTGCCGGAGAAGGCATTGATGGCGTTCATCAGCTCGTCGCCGGTCAGAGCGTAGGCGGCGAAGGAATCGGAGGTGGAAGCGCTGGTCACAGCGTCGGGCGCTTCGGCCAGGGCCACGCAGTTCATCATCACGAGGGCCAGCAGCAGGGCGGCAATGCGCTTGATCATGGGAATTACTTCCTTTCTTTTTCGATACAAAAGTATCGGATTCTTCTCATATCATACCGTATATGGAAATCTTTGTCAACTATATAAAATGATTCCCTTTTTTAGCGCAACGTGGTACAATCACATTGCATCATCTGAAATCAGGAGGCGGCGGCATGCGCGGATATCTCATCACCAACGCGTTTATGCGCGGCGGCAGCTTTGAAAAAATGCGAAAGCTGTTTATGGAAGCGGCGCAAAAGCAGGGCGTAGAGCTCCTCAGCCGCACCAATGCCGACTTTATGCGCGGCGTGCCCGCGGGCGAGGCGGATTTTGCCTTGTTTTATGATAAGGATATCCGCCTGGCAAAAAGGCTGGAAATGCACGGCCTGCGCGTGTTCAACAGCGCCGACGCCATTGCTGTGTGCGATGACAAAACGCTCACGCATCTGGCGCTTGAAAAGGCGCAGCTGCCCCAGCCCGCGTATCTGCTCTGCCCGCATACCTTTCCGGGCGTGGGCTACGGCGATATGCAGTTTGTTTCGCAGGCGGGCGAAGCGCTGGGCTTTCCCCTGGTGATCAAGGAGGGCTGCGGCTCGTTTGGTCAGCAGGTGTATCTGGCGCAGGATGCGGCGCAGGCGAAGGAGATCGTCGCGCGCATCGGCGCAAAGCCCATTGTTTTTCAGCAGTTTATCCGCGAGTGCGCCGGACGGGATGAAAGGCTGTTTGTGGTGGACGGGCAAGTGATTGCCGCCATCGTGCGCGAAAACCGCAAGGGCGATTTCCGGGCGAATATCGAAAACGGCGGCGATCCGGTGGCTTATACGCCGACAAAAGAGGAATGCGATCTGGCGGTGGCGGCCTGCCGCGCGCTTTCGCTTGATTTTGCGGGCGTGGATATCCTGTCTGCCAGGGAGGGCCCGCTGCTGTGCGAGGTGAACAGCAACGCGCATTTTGCCGGGCTGATGCAGATTACCGGCGTCAATCCTGCTGACCATATTATTTCCTATATCCGGAGGAGCGTATGAAGGGATTACTGATTTACGAGCGCCATGAATCCATCCGCAATCATCGGTTTATTGAATACTGGCTGGATACGGCCAGGGTGAAAAATGTCGATCTCAAGCTGGTGCTGATCGAGGAAATGTCCTTTGGCCTGCGCGATAACAAGCCCTTCCTGGTGGTGAACGGCGAAAATGTGACGGCGGATTTTGCCGTCGTGCGCGCCAAGAAGCCCCTGCTTTCGCATCATCTGGAAAAGATGGGCATTGCGGTGTTCAATCCCGCGCACGTCAGCGAAATTCTCAATGACAAGCGCAAAACGCACGCGCTGTTCCAGGATGATTTTCCCATGATGGACACAGCCTTTGTGGAGGGCGAATCGCCCTCGCCCTTCCCGTATCCCGTAGTGGTGAAATCCTCCGGCGGCTGCGGCGGGCGCGAGGTGCGGCTGTGCGACAATGAGGAAAGCTACTACCAGGCGCTGAAAGACTTTGCATACTCCGCCGTGGTGCAGCCCCTGTGCGATACGCCTGGCCGCGATGTGCGCGTATACATGCTGGGCAAAAAGATATTGCAGTGCATGCTGCGGTATTCTGATACCGAGGATTTCCGCGCGAACTTTGGCCTGCACCACTGCGCCAGGCCCATCGATATTCCCGATGACATCCGCCGCATGGCGCTGGAAGCCGCCGATCGCTTCGACTTTGGCCTGGTGGGCGTGGACTTTATTTTTGACCACGGCCGCGCGCTGTTTAACGAAGCGGAGGATGTGGTGGGCACGCGCATGCTCTATCAGTATACCGATATGGACATCGTGCCGATGTACATGGATTATATCCTGGCAAGACTGTAAGACCGGAAAGAGCATAAACAAGGACGATTTGCGCTTTTTTTGCAAAAAATCGTCCTTTTTATATCGAAAACGCTTGTGCTGCGGGAATGATTGGTATATAATGAATGTGTTTGCGGATTTTTTGAAAACCGCAGAAAAAAGAGCGATTCCTCATTCCAATCTTTTTTAAAAAGGAGAATGAATTATGAGCAAGCAGACCATCAAAGACGTAAACGTCAAGGGTAAGAAAGTCCTCGTGCGCGTGGACTTCAACGTTCCCATGGACAAGGAAACCGGCACCAAGATCACCGACGAAAACCGCATCCTCGGCGCGCTGCCCACCATCAAGTATCTGGTGGACGAAGGCGCGGCTGTCATCCTGTGCTCCCATATGGGCAAGCCCCACAATGTTTTCAATGAGAAGCTGAAGCTGAACAAGAAGGAAAAGGCCAAGATCGAAGCCCTGCCCGCCGAAGAGCAGGAAGCTGCCACCGCCGCCGCCCTCGAAAAGGCCAAGAAGGACGTCAAGAAGCTGTCTCTGGCTCCCGTTGCCGCCCGCCTGTCTGAGCTGCTCGGCCAGGAAGTGATCATGGCCAAGGACGTTATCGGCGAGGACGCCAAGGCGAAGGCCGCCGCTCTCAAGCCCGGCCAGGTCATGGTGCTTGAAAACCTGCGCTTCCATCAGGAAGAAGAAAAGAATGATCCCGAGTTCGCCAAGGCCCTGGCTTCCTATGCCGAGCTGTACGTGAACGACGCTTTCGGCACCGCGCACCGTGCGCATGCCTCCACTGCCGGCGTTGCCGATTATCTGCCCGCCGTCTCCGGTTTCCTGATTGAAAAGGAACTGAAGTTCATGGGCGGCGCGCTGGAGAATCCCGCTCGTCCCTTCGTCGCCGTTCTGGGCGGCGCCAAGGTTTCTTCCAAGATCGGCGTTATCACCAACCTGATTGACAAGGTTGACGCGCTGATCATCGGCGGCGGCATGGCCTACACCTTCTCCAAGGCCATGGGCGGCAATGTCGGCAACAGCCTGCTGGAAGAAGACAAGATCGACCTGGCCAAGGAAATCATGGCGAAGGCTGCCGATAAGGGCGTGAAGTTCCTGCTGCCCATCGACACCGTTTGCGCTGACGATTTCTCCAACGACGCCAACACCCAGGTTGTCGAAGCCGGCTGCATTCCCGAGGGCTGGGAAGGCTTGGACATCGGCCCCAAGACCCAGGAGCTCTTCGCCGAGACCGTGAAGAACGCCAAGACCGTTGTTTGGAACGGCCCCATGGGCGTGTTCGAGTTTGCCAACTTCGCCAAGGGCACCATCGCCGTGGCGCAGGCTCTGGCTGACAGCGACGCCATCACCATCGTGGGCGGCGGCGACAGCGCTGCGGCTGTGACCCAGCTGGGCTACGCTGACAAGATCGACCACATCTCCACCGGCGGCGGCGCTTCCCTCGAGTTCCTCGAAGGCAAGACCCTGCCCGGCGTTGCTGCGCTGAACGACAAGTAATAAAAGTATCCATAGGGAGACGGAATAAATCCGTCTCCCTATGGGGTGCATCATTTTCTTGTGCAGCTGCGCTGCACGGCCAGAAAATGATATAGGAAGCAGCTTTCAGCTGCTCCTCGCGGCGTACATGCCGCCGCTGCGGGTTTCAATCGAAGGCGCTGCGCCCTTCGATGCATCCCGCGATTTTGTTATTACCTCTACTTTGAAAGGAGATTGTACCAATGCGTACTCCCATTATCGCCGGCAACTGGAAAATGAATAAGACCCCCGCCGAAGCCACCGAAATGATCCAGGCCCTCAAGCCCCTGGTGAAGGAAGCCAAGTGCACCGTCGTTCTGTGCGTGCCCGCGCTGCTGGTGCATGCTGCCAAGCAGGCTGCCCGCGGCAGCAAGATCAAGATCGGCGTGCAGAACATGCATTGGAAGGAAAGTGGCGCCTACACGGGCGAGCTCTCCGCCGATATGCTCAAGGCCTGCGGCGTTGATTACGCCATCATTGGCCACAGCGAGCGCCGCCAGTACTTTGGCGAAACCGACGAAACCGTCAACCTCCGCTCCCTGGCTGCCATCCGCAATGGCATCACCCCCATCATCTGCGTGGGCGAGCGCAAGGAGCAGCGCGAAGGCGGCTACACCAACAGCCTGATGGAGTACCAGACCCTCACCGCCCTCAACGGCATGACCGCTGACGAAGTGAAGAAGGTCGTTATCGCCTACGAGCCCGTTTGGGCCATCGGCACGGGCCTGACCGCTACCGATGAGCAGGCCAACGAGACCATCGGCGTGATCCGCGCCGCCATCGCCCGCAAGTACGGCAAGCGCGTGGCCGATAAGGTCCGCATCCAGTACGGCGGCAGCATGAATCCCAAGAACGCTTCCGGCCTGATGGCGCAGCCCGAAATCGACGGCGGCCTGATCGGCGGCGCGTCCCTGAAGGCCGAGGACTTCTCCAAGGTCGTCAATTTCTAATCCCGAAGGAGTTATAATGGAACTGACTGGTAAGCAGCGCGCCGCCCTTCGCTCCATGTGCAATACGCTTCAGCCTGTACTGTACATCGGCAAGGAAGGCGTGACCGAGGCGACCGTGAAGGAAGCCTATGATGCGATCGAAGCCCGCGAGCTGATCAAGTGCACCGTGCAGGACACGGCGCCTCACACCGCCCGCGAAGCGTGCCAGATCCTGTGCGAAAAGCTGGGCGCCCAGCCCGTGCAGTGCATCGGCCGCAAGTTCTCGATCTATCGCCGCAACGAAAAAGAACCCAAGATTGAGTTCTGATTGCAATGAAAAAGAGCCTCTTTCGAGGCTCTTTTCATTGGCAGCAAAAGGAGAAATCCATGAACATGCACTCTGTTCGTATTCAAAAGCTGACGCTGGCAGCGGTATGTCTGGCGCTTTGCATGATACTGCCTTTCCTCACAGGGCAGATCCCGGAGATCGGCAGCATGCTCTGCCCGATGCACATTCCGGTGCTGCTGTGCGGCTTTTTGTGCGGCCCCGCCTGGGCGGCGGTTGTGGGCGCGGTGGCGCCGCTGCTACGCTTTATGATCTTTGGCATGCCGCCGCTTTTCCCGGTGGGCGTGGCCATGTGCGTGGAGCTGGCCACCTACGGTGCCGTTTCCGGCCTGCTCTATCATGCGCTGCCCCGCAAGCCGATGTATGTGTACGTCAGCCTCTTGTCGGCCATGGTTGCCGGCCGCGTGGTGTGGGGCGTGGTGCGCCTGGTGCTTTCGGGCGTAAGCGGCACGGCGTTCACCTGGGCCGCCTTCCTGTCGGGCGCGCTCACGCAGGCGATTCCCGGCATGATTCTGCACATCGTGCTGATCCCCGCGATCGTGCTGGCGCTGCAAAAGGCGCTGCCGTGGATGACCGCGCGCAAGTAAAAAAAGAGCCTCTCCGGAGGCTCTTTTTGCATGCTTTTTTATTGTTACCACAAATCTTCTTCGATTAATGCGATAAGCATACAATCATCCAATCAGAGCCGTTCTGTGCAAACAGAACGGCTCTTTTTCGTTTTCAACACCAGTTTCTGCCTTATACTTTTGTATCACTTCACCAAACTAAAGCGCTAAATTATATCAGTTCCGCCGAAATCCTCCATTTTGCTTTTTTTCCTCTTTACAACTTTAGTGTGATAAAGTATAATGCATTCATCCCCTTAGAAAACTATTATTTTTTGAAAGGAATTTATCACCATGAAAAAGCTGCTGTCCATTCTCATCTCCCTCGTCCTCCTGTGCACCATGATCCCCGCGCTAGCGGAGGATTCTGATCTGGCCTACATCCAGAACAAGGGCAAGCTGATCGTCGGCATCACGGATTACGCGCCGATGGATTATCTCGAAGACGGCGAATGGACGGGCTTTGACGCCGAGTTCGCCCGCGAATTTGCCAAGGATTTGGGCGTGGAGATCGAGTTCTTCGTTCTGTCCGACTGGGGCATGAAGTTCTTCGAACTGGACACCAAGAACATCGACGTCATCTGGAACGGCATGACCATCAGCGAGGATGTGCTCAACAACACCTCCTGCTCTAATCCCTATGTTGTCAATGCGCAGGTCGTGGTCATGAAGCAGGATGCTTTGGCCAATTATCCTGACGTCGAAAGCCTCAAGAGCCTGAATTTCGCTGTGGAAAGCGGCTCGGTAGGCGAGGATGCGCTCAAGGGCATCGGCATCACCGAATACGTGGCGCTGCAGGATCAGACCGCGGCGCTGATGGAAGTGGCTGCCGGCACTGCCGACGCCTGCGTGATTGACATCACCATGGCCAACGCCATGACGGGCGAAAACACCAGCTATGCCGATCTGGGCGTAGGCCTGGCGCTCACCAGCGAGGAATATGGCGTTGGCTTCCGCAAGGGCTCCGATCTGGTTGAAAAGTTCAACGACTTCATGCAGGTGCAGCGCAACAGCGGCTGGCTGCAGCAGCTGGCGGATAAGTATCAGCTGACGCTGGCGGAAGTCAAGTAACCGGGCAGTGCCCGGAGCCTGTGCCGATCATGTTGTGTGTTGGCACCAGCCGTCCCACGTGGACAAACAAGATCCAGATAACGCCGCTGTCACCGGGCAGTGCCCGGAGCCTATGCCGATCACGTTGTGTGTTGGCACCAGCCGTCCCACGCGGACAAACAAGATCCAGATAACGCCGCTGCGGCGACTACACTTCAACAGTCACAGCAAGCCGTGACAGCTTCCCCTCAAGAGGAAGGCGGCGAGCATCGTGCGCCGGATGATGTGTAGCCAGCCGCAGCTGGCGTTGTCCTTCTCAAAACTCGATTAACTATACAAGGAGCGCCCGCCATGTTCCTCACCGTTACCAACGAACTTCTGCGCGGCTTCTGGGAAAACATCCAGATTTTCTGTCTCACGCTGCTCTTTGCCCTGCCGCTGGGGCTTGTGGTGTGTTTTGGATCCATGAGTCGTTTCACCCCGCTGAAATGGGCCGTGCGCACGTTCGTGTGGATTATCCGCGGCTCGCCGCTGATGCTGCAGCTCATCATCATCTTCTACGGCCCCGGGCTGATGTTCGGCCTGCCCTCGCTGGATCGCTTCACCGCCGTCATCGTGGCCTTTGCCATCAATTACGCCTGCTATTTTTCGGAGATTTACCGCGGCGGCATTGAGAGCATCCCCAAGGGACAGTTTGAGGCCGGGCAGGTGCTGGGCATGTCCAAAACGCAGATCTTCTTCCGCGTGGTGCTGCTGCAGGTGGTCAAGCGCATCCTGGCGCCCATGAGCAACGAAGTGATCACGCTGGTGAAGGACACCTCGCTTTCGCGCATCATTGCCGTGTACGAGGTCATCTACATGGGCCAGAACTTCATCAAAAAAGGCCTCATCTGGCCGCTGTTCTACACGGGCGCATTCTTCCTGATTTTCAACGGTTTGCTCACCGTGCTCTTTGCCCGCATCGAAAAGAAGCTTGATTATTTCAGAGGTTAATATGCCAGTACTGCAAGTAGAAGGAATTCAAAAAAACTTTGGCGATATCGAAGTGCTCAAGGGCATTTCCTTTTCGCTGGAAAAGGGCCAGGTGGCAGCCATCATCGGCTCCTCGGGCAGTGGTAAAACCACGCTTTTGCGCTGCCTCAATTTTCTGGAGACGCCCGATCAGGGCACCATTTATGTGGATGGCATGCCCATCTTCCAGGCCGGCCGGCCGCTGACGGAAACGCAGCTGCAGCAAAACCGGCTGCATTTCGGCCTGGTCTTCCAGTCCTTCAATCTCTTTCCGCAGTACACCGCGCTGCAGAATGTCGCCCTGGCGCCCAGGCTTTTAAAGCGCGGCACGGAAAAGGAAATCAGCGAAAAAGCGCTCTCCCTTTTGCGGCAGGTAGGTCTTGAAAACCGCGCCCAGTCCTATCCCTATCAGCTGTCCGGCGGCCAGCAGCAGCGCGTAGCCATCGCCCGCGCCCTGGCGCTCAGTCCCGATATCCTCTGCTTTGACGAGCCCACCAGCGCACTGGATCCCGAGCTCACGGGCGAGGTGCTGCGCGTCATTCGCTCACTCAAGGATGAAGGCCATACCATGATCGTTGTGACGCATGAAATCGAATTTGCTAAAAACGTGGCAGATGTGATAATATATATGGCAGATGGTGTGATTGAGGAAATGGGCGCGCCCGAGCGCGTGATCGATCACCCGCAAAGCGAACGTACCCGCGCCTTCCTGCGCGGCGCCAGCGAAAAATATTAAGGAGACTGCCCTATGTCACAGATCACAAAACAGCAAAAAATCCAGGCGCTGTACGAGTTTATTGCATCGCTTGACAATGCCGAAGACTGCCGCGCGCTGTTTGAGGATATGTGCACGATCAAAGAAATAGATAACATGGCCGAGCGCTGCCATGCCGCCAAGCTGCTGATGCAGGGCGATACCTACGCGCAGGTGATGGAAAAAGCCAATATCTCCTCCGCCACATTAAGCCGCGTTTCCCGCTGCGTGCAGTACGGCAAGGGCTATTCCAGGCTGCTGCAAAGCACCGTTTCTCCCGTACCGGATAAATAAGCCGTGGATTCTCCATCGGCTTTTTTCTTTACTTTTTCCGTGCCGTGCAGTATGATACAGATAATATAAGCAAAGCGAGGTAACCGTCATGCTGATTCACTCCGACTGGCACATCCACAGCGAAGCCTCCTACGATGCAACCCTCACCCTCCAGCAGATCGCCGACAGCGCCCAGAAATACGGCTTCCGCAAGGTCGGCATCACCGACCATCTCAATTTTAACGATGAAAAATTTCGCAACGATCTGAAAACCTCTGTTAAAATCGTACGCGAGTTTCAAAAAAATTGCTCTTTCATGATCCAGGGCGTAGAGCTGACGCCCATCGAAAAGCCGGAGTTTGATCATATCGCCAAAACCGGCACGCGCGAAGGTTATATCGCGCCCGTGCAGTCTGCCCCCTACGCCATTGAGCTGGGCCAGACAAAGCAAGAGCTGATGGCCCAGGGCGTGCGCTATGCCATCGGCGCGGCGCATTGGCGCGTGGACGTGCCAAACGCCAAAGCCCTGGAACCTGACCGTGATGCGTGCATCAAAGAGTGGTATCGCCAGCAAATGTATCTGGCCTGCGACGAGCGCGTCACCATCCTGGGCCACCCCTGGTGGAGCAGCAAAGGCTTGTGGTACGAAGATTTCTCCGTCATCCCCCGCAGCATGAACATGGATATCGCCGCCGCGCTCAAGGAAAACCACAAATATGTGGAGTGCAACGCGCATTTCTTCCGTCCAACCAAGAAAACCGAAAAATTCCGCTGCCAGTACGCCGAATTCCTGCGCGAGCTGCATGAAATGGGCATCCCCGTCACCTACGGCTCGGATTCGCACAGCGAATATAAGGACGGCCATCTGCTGGCTGAAAAATACCTGACCGCCGCCGGCTTCAAAGATGGCGATATTGTAGAACTCAAAGAAGAAGACCTCTGGTAATTCATCGCCTGCAGCTTCATGTCTTAGCCACCAGTTGATCTGGTGGCCTTTTTATACAAAAAACAACGGCGTGATTTTTCATCACGCCGTTTTAAAGATAAAGGAGTTATTCTTCGATGGGCAGGAAAGCGAATACGCCAACCATATTCGTTTCAAAAATGATCTTACCTTCTTCGATCACATATTCAATTTCGGTCAGCGTACCATCTGCATGAATGACGACGAGCTTATACTGCGCAAAATCTGCGGCTGTTTGATTCTCTGCAAGAGGCAGTTCGATATGCAGAATCGCTTCGGAATCACGCGCATAGCCATCGCTTTCCAAGCCAATTGTGTACAGTGCCAGAATGGGCGAATCCTCCTGCAGCATGGCGGATTGATCGTATACAACCAGCTGCACCCCAGCGGGAAGAGCTTCTTCCTGCTCACCCTTTACGGATTTCACAATGATATTTTCCACCTTTTCAGGGACAAACAATGTGTCAGGTGTTACAGAATCCGCTTCCTCGGCAGGCGCTTTTGCAGCATCGGGTGTCAAATCAGCAACCGGCGCAATGTCGATATGTGCAAAACGCGTATAACCGCAAACCGTACAAACAGTCAGCGTAATGCCATTGGTGGTCACATTTTGATAGCTGCAGTCCCGCTGTCGTTCGTTGCCGCAGACCGCGCATTCCGCCACATGCGTACCATCGCCCTGAGCTGTATAACTGCCATAAGCATGACCGGTGGCAGGCGAAATTTCAGCCAGCTCGAAACCGCAGGCGCTGCACACAGAAAGCGTTTCACCCTCAGATTCACAGGTGGGAGCTGTATCAGAAACCAACTCATACTTATGCCCTGTCGCAGGTATGACACTCGCAATTTCTTTCCCGCATCCCGTGCACTGAATCACGCGCTCGCCATCCACAGTACACTTGGCAGCCGTATTGGCAATGGTTTTATATACATGCTTTGTAATGGGCAACACTTCGGTGGTCTTTTCGCCGCAGTTGGCGCAGGTTGTTACCTTTTTACCTTCTTTCCAACATGTCGCGGGCGTCTCGACGGTATCATATTTATGACCAATTGCAGGAATTACTTCGGTCTTTTCATCGCCGCAATTGGCGCAGGTCATAACCTTCTTGCCGTCTTCCTCGCACGTCGCGGGCGTCTCGGCAGTAGCATACTTATGCGTCAGAGCGGGAATTTCCTCAGTTTTGATTTCGCCGCACTCACAGGAATAAACAATTTTTCCCGCTACACCGCAGGAAGCCTCTACCCTGCTGCTTTCCACAAAGATGCATTCAGTGTGCAGAATTTCTTCCTTCGTTGCACCACAGCCACAAGTATATACTACCTTGCTCTCGTCGCGCTCAGTCTCTGCAAATTTATGCTCCCTCTTAAGGGCCGGCTCATTACACTCAATGCAGATGAACCAATGGTGCGTTTCGTCGTACTCATAGGGGGTATCAGCATAGCGATAGTGCATCACTTCTACATCATCGCCTACTTCCATGCCACACTGGGCACATACGCCAGGATTTTCACAGGAAGAACGGTGCTCTTCTGCCTCAAGTTTCACGCCACAGCCAGCACAGTTGCACCAGTGATATTTGTCATCGCCTTCATAGGCAGTATCCGAATTGGTGTAATGTTCGACTTCTCCGTTGTACTCAATACCACAGATATCGCATTTGCCCGGATTGATACACAAGGCATAATGGCTACCGTAATTCCACGCTTCTCCGCAAGCGTTGCAAACGTACCAGTGCTCTTCCGCATTGGAATGGATTGTGCTATTCTCCCAGTCATGTCCCGCTTCACCGCCGCTATACGAAGCGCCGCAGTCTATACATGTATCAGGAGAAGTGCAGGTTACGGAATGTCTCCATTTATTCGTAATTTCATCACAGTTTTCGTTCCTGCACTCCACCCAGCAATAGGTATCATCTTATACGCGGGTATCGTAATTGAAGTCATGCTGCACCACTGCGTCATCTCCAACGGTCGCGCCGCAGCGATCGCATGCATTCGGATTATCACAGTAAACAAAGTGCTTGCTCTTTTCAATTTCTTCGCCGCAATAGGCGCAGAGATACCAGCAGTGCGTTTCATTATAGGTCAGCGAATCCTCCAAAGGCACATGCTGACCTTCACCATCCCAGTCTGCACCGCAGCGGTTGCAATAACCGGGCGTATTGCAGGCAGCTTCATGCATGAATTTTGACAATTCAACGCCGCACTCCGTACATTCGATCCAACAGTGGGTAGCGTCATACAAAAAGTTATCGGTAACTAAATGCATATCGGTGAAGGTGTTTCCACAATCAGTACAAACACGCCAATGGCTGCTTTCGTCGTATTGATATTCGCCCAACGCAAGATGGGATGCTTCATTGGTGCAGCCCGTCGCGCCGCATTCGGTACACACGCCGGGATTGGCGCAGGTAACGGTATGAGAAACGCGAGTATCAGCAAGTTCGGTATTGCAGCCGTTGCATTCTTCCCAATGCTCGGTTTCGCTGTATTTCGTGGTGGTTTCAGGAGGCTCGCCAGGTGTGCCGCCATCATGAATGTGATAGAAGGTCGTCACCTGATCATAAGCGCACTCCACACAACGGCCAACAGGCAAACCGCTGATGCAGACATTGTAATGCTCGCCGCCTTCCCAGCCGATTTCACCGCAGCAGGAATACTCCTCCCAGTGATGCGTTTCATTATAAACGACTTCAAACTCACCCGTGTGCACAGGCTCATTGGTGCAGCCCTCTCTATAACAATCTGCGCATACGCCTGGTTTGGTGCAATAGACTGTATGCTCGCGCTCGTAGAAAATCTCAGAGCAATGCATGCACTTCTGCCAGTGCTTGGTTTCATCGCCAAAGTATGTATCGTCATCTTCATGATAAATCTTGATGGTGCCGGTCGTGGTGCCGCAGAATCTGCAGGCATATCCTTCCGCGCAGAAGCCTTCATGCTTCTGACGTTCAATCTCTTCGCCGCAAACGGTGCAATTGACCCAGCACTCCGTATCATTTTTCTCGTATGTACCGCGAGTGTGGGGCGGCGCAGACTGGCCAGTCAAGCCTGTCGCACCGCAAGTAAGACAGACCGTAGAATCCTTACAGGAAATATCATGAAAATCAAGGCCCAGCTGCGTACCGCAGTCAGCATCGCAGAAATACCAATGCTGATCATTATCGTGGAAGTACTCAGGCTCGCTGTCGATCCAATGCTCCACCTCGCCGGCATATTCCATGCCGCAGTTGCTGCATTTGCCGTTATCCGGGCAAATCACATGATGCTCCTGCACATTGAATTGGTTATCGCACTCATCGCAGATCAGCCAGCAATATGTATTACTGGTCTGATAATTACCCGATTCACTGTAATGCTCATCTTCATCGACGCGGCCGTTACAGGCATCGCACGTATGCCAATGCGAAATACCGTCAATCATCCATGTATCGGAAATATTACCCTGATGCTCAATGTCTCCAACAATATCTGCACCATTATAGCCGCAGGTTATGCAAGCATTGGTGGTACAATCAATGCGATGGGGGCCGCCTTCAATATTTTTCGTATCGCAGCTCTCACAGGGATACCAATGGCCCTGCGCATCATAGGCATAGTCCGGAAGCTCTTTATGTCGCACCTCAGCATCTTCCGGCAGCGTCGTAACGCCGCAGTAAATGCAGGTGCCCATTGCATCGCAATACTGCTCATGCCAGCCGCGGCCATACTCAGCGCCGCAAGCGCAAATATACCAATGCTCGTATTCGTCGCCGGACAGCGTGCCCTCTGCGTGCGTGCCTTCATTGATCTTAACGCCGCAGGCACACAGCAGCCAGTGTCCGTTATCATCATACTGCCACTGACCGTCCGTAGAGCCTACGTGCTCGGCCGTGTTCGTGCAATCTGCCGCGCTGCATACCGTGCACACGCCGGGATTGGTGCACAGAACAGTATGCGCAGCGCGGGTATCGGCATATTCTGCATCGCAGCTGCCGCAATATTCCCAGTGCTCCGTTTCATTGCTGCCGGTCATACGGGTTCCGGTATGATTAACAGGAAGATCCAAACCGCTGCGACCGCAAATATCGCATACGCCAGGATTACTGCAGTTTACATAATGCTCTTCCTTGGTGCCGGTCATGCCGCAAGTAGGCCAGTAGGTCCAGTGATGGGTTGCATCATGATCGTCTATCATATCATCAACATGGCTGATCCAAATATCCGACGCTGCGGAGCCGCAGCCTTCGCATATACTGGTATCAGACGCCATGCAAGACACCGAATGATTACTGGGCTCCTCGCTCGTTGCGCCACAAATTGTGCACGTATCCCAATGAAAAGTCTCATCGTAGTATACAGGCTTATAATCGTGGTTTTCCGCATTGGCGGGCAAACCTTCTGCGCCGCAATCCGCACACGTGCCGTTGCAGAGCGCGTTATGTTCCCAAAGATCAGTGTCCTTTTGGCCACAGAGCGTGCAAATAGCCCAGTGACCGGTTTCATCGTAATACTCGTACTTTTCATATTTGTGCCAAATCTCATCGACGTTGACGTCCGCGGTACCGCAATCGATGCATTTGCCGTCACACCAGGCAGCCCAGTGCTCACAATCTTCCGCCAATGCCGGCAGCGCAAATAGCGCCACGCACAGCAGCATGACGATGACGAAAAGCGTTCTTTTCATTTATGATCGCTTCCTCTCACTATGTTTTCCGTATTCGGATATTAATTACATTGTAACATATATTTGAGGAAAAAACTACCTTTAAATGTATACAATCCAATATTATTAATAAGAAAAAAGACCGCTCTTTACAGAGCGGTCTTATGTGAGTGATGTATGCTTATCGCATTAATCGACAGTGTAGGGCAGCAGCGCGATGGCACGGGCGCGCTTGATGGCCTCAGACAGCTGACGCTGATGCTTGGCACAGGTGCCAGTCATACGGCGGGGCATGATCTTGCCGCGCTCGTTGATGTAACGGCGCAGACGGTTCACGTCCTTGTAGTCGATATAAGCGACCTTATTTACGCAGAAATCGCAGACCTTGCGGCGCGGCTTGCGGCCACGCGGACGCTGCTTTCTTTCGCCACGATCTTCAGACATGGTTAGCTTCCTCCTATTACTAATGAATGTTGACTGTTGTTAGAACGGCAGTTCGTCGTCGTCCACCTGTACAAAGCCATTATTCTGGGGAGCGGCGGGGGCGGGAGCCATCGCGCGGGGGGCAGAGGCGGGCATTTCGCCAGCTTCGCCGCGGGGCGTGAGGAACTCAACGTCGTCGGCCGTTACCTCCAGGCTCGCGCGGAAAGCGCCGTCGTTGCCGGTGTACGTAGATACGCTCACGGCGCCGGTCACGGCTACCTTGCGGCCCTTGGCCAGGTACTTAGAGCAGTTTTCGCCCAGGCCGCGCCACGCCGTTACGCGGAAGAAATCCGCTTCGGGCTGGCCGGCTTCAGCATTGCGCTGACGGCGGTTGACTGCCACGGTGAAGGAGCATACGGGAATGCCATCACGGGTGGAGCGCAGTTCGGGATCCCTGGTGAGGTTTCCTACGATGAAAACCTTATTCATTGGTTAATCCCTCCTGATTATTCGGCTACCGCGGGAGCAGCAGCTTCGGCAGCGGGCGCTTCCTCGGCAACGGGCGCTACGCGCACGGGACGGGGCTTAACGTTGCTGCGCTTCTCTTCCACCTTCACGGTCAGGTAACGAAGGATGCTCTCGTTGATCTGCATGACGCGCTCGATCTCGCGGGGCAGTTCGGCGTTCGCGGTGAAGTTAACCAGGACGTAGTAGCCCTCGGTCTTGTAGTTGATGGTGTAGGCCAGACGACGCTTGCCCCACTCTTCAACCTTTTCCACCTTGCCGCCGTTCTCTTCGATCATGCCGTTGAAACGGGCGATCAGCTCGTTGCGGGCAGTCTCTTCCATCGCGGTGTCGATGACGTAGATCAGTTCGTACTTGTTCATACTTTCACCTCCTCATGGACTTATGGCACTGTGTCACTTTGCACAGCGCAAGGATGTGCCAATATGGTATTATAAAGGAGGAACAATAAAAATGCAAGGGCTTTTTCTGCAAAATAACGTGCATTTTATGGGAAAGGGAATCTGTTTCTGCAGGAAACAATCAACCAACCGCACAAAGACTTGAGCAAAACGAATAGAACAGCATACATAATATATAAGTATGTATTGGAATATTGGCGATAGTCCCTGTATGCTATGATAGCATGATTAACTTTCGTGCAACTTTGAACACGTTCTGCACGTTTTTTGGAAGAATAGTCAATCTTTCCGCTCCGGATTGATTTTTTGTTCCTGTTTCGTTATAATATATACATTCCAAGGGCATGATCCCATAAACTTCAACTGAAAACTGCGGAGGATATTATGCGAGTCGGAACTATGACGTCTCTGTTTCGTGGTCGCCGCGAAAGTCCTGAATACATCGGCTATATTGAATCGATCCGCCGTTGTCATCAGGCTGGCTTCCGTGTGCTGGATATGAATATGTGCGCGCTGAGCCGCCGCCAGACGACACTCCATCAGGATGACTGGAAGCAGCAGGTGGATGAAATCGCCAATGAAGCGGCCAGGCTGGGCATGGAATTTGTGCAGTCTCATCCGCCGTACCGCGGAAGGCTGGATCTGGAGCTGATGAGCACGCCCGAGGGCGCGGAGTTTTTTGAAAATATGATGCTGCGCGCCATCGAAATCACCAAGATGCTGGGCGGCAAGTGGTGCGTGATGCATCCCGCGACCGATCTGACGGTGGAAACGGGCGATATCGAAGCGCAGATCGAATATAATAAGAAGATTTTTGCCAAGGAGCTGGAGCTTTCCGCCAAGATCGGCGTGGGCCTGGCCTTTGAAAATATGTGCGACGCCGGCAACCGCCGCAAGTTCTGCGTGACGGCAGATGAGCTGATCGCGCTGATGGATAGCTGCAACTCCGAATATGTGGGCATCTGCTGGGATGTAGGCCACGCCAACCGCATGATGGATAATCAGATTCCCTCGCTGCTGAAGCTGGGTGATCGCATCAAGGCGCTGCATATTGACGATAACCGCGGCAAGGACGACCTGCATGTGCTGCCCTTCACCGGTTTTATTCCGTGGGAAGAAGTAATGCACGCGCTGTACGTTGGCGGCTGCAAGGCCGATCTCATCTTTGAAATTGGCACCTGCGGCGATAAGATGCCCGAGTGCCTCAAGGATGAAGCAGCCAGGCTTTGCTACAAGGTGGGCGAGCATCTGGTATCTCTTTACAAATAAGAAGGAGTTATCGAAATGCGCATTGGTAATATGACCTCGGCGCTGGGCGTGCGCCGTGAAACGGGCGAAAGAATTCAACCGGCCGAAGTGGTGCGCCGCTGTGCCGCCGACGGCTTTGAGGTAATGGATATCAACCTCTGCGGATTGCACCGCGGCCCGGGCATGTTCCGCGGCGAAGGCTGGCGGAAGGCGGCGGAGGAGCTGCGCAACGAGGCCGAAAAGTGCGGCGTCAGCTTTGTGCAAAGCCACCTGCCCTACCGCTCCATGAGCATGAAGCCCGACGTTGAGTTGTTCAGCACCCCGGAAGGCGCGGAAAAATACCGCGAGCTTTCGCTTCGCGCCATTGAAATTACGCACATTCTCGGCGGCAAGTGGGCGGTGATCCACCCCATGAACGACCGCGAGGCCGTGGTGGGCGATAACGAAGCGCACATCCAGTATAACCTGCGCATCCTCGACCGCGAGATCGAGCTTTGCCACAAGCTGAATGTGGGCCTTGCCTTTGAAAACATTTTTGACCAGTACCACCTGCGCCGTTTTGGCATGCGCGCGCTGGAACTCAAGCAGCTGATCGATTACTGCCATGATCCGCTCATCCAGGCCTGCTGGGACGTGGGCCACGGCAATATTACCACCGAGGATCAGTCCGCCGCCATCCGTGTGCTGGGCGATCACATTAAGGCGCTGCACATCCACGATAACAACGGCCGGGACGATCTGCACGTATTCCCCTTCACCGGCACGGTTAAGTGGGAAAGCGTGATGAACGCGCTGTACGAGAGCGGCTGCAAGGCCGATCTGGTGCTGGAGACGACGGGCTCCCGCATGCCCGACCACCTCAGAGACGAAGAGCAGAAAATGCTGGTAAGCATCTGCAAGCACCTGGTTTCTCTCTATCAATAAACCGCAGGGCAGTTTCGGCATAGACGTCAAAATATGCCGGCATACGCCAAGTCATATTTTACAAGCAATTGTTCAATTGATATAATGACAGATATTTCAGGAGAAACAGTCATGAGAAGACAAAAGGAACGTTTCATCGAAGCTAATTATGATGTGATTGTCGTTGGCGGCGGTATGGCCGGCACCTGCGCTGCGCTGGCAGCGGCGCGTCACGGCGCCAATACCGCGCTGGTCAATGCCCGTCCGATGCTCGGCGGCAATGCCTCCAGTGAAATCCGCATTCACATTTCCGGCGCGGACCAGGGCATGAAGCAGGCGGATTACGCCGAGGGCGGCCTGGTGTATGAGCTGATGCTCGAAAACAAGGCCCGCAACCATAATTTCAGCTATACCACCTGGGATATGATTCTCTTTGAGGCGGCCAAGAAGCAGGAGAACCTCACCTGCTATCACAACACCGTCATGTATGACTGCGAAGTGGAAGACGATCAGGTTACATCTATCCTGTGCGTGCAGGAAACCACCGAAATGCGTCTGAAGCTGACCTCTCCTTTGTTTATCGACTGCACGGGCAACGGCACGCTGGGCTATTACGCCGGCGCCGAATACCGCATGGGCAGCGAAGCGCAGGCGGAATTCAACGAGCCCCATGCGCCCGAAGAGCCCAATAACTACCGCATGGGCAACACCATCATGATGCTGGCCAAGGATCAGGGCCATCCCGTGCCCTTCGTTAAGCCCGCCTTTGCCAAGACGCTCTCTGAACATCAGCTGCGCAACCGCATCCACTGCCCGCAGATGAGAGAGACGATCGACCTAAGCCATCTGGAGGATCCGGAAGAGTACAAGCGCACTTCCATGATCTCCTCCGCCGCCAATGACTACGGCTACTGGTGGTGCGAACTGATGGGCAAGGGCGATGACATCATCCCCGAATTTGAAGAAATCCGCGATGACCTGATGGCTTACGCCTACGGCATCTGGGATCATATCAAGAACAATCAGGAAGGCGTTCACGCCCATGGCGCGGAGAATTTCGAGCTCGAATGGGTTGGCGCGCTGCCCGGCATGCGCGAAAGCCGCCGCCTGATGGGCGACTATATCCTCAACGAGGCCGACATCCTCGACCACAAGATCTTTGACGACGCCATTTGCTACGGCGGCTGGTGCATGGACCTGCACGCGCCCTTCGGCGTAGAGGATGAGGATCGCCTGCCCTCCGACTGCTTCTACTATCACGGCGTGTATACCATTCCGTGGCGCAGCTATTATTCCAAGAATATCAAGAACCTCATGATGGCCGGCCGCGATATTTCCACCAGCCGCATGGGCCTGGCCTCCACCCGCATCATCGGCTGCTGCGCGCTGGGCGGCGAGGCGGTGGGCATTGCCGCTGCCAAGTGCGCCAAGAAGGGCCTGCTCCCCAGAGAGCTTGCGCCCTACATCGGCGAAGTGCAGCAGGAGATTCTCGCTGACGGCGGCTGGCTGCCCGGCTTTAAGAATGAGGATGAAAAAGACCTTGCCCGCACGGCCAAGGTGACCGCTTCCTCTACCAAGGAAGGCTGGTGCGCCTGCGACGTCATCAACGGCGTATCCCGCAAGATCGAAGAAACCCTCAACGGCTGGACGAGCGACGGCATCTCCGAAGGCGGCGAAACGCTCTCCCTTGACTTTGGCAAGGATGTGCAGCTTTCCGAAATGCGCTTTGTGTTCCATTCCGATTTCAATTATCCCATCCGCGTCACCATGGCGCCCAACCGTCAGCGCCAGCAGCGCGACGGCGTGCCCGCCGAGCTGGTGAAGGACTACGACCTGGTATTCAAGAAGGACGGCAAGGTGGTGCATGTGGAGGAGATCCGCGATAACCATCAGCGTCTCAACATCGTTAAGTTTGCGCCCGTTTCCTGCGACAGCGTGGATGTGCACGTCATTTCCACCAACGGCTCCAAGGACGTAACTGTATTCGAAGTCCGCGCTTATCAGTAAGCGCACGAGATAAACTCAAGCGAAAGGACTGATCAAATGTCGCAAGCAACCGCGCCGCGCGTCATTAACGCGCCGTCCCGCAGGAAACGCTTCATCAGAGCCTTGCAGCGCTTCTGGCCGCTGTACCTGATGATGATTCCGGGCATTCTCTTCTATTGCGTATATAAGTACGCGCCCTTCTATGGCCTGCAGATCGCCTTTAAGAAGTTCAAGGTCCGCAAAGGTATCACCGAAAGCCCCTGG
>JAFXJP010000044.1 GCA_017532155.1 Clostridia bacterium | reverse complement strand
CCCTCAAGGGGAAGGCTCTTGCTTGGCTGCAATCCACCAAAGGCTTCCCCTTGAGGGGAAGCTGCCGAACAGAGTGAGGCTGATGAGGTGTAGCCAGCCGCAGCTGGCGTTCCCTCCTCCCGCGCCGCAGCGCGAACCCCGCTCGTTTTTTCCGCAGAAAAAACGGCGACACTAACGCACAAGTCACCAAAGCGGCAGTCCGCAGGGCTTTGCCCTGCGGGTTTGCGAAGCAAACTGAAAAAGGGCTTGGAAGCGTGGGGAAAGCTTGCTTTCCTAAACGTTTCCAAACCCTTTTTCAATCAACTGCCGCGGTAAAGGAAACACCCAACAACCGCAACGACTGGTTCTTTGTTACTTTCTTGACGCAAGAAAGTAACGTCCCCCTTCTCTTACCGCGTGTATACCTCTTCCATCTTCAGCAGCAGCTCGCGACCTTGTACCAATCGCATAAACTGAATTTCATACGGTTGCTCCGCAAGTTCCGCGCTGATTTCCATATTGAGCGAGGCGCTGCAGCCCGTTTCCTTCAGCGCGGCAAAAATGGCCGCCCAGTTCAGACGGCACATGCCGGGGAACTGGTGAATATCCTCGTAAATCGGGTAAATTTTGCCGTAGTTATCCTGCAAATGCAGCGCGCGCAGATGATCGCCGAACAGGCGGATCATTGCGGGAATATCAGCGCCGGCAATGTTCGCGTGCCCGGTATCCAGGCAAATCTGCACCAGCGGATGGTTGATTTTTTCAATCACATACATCAGATCCTCGCCGCGCGACAGGGGGATTTGCGGCGCATCAGGCGCTTGAACATGCTAGTAGTCAAATATGTTTTCAATCAGCAGCTGCACGCCGAATTTCTCTGCCGCGGGAAGCAGCGCGGAAAACCACGCAACATTGGCGTCCATCACCTTCTGGCGCGTTTCCGCTTCATTTTCGATGGGGAAAAAGTGCTGAATGGGATGGAAAACCAGCTTGTCGCAGCCAAGCATGTGGCAGGCCTCAATGTTGCGCGCGAAGATTTCGCCGGGCAGCGCAAAGGAAAAATCCTTTTGCACCTGCCCCTCATGTCGCCAGTGCGCATGCGCCTGCGGCACGCACAGGCCGTTTTCGTCCAGCAGGCGGCGCATTTCCAGCACGAATTCGCGCCAGTTATCCTTTTTCATGGGCGCGTCATCGCCCTGAGAATAATACCAAAGGGAAAAATCGACGCCGTCAAAGCCGCAGTCCCGGATCATTTTGAGGGAAGCGGCCAGATTATAATTCTTCAGAAAACAGCCGAGATTGACGCTGGTGGTGCGATTCATGCTTGCAACCTCCTGAATTATTCCTTCACGACAGCCACGCTGTCAACCTGATAATACCGGAACAGCTGCAGCGCCTCCTGCGTGATGACTTCGCCCGATACCGCAATGGGAATGGCGGGCGGACAGGCGACGGTGGGCGCAGCGCAGATACGGCCAAGGGCGTGCTCTGCGGCAATCAGCTCCTGCGGTGCGAAGATTGCCTCGCGTACGGGCAGGGCCTGCCGTCCCTTGGGCAGGGAAAGCGCAGGGCGGATAAGTTTTTCGCCGCCAGGCTGTCCGACAGCTGACAGCACACGGGCAAAATCCTCCGCGGTATTCTGCGGCGTGAGCATCAGCACCAGATCGTCGGGATCTGCGTATTCGCATTCAACCTTATTTGCGCGCAGACGATCGGCCAGCTGTTGCCCGCTGATGCCGCAGCGCGAAGCGTGCAGCGTGATTTTCAGCGGCTCGCCGTGCGATAATTGCCAGCCGCGGCTTTGCAGCTGCTCGCAGAGCGCATCGATGTTGTCGATGGCCTTTTGCAGCGCCGGCTGATAATCCCGGGCGAGGTAAGCATTGCACAGATCCAAGGAAGCCAGCGTCAGATACGACGGGCTGGTGGAGCCGTAAATCGCCATGGCGTGCTTGGCCTGCTGCGCGTAAATGGCAGGCAGGCGATTGCTTAAATGCAGATACGCGCCGCCGGTAAGCACGGGCAGCGTTTTGTGCGCCGAATCGCAGCAGATATCCGCGCCAAGATCGATGGGGTGCAGCGGATTTGGGAGAAAATGCAGATACGCGCCGTGCGCGTTGTCCACCGCCAGCAGCGTGCCGTGTGCGTGGCAAATATCCGCAAGCGCCCCGATATCCTGCAGATTGCCCAGATAATCCGGGCTGGTCAGATACACCGCAGCGGGCGGCTGGGGCAAGGAATTCAGCGTGCTTTCCAGCGTCTGCGCAGAAACCGGGCAGGCGCAGAGTGAATCTGTTTTCTCCGGCCACAGCCACACGATGTCAAAGTCGATCAGCGCAGCGGCATAGACAAAGGCCTTATGCACGTTGCGCGCAGCAACGATGACACGGGACTGGCTGCTATTGCGCAGCGTGATGCACAGATGCAGCATGGCGCGGATGCACTGGCTGGAGCCCTCGGTGGAATACAGCGTGCGCTGCGTGCCGAAAAGCCGGGCGGCGTTTTCTTCGCTTTGCAATATGATGCCGTCCGCTTCGTATAGCGCATCCGCGCCGTGAACTTCGGTGATGTCAAAGGGCTCGCAGCCAAGGAATGACTGCCCCTTGTGACCCGGCATGTGCAGCCGCGCAGTATCAGACGCGGCGTAGCTGCGCACAAAATCGGCAATGGGCGTAAGCATTATTCGTTTTCCTTCGCTTCGTCCTGGGCTACTTTGATCATGATGGCGCATTCCATGCGTTTGCGGAAAAGCTCGCAGCCGGGTTCATATATGCCGCGGATGGAGCCGGAGGCGTGGAAGGCATTGGCAGCGCAGCCGCCCGAGCAATAAAGCTTCGCCCAGCAATCCTTGCACTCTTCGCGGGCGTAGGCATTGCAGGCGCGGAACTCCTCGCGCAGGGGATCGTTGGTGACGCCGTTCCAGATATCGCCCAGCTTGTAGCTTTCTTCGCCCACAAACTGATGGCAGGGGTACAGATCGCCCCAGGGGGTAACGGCCATGTACTCCGTACCCGAGCCGCAGCCTGAAATGCGCTTGTAAATGCAGGGGCCGCCGGTGAGATCGATCATGTAATGATAGAAGGTAAACGGGCGGCCTTCCTTTTCGCGGCGCAGCATTTCCTCAGCGAGGATTTCGTACTGGCGCTTGACCACCTCAATATCCTCCGGCGTGAGTGCGGCGGGATCATCCGCAGCGCAGACCACAGGCTCCATGCTCAGCTCCGTAAAGCCCATGTCCGCCATATGGAACACGTCGTTGGTGAAATCAGGATTGGCATGGGTGAAGGTGCCGCGCATGTAATAATTCTTGCCGCCGCGGGCGTCCACCAGCTGCTTAAACTTGGGCACGATGCGGTCGTAGCTGCCGTTGCCGGCGTAATCCACGCGCAGACGGTCGTGAATTTCCTTGCGGCCGTCCAGGGACAAAACAACATTGCTCATTTCCTTGTTGGCAAAGTCGATTACGTCCTGATCAATCAGCATGCCGTTGGTGGTCAGCGTAAAGCGGAAATTCTTGTTATATTTCTTTTCCTGCGTGCGGGCATAGGCAACCAGGGCCTTGACCACATCCCAGTTCATCAGCGGCTCGCCGCCGAAAAAGTCCACTTCCAGGTTATGGCGCGTGCCGGAATTCTCAATCAGGAAATCCAGCGCGCGCTTGCCTACCTCAAAGCTCATCAGCGCACGGTCGCCGTGATATTTGCCCTGGCTGGCAAAGCAGTAGGAGCAATTGAGATTGCAGGTGTGCGCCACATGCAGGCACAGGGCCTTTACCACATTGCCCGTGCGAGCCTTGAGCGTGTGCGCCTGATTGGCAAAGATATCGGGCGTAAAGAGCTTGCCCATGTCCTTGAGGGCCTGGATATCCTCAAGGCAATCGCGCAGATCGCCTTCCGTCACATCCTCGCGGCCCTTATATTTTTCGAGCATCGCGGCTACAATTTCATCCGCAGAGGCGGTTTCATACATCGCAATCATATCATAGGCTACTTCATCCACGGCATGGACAGAGCCCGAGCATGTATCCAGGACGATATTATATCCGTTCAGCTTATACTGATGTACCATGTTCTTCCTCCATATAAAAAGCGCCGCCCAAAGGAGGCGGCAGCTTTTTACAGACTCATTGGCTTACTTGCTGGCCTTTTCGCAAGGCTGATTGGCAACGCCGCAGCTGGTCTTGCAGGCAGACTGGCAAGAGGTCTGGCATTCGCCGCAGCCGCCGTTCTTGGCGCTTTCGCACAGGTTACGGGTATCCAGCGTCTTAATTCTCTTCATAATAATTCACCTGTCACTTTCAGAAAACTCATTTGGGAAATGGAATCCTTTCCCAAGTGGTGATAAATCATTATAGCATACAGAAATTTTGAAGTCAAGGAAGCAAAGCATAATAAACGGCTACGGGTAAAGTTTTTTTATCCGCAGCCGCTTGCAATGCATTTACTGAAGGCCGAGTTCTTCCTTTGTTGCAGGATGCATGCCGTGCTCTGCGAGCTTCTTGGCAAACATTTCTTCATCGGACATGCGGAAGACCATGTACGCCTGCCCCTCCTTGTGGGTAAAGAGCGAGTACATGTATTCGATGTCGATGTGCGCTTCAGCCAGCAGCTGCAGTACAGGCGCCAAGCCGCCGGGCGTGTCGGGCACGGCGATGACGGTCACAGGCGTCATGGAGAGAATGAAGCCGTGCGACAGCAGGATGCCGGTCGCCTTTTCAGCGTCGTCCACGATCATGCGCAGTACGCCGTAATCAGCAGTTTCGGCGATGGAGATGGCGCGCAGATCAATATGATGCTCAGCCAAAACAGCGGTAATCTCAGACAGCTGACCGGCGCGGTTTTCCAGAAAAACGGAGATCTGATGCACGTTCATGGTATCGCCTCCTTAAATTTTACGCTTGTCAATCACACGCACAGCCTTGCCTTCGCTGCGGGTGATCGATTTGGGCGAAACGATCTTGACCTTGGCGTAGATGCCCAGCATGTTCTTCAGCGCCTCAACGAGGGTCTTTTCCTGCTCGGCGATATCGGCCAGAGAGTCGGAGAACTTATCAGGCGCCATTTCAACCAGCACTTCCAGCTTATCGGAGTGGTTGATGCGGTCGACGATGATCTGATAGTTGGCGGGATAGCCCTGCTCCAGCAGCACGGTTTCGATCTGGGAGGGGAAGACGTTCACGCCCTTGACGATCAGCATATCATCGCTGCGGCCCATGGGCTTACTCATCTTTACATGCGTGCGGCCGCAGGAGCACTTCTTGCGGGAAAGCACGCAGATGTCGCGCGTGCGGTAGCGCAGCAGCGGGAAGGCTTCCTTGGTGAGCGAGGTGAAGACCAGTTCGCCCTTTTCGCCTTCGGGCAGCACTTCGCCTGTTTCGGGATCGATGATCTCGGCCAGGAAGTGGTCCTCATTGATGTGCATGCCGGTCTGCTCGCTGCATTCATAAGCCACGCCGGGGCCGGTGGTTTCGGTCAGACCATAGATATCATAAGCCTTGATGCCCAGGCTGTTTTGAATATCGCGGCGCATTTCTTCACTCCACGCTTCGGCGCCGAAGATGCCGGCCTTGAGCTCGATTTTATCGCGCAGGCCCTGCTCGTGGATGGTTTCGGCCAAATATTCAGCATAGGAAGGCGTGCAGCACAGGATGGTGGCTTCCAGATCCACCATGAACTGTAGCTGACGATCGGTATTGCCCGAGGACATGGGCAGCGTGAGGCAGCCTACCTTATGCGAGCCGCCGTTAAGACCGGGGCCGCCGGTGAACAGGCCGTAGCCATAGGCCACCTGGACAACGTCTTCACGCGTGCCGCCGGCAGCAACGATGGCGCGGGCACAGCAATCTTCCCACAAATCAATATCGTGCTGGGTATAAAAAGCGACAACACGGCGGCCGGTGGTGCCGGATGTAGACTGAATACGTACGCAATCGGAAAGCGGCTTGCCCATCAGCCCGTAGGGATAGGCGTCGCGCAGGTCGGCCTTGGTGAGGAAGGGCAGCTTATGCAGATCATCCACGCTTTTGATGTCTGCGGGGGTTACGCCTTTTTCTTCCATCTTCTGACGGTAGTAAGGCACGTTGTCCCATACATGCTGCACCTGCTTGACCAGGCGTTCGTTCTGCCAGGCGAGAAGCTGCTCTCGCGAGGCGGTTTCAATTTCCGGCTGGTAATAATTTGGCATACGGCATCTCTCCTTTTGTATAGCGGGGTATCAGGCATCCCTGCCGAGCAGGAATGCTTTTTTGTTGAGTTCAAGGAATTTTGCAGGTACGCTCTTTTCAATTGCGTCCATCCATTCGGACAAATCAAAGTCAAAGTGGCGGGACAGATGGCCCATCAGCACGATGTTGACAGCCTTGGCAGAGCCGGCTTCATTGGCGAGCTTCAGCGCATCGATGGCTTCCACATTGAGGTTAGCAGACTGCATTTTTTCTACCAGCTGCTCGGGATACTGTGCAGCGCCGGTGATGACGGGCATGGGATTGATCTGCTGGGTATTGGTGACGATGGTGCCGCCGTTTTTCAGATATTCCGTCCAGCGGGCGGCTTCCAGCAGCTCAAAGGATACGATATAATCTGCTTCGCCCTTGTCGATGACGGGGGAGTAGACCTTATCGCCAAAGCGCACATAGGTAACGACGCTGCCGCCGCGCTGCGACATGCCATGCACTTCGGAAACCTTGATATCATAGCCCTTTGTGAGGAGAAGACGGCCCAGGAGCTTGGAGGCCAGAAGAGAGCCCTGACCGCCGACGCCCACGATCATGATGTTTTTCGTTTTCATGGTTACGCCTCCTCGCCTTTCTTCATCGCGCCGATTTTGCACAGCTGCGTGCAGACGTTGCAGCCCGTGCACAGCGTGTTGTCAATCTGCGCCTTGCCGTCCTTCATGCTGATGGCGGGGCAGCCGATCTTCATGCACATTTTGCAGCCAACGCACTTATCTGCGTTGATTTCAACGGGTTTGTTATGCTTGACGTACTTGAGCAGCGCGCAGGGGCGGCGGGAGATGATAACGGAAGGTTCGTTGGCCGCCAGCTCTTCCTTGATGGCGTCCTCAGTTTCTTTCAGATCATAGGGATCCACCACGCGTACGCGGCGGATGCCGACTGCGCGGCACAGCGTTTCCAGATCAATCTTGGTGGCGGGGTCGCCCTTGAGATTATAGCCCGTGGTGGGGTTCTGCTGATGTCCTGTCATGCCGGTGATGGAATTATCCACAATGATGACGGTGGCGTTGGATTCGTTGTACGCGACGTTCACAAGGCCGGTGATACCCGAGTGCATGAAGGTGGAGTCGCCGATGACGGCTACAGCCTTGCCGTCCATCGCGCCCTGCTGCGCCTTGGTGAAGCCGTGCAGGCCGGAGATGGAAGCGCCCATGCAGATGGTGGTATCCAGCGCGCCCAGCGGCGGCACGGCGCCCAGCGTGTAGCAGCCGATATCGCCCAGGGCGGTAATCTTGTTCTTGGCCAGGGTATAGAAAAGGCCTCTGTGCGGGCAGCCCGCGCACATAACGGGAGGACGGGCAGGGATGGCTTCGGAAAGCGCAACGCCGTCGGTCTCTTTTTCGACATTCATTTTGCCGGCAACGAGATTCTGGGAGAATTCATCGATGCAGGGGAAGATTTCCTTGCCGGAGACTGTCAGCCCCAGATCCTTGCAGTGCGCTTCGATGAAGGAATCGAGCTCTTCCACCACGACGAGCTTATCTACAGACGCGGCGAAATCACGGATCTTCTTTTCGGGCATCGGCCAGATCATGCCCAGCTTGAGCACGGGATAGGTATCGCCCAATACTTCCTTCACGTACTGATAAGCCGTGGAAGAGGTGATGATGCCGATGCTGTGATCATTTCCTTCTTCCAAACGGTTGATGCAGCAATCCTCCGCCCAGGCGGCGAGCTTCTTTGTGCGCTCTTCCACAAAGGGATGGCGGCGCTTGGCGTTGCCAGGCATCATGATGTACTTTTGCGGATTCTTTTCATAGGCTTTGCTGATTTCAATGCGATCGCCCGTTTCCACCACACTCTGGGAGTGAGAAATGCGGGTGCACATTTTCAGCAGCACAGGGGTATCAAACTGCTCGGATAATTCATACGCCAGCTTGGCAAAGTGCAGCGCTTCGGCAGAATCGGCAGGTTCCAGCATGGGAATCTTGGCAGCTCTGGCATAGTGGCGGGAATCCTGCTCATTCTGCGAGGAATGCATGCCCGCGTCATCAGCCACACCGATGACCATGCCGGCGTTTACGCCTGTGTAGGCAATGGTGAACAGCGGATCGGCAGCGACGTTGAGGCCCACATGCTTCATGCCGCAAAAGCTGCGTTTGCCGGAAAGGCATGCGCCAAAGGCGGCCTCCATGGCTACTTTTTCATTGGGCGCCCATTCAGCGTAGACTTCCTGATATTTGGCGATGGCTTCGGTAATTTCGGTGCTGGGCGTGCCGGGATAGCTGGATACAAAAGCGCATCCGGCTTCGTACAGGCCGCGGGCAACAGCTTCGTTGCCAAGCATGAGCATTTTCATGCAGGATCCTCCTTGGTGTTATTCCTGGTCGCCGATGGAATCCTTGACGGTGACGACCACGGTTTTGTCATAGCAGGCAAATACCTGCTGGATGAAGGCGTTGTCGGGCTTTTTGGTCAGCAGGCTGACCACGGGGGTGATCACCATACCGGCGATCATGCAGAAGGCGCCGGCATTGATGGGAGACTGCAAAAGCGCGGGGAACAGGGGCTTGCAAACAATATTGGCCAGCATTACGACGGTGGAGAAGATGAAGCTCGCCCACACGCCCGCCTTAGTGGCGCGCTTCCAGTACAGGCCGTACAGGAAGGGAGCCAGGAATGCGCCGGCCAGCGCGCCCCAACTGACGCCCATCAGCTGCGCGATGAAGGTGACGTTGGAATTGTACTGGATCAGCGCCAGAACGACAGAAATGATAATGAAGACAACAATCAGCAGACGCATGATCAGCAGCTGCTTTTTTTCATCCATGTCTTTTACAAGTGTACCCTTAATGAAGTCGAGTGTCAAGGTGGAAGACGAAGTAAGTACAAGAGAGGAAAGCGTGGACATGGAAGCGGAGAGCACCAGAATAACCACAATGGCAATCAGGAAGGTGCTCAGGCCCGAGAGCATGGTGGGAATGATGGAGTCGTAGCCGTTAGCGGCAATATCCACCATGCCGGAGAACAGTCGGCCAAAACCGCCCAGGAAGTAGCAGCCGCCGGCGACCACCAGCGCAAAGATAGTGGAGATGATCATGCCCTTGTTGATAGCGCCCTCGCTCTTGATGGCGTAGAATTTCTGCACCATCTGCGGCAGGCCCCAGGTGCCAAGAGAGGTAAGGATGACCACGCCCAGAAGATTGGCAGGATCAGGGCCGAAGAAGGAGGCGAAGATGCCCGGCGTTTCGGATACGGCGGGATCGGATACCTGGCCGAGCTTGTTCAGCGCTTCGATAAAGCCGCCCTGTCCCTTGAGCACAGCGCCGATAACGGCGATAATGCCCGCGATCATGACGATGCCTTGGATGAAATCGTTGATGGCGGTGGCCATGTAGCCGCCGGCGATGACGTAAACGCCGGTGAGAATGGCCATGACGATCACGCAAACGCTGTAATCGATGTCAAAGGCCATGCCGAACAGGCGGGAAAGGCCGTTGTAGAGAGACGCGGTGTAGGGAATGAGGAAAATGAAGATAATGGCCGAGGCTGCCAGTTTCAGCGCCTTGGAATCGAAGCGCTTTTCAAAGAACTGCGGCATTGTGGCGCTGTCCAGATGCTGCGTCATCACGCGGGTGCGGCGGCCGAGGATTGCCCAGGCCATCAGCGAGCCGATGATGGCGTTGCCAATGCCTGCCCAGGTGGCGGCGATGCCGTATTTCCAGCCAAACTGACCGGCGTAGCCGACAAAAACAACGGCAGAGAAATAAGAAGTACCATAAGCGAAGGCAGTGAGCCACGGGCCCACACTGCGGCCGCCAAGGACAAAGCCGTTCACGTCTGTCGCGTGCTTACGGCAATACAGACCGATACCTACGGTGACGGCGAAGAAAACAAACAGCATAGCAAGCTTAATAAACATGATCTGGTACTCCCTTTCTTTAGAATGTTTTATGTCGGAAGCCTGAAGGCTCAACCGGTAATCTGAGATTCCACCAGGCGGCCGTGGCAGTATTTTTCACGCAGCACGGGCTTTTCGATCTTGCCGGTGGGGTTGCGGGGAACTTTGTCAAAGATGATTTTGCGCGGGCGCTTGTAGCGCGGCATGCTCTCGCAGAAGGCGTTGATTTCTTCCTCAGTGCATGTTTCATCTTCCTTGATTTCGATGATCGCGGCGGCAATTTCGCCAAGTCTGGCGTCGGGAAGGCCGATGACGGCCACGTCCTTGATCTTGGTGAAGGCACGCAGGAAATCTTCGATCTGCACGGGATAGAGGTTTTCACCACCCGTGATGATAACGTCCTTTTTGCGGTCAACGAGGTAGATGAAGCCGTCCTCGTCCTCGCGGGCCATGTCGCCGGTGTAGAGCCAGCCGTCTTTGAGCACCTCTGCGGTAGCTTCGGGGTTTTTATAGTAGCAAAGCATTACGCCCGGGCCACGGACGATCAATTCGCCTACATCGCCCTTTGCAACCTCTGTGCCGTCGGGGGTGACAATCTTGGTTTCCCACTGGAAGCCGGCCTTGCCGATGGCGCCAACCTTGTGGATATTCTCCACGCCCAGATGCACGCAGCCGGGGCCGATGGACTCGGACAGGCCGTAGTTGGTGTCGTACTGGTGATGCGGGAAGACTTTCTTCCAGCGGTGAATGAGGCTGGGCGGAACAGGCTGTGCGCCGATGTGCATCAGGCGCCACTGATCCAGCTCGTAATCATCAAGGTTCACTTTGCCGGCGTCAATGGCGTCCAGCAGATCCTGTGCCCACGGTACCAGCAGCCATACGATGGTGCAGTGCTCTTCGGAAATGGTACGCAGGATCCACTTGGGCTTGACGCCGCGCAGGAGCACAGCCTTGCTGCCGGATTTGAGCGAGCCGAACCAGTGCATTTTTGCGCCCGTGTGATACAGCGGCGGGATGCAGAGGAACACGTCCTCGCGCGACTGGCTGTGATGCTTTTGCTCCACATCGCAGGCACACAGGAGCGAACGGTGATCATGCAGAATGGCTTTGGGGAAGCCCGTTGTGCCCGAGGAGAAATAAATGGCGGCGTAGTCGTCTTCCTTCATTTCAATGGGCGGGGGATTGGAGGAGCAGTAGCTCATCAGCTCCAGGCAATCCTCAGTGTATGCCGGGCCATCCTTGCCGACAAAGAAGAGCATCCGCACCTTGGGAATGTCATGGGCGATCAGATCCATGCGGGAGATGAACTCCGGCCCAAAGGCGAGAATTTCGACGTCCGCCAAATCCAGGCAGTATTTGATTTCATCGCTGGAATAGCGGAAATTCAGCGGAACAGCGATGCAGCCAGCCTTGAGGATGCCAAAGTAGATGGGCAGCCATTCCAGACAGTTCATCAGCAGGATGCCGACCTTGGTGCCGCGCTTTACGCCGCGGCTGAGCAGAAGATTGGCAAAGCGATTGGTGCGGCGGTCAAAATCCAGCCAGCTGATCTCCCGGCGCAGCGGCGCATCATTCGTGCTTTCAATCAGGCGATATTCACGCCAGGTTTTGGCATTGTCGTGCGCGTCGGTGGGGCTGAATTCCACCAGCGCGGTCTCCTGACCGTAATAGCGCGCGTTGCGCTCCAGATAATCCATAATCAGCATAACGAAGTCTCCTTTGCTGTGATATTTGTAAAAAAATAAACCCGCCTTCTGCTCCATAGCAGAGGACGAGTTACCCCGTGGTACCACCTCTATTTACCGCATGCGCGGCCTCAAAAAAGATCCCAACAGATCCCTGCGCTGTATCGGGCGCGCCCGTCGTGGCCTACTGTAATTTCTGCCCCGCCGCTCGGAAATGTATTCGGTTTTGGTTTCCCTATTGCCTTGCAGCGACCGGCAACTCTCTGAAGGGCACTCGCCAAAACCTACTTGGTTTCGTCATCGCGTTGGATTATGGAATGAATTTTAGCACTTTTCCATGCTGAAATCAATGGCGATAAACTATAAATACAGTAAAAAAACAGTGCAAAAAGTACATGCTTTGCGGCAGCTAAGGCAGATGCGAGGAGTTTACGGAACGCTCGGAAATGAAACAAGAGGGAACGCTATAGCGTTCCCTTTTGTTATGAGGCTGATGAATCAGGCGGCCTTTTTGCTGCGCTTCCCGCGCAGTATGCCGTGTGCTTGCGCAAAGAAAAGCGCAAAGGCCAGGCTGGGCAGACGGATCAGCGCGCTGAGACGGCGCAGGGTGAGGATTTCACGCGTGCGCCATTCGATGATGCTGCCGGAGATTTCGGCGTTTTGCCACCAGGTGGTCAGAATATCGCTGATCTCCACCGGCACGGCAGGAATCCATTCGGGGAAAATATAGACCATGGTCAGCATGAGCTGTGTCCAGCCATAGAATGCGGCCAGCGCGCCCAGCAGGGCAAGCAGGCTCAGCGCGACATAGCCGATCAGCCGCGGGATCATTTGAACGGCAAAGCAGTGATTGAGACGATCTGTAAAATCCTGATACAGCCGGAGCACCAGATGACCAAAGGCGCGGAACGCGCTGATCACCAGCAGCATCAGACACACGCAGGCTGACAGCCAGGCCGGCAGCAGCGCGCGGGCTTTTTCCTGCTGCAGGTCATACAGCGATCCGCCCTCCTGCCAGATGCGCATATCATTTTTGAATTGAGAGAATGCGCCTGCGCCCTCCACGCCCCTAGCCCAGACAGTGAGCGTTTCGGCTTGCAGTGCATCCAGCGCTTTGAGCGGAACATATGCGCCATAGGCTTCCTGATCGCCTGCGCCGCGCGTATGCCGCAGGACGCCCACAACCGTAAAAGCCTTTTCGCCGATCATCACGCTGCGCCCGAGCGGATCGCTGATGCGAAAGAGCGACAGCGCCAGCTGTTCATCCAGAAGGATCACATCTGCGCCGTTTTCCAGCTCGTGATCGTAAAGTCGCCTTCCGGCGGTAAGCAACTGATAAGGCTGCGCGTTGGGGCTGCCCCATTGTCCCATCAGGCGGGCGGTGTCAGCCTTTCCGCCAACACCTTCCATCAGCACGCGCGAGGCGTGGGCGGTAACGGCGTAGTCTGAAAGAATGCCCGTCCAGTTTTCGCTCAGCTGCGTAAGCGATTGCAGCAGCGCATCTGTTTCATTGGCCTGTGATTCCTCCTGCGGCGGAGGCGGCGCGGGGATGACGTATTGATACAGCGCCGGCGTTTTAAGGATTGGTATGGCGCACAGCAGGATCAGCAGCGCGCACAGGATGAGACAGATGATGCGCTTAATTGACATAATCCATCACCGCCTGCCCGTCGCTGAGCGCACGGTCCTCCCGGTCGGCAATCTCGCGGTAGCTCAGGTCATCTTCCAGCGCTACGATCTGATCGGAAGATTCAATCACCGTAACCGGGGTTTTGCTCAGGGTATAGCCGCCGCTGCCAAGCAGGCCGCCGCCGTAATTCTGCTGAACAACATATACATAATAGCTGCCGCTGCCGTCGCTGCGAACAGCGCTGGCGGGCAGAAGCGTGGTGCTTTTTTGCGCTTTATAGGTGATGGTCAGGGGAATGCTGCTTTCGCTCAACAGGTGTGTGAGGCCGCCGGCGGATTTGAGCACCTTGCTGCTGAGCGTAATCAAAGCGTATTTTTTACCGTCGCCGGAGGTTTCCAGGCTTTCGATCTCACTTTCGGTGTCGGTTTGCGTCAATACAACCTTCAGCTTTTCGCGCAGCGTTTTGTCTACATTCGTCACATCCGCGCGCAGCACCGGCACGCTGTCGGCGGGCGTTATTTTAAAGGCTGCCGTGCTGCCGTCATAGCTGTCGCCCACCTTCAGATCAATGGCCGTGATATAGCCGTCGTGCGGGGCGGTGATGGTCAGAAGCGACTGCTGCAGCGCTGCAAAGGCAATCAGATCCTGAGAATACTGATCAATTTCTTTTTCCAGGCTTTCTTTTTTCTTGATATATTCAAAGGTGCTGTCGCCGATGCGATATACATTGGATGTGCCGTTGTACACAGCGGTCAGCGCCTTGACGGCGGCGTCTTTTTCGGCTGCGGCAGTTTTGAGGGAGGCGCTGAGCGAATTGAGCGCATCTGTGCCGTCTGCAATATCCAGCCAGAGCGTTTCATCCTCCGGCAGGGTGTAATTGTCCTGGGCAGCCTGCGCAACAAGCGCATAGCGCGCCGCGAAGAAGAGATCGATCTTTTCCAGCATGTCGGTGTACAGATCATTTTGCGCAGAGGATTGCTTGGCCCGCAGATTTGAAGCGATATGCTCGGCGTATTCTGTTACCTTGTCGTCGTATTTCTTTTGCAGTTCTTCGTACTTGCTTTCATAATCAGGCGCATAGGCGGTAAAGATGGGATCGCCCGCCTTGACAAAGTAGCCCGGGCGTACCATCAGCTCTTCCACTTTGATGGAGAGCTTCTTGGCGTTATCGATTTTGATTTCCTCCGTCACGGGAAAATGGATTTCGCCGGAGAGGGAAATCTTCTGCTCCAGTTTGCCCTTGGTGGCGGATATGCGCTGCACTTTGGGCGTGGTGATCGTCTGCACGGTGCGCGAAAAGAACATGCACAGCGCAATCACCACAAAAAGCGCCAGCAGCCCCTTTAAAGCAAATTTCTTTTTATTCATACGTTCACATTCCTTTATTTCAGTTCGCTCAGCTGGATGCCCAGGAGAATATCCTCCTGGAAATAGCTGTAGATCAAAAGCGCAGGCAGGATATACAGCGCTGCGCCGGCAAAGGCAATTTCGCTGTTTTCGGTGCTGATCTGATTGAAAAGCACGGACAAAGGCATGGCGCTCTGACGGCGGCTGAGGTAAATGAGCGGCTGCTCGACCATATTCCAGCAGTCGGCAAAGCTCAGCGCGATAAACGCGCCAAGGATCGGCCGGCACACGGGAATCACCACATGGATAAAGCAGCGCACCGTGCCTGCGCCGTCAATCATGCCGGCTTCCAGAAGCTCGTTTGGCAAGCCGATCATAAACTGTCTGAGCAGGAAAATATAAAAGGGCGAAAAGATCATCGGCAATATCACCGCCCAGACTGTATCCATCAGATGCAGCGTGCGCATGGTGATAACCGACGGCGCCATCGTCACCTGGAAAGGAAGCAGCATCAGCGTAAGCACGCAGAAGAAAAGCAGATCCCGTCCATGAAAACGGAAGCGGCTCAGCGCATAGGCCGTCATGGGGATGATGAGCAATTGTCCAAGCAGGATGGCGGCGGTGTATTTGACCGAATTAACAAACAGATTCAGATACTTGGGCGTCTCAATGAGGATGGTGTAATACTGCCTCAGCGAAAAGCGCGCCGGCGAAAGGAGAAAGGGCATGAAGGCGTCTTCTTTGTAATTGCTGCGCATGCCAAGGTAGCTTTTGATTTCACTCTGCGGGAAAAAGGAATAGGCAAAGGTCATCACAATGGGCAAAAGCACAAAGGCGCAGACGGCAATCAGCAACAGATAACACAACAGACGTCCCGGGCGCAGATGGTATTTTTTCATATTGCGCCTCCTTACACATCGTTTGTGCGCACAGCGCGGCTCATGTATAGCACGCCAAAGAGCACAAGCACGATTACTGCGAAGGAATATGCAGCGGCTGTCACGTCCTGATAATCCAGCGCGGCGAATTTGTTGTTCATAAAGTGCTGCAGCGTGTATACGGCGTCGTGCGGATATGCGCCGCCGATGAAGTAGATTTCCTTAAAAATCTTAAAGGCATTGACCCACGCAAGCACAAACACCAGAAATGCCGTGGGTAAAATCTGCGGCAGGGTGATTTTGAGCTCTTTTTGCAGGGGATTTGCGCCCTCCAGCGAGGCAAATTCGTAATACGCTTCAGGGATTGCCTGCAGTGCAGCGGAAAAGATCACCACCGAAAAGCCGACGTTTTTCCACACATACATCAGTACAATCGGTACGCGCAGCGCGGCGCTTTCAAGCCACAGTACGCGCTTGAGCCCCATGCTGGAAACGATGCGGTTGATCACGCCGCCGTAATCAAACAAAAGCAGCCAGATCAGCAGCAGCGCGGACGTTGGCATCAGATAGGGCAAAACGAGGATATTGCGAAATGACAGGCTTTTGTCCTTGAGCGAACGCAGCATGGCGGACAGCACAAAGGATAACACAAAGATGGTCGGCGCGCACAGAAGCGATAATTCCAGCGTGTTTTTAAGGCCCAGTTGGAACACTTCGTTCTGCCACAGCTCTTTGTAATTGACAATGCCCACCAATTGATTGTTAATCGTTCCGTCTGTCATGGAAAAGTAAATGCCGCCGAAAAAGGGGATCACATAAAAGATCATCAGGCCAATCAGCCCCGGCAGCAAAAACAGCCACAGACTCTTTTTGCGATGAAACATAATGTCACCTTTCAAAAAACGCAGGCAGGCGGTGCGGGAAATCCGCACCGCTGCCAAAGGTTATTACTGGTTTTCAAGCTGGATGAGGCGCAGTTTGCTCGAGCCTTCGGTGATGAACTGCTCCAGGGTGATCTGTTCATCCAGATAGCGCTGGCGGAGGGTAAAGAAGGAATCATCCTCGCCGTTATTCATCACGCTGGGTCTGGCCAGCACGGCGTACTGCATGCAGTCGCGGTACAGCTCAATCATATCTTCGCCGATGCGATAGCGGCCGGTTACCTTATATTCCTCTACCATTTCCTTGTAGCTGTCGAGATTCTCCTGCAGGGCAGGCTTATCAATGGGCTCGGCCTCTTCGATTTCCTTTTCCATGCGGGCAACAGCGTTTTCCATGTTTTCAAGGTTATCTTCGTAGTACTCATTGAGGACGGGCTCGTTGTAGTTGGGGGAGAGCTCCATCAGATTCTGCGTGTTCTTACGATAGGCCTTGGCCAATTCTTCCAGATACTTAACAGCTGCGTCGATGTTCTTGGACTTGGGATTGACAAAGAGCACGGACAAATGCATGGGGATGAAGTGCTCGCTGTTTTCGTCGATGCGCAGCGGCAGGGGAACCATGTCGCCCTGGTTATACAGACCAATGCTGTAATAGTTGGCAACCAGCGCTTCCTTGTTCCACAGCTCCTCTACTTCCTCGGGCACTTCGTCGTCGCCGACCTCGCTCCAGTCCACCATCACTTCCACGTTTTCGGTGTCCATGGTTTCAAGCGCGCCCATCACACTACGGAAGGTATCGGTATCCAGCGAAAGCGTTTCGCCCTTGCTGAGCATATACTGCTCGTAATCTTCAAAGAAATCATAGAAGACCTGCGGCTTGTATTCGCCTTCGTCGGGCAGGAGGGTGTATTCCTCCCAGTTTTCGCTGTTTTCTTCCTTGGCCCATTCGTTCATCAGCGCAATGAGCTCGGCGTAGGTGGTGGGAACGGGCAGGTTCAGTTCTTCAAAGGCCTTTTTGTTGTAATGCCAGTCGGAGCCGTATACCGTATAGGGCAGCGCCATCAGCTTTCCGTCCTGCGTAACGGCGTCCTGAATGAAGGGGTAAAGCTCCTTTACATAGCTGGTCAGCGCCTCGCTGCCGCTGAGATCGTAGCAGTAGCCCTTTTCCATCAGGCGGTTAAAGTCAATCCAGTCCAGCTGCACACTGAGGATATCCAGCTGATTTTCGCCGCTGGACAGCGCCTGGCCCATTTCCTGTGCAGAATTGAAATAGGTATTATCCGAGAAGAACACAGGAATATCACCCAGGGCGGCGACGGCTTGCATGTGCTCCGGCGTGTCGTAGTAATTGTAGATGGACAGCGTCGCCGTGGGCAGCTGCGCGGGATCGGGCGTGCGGACGTACACGCCGTATTCGTCAAATACAGCGACCTGATTGCCAACTGCCGCCACAGCCTTGCCTTCCGCCCACATGCTGGAGGCGGGGTGATAAGCGGCCAGCTCGAAGTTTTCAAGGCCCACCATGCGGTAAATCTTGTTGGAGACTGCCAGATAGAAGGTGTCGTTTTCTTCGCTATAAACGATGTTGCGCGCATCGTAGTAGCGCACTTCGCCCACCTGCGTAACTTCCTCCAGTGTGTCAGCAGCGGGATCGTAGATCGCCAGCGTCCAGGGACGATAGGACTGCGTTTCAGAATCGTACATGTTCTGCGGATCGCAGGTCACGCACAGGAGCTTGCCGTCCTTGTATTCACACATGGCCTGTACGCCCTCAAGCGAGGTCTCCTTGCGCTCGCCTGTGGTGATATCCCAGACAAACAGCTCCTGATCACCCGAGCCGCTTTCCCAGTCATAACCGATGACAAAGAGCGTGTTGCCCGCCAGCATCGAGCGCTCAAACTGGAAGTTGAGGTAGGTTTCGTCCTCTTCCTCAATGCGCGCATCCATCTCCAGCATCACGGGCTCGGAGCACACGGCCTTGCCGCCATCGATGGATTCCACAGTGAATACAGAACCCACCATGGTATCAAGCACCGTGATCTTGCCGTCCTCCACAAAGAGCGAGGAGAAGACGGGCTGGCCGGAGCGTTCTTCGATATCCGCTTCGTAATAATTGCGCGAGGTGAGGATGCCGTCGATCAGCACCTGCATTTCGCCGCCCGGCTGCCAGGTGTATACCTTGTCGCCCATGAGGATATACAGCGTGTCGCCGTCGCCCGCCAGATCGATAGCGGCTTTTTCCCAGCGGGAGTTATCCTGAGGATCGAGCGCAAAGAGCGTCAGATCGCCCTGCGCGGCGCGTGCCGGCGGAATCAGGGAAATAAACAGTGCCAGCATCAGCATGAAAGACAGTATTTTCTTCATCGTTAAGGTCTCTCCTTTCGGTTTGTCCTGCGCCTGATTTGACGCTTACACCCATTTGACGCACAGCGGTGCGGTTTCGTTGCATATTTTTGGAAAGGTAATATGCAATTTACAATTGTAATAATTGTGCCGTAGCGTCATTGGGATAATAAAATGCAAAATCGACCATATGCCGGAGATGGCAATGATCGATTCATGTTTGTATTATAGCTGTGAAGATAGAAATTGTCTATCATGAGGGCTTTGTTTTTACAATTGTAATAAATGATACGCAGCGTGATGAAGAAAAATGCAGCTTTTTTTCTGGAGAAAAATGGAGAAAACTATTGAAAAAGAATTGCCGATGATGCTATGATAGACAAAGAGAAAAATGACGCAGGAGGGGTGCTGAAATGAGAATTTCTACAGACAATGGCCCGATTCGCAATATGTTTGGCGACGTAAAAGCGGTGGAGATGATTGCTGCCGCCGGTTTTGATGGCATTGACTATACTTTTTATGATATTTCCAAGGAAAATGATATTCTGGCGCTGCCGATTGAAGAAATGCGCGCGCTGGCGCACGAGGTAAAGGCTGCGGCCGATCGCTGCGGCATTGCCATCCCCGTGGCGCATGCGCCCTTTGGCTTCAAATATACCGATACCAAGGACAGCTACGCTTTTGAAGAGGTTGTGCGCAGCTTCGAGTTTGCGCATATCCTGGGCGTGAAGAAGATCGTGGTGCACACGATCAAATTCCCCTATGAGGATTACAAGGCCGACGTTTGGGCGTTCAACCGTCAGTTTATGCTTGATCTGCTGCCCTATGCGGAGAAGTTTGATCTGATGATCGGTATTGAAAACCTCTTCATCCGCGATAAGAAGCGCGCCCGCTATGTAGGCCACAACGGCACGCCCGAGGAAGTGAACGCCTTTATTGATTCGCTGGGCAGCGACCGTTTCTGCGCTTGCTGCGATCTGGGCCACTGCGCGCTGACGGGCCGCGAGCCGGAAGAATATATCCGCGGCATGTCGGGCGAGCGGCTTACCATGCTGCATGTGCAGGATACCGATTACATGACCGATACGCACACCATTCCCTATCTTGGCAAGCACAATTGGGATGAGATCACCAGCGCGCTGGCGGAGATTGACTACAAGGGCTATATGAACCTGGAGGTGCTGGGCTTCTATCGTAAGTTCCCGGCCAGCATGGTGCCCGATGCGCTGAAGATGGCGGCGCAGGCGGCCCGCCACCTGGCTGATATGGTGGATGAAAAGAAACAGAAGATGGGAAACTGATAGCATGATTAAAGCGATCATCTGGGACATGGACGGCACGTTCATCAACAGTGAAGACTACTGGACGGCCATGCCCCGTGTGTGGCTGAAAAAACACGGCATCGAGCTGACGGACGAAGAATGGGAAAATGCGCCCTGGCGTGCGATGAGTTTCCGCACCATGCTCAAAAATATTTATGACCTGCAGATTGTCAAGGATCCTGAGCCTCTTGATGAGGCCATTGCCTGGTGCAAGGATTATATGTACGGCACCATTTACAGAGACGAAACCCTGGTGAGATTCAAGCCCCATGCGCCGGAAAGTCTGGCGGCGGCGAAGGCGCTTGATCTTCCCATGTGCCTGATCACCGCGACCATCATTCCGGTGGTGGATTTTACGCTGGATAGGCTGCATCTGTCGGATTATTTCTGCTTCCGTCAGACCACGGCAACCGGTATGAAAAAAAACGATCCGGAAATCTTCCGTCAGGCAGCTGAGCGCATGGGCGTTAAGGTGGAGGAGTGCCTGCTGATTGAGGATTCGCTCTATTCTATGAAGGCAGGCCGCGAGGCGGGCTGCACGGTGTGGGCGATTGAGGATCCCAAGCACAAGCGCGATCTGGAGGTCATTCACCAGACAGCGCATCGCTATTTCAATAACCATGTAGAAATGGAACAGGCATTTAAGAAACTGAACAAATAATCAGGCAAATAAAAAAGGCACAGCGTAGGAATCATTTTTCCACGACTGTGCCTTTTTGCGATTGTATGCGCGGGAGTTCATGGGCTTGCGGGTGACAGGGTTTAATTCGCCCCAGGTCTGGCGGCGGCTGCGGTCAATCTCTTGCTTTTGCTATTTGCTCAGCTTTTCGTAGGGAACAAACTTTTTCATCTTGCATTCTCCTTTCGTTTGTTACGATGTTATTATATCATAGATTGTCTTAAATGTCAAAAATGGTACCAATATAAACCTGTATGATGGCAAGAAATTGCGGTATAATGAGACGAAATGCAGAGGAGGAAAGAAAAATGCTGTTATATGTTGTTCGTCATGGCGAACCGGATTATGTGACCGACACACTGCTTGCGCGCGGTAAACGGCAGGCCGAGGCCGTGGGCAAACGCCTGGTGCGCGCAGGGGTCAACCAGATTTATTCCTCACCCATGGGCCGCGCCATCGAGACGGCGGCGCCTGCCTGCCGGATGCTGAACCTGCCCTGCCAGATTGAAGAATGGGCGCGTGAAATTGAGCAGGAGGTCAAATCTCCCTATCCGGACGGCGTATTGAAATCTGTTTCTCTGCTGAATAACATTGAGTTTCGCAAGGACGGGCGCATGGAGTTGACGTATGATCAAGGGTTTGACTGTCCGGGCATCAGCCAGTCGCGCATGAAGGAAGCAATTGACTATATCACCGAGAATGGCCGTGAATTTTTGGCGCGTCTGGGTTATCAGGAGGAAAACGGTATCTACCGCATCCTGCGGCCAAGCGAAGATCGCGTGGCGCTTTTCTGCCATGCCGGGCTCATGCGCGCATGGATGAGCGTGCTTTTGCACATTCCCATTCATACGCTCTGGTCGTCGTTTTCCGTCACGCACACGGGTATTACGGTGTTTGAATTTAAAAATCAGCCCGAAGGCTTTACCGCGCCTACGTGCCTGTGCTTTTCGGATACCTCGCATCTGTATGCCGACGGCCTGGATCTGAAGCACTGCAATAAATTTGAAGTGTAACAAAGGAGACAGACAGATGAAATATCTCAATCAGCTGGAGTATTCGCACTGGCCTTATGTAAACAGAACCAACATGGAGGAAGCGGAGCGTGAAAGCGGCAAGAGCAAGACGATCGCTACCTCGGGCTGCGGATTGTGCGCTGCTGTGATGGCGGCGGACAGACTGCTGGTGAATAATACGTTTGATTTAAATGATGCGCTGCAGCTGTCCTACGAAACGAAGGCGAATCATAAAAAGGGAACTGATTATGAGATTTATGCACCGGCCTTTGCCGAAAAGCTGCATCTTAAGCTGGAAATGACCAATGATCCCGAGCGCGTGCGTTATTGTCTGCGCACAGGCGGCGCGGCAGTGGCGCATTCCGGCGGCGATCGCGAGGGCTATGTGGGCGTATTCACGCACGGCGGACATTATGTGACGCTTATCAATGAAGAACCCGACGGCCGCATTGCGGTGCTCGATCCTTCTTATAAGGCAGGCAAATACGATGAGGAAGGCCGCCGCGGCAAGGTGGAAATGAAGGGCGAATTCATCGCCCTGTGCGATCTGAGCGTGCTGGTCAAGGATGTGGAAAATCGCGACCCGGGATTCTATCTGTTCTGGAGGGCATAAATAAAAAGGGAGACGCGAAAGCGTCTCCCTTTTTTATGTGCTTTTATAGCGAAGGATGCTCAAGAATATGCCGGATCATCACGGCGATGGTTTCGCCCATGCGCATGAAGCCCGTGTCGTTGGGATGAATGTGGTCCATCGTGCATTCGTATACCTGCGCATCGGCAAAGAAGGCCGTACCGTCGATGAAGTAGACGTTCTTGTCACCCATCTCGCGCGCCTTGAGATAGGAGCGCATCACCACGTCACGGCGCTTGAGGGTGTCCTCAGTGTTCGGGTTGGTGAAATAATTGGGACGGGTGATCATGATATAGGGCACGGTGGGGTATTTTTTGCGGATGGTCTCGTAAATGGGGAAATGCGTTTCTTCCAGATATTCGGGGTTGGGCGCGTTGTGGTCGTAATCGCAGACAAATACGCTCATGGGCAGCGTGGCCATGTAGTCGGAGAGCACCTGCTCGCCCTTGGCATTGCCCGAGAAGCCGAGGTTCACATAGTCCATATCCAGCATGCGGGCGACGAAATTTTCATAGATATAGCCCGGGCGGCTGGCGGCGGTGCCGTGCACGATGGACGAGCCGTAGAACACGATGGGATCAAGATCGCGATATTTTTTGCCGGGGGCCAGCTGCGCTTCGGGGGCAAGGCCTACTTCCAGCGTTTCTACCACGGAGTGTACGGGGAAATTGATGGTATAGGAATGCATGCCCGGGCGATTCTTCATCTGAATGATCTGCTCGTAGCTGTCCGTCATATCGTAGGGCATGCGGAATTCCTTCACATAGCGGCTGCCGAAATCATCATCGAGATACAGATCAAAGCCCGCCGAGGACACCATCGTCAGGTGCGAGGAGCGGCCTACCACGCGGAAGGTGGCGCGGATGGCGATAAAGGGCGAATCGGTGGTAAAGCGCACGCGGCCGCCCGCGCTTTCCTGGCTCAGCTTTTCAACGGCTGGGCTGGTGGCAGCGGCAACGTCCATCGGCAGGCGATGGAAAAAGCTTTCGGTGGTGGGATTGTATAAGCCGTAAATATCAAAGGGCGGCTTGCGCACATCGTGCCAGGTGACGGGCACATCGCCGATGGTGGCGTTGACGATCATGTTTTTATCAAGATTGACGAAATTTTCCATGGTGAACGCTCCTTCATCTTTTTTTCTGCAAGTATTTTACAACGGGATGCGGGAATGTGCAAGATCATTCGCGGCAAATAATGTGCCGGGTCTGCTGGGGCAATGGCTGCAGCGCGTTTTTTAAGAATGCCGGAACGATGCGCATGTGCGGCAGATCACAGATTTTCAGCCAGTGCATTGTTTCAAAATCCTGATCGGTGTGCAGCAGCGCGGGCAGCGGATCGTTTGTTTTCATCAGATAGTAGAAGCAGATTTCATGGTGATTTTTTTCCTGAAAGGTGAAAAAACGCTCCTGGACGAAAACGAGGCGGTCGATGTCCAGCGTGCAGCCTGTTTCTTCTTTTACTTCGCGCAGGATGGCCTGTTGGGTGTCTTCCCCCAGATGCACTTTGCCGCCGACGGTGTAATAGGAATCGTGCTGGGTATCTTTTACCATCAGCAGACGGTCATCTTGCATGATGAGTGCAGCCGCGCGCAGGGTAAAACAGAGGTCTTGCCGGGTAATGCGAATATCCATTTAGTTCTTTCCTTTGTTTGTTGGAGAGGGATCACAGCCCATTGACAATGTTTTCCGGGCGCTTGCCGTCCAGCACATCCAGAATCTGCTGTGCGCAGGCCTGCGCCATTTCATAGCGCGTTTGCTCTGTGTTGGTGCCGATGTGCGGCGTGCAGACAACATGATCATGGGCAAGGATTTGAGTGGGGATGTGCGGTTCGTCGGGGAATACATCCAGTCCGGCGCCGGCGAGCATGCCATCATCCAGTGCATCGAGCAGCGCATCATAATCCACTACGGCTCCGCGGGCGGTGTTGATCAGCAGTGCGCCGCGCTTCATTTGCGCAAAGGCGGCAGCATTGATCAGATGGCGCGTATGCGCGTTGGCGGGACAGTGGAGCGTGATGATATCCGCCTGCTGCAAAACATCATCAAGCGGCAGCGACTGAGGCTGGGCGGGATCGTGGTAAATGACATGCATGCCCATTGCCTGCGCCAGCTCTGCGGTTTGCCGGCCAATGCGGCCGTAGCCGACGACGCCCAATACTTGCCCGCGCAGACTTTTGCCCATATACCGGCCCATGCCAAAGAGCGTTTCGGGTGCTTCGCGGCGCAGGCGCAGGTTCATTTCGCCAATGCGGCGCGAAACTGCAAGCATCAGCCCGATAGCCAATTCTGCCGTATCACGGGTAACGATATCAGGAATATTGGTGACCGGCACACCGCAAGCGGCAGCGGCGGCAATATCCACGCCATCATAGCCTGCGCCGTAATTGGCGATGATTTTCAGTTTGGCTGCTGCGCGGATGATATGGCCAGGCAGCTTTCCGCAGGCCACGACAGCATCCGCCTCCATGATGTACTGCAGCAATTCCTTTTCGCTGAAGGCCTGAAGCGGCGCAGGAATCACCAAATGATGCGCTTTTAGCGCCGTAAAGCCATCAGAGGGCACGCCGTGAGTAATCAGAATGGTAGCCATCGTTTCCTCCGGGGATACTTTTTGCCCATTATACAGCAGGATGCGGTTTTATGCAATTGATGTGTACGGGATGAAAGCTAAAAAGAAATATTATTCATTTTCCTGACGATAAACAGAAGGCGTTACGCCGATGATGCGTTTGAAAGCCCGGTTGAACGATGCAATGCTCTGAAAGCCTGCCTCAAAGCAAATATCTGCCATGGAGGCGTCTGTTTTCAGCAGCTGACAGCCGTATTGCACACGAAGCCTGATGATGTATTCTGCAACGGTTGTGTTCAGGTATTTTCTAAATAAACGCGATACATATTCCCGCGTGTAGAAAAAGTGCGCGGCCAGATCGGAGACGGAAGTGATCTCCAGATAATGCTCGTTCAGATAATTCTGAATTTCAATAAGCGTGGCAGGCAAAGTGGCCTGATCCTGATGATAGCTGTTTTTGCGCTGCAGCATACGCTTCATAATGTTGTTGCCGCCCTGGCCGAAGTAGGCCTGCAGCATGCAGTAATCCCGATACATTTCATCATAGAGCTTGCTGTGCGCCTGATTCGGAGAATAAATGCGCATTTCCGGTGCGTGCATATGCGCGGCAGCTTCTCTGATCGCGGCGTAGCCGCCGTTATGCTTTCCTGCTGCTACAGCTGCCATGATGGCGCTGCCCAGCGCCGGCCCCTGTTTGGTGGCCGTTACGTGAATGGGCATGTTCAGCACATCGGCATAAATCTGCATCAGCATGGGATTTTTCTGGCTGATGCCGCCCGAGGCGATGATCTCGTTCACCTGAAGACCGTGCTTGCGGTTGTTTTCCACAATCACGCGGATGCCAAAAGCCGTCGCCTCGATCAGCGCACGGTAAATGTCTTCAGGCCGCGTCTGCAGCGTCATGCCTACCATCAGGCCGCTTAGATCGCTGTCTACCAGAATGCTGCGGTTGCCGTTCCACCACTCCAGTGCCATCAGACCATTTTCGCCCGGCTGCAGTTTCTCCGCCAATTCCGTCAGATATTGCTGAACAGAAAGTCCTTTTTCCTTTGCAGCCTGCTGATAGCTTTCCGGCACGCAGTGATCCGAAAACCAGGCAAACAGATCGCCCACGCAGCTTTGGCCCATTTCGTAGCTGATCAGCCCTGGAATCATGCCGTTGCGCACGCTGCCGCAGATGCCTGGGATATCCAGCATATCGCCGTCGCCCAGCACGTGCAGGCCTGTGGAGGTGCCGATCACCAGCATCATCTGCCCCGGCTGCGTTACGTTGACAGCAGGCCCGCAAACGTGACCATCGCAGTTGGCTGCTGTGACAACGACGCTTTCCGGCAGGCCCAGCTTTTTCGCTATTTCAGGCAGCAAAGTGCCGGCATTTTCGCCGATTTCAATAATGGGCCAAGTATGCTTGTCGCGGATGACGTATCTGAGCCTTTCATCCAGCGCCGCAAAGAAATCCTCGCTGGGATAGCCGCGCTTGGGATCGTAGAAATTTTTGCAGCCCGCAAAGCCCGCACCGCGCGTGCGCTGACCGGTGAGCTGAAATACAATCCAGTCGCCCGCTTCGATCCATTCGTCCATCAGATCGAAAATATCCGGCGCTTCCTGCACAAGCTCCCACAGCTTGGGATAGGACCATTCGCTGTTGATTTTGCCACCATAGTTTTTGAGCCATTCCTCATTGCGCGCTTTGGCAATGCGTGTCATTTCATTTGCCTGTCGTTGCGCGCCGTGGTGCTTCCACAGCTTTACGTACGCATGGGGATTTTTTTCGTATTCCGGCAGAAAGCAGACAGGCGTGCCGTCCTGCAAAATGGGCAGCGTGGTGCTGGCCGTAAAGTCTACGCCAAGGCCGATGATATCTTGCGCGTTAACGCCGGATTGCTTTACAGCATTGACTACAGCAATCTCCAGCGATTCCAGATAATCGCGGGGATCCTGCAGCGCCCAGCCGGAGGGCAAAGGGGTGCCGCAGGGCATTTTTTTGCTGATCACGCCATGCGCGTAGGGATGCTCCTGCGAGGAAAGCACCTCGCCCGTTGCCACATCTACGACCACGGCGCGCGCAGACAGCGTGCCAAAGTCCAGACCGATCGTATATTTGCTCATATGCCTGTTTCTCCCGTGAAATCCTGTTTCGTTATTCAATGCAGGTGTGCGTCGGATCATCAATCAGCCGATGCATGTTCCACGCATCCAGCTGCCAGCGGCCGGAAAACCGGAAAACGCTGAACGCGCCATTGTCATGGATGAGCGAATTGGGATTCACCATAAAACCAAGCACGTAGGAAATCATACACTTGATGGTGCCCTCGTGGCAGAAAACGGCCACGTTTTCGCAGTCCTGCAGATGCTCGATCTCTTTCATGAATTCCGCCGTGCGCTCATACTGCATCTGATGGCTTTCGCCGCCAACGGCCGTGTAATCGCGCATCTTTCGGGCATTCGCGCACACATCGCCGTAAAGGCGCGTGCATTCTTCTACCGGACGCGCCTCAAATGTACCGACCGACAGCTCGCGCAGATTTTCTCTTACTTCCGGCTGACAACCCGGCAGCACCACCTGCGCTGTCTGCACTGCGCGCAAAAGATCGCTGGAATAAACGCGGTCAAAATGAATCGCTTTAAGCTCAGCTTTTGCTTTCTGAGCATCTGCAATGCCCTTGTCCGTCAGCGGGGTAGGCGCCCAGCCGCCAAAGCATTTATTTCGATTCAGCACGCTCTCACCGTGCCGGACCACATAGAGTTTCACAGTCTTATACCTCTTTTTCTTTCAGTTCCTTCTTCGCGTTTTCAAACAGCGCATCAAGATGTGCGCATACGTCGCCGAGGAAACGCATGGAGGATTCCTTCAGATGATCGGGCAGGCGGCTGTTCTGCACGGTTTCCAGCACGAGGCAGCCGTCATAATCCACTTCGGCCAGCGTCTGCATGATCTTTTCCCAGTTGATCATGCCCACAAAGGGCGGCAGGTGATCATCGCGCGCACCCAGATTATCCGCAAAGTGCAGCGCCTTGAGACGCTTGCCCATCTTGCGGATGCCCCAGGTCTGCAGCTCACCGTAGTTCAGATTGCCGTGACCAAAGTCCCAGCAGCCGCCGACAAAATCGCTGTGATAGGAATCAATCAGCGCCACCAGATCGCTGGCTCTGGAGCCAAAGCGCTCGATCTTGGCATGCGCAGGCACGTTTTCAAAAGCAATGCCGACGCCGAGTTCTGTCAGGCGCTTGACAATACCGTCATAGATTCTGTGGTTTTCCGCTACGTGCAGTTCCACTTCTTCCGCGGGGGCATAGGGGCTGGCCACCGGATGCGCCACCACCCACTTGACCCCTGCGATGCCGCAGATTTCTACCGCATGCATGGTGGCGTCGTGAAGCTTGCGCACCATTTCTTCATCTGTATCCACAAACTTCATGGAGCGGAAGGGCAGATGGCCCTGGTAAAAGGAAACGCCCAGCTGATCGGCCGTTTCTTTCATGGAATAGGCTACTTCCTTCCAGTCGTCGCCGCTGAAGGGGCCTTCGTCGCGCTGCAGGGCGCACAGATTCAGGTCGAGCACGCGATAGCCCAGCGCATGATGACGCCGGATGGATTCATTCAGAGAGATGAATTCATCATCTTCTCTTCTTTTTGCATACATGGTGGTCATGGATGAAATAATCATTTGAAGCTCCTTTTCTTCCCTGGCAGGATGAAAATATGATTGATTATTTACATTATAGTATAAACGCTCAGAAAATGGTTTCGAGAATTGTGATTGAAAATGCATTTTGCTGTAAATTGTTTTCATTTGCTGAAAATATTCTTGAAAACGCAAGCTGTCATATTACAGTTTTTCGCTTTTTCTGAATATTATGAAAATGATTTTCCAAAAAACTGAAGCGAATACGCAGAAAAGAAAACCGTTTTTGTGTACAATCCATTACAATATTAAATGGCTGGAAGAAGAAAACGTTAAAAATGATGATCATGTGCAGAAAAGAGCAGTCAATTTTTACAAACGATGGTGTATTCGCACACAAACACAGGAAAAAACCTATTTTTTGAAAGGATTCGGTATTTATGTCGCAAGCAACCGCGCCGCGCGTCATTAACGCGCCGTCCCGCAGGAAACGCTTCATCAGAGCATTGCAGCGCTTCTGGCCGCTGTACCTGATGATGATTCCGGGCATTCTCTTCTATTGCGTATATAAGTACGCGCCCTTCTATGGCCTGCAGATCGCCTTTAAGAAGTTCAAGGTCCGCAAAGGTATCACCGAAAGCCCCTGG
>JAFXJP010000043.1 GCA_017532155.1 Clostridia bacterium | reverse complement strand
CCTGAAAAAGCTGCTCATGGGCTACACCGGCATCGTCATGGGCATCAGCGCAGGCACCATGAATTGCGCCGAAACCGTATATGTGCAGCCGGAGGAGCCGGGCGAATCCCTTGACCCGGGTTTTGCACGCTTTGCGCCCGGCCTGGGCCTTACGCCCATCATGACCCTGCCGCACTATCAGAAGGCGCGCCATTACTGGCTGGACGGCAAGCGTCTGTATGAGGACATCACCTACGGCGACAGCCACGGACACGCCTTTATCGCCATGGTGGACGGCACGTTCATCTACCAGCATGGTGGTCAGGCGCTCTTGTGCGGCGAGGCTTATCGCATCGCCAACGGGCAAATCAGCAGGATCTGTGAACGCGGACAGACGCTTTTGCTGTAGAATTCGTGTGAGTCGTCAGCTTTCATCCATCTCCCCGATATTCAAAAAGACTGCCGGGTTTTCCCGACAGTCTTCCTTTATTGACATAAGCGGTTATTTCGGCAACAGCGTCGTCTCTGTGATACACGATTGCTGAGTTTGTTTTCTCCCCTTGCGGGGGAGAAAACTTTTACCGCCGGTATGAGGCTGCCAGGTATTCCTGACAGCCTTTTTTGTATTTCTAGCCTGTTTTGTTTAACCGAATGTTTCCTGTCCCACCTGCGTAGGCGTCTGGTCGTAGAACACGCGCGCAATCGACGGCTCTTCCTCGCGGATGCGCGCCACGGTGCGCTCGACAAGATCATACGGCAAGCGCGCCGGCAGCAGCGTGCCGCCAGACTGCGTTACCGCACGCAGAATGACAACCTCGCCGCCCAGCACATGCACCGCGCCAGCCATCACTGGGAAGTACTTAAAAAGCTTTTTATGCATGCCTGCCAATTCAATCTCCTCACGGAAAACACGCTCCGCCGTCCGCAGCGCATGCAGGCGTTCCTGCGTCACCTCGCCTACAATGCGCGCACCAAGCCCCAGCGCGGGGAAAGGCTTTCGGTTGGTCAGCTCCTCGTCAAAGCCCATCTGGCAGGCCATGGTGCGCACCTCGCTCTTGAAGAGGTTGAGCAGGGGTTCCTCAATCAGAAGGCCCGCATCCTCCCAGCTGTCCTTCACGCCGCCAGTCCATACGTCGCTGTAGTTGGTGCCCAGCACAAGCGTAACATGCTCGCCGAAGGATGCCGTCTGCCGGATCACCTCTTCGTGCAAAAGGCGCAGCACCACCTCGCGCTTTTCGCGCATATCCATCTTGCCGCGCAGGGCATTCAGCACCTGCTCGGAACAATCCACGACGCGCAGCGGAATATCCATGGCCTCGAAGGTTTCCTTCACCTTCTCCGCTTCATTTTCACGCATCAGGCCGGTATCCACGAACAGCGCAATCATCTGCTCGCCGAAGGTTTCACGGGTCAGTTTTGCGGCCACCGCGGAATCAATGCCGCCGCTGACCGAACACACCGCAAAATCCCCTTCCTGCGCTGCATGCGTCAAGCTGATTTCCGCGGATTTGCGGTAGGCGTCCTCGGTCCACCAGGCGCAGCAGGCGCAGATATCGCGTGCAAAATTCTTGAGAATGGTAGAGCCTTCCGGGTCGTTGCGCTCCAATTCAAACTGGATGCCGTACTGCTTCTTCTCCGTATGCTCAAAGGCGATGGTGCAGCCGGCAGCGCTTGCCGTCACCTGAACATCCAGCGGCAGCATGAGCGTCATCACCTCTTTGAGATAACGCTCGCCGTTTTCAATTCCTGCAAACAGCATGCTCTTTTCAAACTGGATATGCACCCTTTTTTCCGCAAGCGCCACGCCTGCGCTGGCGCCGCCCTGGGCGGCGAGCATCATATGGCTGGCATGCCCAAGGGCAAGCACAGGAATCCCCAGATCCAGAATGCCCGCATCAAACACGCCGGGCGCATTGCCCACCGCGCCGCAGAGAATCACGCCCTTGGGCGCCAGCTCCTTCACCTGCGCAGCAGTCGTCATGCCGCTGATGATGCGGCCATAGATCTGCTCTGCGCGAAGACGGCGCGCCACCTCGAGCGAAAACTCGTCGGAATAATTGAGGATTAGGATCATATCATGCATACGCTCACCACCAATTTGCGTGCTGCGCGGACCGCGCGCACCATATTATCCTGCTTCTGATCAAAAATCATCAGTAAATCGAGAAAAAAAGCTGTCTCACGGTCATTATACCGCGAAACAGCTTCTTTTGCAATCAAAGGTTGCGTCAGGCGATTAGATCAGCTCGAGAATAACCATCTCGGCGGCGTCGCCGCGGCGCGGGCCCTTCTTGAGGAT
>JAFXJP010000042.1 GCA_017532155.1 Clostridia bacterium | reverse complement strand
TTGTAAAGACAGATGTCCTTGCCGCACTCTTCTAAAAACGTTCGGGTTTGTCTCTATATGTTGTACTGTTTCCTCTCATGGCCACACAATCTCTTCCAGTCTTTCCCGAACATTCCTTTTTGCCCGCTTTTTGACTTTTTCCCTTTTTCCTCCCTTTTTGCCCCTTTTTCGCTCTCTCCCGAATTTTCTTTTGAAAAAGTTTTGAGGAAAATAAAAGAAAAAAGAGACCGGTCAGCAGCAGCCGACCGATCTTTCCGGCGTCTATTTCTTATCCCTGGCAGGATCTGCAGCGGTTGCAGCAGCCCGTATTATTCTGCACCGCGCCTTCATCGCACAGATTTGCCGGCGGGAAAAGCGGCAGCGAGAAGAACTCATCGCAGACGTTATCCGCAAATTCTTCGCAGGGAGGAATGTTGCAGAAGCCGTAAGAGGGCACCAGGATCTCCACCTGCGCCAATACCTTGAGAATGATCGATACGCAGATCGTCAGGCGGAAGACATTGTTGCCGCGATAGCAGCCAGATACGCAAATTGCGCTGGCCAGGCCTTCCAGCGTATAAGGCACGATCGAGTCATCGGGCACGCTCAGCAGCACATCTTTATTAACGCGCACAACGCCGCGGCCGATGTATTCCACACAGCGAGAGTCAGTAAAGAGCACTTCGATGGGGATTTCAATGTAGCCGCGGACGCGTGCGAAGCAGGGACGATCGCACAGGCGCTCCACCGTCAGGTTAGATACATCGATATTGCTCGTGCTCGAGCGGCAACTTTCAAAGGAAAGCGGTTCCACAGGTGCCGAGGGCTGCGCAGCGGACTGTTCACCGCAACCGCAGTTATTCACCACCTGCGCATAGCTGGTAATCGTTACATCCACGCGATCCAGCTGCTCCTGCTGCAGGCAGCTGTCATATACGCGCTGCACCTGAATACAAATACGTTCGTTCAGGCCATCCAGCGCATTGCCGCTGATTTCGCCGGGGCTGTTGACGGGCGTAGCATTCTTATAAGAATAGAAAGACATATCCGCGCCTCCTTCATTGCTGGCTGCTTTGTCAGCCTTCATCCCCATGCTATGCTTTGGCGCGAATTGTGTGCAGCAAAAAAGCGCCCGACGCGCGGGCGCTTATGCATCATTTCTTTTTATCCAGCTTTAACGTCGCCTTATAGATGTAGGAACCGCTGGCATTGAAGGTGATGTACCAGTCATCGCCGATATGGAAAAGGCTTTCGATCTCCTGGAACGACTGCACGCGAATCTGCGTGACGAAGTTGCCCTCCCAGTCATACACCATGATCACGTTTTTCGTAGCATTGCTGGTGCACTGCGGGAAATAGATGTAATTCTCATCGCAGTCCACCCCCTGCTTGACAAGGCCGGTATTGGTACCCTTGAAGCGCTGCACACGCTTAAAATCCTTATCCAGGATCACAAAGTCATACGAGCCGCTGATGCCGATGATATACTGATCGCGCACAGGCTCATAGGCCATGCTGTAAATCTGATAGGGCATGGTCTTGGCATCCAGAATTTCCAGCGTTTCGGGATCCACAAAGCTGACGCGCGTATAGCGCGGTTTATTGTGCACCACCAGCAGCTGATTCAGCAGCGGATTGTACGTCATATCATTGCCGTGATCCAGATCCAGCGCATACTTTGTTTCCACCACAGAAAAATCATTCAGATCGAGCTTCCAGATGGAGCACAGATCATCAACCTGATTTTCAAGGATGGTATAGGCATACTTTCCGTCCGTTGCAGCGCCCTGCTGCACATGGTAATGCTTATACTCCATGGTATACGGCGGCGTCAGGCGCGCCACGCGCTTGAGCGAGATAACAAAGGCATCGGTCGTGTTCAGTTCCTTCATTGTCAGTTCTCCCTCTGCGCCGGCAGAAATACACGATAGAAGCAAACCTGCAAGCACCAGTAACGCGAAGATTCTTTTCATTGTATTCTCTCCTTATATATTATTGAGACAGCGTGGATTGATAAGCCTTTTTAGAATCGTACTCCAGCGTCGCCTTGTAAATATGCGAGGCGCGATCCGAATAGAAAGCGATGTACCATTCATCACCAACGTGCAGCAGGCTTTCAATTTCCTGATAGCCCTTCACACGAATCTGCGTGACAAAATTGCCTTCCCAGTCATACACCATGACCACATTTCCCTTGGCACCACCCTTCCACTGGGAAAAGTAAATGTAATTCTCGTCGCTATCAATATTCTGCTTGGTAAAGCCGGTATCTACGCCCTCATAATAGGCCAGCGTTTCAAAATTGCTGTCCAGAATGGCAAAATGAAAGGTGCCGCTGATGCCGACCACATATTGATCACGCGTCGGCTCGTAGCTGATTGCATACATCCGATAGGGCAGTTCCTTGGCCGCAACGTGCTTGAGCGTATCCGGATCAACAAAGCTGATAAAAGTGTAGTTCGGCTTATTGTGCACGACAATCAGCTGATCGAGCACCGGATTGTAGGTAATATCATTGCCATGATCAATCGGAAGGTTATATTTCATATCAACAACGGACCAGTCCTTCATATCCAGCTTCCAGATAGATCCTTTGCCGATTTTCTGGTTTTCCAGAATGGTGTAAGCGTATGTGCCGTCCGTACAGCAGCCCTGCTGCACAAAATAATTATTGTATTTTGCATCATCCGGCGGCGTGAGGTGCAATACGCGCTCAAGTGAAAAAGCAAATGCATCGGTACTGTTCAAATCACGCGCCGTCAATTCTCCCTCTGCATTCGCCCAGCAGCAGGCGACGCATAAAAGCCCTGCAAGCAGCACAATTATTCTTTTCATCATCATTCCCCTTGCACAATCTTTTTCTATATTATACCAAAGACAAATGCAACGCACAAGAAAAAAAAGCCCGCATCGCGGGCTTTGCAATTACAGGATTGCCGTATCGTTGATATTCATATGGAAGGTCAGCCCCAGCTTTTCGCAGGCGCGGCGGCACAATTGCATGCGGGTGAGGAAGGCTTCAAAAAATTCCATCACCGAGGAATAGCGCGTATCGATTTCAATCAGCAGCCACAATTCCTTTTCTTCCGTCTTCACCTGCACACGCGTTTTGACCGCAGAATAATTCACGCGGTCGTGCATGTCAAAGGCTGCTTCATCTATCGTACCGTCTTCTTCACGGCGCACGCGCGTGCGGCGCACATCCGCTTTATCTGCAATAATCAGCGCTGCCGCAATGGGCGTGACAGGCTCGGCGACCGATTCGTCATGATGGCCAATCGCCGTCACCACCGACGCCACATCAGCATACGGCATGCCCAGACGCAGCAAAATCTGCTGCGCCATCAGCGCGCCGGACTGCGCATGATCCTTGCGGTTGACCAGATTGCCAATGTCATGCAGCCAGGAAGCAATCTTCGCAAGCTCAATATCATGATCAGAATATCCCAGCGTACGCAGGATATTTTCCGCCACCGAGGCCACACGCCCCACATGCGCAAAGGCATGCTCGGTATAGCCGATCGCCTCCACAATATCATCCGCGGCGGCAATGTAGGCCATCACCTCAGGATCGTTTCTTACTTTATCAAAGAAGAGTTCGCTCATTGTTTCTCCTTAATTATACACCGCAGTCACCGTCACAGGAATGCCCCAGACGTAATAAGTAATATAGAAAGAACGCGTCACAATGTGGTTCTCCTGGTTCTGGCGGCTGGTGATCACCACCGTCCACACATCGCGCTCACTGCCGGAAGGGATCACGGTATTGGCATTAATCGACGCCATATCCGTAGTCGAATAGGATAAAACGTCGCCGTTGACCGGCACAGGCTGGATCTCCACCATCTCGGCATCCAGCAGGCCCTTGTTGCGCAAGCGCAGGGTATACACAAAATAGCTGTAATTCTCCGCCGTGCCGGGAATGCTCTCCGTAAAAGCCGTGCCCGTCACCGCGCCGTTATCCACCGCTGCCTGCCAGCCGAGAAAGTCAGTCTCCTGCTGGGTAGCAGGGTAGGCCTGCAATTCAATACTGGCCACCTGCAGTTTGACATTGGCATAGGTATAAATGCCCAGCGCTCCGGCCAGGAGCACCAGCACCACCATAAATACTGCCACGTACTTCATCGTTATATTACTCCATATTGGACAAGATATTATTCATTTGCTGGATCATTTCCGCATCCTTCAGGCGGAATTTGATTTCCACGCGGCGGGAGCGCTGCTGATCCTCAACGCCATAATCATCATAGATGGGGTTGGAATTGCTGCGGCCCTGCGCAGTGATGATATTTTTAAGCTGCGCTTTTTGCTGAGCATTCAGGGTATTCATATTGAGGCAGTACATTGCCACGTTGAGCGCGCGCTCCTGAGAAAGCTCAAGATTGCGCTCATAGCTGCCGGTGGAGTCCGTATGTCCCTCAATGATGATTTCCGCTACATAGTCCTTGTATTCATCGCGCATAAGCACGCTCAGATACACAGGGATCAGCCGGTTGAGCTGCGCATAGCCCTCCGGCGACAAATCACTACTGTTCACTTCAAACATCAGCGTGCTGTCCAATACAATATCGCCGGTGTTGGTATCCACCTTGGCCGAAATGCGCGCCGCACTGAGCGCCGTGCTCAATTCCTGCACAATCTTGGTGCGCACACCCAGAATATCCTGCAGCTGGATCTGATAGCCTGCCAATTCCTGCTCCTGCGCTGCCAGTACAATCTGCATAGCCGCAATCTTGTTCTGCTGATCGGCCAGATCCGCTTCCTTGAGCACAATCTGCGCCAGCAGATTATTATTCTGCGTCTCCTGCTCATTGAGTTTCAGCTGCGCTGCGGAAAGCTCCGCCGCCTGGGTATCCAATTGAATCTGCACAGCAGCCAGTTCTTCCTCCTTGCCCATCAGCGTAACGCGGGTGGTTTCAAGGTCGGTCTGCTGCTGGGCCAGCGTCAGCTGCGCCGCATCCAGCGCCGCCTGCTGCTCGCCCAGCTCTTTTGTCTTCACTTCCAGCAGATTATAATATTGGTAGATACACAAACAGACGGCCATGATGAACACCAGCAGCAGCGAGGCCATCATATCCGAATAGGAGATCCAGTATGAGCCGTTATCGCCTGAGCGGCGCGCGCGGCCCCTGCCCGTCTTCATCCTCATATCAGACCTCCTGCGCGTCAGAAGTTCCCTTTGTCATCTGCTGCACAGCCTCCGTCATATCCGCGAGCGCGCGCTGCATGCGCGACAGCGTGGTAATCAGACCGTCCGCGCTTTCATTGAGGCGGTCCTGGCGTGCATCATACTGCACATTGGTGGCCTTGGCCGTTCTTTCGATACTCTCCAGCCGGCCGTCCAGAAGCGTCACAACAGCATGCATATTTTCTTCAAACAGGCCCATGCTGCGCGAGAGGCCCTTGGCGATATTCTCCACAAAGGAGGTGTAGCTTTCCGACAGCTGCTTTCCGCTTTCGCGCATGGTCATCGCCACGTCATGCGAGTTGGCTGCTGCCACATCCGCCTGCTCGTGCACAGCCTCCAGCACGCGGCCGCTCCACTGCGCGTAATCCTGCATGCTGGTCTGCAAATTGTCATGCCCCGCCCGAAGCGCCATCAAATACTGATTCTGTTCGTCCATGGCATTATGCATGGCCTGCAGCAAATCCTGCGTGCGGGAAGCAAAGATTTCCTGCTCTTCACGCACAGCGCCCACTTCGCCCACATAAGTTTCCAGTCTTCCCATTACCTGCTGCATCACGCTGCCCATTCCTTGCAAATGCTGCATAATGGAACTGGCTGCATCAAGAGAGGTGTTGAGCGCGCTGTAATCCACCTGATGCGACTGGTTGATCACCGTCAGCGTCTGGCCAAGGCGCGTCAGCTGACCGTCGAGGGTATTGTTCATGCGGTTAATAAAATTCTCCACAATCAGATCAAGGCCCTCCAGCTGCGCCTGCGTTTCGCCCACCACAAACTGATTGAGCGACTGCACCACCGGCGTCATGCTGCGCTCTACTGCGCCTGCCACATTTTCGCCCATGTGCACCGACAATTCCTTGACGGCGTGGCGCATAAAGGCCGCCTGATCCTCCTGCTGGCAGATGGCCTGCACATTGTCGCTGAGGGGCTGCTGCATCACAAATTCCGTAAAAGCTTCATGGAAATCGTCAATCGCCCGCTGCGTGGAGCCTACCGACGCACGGTTGAAAATATTGAACGCCAGCGAACAGGCAATACCGGCAATGGAGGTGCCAAAGGCAAACGTCATGCCGCCGATCATCTCCGAAATGCTGGACATGGTATTGGTTGCATCCGACAGATCCAGCGCGCCAAGACCGCGCACCAGGCCGATAAACGTACCCAGAATACCCAGCGACGTCAGGATGCTGGGAATCACCTCCGCCAGCTGCGTATGGCCATTCGCATCGATCACCGTATCATCGTTGATATAGTCTACCACATCGCAGTTTATACCGCGGCTGTCCAGCTGCTCGGCATTGACCAGAAACCGCCGCCAGGCATTTTGCTGCTTGCGGCCCAGGAAAAGCGTATCCTGCCAGACAGGCCGCGTGCCTTCCTTGATGGTCATCATTTCCAGATGCCTTACACCCCGGCGCAGCGCACGCGCGCATGCACGGGTGGGCATAATGCACTTGACAAAGCCCGTGATCGTTACAAGAATGATCGCGCCGTATATGATAAAATCCACCAGATTTGCAGCAAGATTGTTCAGCAATTCCGTCAGCATATAGACCTCCCGCAGTTTTATCATTTCTATTTTACTGGATGGAGGCCAAAAATGCAACGAAATTGTTACATTCTGGCACATTTTCTTGACTTTTATGTGTATATTTTTCTTCCATTGACAAACAATACCTATTTGTGATGTAATATAGAGTAGCTTTCTACTATATTAAATGGAGGTGGAGCAGTTGATCAAGGTAGACGAATTCGCAAAAGCCCTCTCGCTTGATACGCTCTATGCGTCTTCCAAGACCTCTTGGCCCATCGAAAACGCTGATATTAACCGTCCTGGTCTGCAGCTGGCCGGGCATTATGACTACTTTGCCAAGAACTGTCCGCAGATCTTCGGCAACACGGAGATCAGCTATCTCAATTCTCTTCCGCCCGAGGTGCGTCACGAACGCCTGAAGATGTTCTTCAGCCACGATGACATTCCCTGCGTGATCATTTGCCGCGGTCTGGAGCTGCCCGAGGAATTTCTGCCCATGGCTATGGAACATGATATTCCCGTATTCCGCACCGAGGCCATCACGGCGCGCTTCTTCGTCAATGCCATCGTATACATGCGCCAGTGCCTGGCGCCCCACTCCACGCTGCACGGCGTGCTGCTGGATGTACACGGCATCGGCGTGCTGATTACGGGCCGCAGCAGCGTCGGCAAGAGCGAAGCTGCGCTGGAACTGATCAAGCGCGGACATCAGCTGGTAGCGGATGACGTGGTGGACGTGTGCAAGGTATCCGACGATCACCTCACCGGTGAATCACCCGAGATTGTGCGCCACCTGATGGAAATCCGCGGCATTGGCATCATCGATATCAAGGCCATGTACGGCATCGGCTCCGTACTGCCGCGCAAGAAGATTGAACTGGTCATCCACCTTGAAAAGTGGGATGAAAAGAAGGAATACGACCGCTACGGCCTGACGGAAGAATACACAGAAATCATGGGCGTGAAACTGCCCCAGCTTCTGCTGCCCGTCAAGCCCGGCCGCAACCTGGCTATCATTATCGAGGTTGCTGCGCGCAACTACGGTCTCAAGCGCCTGGGCTACTCCGCCGCAGAAGAACTCAACCGCCGCACCAATGAAATGATGCAGCAGCGTATGAACGGAGGTAATTAACATGTATTATCTTGGTATCGATCTGGGCGGCACGCATATGGCCATCGGCGTAGTCAACAAGGATGGCAGTATTATCGCCAAGGCCGAAACGCCCACGCTGCCCGAGCGCCCCTATCAGGAACTGGTTTCCGACATGGTTAAGTGCATGCGCACCGCCATGCAGGAAGCAAACATCACCGAGGATGACGTCGCCTCCATCGGCATCGGTATCCCCGGCACGGCGGATCGCAACGGCGTGGTGATCTTCTGCACCAACCTGGGCTGGCACAACATCCCCCTGCGCGAGGAAATCCAGAAGCATATCAACAAGCCTGTTTATATTGATAACGACGCCAATGTTGCCGGCTGGGCAGAATATGCCGCAGGCGTCAGCCGCGGCACGGATACCAGCGTTTTCCTCACCCTTGGCACAGGCGTAGGCGCCGGCATCGTCATCAACGGCAAGCTCTGGGCCGGCCGCCACAACGTGGCTGCGGAATACGGCCATCTCGTCATCAACGCCGACGACGGCGAACCCTGCACCTGCGGCAAGTCCGGCTGCACCGAGCGTTACTGCTCTGCCACCGCCATCATCCGCATGGGCCGTGAAGCCTGCGAAAAGAACCCCGGCTGCCTGCTTTCTCAGCGCTGCAATGGGGATCTTGATAAACTCAACGCCAAAATCATCATTGACGCA
>JAFXJP010000041.1 GCA_017532155.1 Clostridia bacterium | reverse complement strand
TTGTAAAGACAGATGTCCTTGCCGCACTCTTCTAAAAACGTTCGGGTTTGTCTCTATATGTTGTACTGTTTCCTCTCATGGCCACACAATCTCTTCCAGTCTTTCCCGAACATTCCTTTTTGCCCGCTTTTTGACTTTTTCTCTTTTTCCTCTCTTTTTGCCTCTTTTTTCGTCTTCTCCCGAATTTTCTTTTGAAAAAGTTTTGAGAAAAAAACGAGAAAGCCATCCGGCTCTCACCGTAAATAAAAGAGGGATCCGCTGCCGGATCCCTCTTCTTTATTCGAAATTGCTCAGGCTCTCTGCCGGAATATTCTCCATAAAATCGCCGCCCGTCACATCCGGGCCCACGGTGGAATACACCAGGGTATACACCGAGCTGTCATGCTCCTCGCCCACGTCCTGCACATGGTAGAGCGCTTCCTTGCCGTTTTTCTCCTGCGGCTGGGAGGCATGCATCTTATACGCCTCGCAGGCGATCTCATAGCCCGTCTTGCCGTCAAAGGCTGTGAGCGGCACATGCCAGTCCATCACGGTGACAGGCAAATCCTCATGCGTTTTGTGCACATAGAGTTTTTTCACCTGCCAGGCGCCGTATTCCGAAAGGCTCTGCTGATCAAAGGTTTCGTCTGCCGCCAATTCAACTGCGCGTGTGAGCGAATGCGCACAAATCTTATGCGCCGCATGGCCGTATTCGCCGTCATATGCATGGGTGATGACCACCTCGGGCTGATAGCGGCGCAGAAGGCGCACGAGGTACACATCCATTTTATCCTTGCCCCACTTGGAGTACAGATCATTTATATTGTAGGATTTGATATCATCCCAGTTGCCGATATCGGGATAATTGCGAATGCCGCAGTGCCAGATGGCGTTGAGCAGCTCCAGACGGCGGCAGGTATTGGCACAGGTGAGCCAGGCTGCCGTCACATCAAGGCCGCGCTCGCCGGCCAGCGTGGGCAGCGTACCGCCGAACCAGAGAATTTCATCATCGGGATGCGCCACCAGCAGCAGCACATCAGCTTTTTCGTGCGCGGGCTGCCAGATATGCACAATGGATTCATCCATCTCGCCCTCGCTGAAAAGATAAATCTCGCGGATATAGAGCGCTTCGTATTTTTTGCCCGTGGGGAAATAGAGACGCAATTCCTTCTGCGGCTCAAATTCCACATAGCACTGCGGATACTCGGCAGCGCACTCGGCGATGGTCACCCAGTTTTTGCCGTCCTTTGCCTGCACCTCAAAAGGCAGGATGGAATTGCCAAATTCAATATAGACAGCGGCGCATTCTTCCTGATCCATGGTGATGGTGACGGTGGGATTTTTCTGCGCGCCGGCCTGCATGGCGGTCAGCTGGTCGCGATCGCGCATGCGGCGGATGGTATTGTTATTATAGGGCACCTTGAATTTTGCATCGCTGGTCACTTCGCGCGCAGTCTCTGCGCTGGCACACAAACACAGCGTCAGCAAAAGAAGGCATATAAGCGCTATACGTTTCATCATCATCATGCTCCTTCTGTCAGATAACGCCAGCCGCAGGCGCGTTATCCTTTATTTATTATAAGTAGAAATACATTCTGCCGGGATATTTTCAAACAGATCGCCGCCAATCGCATCCTCGCCCACAGTGGAGGCAGTCAGCGAATATACATAGCTGTCCCAGCGCTTGTGGCGCTTGGCAACCGTATACCATGTGCGCGTCTGCGATGCGTGCTTCAAAAAGCCTTCGCAGGCCATTTCATAACCTGTTCTGCCCTGAAAGGCTGTGAGCGGCTGATCCCAGTCCATGACGGTGGTGGGCCGCTCGCCGCCGTGATGATACAGCTTTTTCACCTGCCAGGCGGGCAAAGCGGAATGCTCATTCTGCTGCGCTGCCAGCTGCACCGTGCGCTGCAGGGCATAAGCAATGGTCTTGTGATGCGCGTGGCCGTACTCGCCGTCAAAGCCGTGGGTGACCACTACTTCCGGGCGCAGGGTGCGCAGCGTATCCACCATATAGGCATTCACTTCGTCGCGGTCCCACTTCTGATAGGTTTCCTCCACCGAGTTGGCTTTCACATCCTGAAACCTGCCCACCAGCGGATAGGTGCGCACACCCAGATGCCACAGGCAGTTGAGCAGTTCAATCTCGCGGAAGGGATGCGAGCAGGTGAAATATACCACCGCCACCTGCATGTTTCTCTCGCCCGCATAATAAGGGATGCAGCCGCCCAGCCACAGCACCTCGTCATCGGGATGCGCCACCACGACCATCAGATCGGCCTTTTCCGCCGTGGGCTGCCACAAATGCACAATGGATGGATCGATCTTGCCCTCGCTGAAGCAGTAGATCTCGCTCACGCCCACCTTTTCCGCATAACCGTTGGTTTTAAACAGCAGGCGCATTTCGCCTTGCACGGGCGGGAAGGAGACATATTCCTGCGCGTAATTGCCCTCGCAGCGAGCAATGGTGCGCCAGCTGTCCTCCTCCTTTATCTGCACCTCAAAGGGCAGGCGCTTGCGGCCATACTCCAGATAAATGGCGGACAGCTTTGTTTCACCCGTGGTGATGTGCAATACCGGCTCCAGCAGCGACTCGCACTCAAACATCGTTTCGTTATTGCGGTCGCGCAAATATGAAGAGCTGGAGCACGCATAAGCAAAGCGGAAGGCGCATTCCTGCGTGACGTCGCGGGCAGTCTCTGCGCCGGCAAAGCCGCACAGACAAAGGAGCAGCACACAGGAAAAAATCAGCCTTCGCAAATTGTTTCTCATGGAACTGCTCCTTTTGTATTATTCAAACTTGTAGTATGTGCTGGTTAAATCCTCGGGCTGGATATTTTCAAACAGATCGCCGCCCTTGACGTCCATGCCAACGGTGGACTGCACCAGCGTAAAAATGAAGCTGTCATAATCCGTACCGCGGTCAGCCACGTCATAATAGGTAGAGCCGTCCATCTGCGAAATATGCATCTGATACGCCTCGCAGGCGATCTCAAAGCCGCTCTTGCCCTCAAAAGCCTTCAGCGGCTGATGCCAGTCAACAAAGGTGGTATATTCCTCGCCCAGGTGCACATAAAGCTTTTTCACCTGCCAAGTGCCGTACTTATTCGCGGAATACGTATTATACTCCGGATTGACCGCATACTCCACCGCGCGCAGGGTGCTGTAGGCACAGGCGACATGCTGCGCGTGACCGTACTCGCCCTTGAAATCATGGGTGACGATCACCTCCGGCTTGTGCTCGCGGATAAGCCGCACCAGATACTGATACAGCTGCGAGCGATCCCAGCGCTCATACACCGCCTCGGCATTATAGGCTTTGAAATCGGGCAGATAGGCAATGGCCGGATAATGGCGCACGCCGCAATGCCACAGACCGTTGAGCAATTCCAATTCGCGGCAGCTTTTGCCGCAGGTGAGGTAAGTGACCAGCACGTTCATATTGCGCTCGGCCGCATAATACGGGATACAGCCGCCCAGCCACAGCAGCTCGTCATCCGGATGCGCCACGGTGATCATCAGATCCGCCTTGCCGACGGTATCATGCCAGATGTGGATTTTATCCCGGTCAATCTCGCCCGGGCTAAGCAAAGTGATTTCGCTGATGCGCAAACATTCCGCATAGCCGTTTGTGATGAACTTCAGCCGGAAGGTTTTTTCCTGCGGCTGGAACGCCACATATTCCTGCGCATAATAGCCACCGCCTGAGGCGATGGTGACCCACTCTTTGCCTTCCTTCACCTGTACGAGGAAGGGCAGGCGCGATTTACCAAACTCCACATACACGCCCGCAACCGGCGTTTCGCCCGGAGTGATCAGCAGATTGGGCTCAAGCAGCTCCTTGCTTTCCGTGACCGTTTCGTAATTGCGGTCGGTCATGTATTTCAGCTTGGTTGCTATATAGGGCATCTGAAAGGTACATTCGTCGGTAATATCACGCGCGGGCTCTGCTGATGCGCAAATCATGCACAGCAGCAGCAAAAGACACAGCGCAAACAGCTTTTTCATTTAGCATTTCTCCGCTTTACGGCGCAGGGCGCTGCTTACGGCATGCATGGTGAGGGCGCTGGCAACAACCGCACCGGTGGTATTGAGGGTATAGCACAGCCAGATGGGCACTTCCTGAATGACTTTGCCGTCAATGAGGAATTCCACAAAGACATTCATGCCCATGCAGGCGGCAAAGACCAGCCAGGTGATCACGCTGCGCTTGATGCTGTAGCCCGTAAAGCGGGTGGCAATCAGCAGCAGGATGATGAGAATCGCGCCGGAGAACACCATCTGATAGCGCACAAAGCCGGATTTCAGCAGATCGTCGCGGCGGGCGGATTCCCACATGAACTGCGCGCCGGCCACGATGATGGTGCTCATCGCAGCAACCCAGCCGTTGGGATGCTTTTTGCCGTTCTTGTCAAAATACTGGCCCTGCGCCCAAATGGCGGCGATCAGCGCAGTAGCGCCTTCGCCCATGAACACGGCGTACACTTTTTCGCCAAACATGCCGTCCATCGCAATGGGGAAGAACTGAAGCGCGCTGTTCATCACTTCCAGGCCCTTGCCATTGAAGGTAGCGCCCTCCGCAAAGCGCGCCACAGCCAGCGCCATCAGAAGACCGGGCAGCACGCTGTCAAGCACGCGCAGGAAACAAACCTTATTGATTTTTCCCACAATCAGCGCAGAGATGAACACCGCGACCACCACGCCCATCAGCGAATAACCGCCGGAGGTGAGACGGAAGATGTAGGAAATGCCATAGTCCATCACATCCACCATGCGGCACAGGCAGAACACGCCGCGCGCGAGAATCAGCGACAGGGGAATGGCAATCAGGGTGAAATTCGCAATCGCATCGCTTTTCACCTGCAGGCGCCTGGCACGGTAAAGCGCCATCACCAGCGCCAGCGCCACACCCAGCGTTACGAAAAAGGCATAGGAGGTAACCTCCAGCCCGAAGAGCTTGAACAGCACGTAGCTTTCTTCCATTTCAAACATGCGGATAAATCCCTTTCTTTTGAGTAGAAATCAACAGTTTATTATAGCATGCACAAAGAAAAGTGACAAGATGAGAATGCCTGGAAAGAATCTGAAGATGTATTCGCCGTCTTTTCTATCGCTATATCTTGTGTTTTGCTTTTCCTGAGAAAATGCTATATATAATAGAAGAAACGCATACCTTTTTTTCGTATCTCTACAATTTACAATCGCTTCATTGTACATTTTCCATCTCCTGTGATACAATAAAACAGAACCATTGAATCAGGAGGTTTTTGATGAATAAGAAATGCTTTGCGCTATGTATGGCGTTCATGATGCTTTTTTCCCTGATGCTTCCAGCATTGGCAGATGATAAATCCCAGGTGCAGACAGAATTTCGCATCATGATAGAGGAGGGAGATTATTCTGCCGCGCCGGGGCTGGATGAGGATGTGATGAACATCCTGCTGCTGGGCACAGATTCTGACGGCATGCTCAACTATGGCCGCACGGATACCATGATCATCTGCTCCATCCATAAAAAAACAGGCCTTGTGCAATTATCTTCCATCGCCCGCGATCTGTATGTGGATATTCCGTCCTCCAAGATTACCGACCGCATCAACACTGCTAATTCCTACGGCGGCCCGCGTCTGGCCATCAAAGCTGTGAATGAAGCGCTTGGGCTGAATATTGAACACTATGTGACAGTCAATTTTTCCGGCTTTGAGCAGATCGTCAATGTGATTGATGGCGTGGATATTGAAATCAGTCATGCTGAAGCCAGCGCCATCAACCAGCGACTGGGCAAAAACAGCTTCAGCTCTGGCGGTCTGGTGCACATGAATGGCGAAGAAGCGCTGGCTTATGTGCGTATCCGCAATCTGGATAATAACTTTGGCCGCAACAGCCGGCAGCGAATTTTTCTGGCCGCTGTGCTGAATAAAGTGCTATCGGAAAAAAAGATCGGCCAGATCATTGATCTGATCGGTGTTTGCCTGGATTATATGGATTATAACCTCGGCTTTGGCGATATTGTCCGGATCGCCTGGACAGTACTGACAAAAGGGATAACGCTGGAAATGTATTCCTGCCCCGCCGATGGACAATATTACTACAAAACCATCGAAGGACAGGGCAGCGTCGTTATCGGAAAAATGGATGAAATCCGTCAATCGCTGCATGCATTTATTTATGGCAAGGAGTAAACTTTCCGCCTTCTCCATACGGAGAAGGCTTTTTTTATCTGCATCAGCGTTTTTTCTCATCTGCCTTCCATCGTAACTTTTTTCTGTGCATATTCCCTTTTTGCCCCGGTTATGGTATAATGTTTTTGTGTGCAATTTTGCATATTTCAAGCAAAAACACACAAAATCCATTGAACCCCAAATTCCACCAAAACGGTGGATAACATTGTGCATAACTTGTGTACAGTGTTGAAAATTCTTGGTTTCAGGCGGTTTTTTGGTCCACTTTTGGTGGATACTGCAAATGGGGATAATGTGGATAATCGAAGCAGCCCTGCCAAATATACTCGTTTTGGATCATATTTTGGCAAAAAATCTGCGCAGGATTTTGCAGCTGCCGATGCGTTAATCAAAATGGGCTGTTTGCAGACAGAAAACAGATCCAAAACGCCGCTTTTCCACAAGTTGCGCTGGGCTTTTCCACCCGGTTTTCCACCGGCCCAAAAGCCCAAAAACGCAGGCGCGGCAAGGGGTTTTGGCACTTATCCACTTATCCACAGCCCCTACTACTACTACGATATTTATTATTCAGCTACAACAAGGAAAGGGTAGTGATCGCATGCATTTTTCCGCGAACGCTTCTGACATCAACCAGGGCATGAGCCTGGTTTCTCACGCGCTGAGCGCGCGCCCCGTCCGCACGGTGTACGAGGGCGTATTGATCGAAACCTCCGACGAAGGCATTTACCTCACCTGTACCGACGGTGAGATGACCATCCGCACCCGCGTAAACGCGATGGTGGTGGAAGAGGGCGTGGCCGTGATGCCCGCCAAGCTCTTTGGCGAGCTGCTGCGCAAGCTGTCGGGCGAAATCGATATTGAGATCGATCGCAATTTCCGCGCCGCCATCCGCGCGCAGGGCAGCAATACCTCCATGGCCGGCATGAACGCCAGCGAATTCCCGGATGTGCTGGAAGTGAAGCCGAACTTTGAGGTGACCCTGCCGCAGAACCGTCTGCGCGATGCTGTGGGCCGCATTATGTTTGCGGTGAGCACGGATGAAACGCGCCGCATCCTGACCGGCTGCCTGATGGAAGTGGAAGCGGGCGAGACGCGCTTTGTGGGTCTGGACGGCTTCCGTCTGGCGCTGCAGCGCATTCAGTGCGAAAATACCCTGCCCGAGGGCAAGGACAGCCTGGCTGCCGTCGTTCCTGGCCGCATTATGGGCGAGTTTGCGCGCATGCTGGGCGAAACTGAAGAGCCTGTGCGCATTTCCTGCTCTAACAACCGCATGCTGATGGCCTTTGATAACACCGAGTGCTTTTGCACGCTGCTGACGGGCGAGTACATCAATTACCGCCAGATTCTGCCCACCAGCTGGAAGAGCGAAGTGAAGCTGCGCCGCGATGATTTCATCGGCGCCATCGAGCGCGCTTCCCTGATGGCCCGCGAAGGCAAGAACAACCTGCTGCGCCTCGCCATGACGGAAAAGGAAATGACCATCACTGCCAATGCCGAGCGCGGCACGGCGTTGGAGCATATCCCGGTGAGCTATTCCAGCGAGGAATTCAAGATCGCTTTCAACGCGCGCTATCTCAACGACGTGATCCGCAATGTGGATACCGACGAAATCTGCATGCGCTTTAACAGCAACGTATCTCCCTGCATCATCGCGCCCCTGAGCGGCAATCAGTACACCTATCTGGTGCTGCCCGTGCGCGTGCTGGGCCAGGATTGACGAAGAAAAAAAGAGAGTGTCTGCGGACGCTCTCTTTTTTTGCGGGTGTATTTATTAGACTGACTTTGACTTTTGATGTTAGAAGGAGGAACGGTACTTTCTTGCGTCAAGAAAGTACCAAAGAACCTGCGTTTTGGTTGGAAGTTGGCTGCGATGTTGTCGCGGCAGTTTTATGAAAAAGACGGAGAATCTCAGGGATTCGAGCAAGCTCGATCCCGTGATCTTCTCCGTCCTTTTCAGTTTGCTTCGCAAACCCGGACGGCGCAGCCGTCCGGACTGCCGCTTTGGTGCGGGTGGCGTTTGGCTGGCGCCGTTTTTGCTGCGGCAAAAACGAGCGGGTTTCGCGCTACGGCGATCCCCCGCGGGCAATAGCAGTCAACAATGCGGCAGGCCGATCACGCAGCGCGTGATCGCGCCCGTGAAACGGGCTAGAAAAAGAGAGGAAAATCGGTGGGAAAGCTTGCTTTCACAGCCGGTTTTACCTCTCTTTTTCGTATAGCCTGCCGAAACAAGCCAACCCAAAGACTGGTTTTCGAGGGAGCTCGAGGGAGGCTTTTATCTTAAAAGCCGTCCCTCGAACGTCTCCCCCTCCCCCACGTCATTCTACCTTTACAGTCTTGCTATTCCTGAGCGAATACAGCCATACCTCGCGCACGGGCACCTCGGTAATCTCCTCAAGCGCCTTCTTGTACCACAAAATCTGCTCGCGGTACAGGTCAAGCAGCGCCTCAGCCGGGCAGCGGTCCGTCTTGTAATCCACCAGTACCCAGCCGCCGTTCTCCATGAAGCACAAATCCAGCACGCCCTGTACCAGAATTTCATTGTGCATCAAGCAAAAGCTCCATTCGCGCTGAACGCGCGGAGAGGCAAGCATGCGCTGCCCCAGATCGCCCGTGATAAAAGTGATCAGATCGGAAAGATCGATGACGTCCGCTTCTTCTGCTGTCAAAATGCCGCTTTTCTGCATTTCAAGCAGCTGTTTTTTGATCAGTTCAATCCGCGCCGGGCCAGCGGAAGCAGAAATTGCAGCAAGATCCAGCGCGCCCAGCGCCTTGTGCGCCGCCGTGCCGCGATCAGCCGCCGACAGCTGCTTTTCCATCATAAAATTGGGCAATTCCTGCGGTAAAGTGTCCAAATGCAGGGCTTTTCGCTTGGTTTCGGGCGTTTCCTCCATATCCGGCAACAGCGCCGCACCGCGCAAAAGCGCCGTGACGCTGGTTTTTTGCACATGCAGCTGCCGCGGTTTTCGCTCCATCCAGCTGCGCACGCGGGCATCGATCTCGCCGGATACGTCGGGCTGCACAAAATGCGAGGGCTCGGCGATGAATTGCTTAAATTCGCTCGGCGCGTGATAGCGCAAATCCCAGTTGCTGCCGTTGCGCGCGGTGAACAGGGTGTCATGTCCCGCCGCCAGTCCCTCGCCAACGGCCTGACCAATCCAATCCAGCATGCAGCGGGCGCAGCCGGCTGCGTAATCGCCCGTAGGCAGATCCCATACCTCGCGGCATTTTTGCAGCGAGCGCGGCGAGGATAGCAAAATCAGCCGCTCGCGGGCGCGCGTCATGCCAACATAAAGCAATCTGGCTTCTTCGCTGCGCAGCTCGCGCTCTTTTTTGCAGCTGAGCGCGCGGCCGGCTGCCGTATGTCCCGTCACGCGGGCAATGTCATCGCAGCGCTTGATGGCAAGGCCGGTCTGCGCGTCTGTGCGCAGCAGCTCGCTGTCTGACGGCATGCGGAAATTGCGGCCCAGCTCCATCAGAATGACCAGCGCAAATTCCAAACCCTTGGATTTGTGCAGCGTCATGATGCGCACCACATCGTCATTCTCACCCAGCTCGCGGGCAGAGGTGGCGTCGCCGGTGTGCTGGGCGATATCCGAGACCTTGAGAAAATCATGCAGGCAGTTGCGCGCGCCCTCCTGCTGCGCGCGTTCGCAAAGCAGGCGCAGATTGGCCTGCCGCATGGCGCCGTCGCGCTGCGCGCCGGAAAGCGCATACAGGCCCGTTTCGGAAAGCAAACGCCAGATCAGCGCATCTGTTGTCAAATGTTTGGACAAAAAGCGCCAGAAATCGAGCTTTTCGCAGGCTTTTTGAATATCCTCCTCGCTGTCGCGCAGAGAAAAGAACACCTCATGGAAGGGCTTTTGCCGGGTTTCATCCTTCAGGCGGATGCGCGCCAGCCGGGCGCTGGTGAAGCCAAAGCACGGGCAGCGCAGCGCGGACAGCAGCGGAATATCCTGCAAAGGGTTGTCCAGCACGCGCAGCACGTTCATCATATCGCGCACTTCGGGCAATTCAAAATACTGGCCGTCGGCGTCGCTGTAGGAAGGAATGCCTTCCTGCGCCAGAATTTTTGCAATATGCGGCGCGCGGCCCGAGGCATTGCGCAGCAGAATGACGCAATCCCGATAGCGCAGCGGACGTTCGCCGTCCTTATCGCGGATGGGCTTGCCGATATTTTCGCGGATCAGCCGCGCAGCCAGCTGCGCTTCATACATCCAGCCCTTGCGGTCGTCCTCATCCTCATTTTCGAGCGCTTCCACTTCGTCGCTGATGATATGCAATTGCACGGCGGGATCGCCCTGTGTTTCAATACCGGCATGCAGCTGCGCTTTTTCATCGTAATCGATTTCCGTTGCGCCGCGGCGCATGGCGCGCTCGAACACGCAATTGACAGCATCGAGGATATTTTTTCGCGAGCGGAAATTCTGCGAAAGCAAAATTCGCCGGGATACAGCCTGTTCTGCGCCATCAAACTGCTCATATTTGCTCAAAAAGAGGGTGGGATCTGCCAGACGGAAGCGATAAATGGACTGTTTTACGTCGCCGACCATGAAAAGGCGGTTGTTCTTGGTGTGAATCGCGCGGACGATGGCCTCCTGAATGGCCGACACATCCTGATATTCATCGACAAATATCGCGTCGTATCGCGCGGCCACCTGCTCGCGCACGCGCGGATCAGCAAGCGCCTTGAGCGCCATATGCTCCAGATCACCGTAATCGAGCAGGTTTTTTTCTTCTTTATATTGGGCGTAGCGCGTGTCCATATCGCGCACCAGCCGGCTGAGCGCCCTGAGCGCCGGATAGGTGAAGAGAATTTCGCCGCGCGCTTCCTCGATGCTGGCGGGCAGCATGGAAACGGCCTCTGTCGCCAGATCCTTCATCCGGTCGCGCAAAGAGGCATAGCGATCCAATAGCTGCGGATCAAATTCGGCATTGCGGGGCGCACGGGCGCGGGCGGGGAATTTGATATCCTGACCGATCAAATCGCCGTGCCGCGCAGATTGCACCAATTGCTCGATCAGCATGCGGTCGGCGTCCAGCGTGACTGCCAGATGCTGCGGCGCGCCGGGCAGCGTTAAAAGCTGCTCGCATTGATCGCACAGCTGCAGCGCGCCCTCCAGACGCATCAGGCATTCCTTGCGCAGTAACAGCAGAAAGGGGTTCAGCGCATGCGCGTCATCTGTCTGCAAATGCTGATCAAGCCATTCCCAGGGTTTTTCCTGCGCGCGCAGGAAGGAATAAAGCTGCTGCGCCATCTCCACAATTTCTTCATCTTTATATTGTGCGCACAGCGCCTGCGCGTCGGCATCCTCGGCGGCGCAGATATTTTCAATCGCTTCGTCCAGCGCGCGCTGCAAAAGCGGGTCTAATTGCGTGTTTTCGCCCACGCGCGCAGTGGGATCGACATCCGCCGCCTGAAAATGCATGCGAATGACGTTATGGCAGAACACGTGCAGGGTGGAAATCTCCGCGCGGCGAATATCCAGCAGCTGCTCACGCAGATGGCGGCTGCCGGCAGATTCTGCATCCAATGCCGTGGCCAGGCGCTCACGCAGCTCGGCAGCGGCAGCGCGTGTAAAGGTGATGATCAGCAATCGCGTGACCTGTCCGCCCTCGCGCAGCATTTTGAGCACGTGCTCGATCAATACAGCCGTTTTGCCGCTGCCCGCCGCCGCGCTGACCAGCAGCTCGGGGTTGCGCGCGTCAATGGCCTGCTGTTGATCTTTTGTCCACTGCGGCATAATGTCCTCCCATTGTTTCACGTGAAACATTCGTTATTTGCTGCTTCTATTTTATCACAATGTTTCACGTGAAACAATGGCAAAGAATCTATCCAAAGCCCGCTCGTTTTTGCCGCAGAAAAAACGGCGAAACCAAACGCACAAGTGTACAAAGCGGCAGTCCGGACGGTGAAACCGTCCAGGGTTTGCGAAGCAAACTGAAAAAGGGCTTGGAAACGTGGGGAAAGCTTGCTTTCCTGAACGATTCCAAACCCTTTTTCAACGAACTGCCGCAACAAGAACGCCGCCAACAGCCGCAACGACTGGTTCTTTGTTACTTTCTTGACTCAAGAAAGTAACGTCTCCCCCGTCAATCACTTTTTTTCCACAATATGCTCCATGTCTTTCACAATCATGCCCGCGCCGATCTCGCCGCGCACGCTTGTGAGCGGATAGATCTGCGAATCGCGGCCGATCACCGTGCCGGGGTTGAGCACCGAGCCGCAGCCGATCTCGGCATAATCGCCCAGCATCGCGCCGACTTTCTTCATGCCCGTTTCCATGCGCTCATCACCGCAGCGGAGAACAACCAGCTTTTTGTCGCCCTTCACATTGCTGGTGATGGACGCCGCGCCCATGTGCGCCTTGTAGCCCAGAATGCTGTCGCCTACGTAATTGTAGTGCGGGCATTGCGCGGAATCGAAGATAATCACGTTTTTCAGCTCAGTGGAATTGCCGACCACGGCACCCTTGCCAACGATCGCATTGCCGCGGATGAACGCGCAGTGGCGGATCTCCGCGCCGTGATCGATGATCACGTTGTCGCCGATGTAGGCCGTGGGCGCGACCTGCGCATCGCGCGCAATCCACACCGTGGGGCGCGGATTGTCAAATTCCTCGCTGCTGAGCGTCTCGCCGAGGGCGAGGATAAAGTCTTTGATTCTCGGCAAAACCTGAAAACCGTATTCGCAGCCGGCAAAAATATCAGCCGCACAGGTCTTGGTCAGATCGAATAAATCTGTGATTTTCTGCATGTTTATAATCTCCTGTTAGATAGTAAAGCCGCTGTCCTTGATCGCAGACAGCACCTTTTCAACCGCTTCGTCCGCTTTTTCAAATGTCCTGGCCTCGGCCATCACGCGGATGACGGGCTCCGTGCCGCTCTTGCGCAGCAGCATGCGGCCGTCCGCGCCAAGCTTCTTTTCAGCTTCCGCCTTGGCGGCCAGCACATCGGGATGGCTGAGCACGGCCTGCTTATCGGAAACGCGCACATTTTTGAGCACTTGCGGGTATTTTTCGTAGTCTTCCAGCAGTTCAGCGAGAGATTTTTTCTGTCCGAGCATCGCCTGCATGACCTTCAGCGCCGTCAGCAGACCGTCGCCCGTGGTGGCGAACTTGCCAAAGATGATGTGGCCGGACTGCTCGCCGCCCAGAATATAGCCCGTCTGCTGCATGCGTTCGTAGACAAACCGGTCGCCTACGTCGGTCTGCTCGCAGGGAATGCCCAGCTTTTCAAGCGAGCGGAAGAGGCCCAGATTGCTCATGATAGTAGCCACAACGCCGCTGCTGCCCAGCGTGCCTTTTTCCTGCATGTATTTCGCATAAAGATACAGGATCATATCGCCGTCCACGGGATTGCCGTTGTTATCCACACACAGGCAGCGGTCGGCGTCGCCGTCAAAGGCAAAGCCCACGTCCAGATGAAAATCGCGCACATGCTTTTGCAGCGTTTCAAGGTGCGTGGAGCCTACGCCCAGATTGATGTTTTCGCCGTTGGGATACTGCCCGATGGCATACACCTCTGCGCCCAGAGCCTTGAACAGATTGGAGGCCAGCTGCCAGGAAGAGCCATTGGCACAATCCAGGCCCACGCGCACGCCGCGGAAGGAGTGCTGCGCCAGGGAGATCAGATAGCCAAGGTAGCGGTTGCGGCCGGCAGCGTGATCAATAACGCGGCCAATGCCGGCGCGCGTGGCAAGCGGCGGCTCTTCGTTACTGTCCAGGAAGGCTTCGCAGGCGTTGATCACCTCGTCTTCCATCTTTTCGCCGTTGCGGTTGATCAGCTTCAGGCCGTTATCCCAGTAGGGATTGTGGCTGGCGCTGATCATCACGCCGCAGTCAAAGCCTTCGATGCGCGCGATGTGCGCCACGGAAGCGGTGGTGGTCACATGCAGCAGATAGGCGTCCGCGCCCGAGCACGTGAGGCCGGCGCACAGCGCATCTTCCAGCATATAGCCGGAGGCGCGGGTATCCTTGCCGATGACGACGCGGCAGCGCTCGCCTTCCTTGTGGAAATAAGTGCCCAGAAAACGGCCCAGGCGGAAGGCGTGGATCGCGGTCAGGTCTTTATTGGCTTCGCCGCGGAAGCCGTCGGTGCCAAAGTATTTGCCCATGGAAATTCCTCCTTTTTTCAAGAAAAAAGGTACACAAGCCAGACTATGTCCATTTCGGGCACAGTTGATAGCTTGCGTACCTCGTTAAAAATCATAAAGGGCGATCGATTACAGCTCGCTGGCGGCGTCCTGATCCATGTAAATCGTGCAGTCGGGATGCAGCTGCAGGATGGATGCGGGGACATTCAGATCGATCTTGCCGTTGATGGCCTTAGCCATGGCGGCGGCCTTGTTCTTGCCGTAGGCCATCAGGATGATCTTGCGGGCGTTCATGATGGTCTTGATGCCCATGCACACGGCGTGGGTGGGAACATCATCGATGGAATCGAAGAAGCGCTTGTTGGCTTCGAGGGTGGACTGCGTGAGCTTTACCACGTGGGTGACGCTGTCCAGCGCCGTGCCGGGCTCGTTGAAGGCGATATGGCCGTTGTTGCCAACGCCCAGGAGCTGCAGGTCGATGCCGCCGGCGGCTTCGATTTCCTTGTCGTACTGCGCGGCCTTTTCATCGTCGATGTCGATGCCGTTGGGTACGTGGGTGTTGTTCTTGTCGATGTCCACGTGATTGAACAGCTTGTCATCCATGAAGAAGCGGTAGCTCTGGGGATGCTCGCCGGTGAGGCCGACGTACTCGTCCAGGTTGTAGGACTTAACCTGCTTGAAGGAGATTTCGCCGGCGTTATTCATGGCGATCAGTTCCTTGTACAGATCCTCGGGAGTGGAGCCGGTGGCCAGGCCCAGGATGCAGTCGGGCTTTTCGTTCAGGAGCTTTTTGTATTCCTGCGCGGCCAGCTTTGCGCAGTTTTCTTTGGTGTCAATGATAATTTTCATACAAATCACCTCAAAGAATGAATGGAAAATACGGAAAAAACCACCAACATAATATACTATATTGGTGGCAATGTCAAGTTTTTACCTTTTCTGTGTCAAAATTTTACGTATTTTCTGGAGATAATTTCCGATTATAGATATTCATCGCGTCGTTGATGCCATGACGGACAAAATGCTCCGCCGCGTCGGCCGCGCGCTGGAAGGCGTCGTCCATCAGTTTCACATCCTCGCCCTGATAGCGGGAAAGCACCCAGTCGGCCAGATCCCACTGCGGCGGACGCGCGCCTACGCCCACGCGGATGCGCGGGAAGCGGTCCGAGCCCGTCTTGAGCAGAATATCGCGCCAGCCGTTGTGCGTGCCCGCGCCGCCATGCGGCCGCATGCGGATCTGCCCGACGGCAAGATCGATATCATCGCTGATGATGAGCACCTGCTCGGGATCTACCTTATACCAGTGCATGGCGGCCTGCACGCAGTCGCCGGAGAGGTTCATATAGGTTTGCGGCTTGATCAGCGCTACGCGCTCATTTCCGATCAGGCCTTCGCCGATCAGCCCCTGGCAGCGGGCGCGATCGACGCTGATGTTAAAGCGCCTGGCCAGAATATCGATGGTATCAAAGTCGGCATTGTGGCGGGTGTGCGCGTAGCGGTCGCCGTAATTGCCAAGACCGATAATGAGAATCATATGTTTTGTTCCTTTATTATTGTTTGTCCACGTGGGACGCCTGTGCATGTGAACAATATGATCGGCACAGGGTCCGGGCACTGCCCGGTTACTTTACCCAATCGCTTACGCGGATGCTCACAGGCTCGCCATCCACGATCTCATCCATGACCATCAGCGATTTTTCATTTTCGTTCATGCGGCGCGCAGGATTTTCCAGCGCCATGACAAAGCGCATGCCCACGCACTTACAGTTGAACTCCTCCAGGAGCGAGAGCATGCCACGCGCCGTGCCGCCGCCGCGCATGAAATCATCCACAATCAGCGCTTTGGAGCCCTCGCGTACCGCACGGCGAGAGAGGCTCATCGTTTCGATACCGCCCTTGCCGGACACGTAATTGATATTCACCGCGCTGCCCTCGTATACCTTGGAGGAGCGGCGCGCGATAATCAGCGGCACATGCAGGGCTTCGGCGGTCATCAGCGCCACGGGAATGCCCTTGGTTTCCATCGTCAGCACAAAATCAATGCCCGCGTCATAATATTCGGCAGCGAAAATATGGCCCATGCCGGAAACCAGCTGGGGATCAGACAGAATATCGGAAAAATACAGGAAGCCGCCGGGCAGAACGCGGCTGCTGTCCTTGAGCATGGCGACGATCTTTTCCATCAGCGCACGGCCTTCGCCCGACTGCACCAGCGGACGATAGCGCATGCCGCCGGCCGCGCCGGTGACGGTCTCCAGGGTGCCCATCTGGAAGGTGCGCAGCGTTTCGGCCAGGATGGCGACGTCCTCCGATACGGTGCTCTTGGCGGCGCCGAACATTTCACAAAAATGAGAGAGCGTGAAAATGCGGTTGGGCGCGCTGGTCAGCACCTTGGTCATTGCAGCGATACGCTCATTGCGCTTGAACTTGTCCATGGCAAAAGCCTCCTGTGTTTCATCATACCAAGCATGCATTATACACCAAATTTCCGAACAATGCAATAGAAAATAAACACGAACGTTCGTAAAATATCAAAAAACAAAAAATAAAAACGCCGTGTGCAGTTATTGCACACGGCGGTGAAGGGATAAGATTAGTCGAGCTCGATGTAAGCGAAGGTCTCGACGGAGCCGACAGTGTGGCCGGCGGCCTTCCAGGCTTCCAGGTTATAGGAGCCCAGATCCATTTCGTAGAGAACAACGCTGCCGGCGGGGATGCCGACATTGTACATGGTGGCAGTCTGGATATCCAGGATCTTGCCTTCGGCGGAGCGGACAACGACAACCAGGTCGGGCTCCCACAGAGCGGCGGCGGTGTCATTGGTGACGGTGAAGGTCACGATGGGATCGAAATCGTCGTAGTAGGGCACTTCCGCGTAGGTGGCGGTGTGGGTGACCTTCTGGATTTCCTCCAGATACTTGTGCTCGGGCGCGATGTTGATGGAGTAGGAAGAGATGCTGTTGGCGATGGCGGCTTCTACGCTGTACATCCAGTCATAGATGTAGCCGACTTCGCCGGGCTGCAGGATCGGAGGATACATGGAGTAGGTGGAGTCATCATCCAGCACGGTGTTGTTGGCGTCGTACAGATAGATGTCAGCCTTGTCCAGAGACACGGGCATATCGCCGGTGTTCTTTACCTGCATGAAAACATTGATGTCGAACTTGCCGTTGTCCTTGGCTTCGCGGACAACGCGGGTTTCAGTGCGCTCCAGGTTGCCCAGCGCGAAAGCGGAGGAGCAAACCATGCACAGCAGCAGAACGATCGCAAGCAGTTTCTTCATAAGAAATGCCTCCCCAAATAGTAATAATTGATATATTATTCTACCATATATTGTATCGATATTTCAATAGGAAAATCACATGGGCATTGCATAACAGCAAATTTCTACCGTATCAAAGGCCGCGAATGGGAATTCATAGGTCTTTTCCATCGTTTCGCCCACGGGCAGATTGATGATAAAATCCTCCGTTACGCCTACAATTTCGCCGGCCTGGTTGCGGTGAAGCAGGAGAATCGCGCCCACATGAATATCCATGCCGGCGGTATTGGTCACCTGCACGGTGGCGGTGGATCCGGCGGCAGTGACGGTGGCCTTGGGATACAGGACCTGCTTTGCCATTTCGGAGAGCATTTCCTTTTCATCCTTGCTGTATTCCGTCAGCGCCAGGTACAATTCTGCATGGTCATACTGCTTTTGCATTTCCGGGCTGAGCAGCACCAGGCCGTACACATAGCCGCGCTCGCCGGGCTGCAGGGCAGGCGGAAACATGGGCGAAATATCCTCATAACAGACCTCGCCCTGTGCGTTGAGCAGCGCGACCGAGGCCGCGGCCGGCACCAGCAGCTCCTCGCTGCGGTTTTCCAGCACGAATACGGCATGCAGCCGCTGATTTTCACCCTCCATATAGGTGTGGATATGGCTTTCGCTGACGTATACATCGCCGCTGTCCGCCAGCGCGGCAGGGCAGAGCAGACAGAGAACAAGTAAAATCGACAATAGCTTTTTCATGATATATCTCCTTTACGGGGTGGTTTGGTAGGCAATGGTTTCAACGCTTGCGTAGGGTGCAAAATGGAAGGTGCGCTCTGCGATTTTGCTTTCCTCCGCGCCGATGGCGAGCGTGTCAAGCTGCGTGCCGACGATCGCGCCGGCTTCGTCGTAATAGACCTGCAGCACGGTCACGTTTTCCATCGCGGCAGCGGTATCATTTTTGATGAGCCCTGTTGCGGGATCGGCCTGCAGATACTGCACGCTTGTGCCCGCCATGCCGCTGCCCGGGAAAAAGGACAGCTGCACGCAGTCAAACTGCGCCTGCTGCGCGGCATCCAGGCAGAAAACGGAGGCCACATAAGCGCGGCCCATGCTGTCAATGACGGGCGGATAGAGCGTGGGCGGCGTTTCGATCATCACTGAGCCGTCCTTTGCCAGCACCAGAAAGCCCGTGTGTACAGGCGACTGCGGCACCTCTGCCCAATTTTCGATCACGGCGGTGGCATACACCCACAGGTTGCCTGCGTCATCCAGATACGAGCAGTAATGCTCTCTGGCCACGATGATTTCATCGCCGTCAGCCAGGGCGGGAGAAATAAAGAGGGACAAAAGCAGCAAAACCGTCAGGAATTTTCGCATATGCAGCTCCTTTTCGTTGCGTGTGGAAACAATTTTCTACATTATATCATGCGCTGCGCGGCATAGCAAGAAAAAGGCTTGCATTTTTTGTGATTGGCTGATATAATTTCACCGTACGCAATGAATGGGAATAATCCCGTTTCAGCCTATCAGAGAGCCGCCGGTTGGTGCAAGGCGGTAAGGCGAGCTGGTTTCCACCCATGAGCGCGCGGCGAGGAGCCGCGGGGGTTGCGCCCCATACAGCGTGTCGAGAGGTCATGCTTTGCATGGCAATCGGGGTGGTATCGCGGAGTAAGTTCGTCCCCATGTGCGGGAACGGGCTTTTTATTTTTTGTGATTTATGAAGGAGGCAACTCAAAATGCTGGATATCCGCCGCATTCGTCAGAACCCGCAGGAGCTGATTGACGCCCTGCAGAAGCGCAACAGCGCTGTAGATCTCACCGAATTCCTGGAAAAGGAAGAGCTGCGCCGCAAGCTGTTGGCCGAGACCGAAGCCCTCAAGGCCCGCCGCAATGAGGAAAGCAAGCGCATCGCGCAGATCAAGCGCCAGGGCGGCGACGCGCAGACCATCATGGATGAAATGCGCGCGCTTGGCGACAAAGTAAATGAAATTGACGCGCAGGTGAAGGAGATTGAGGAATATATCAATCAGTTCCTGCTGCGCCTGCCCAACTATCCCCACGAGACCACGCCCGTGGGCAAGGATGATACCGAGAACGTCGAGCAGCGCCGCTGGGGCGAGCCCCGCCAGTTTGGCTGGGAGCCCAAGGCCCACTGGGATATCGGCACGGATCTGAAGATCCTCGACTTTGACGCCGCCGCCAAGATTTCCGGCGCGCGCTTCACGGTGTACAAGGGCCTGGGCGCCCGCCTCGAGCGCGCGGTGATCAACTTCTTCATGGACACCCACGCCGCCGACGGCTATGTGGAAGTGCTGCCGCCCTACATGGTCAGCCGCTCCACCATGACCGGCACGGGCCAATTGCCCAAATTTGAAGAGGACGCCTACAAGGTGGATCAGGATACCTTCCTCATCCCCACCGCCGAAGTGCCCGTCACCAACCTCTACCGCGACATGATCCTGGACGGCAAGGACCTGCCCATCCGTCACTGCGCGTACTCTGCCTGCTTCCGCGCGGAGGCCGGTTCCGCCGGCCGCGACACCCGCGGTCTGATCCGTCAGCATCAGTTCAACAAGGTCGAGATGGTCAAGATCACCAAGCCCGAGCAGTCCGAAGAAGAGCTCGAGTCCATGACCCGTCAGGCCGAAAAGGTGCTGCAGCTGCTGGGTCTGCCCTATCGCGTGATCTGCCTGTGCACGGGCGATATGGGCTTCTCCGCCGCCAAGACCTACGATATTGAAGTATGGATGCCCTCCTACGGCCGCTACGTGGAGATCTCTTCCTGCTCCAACTGCTGGGATTTCCAGGCCCGCCGCGCCGGCATTCGCTACCGCGAGGATGTGAAGGGCAAGCCCCAGCTGTGCCACACGCTCAACGGCTCCGGCGTGGCTGT
>JAFXJP010000040.1 GCA_017532155.1 Clostridia bacterium | reverse complement strand
TTTGCCGATCACGGCGTTCCCGCCGTCAACCTGTGCCGCTTTGGCACCATGGGCGCAGGCTATATCCATGACCGCCGCGATAACTTCAAGAGCAATTATCTGGATGAAAAGTCTCTGGATATTACCCTCCGTCAGGCGCTGCACCTGGCAAAGCGCGTGGACAGCGCGGAGGTTTTCCCCATCAAGCGCGAGATCAGCGATGAGATCAAGGGCAAGGTAGAGGAATATTTGTTCAAGAAGGAAAAGAAGTAAGCGGGGGGAGGGCGTTCGAGAGGGCGGCTTTGGAGCCCAAAGCCCCCTCTCGAGCTCACCCCGAAAGGCAGTCTTTGGTTGGTCGGTTTTGGCAGGCTGTGTGAAAAAGAGAGTGAATCTCAGGAAATCGAGCAAGCTCGATTCGCTGATCTTCACTCTCTTTTTCTGCGCGTTCCACGCGCGCGATCACGCTTTGCGTGATCGGCCTGCCGATTGATTGTGTGGTATCGCCTGCGGGGTGGGGGTAACGCGCTCTGCGGAGCGCTACACCTCATCCGGTGCGGTAAACCGCACCACCTGCCCCTTGAGGGGAAGGTATCGAGCACAGCGAGACGGATGAGGTGTAGCCGCCGCAGCGGCGTTATCCTAATCCCGCTCGTTTTCCTGCAGGAAAAACGGCGATACCCCCGCGGGCGCAAACACACAACAACGCGGCAGGCCGATGGCGCAGCCATCGCGCCCGTGAAACGGGCAAGAAAAAAGATCTGAAACCGAGGAACGAGCTTGCTCGTACATTCGATTTCAGATCTTTTTTCGTATAGCCTGCCATAACAAGCCAACCACAGAGTGGTTTTCGAGGGAGCTCGAGGGAGGCTTTTGACACAAAAGCCGTCCCTCGAACGTCCCTCTTACAGCAGCACAATATTGTTTTCTTCGCAGATCCTGTGCGTTTCCTGATCCCAGAAGGAGGACTGCACCTCGCCGATATGCGCCTTGCCCAACAGCAGCATGCACATGCGGCTCTGGCCCACGCCGCCGCCCATAGTATAGGGCAATTCGCCGTTCAGGAGCTTCTTGTGGAAGGGAAGCGCAGCGCGCTCCTGCTTGCCGGATTCCTCCAGCTGACAGCGCAGCGACTCGGGCGACACGCGAATGCCCATGCTGCTTAGCTCAAAAGCGCAGTCCAGCACTTCATTGTAGAACATGATATCGCCGTTGAGCTGCCAGTCGTCGTAGTCGGGCGCACGGCCGTCATGCGGCTTGCCGGAGCGCAGCTTGCCGCCGATCTGCAAAATGCCTACGGTCTTATGCTCCTTGAGGAAAAGATTTTCGCGCTCCTTGCCGGTCTTGTCGGGATACATATCCTCCAATTCCTGCGTGGTAACAAATACGATATCGCGCGAGAGCGTGACAGGCAGGTTCGGGTAGCGCCACTTGATAAAATCCAGCGTGCCGCACACGGCGGTAACGATGCGCTGCATGGCGTCCTTGAGGGTATCGAGCGTGCGCTCCTCCTCGGTAATCACCTTTTCCCAGTCCCACTGGTCCACATAAATGGAGTGCAGGTTATCCAGATCCTCATCGCGGCGGATGGCGTTCATATCGGTATACAAGCCCTCGCCCACCGGGAAGCCGTACTGATGCAGCGCCTGGCGCTTCCACTTGGCCAGAGAATGCACCACCTGCGCCTTGGTGCCCGTTTCACGCACAGTGAAATCAACCGGGCGCTCAACGCCCGAAAGGTCGTCATTAAGGCCGCTTGCGCCCTCTACAAACAAAGGCGCAGACACGCGCTTTAAATTGAGCGCGTTGCACAGCAATTTTTCAAATGTCTTTTTGATCAGCGAAATAGCCTCCTGCGTGTCATACAGCGACAGCGCAGAGGAATAATTTTCAGGGACAAAAACGCGGCTCATGCGTTTCCTCCTCCTCGTGCATGGTATTTATTTAGTATACCCGCGATGCCGCGTTGTGTCAAATAATCTGCTGTATTCATTATGTTTACATGTTTATCCCCTGAGATCAGTTGCGTTTTTTGTTTCCTTCTGATACAATAAATATATCCAGTCATTTTTCTTCCAGTTGGGCCAGGAGGTCTATATGAATACATTTTTAGAAAAGCTATCCGCCTGGAACAAGGCGTATAACGATGTACCGCGCCGATTGATGCTGATTGGCATCACAGTGCTGGGCTGTTTAATTGCCGCCAAAGTATTTCCCTATTGCTGGCCGACAGTGCTGGCGTTCTTCTTCGCCTCGCTGATGGAGCCTGTGGCCCGCGTGCTGCGCAAGCTTTTCCGCCGGTTCAAGGCGGCGCGCTCGCTGGCAACGCTTTTGTGCATGTTCGTGCTCTTTGGCATGATCACAGCGATTGTAATCATCTTTGCCAACCGTGTGATCACCGAAGCCATCAGCTTTGTGGCCGGCCTGCCCAATATGGCCAAGACGGCTTACGACACGGTGACTGTGTGGATCACCGACCTTTACAACGAATACAGCCATCTGTTGCCGGAAAACTTCCTGGATATTGTCCGCAACCTGCTGAACACCGTATATCAGAACGTACTGAGCGTGGCCGCCAACCTGACCGGCAAAGTCACCTGGGGCACGGTGACAACGGTGATTTCCACCGCCACCTCGCTGCCGTATGTGATCCTCACCATCGTGCTGACGATCATGTGCACCTTCTACATGAGCTACGACCGCGAGCGCATTGCCAATTACTTCAAACGCACCTTCCCGGGCAATGTGGTCAAGCAGTTCGGTCTGATCAAGAACGGCGTCATCTTTGCCATTTTCGGGCAGATCCGCGCACAGCTGTTTATCTCCTTTGTGCTGATGGTGGTGGTCATCTTCGGCCTGATCATCATTGGCAAGCGCTATGCGTTGCTGATGGGCCTGATCATCGGCGTGGCTGATGCGCTGCCCGTGGTAGGCGCCGGCCTGGTGATCAACACCTGGGCGATCATCGATCTGATCCTGGGGCATTATTCCTCGGCGCTGGGGCTGTTTATTGTATACCTGACCAGCCTGATCGTCCGCCAGACCATCGAGCCGCGCATCGTCGGCAAGCAGCTTGGCCTCTATCCGCTGGTAACCATGATGAGCATGTTTGCCGGCTTCCAGATGATCGGCGTGCTGGGCCTGATTGCCGGCCCGGTGGTAGCCAATATCTGCCGCGTGGTGCTGGACGCCGACGCCGGAAGGCTGGGTACGCCGACAGACAAACAATCACTTAAAACCTGGCTGATTGACGTAAAAAGCAAGCTCTTTTCGAAACAATCCAAGAGCGTAGAAAAATAAACAAAAAACCTGCGTTGTGAAATATTCAACACAGGCTTTTTTTATACGTTATTTTACAGCATCATGCCCGCGCAGCCGCAGAAGATAAGCAGCGACATGGCGTCCACGATGGTGGTGATGAAGGGGCTTGCCATTACCGCCGGGTCAAAGCCCAGCTTCTTGGCCAGCAGCGGCATGGTGCAGCCAACGAACTTGGCCAGGCAGACCGTGGCAAAGAGCGTGATGCAGATCGTTGCGGCCACCAGCGGAGCGATGCGATCAAACAGAAGGAGCTTGAAAAACTCGGCTACTGCCAGCGTCAGGCCGCACAGCACTGCCACGCGGATTTCCTTCCACCAGATGCGGAACATATCCGAGAACTGCACTTCCTCCAGCGACAGCGAACGGATAACGGTAACGGAGGACTGGCTGCCGCTGTTACCGCCCGTGCCCATCAGCATGGGAATGGCGGCGGTGAGCGCGATGGAGGCGGCCAGCACACCCTCAAAGTGCGTGATGATCATGCCGGTGAATGTGGAGGAAAGCATCAGCAAAAGCAGCCAGGGAATGCGGCTCTTGAACAATTCCAGGATGGTTGTTTTCAGATAAGGCTTGTCGCTGGGCGTCATAGCCGCCATCTTGCTGACGTCCTCGGTGGTTTCTTCTTCCATGACGTCGATGGCGTCGTCAACGGTGACAATGCCCACCAGACGGTTTTCCTTATCGACGACGGGAATGACAAAATAGTCGTAGAGGGCGAACATGTGCGCCACGGTTTCCTGATCCTCCAGGGTGGTGACGGAAATCACGTTGCGGTCCATGAGCGTTTCCATGGTATCGTCTTCCTTCGCCATGACGATCTGCCGCAGCGTGACAACGCCAATCAGATGCCGGCGGTCATCCATGACATAGCAGGTGTTGACGGTTTCCTTATCCATGCCGGTGCGGCGGATGGAGGAAAGCGCGTCAGCGGCCGTCATATGCGGGCGCAGGGAGACAAACTCCGTGGTCATGATGGAGCCGGCAGAATCCTCGGGATACTGCAGCAGCTCGTTGATGCTGCGGCGCAATTCAGGATCAGCCTGTGCGAGGATGCGCTTGACGACGTTAGCGGGCATTTCTTCCACCAGGTCTACCGCGTCATCCACATACAATTCATCCAGCACGCTTCTCAGCTCGGTATCGGAGAAGGAGCGGATCAGCTTTTCCTGCTGGTCGCTTTCCATCTCTACGAAGGTCTCGGCAGCCAGCTCCTTGGGCAGCAGGCGGAACAGCGGCGCCAGCGCCGTTTCGGGCAGCAAAAGCAGCACGGCAACAACCTGAGGCGGCTGCAGCGTGCTGAGCACATCACGAAGGGTATTGTACTTTTTATCCTCCCACAGCCGGGCAATAGCCGTGCCGAAGGCGGTATCAATCTGAGACATGAGTCTTTCCTCCTTTGGTTTGTTGGAAAGACACAGTCGCGCAGGCTGTTACTCGTCAGGCAATGTTCGCCGGGAGCAGACAGCGTATGTGGGCTGTGTCAGGGGGTAAAGGGATACTGCCAGCTTCCATAGCGAACCTCCTTTGATCATACATGGGCGATAAATATTTTGCCCAATTTATTTCATTATATAAATACAGCCGTATAAAGTCAACGATAAAAAAACATGCGCAATATTATTTTTGACTGGAGAAATGAAGAAATCGGTTTCTTAGACTGGTTAGATATCTCTATTTGTCAATGGTTCCATATATGAAAATATATGGAGAATGTGATTATTTTGTAAAAAATGGTAGAGAAATCGAAGTTAAATCGAATTTACTGTTGACGAAAAGAAGAATTTTACATATAATATTAAAAGATTTTGTATTTTATGCACCTATGTGCTTGGAGGAGTTATGGGTCTGGAAGTTATTCGCAGTGTGATGCAGCGTCAGGGCGTGACCAGCGACATGCTTTCGCAGATGAGCGGCGTGCCCAAGAGTACTATTGACAAGATCGCGTCCGGCGCGACGGACAATCCCCGCTATAAGTCTTTGCAAAAACTGGTGGATGCGCTGGGTATGAGTATGGATGATTTCATCCGTCTGGTGGATGATAACCCCGGCACCGGCGAAGATGATCAGATGCTGGCTGCTTTCCATAATATGAATGAGGAAGGCCGTACCCGCGCACTGCAGCTGCTGAGCGATATGGTTGACAGCGGCCATTATGCCATCCAGCTGAAAAAGCCTGGCCAGGAATAAAAGAATAACAAAAGAAGGCGTCCTGTACGGACGCCTTTAATCCATCTCCAAACAAAATGGCGGGGATGCAATGAAGGGGCGGCCAGCCCCTTCATTTTTATTCCGCAGCAGCGACATGTGCGGTGCGAGGAGCAGCTGAAAGCTGCTTCCTATATCATTTTCCGGCCGTGAGGCGGAGCCTCACAGGAAAATGATGTCCCGCTCCTTTGTTCGCTATAGCGGACGAAGGAGCGAAAGGCGTCCTGTACGGACGCCTTTTTTAATGCATGTCCCGCAGCAGCTTGCCGCTGTCGGCGATATAGCGATACATCGGCTCGCGCAGCTCATCCGGCACACGGGAAACCGCCACTTCAAAGTTAAGCTCGCCCTCGAATTTCACGTCACGCAGCGCGCGCATAACCTCCGGCCAGTTGATATTGCCCTGAAAGGCAGGGATATGCAGGTCGGCCTGACCGTTGTTATCGTGCAGATGCAGCACCTTGAGGCGCTCTCCACACGTCATAATGCCTGCGTACTGGTCGTGACCGCCGAAATTGGCATGGCCCACATCCCAGCAGATACCGCAGTCCAGCGCATCGGCAATCATGCGGGTAGCTTCAGCAGTGACGGTATACATATTTTCCACGCACAGCGTAACGCCCAGGCTGCGGCCCAATTCCACAAAGGGACGCAGAATTTCCACCGTGCGCGCAATTTTGATATGCTTGGCGGGGCAGCGATGGGGATGCACCACGGCATATTTTACGCCCACATGCGCGCTGGCGCGGATGGCGCGTTCCATCATCTGATTGCAAAAGGCCAGCTTTTCCTTGTCTTCCATTTCATAATTGTAGAAGGGCAGGTGCGATACCGTCATTTCCAGGCCGTTTTCATCGCAGGCCTGCTTGACTTCCATGGCCTGAGACAGATAATTATCGCCATCCAGGATCGGCTCGTGCTTATATTCGCCGTCGTAGATCGTGGCGGCAAAATTGATATCCATGGCCTCAAAACCGGCCTTTTTGAATACAGCGGGCGCATCCTGCATGCGGAAGCGCGGCTTCCCCGGGCGTGCGGAATGCAGGCCGGAGTTGGTGGAGATCAGCCACATAATAAACGACTTCCTTTCTGTAATGAGTGTCTGTATTATATCACGCTTTTGCCCGTTTCACAATCATTGACACCTTCGCGCGCGGATGATAAAATGATAAAAAATGAAATTTGCTTGGAGGAAACAGAGCATGATTCAGTATCAGAAGCAGATTCCTGTAGCGGGCGAATATGATGTAATCGTGGTCGGCGGCGGCCCTGCCGGCGTGTGCGCAGCAGTGGCTGCGGCGCGCGAAGGCGCAAAGACGCTGCTTTTGGATAAAAATGGCGTGCTGGGCGGCAACCTGACGGTGGGGCATGTCAATCCCATCCTCGGCGGCGTGGCCAGGGGCACGATGTATGACGAGCTTGTGCAGCTTTTCCGCGTGGGCCATGAGGACGTGCCCATGGGCAAATCCTATATTGGCGATGAAGTGAACCTGGATCCCGAAGAGGGCAAGGGCCGTCTGATGCGCTTTGTGCGCGAAAGCGGCGCGGAGTTCTTGCTGAATGCCCCGCTGTGCGACGCGATCATGGAGGATGGCAAGATCACCGCGGTCGTGGTCAACACGCCTACCGGCCTGAGCGCCTATCGCGCCAAGTGCTTTGTGGATTCCACGGGCGACGGCATGCTGGCCTTCCTCGCCGGCGCGCCCTTCTCCATGGGCCGCGACAGCGACGGCCGCTGCCAGCCTGTTACCATTGAATTTACAATAGAAAATGTGGACGATTCCGTAGCGATTTACTGCAACGGCGGCTCCGATCCCGTAAAGCTGCCCGATGGAACGGGCTACAGCCAGATGTGCAAGGATCTGCACGCCAAGGGCATTCTGCCTGAAAACGTGTCCATCGTGCGCCTGCACAAAACGTTCTATCCCGGCGAGCGCAACGTCAACGCCACCCAGGCCAACGGCTATGATACGCTGACGCTTGAGGGCGCTACGCTGGCAGAGGAAAAGCTGCGCGGACAGATTCCGCAGATCATTGCTTTCCTCAAAAAATACGTGCCCGGCTATGAAAACTGCCGCGTGAAGAGCTCGGCGGCCACGCTGGGCGTGCGCGAAACGCGCCGCTTCCACGGCGATTACACGATCTCTGACTGGGATGTGGAAAAGGGCGCGCGCCACGAGGACGTGGTCGTGCATCGCGCATGGTTCCTCATCGATATTCATAACCCCACCGGCGGCGGTCAGGCGGAGGGCAAGTCTCAGCCTGCCACGCCCTATGATATTCCTTACCGCGCGCTGCTGCCGCAGAAGGTGGATAATCTTCTGCTCTCGGGCCGCTGCATTTCGGGCACGCACCGCGCGCATGCGTCCTATCGCGTGATGGCGGTGTGCATGGCCACCGGTCAGGCAGCGGGCACGGCAGCGGCGCTAAGCGCCAGGGCTGGCGTTGCGCCGCGCGAAGTATCCGTGCGCGATGTGCAGGCAGTCCTTGAAAAGAACGGCGCAGAGCTGTACGACAAAGAATGAGCCCGTGAAATGCGCCATAAAAAGGAGAGAAGATCAGCGGATCGAGCTTGCTCGAATCCCTGAGATTCTCTCCTTTTTTTGCAATGTCTGCCAAAACACACGGTCTTAGAGCGTCCTCTTGAACGTTCCTTCTTTTGTTCTTCGCCATACCAGCCACAATCCCCACAGCACCCCCAGCGTCTGCGAAACCACCATCGCGCGGATGGCGCCAAGGATGCGCAGCGCCGGATCCCCCGCCCAGAGGTAAAGACAAATAAGCGATATAACAGCCGAACAAAGCGCAGGCAGAAGCAATTGCTTTTGCAGGCCAAGCCCGCTCATCACGCCGTTTACGGCATGCTGCAGCGCAAACAGGAGCGTCAGCGGCGAGGCAGCGCGAAGCAGCGGCGATAACGCAGGCAGGGCGTACAGATGCTTGGAAATCAATGCGGAGCCGCTGTGCAGCAGGGCCGTGCCTGCACAGCCGCATAGCAGCGCAGAGAGAAACAGTACAATGGCCATGCGCCGCCGGGCATAGCCCGAGCGCTCGGCAATGGCCGATGTGCCCACCGTGCCCAGCGCGCCGGTCAGAATGCCCGGCAGAAAAAGCAGCGGCATCACCATGCCCTGCAGCATGCCAAAGGCCTCCATCGCCGCTGTGCGGTCAAGACCGCTGACCATGAGCCGCAGCGGGATCAGCGCGCCGGAGGCCGTGCGCAGCATGGTCGTAAGCAGCCGCGACAGGATCAGCGGCAGCGACAGCTGCAATATTTCCCGCTGGGCAGGAGAAAGCTGCGCAGCGCCTGCCGGACGGCGGCGCACCAGAAAGATCACCAGCGTAAGCCCCGCTGCCTCGGCTGCGGCGGTTGCCAGCGCCGGCACAGCCGCGCGGCCGGCAACAGTCAATCCCGGCAGCGATAACAGCAGCAGCGCTGAGAGCGCAAAGCGCAGCAATTGCTCCAGAATTTCGCTCAGCGCGGGCGGAAATACATTGCCGCTGCCGTAGCAGTAGCCGTTGTAAATGGCCGAAAGCCCTAAAACAGGGATGCACGGCGCAAAGAGCAGCAGCGACGGCAGCACGCGCAGATCACGCATGAGATACGCCATGACGGGCGAAAGCAACAGCCACACGGGCAAGAGGCACAGCGAAATTTTCCACACCAGCTGCCGCCCTGCGCGCAGGGCAAGATCATTCTTATCACGCGCCGTCATGCGGCTGACAGCCAGTGGCAGCCCCGCCGTGACGGGCGTGATGGACAGCATATGCGCGCTGTGGGAAAGCTCCATCACACCCACGGCTTCAGCGCCCATCAGGCGGCTGAGCACAATGCGCAGCAGAAAGCCCAGCGCGCGCGTGAGCGCATTGAAGCAGGTGAGAATAGCGGCCTGTTTGCCAACGGATTGCTTTTTCATGCTCCTTCGTCCTCCGCTTTACGCTATGCGGCAAAGGACGAAAGGATGCTATTTGATTTGCTGTGCGCGCTTTTCGCTTAACAGCGCGTAGACGGTGTGCAGCGCCTTTTGATGCATGCGCAAGGCAGAACGCGGCGTGACGAACATGGTATCGGCAATGGCGTCCCATTTATAGCCGTTGAGATAGCGCATCTCCAGCAGCATGCGCACGCGCGCATCCGGCAGGGATCGCACCAGCTGCTCTGTTTCGCGGCGGGCGTGCTCTATGGCGTTGTACAGCCCTTCAATTTCCGCGCTCAGCTCCTCGATGCGGATGGCGCGGTGCGCGGTGGAATCGCCTATATCGCCGCCTGTCACGCGCTCATGCGGCGCAAAGGTGGGCGTTTGCGTGCGCAGTGTGCTGAGATACTGCAGTTTAAGCGACAGCTCCTCTTCCAGCCGGCGCACGCGGGAGAGATAATCGCCCGCGCGGACAGACGCAAGCGGCGCGGCAGTTTGACTGGACATCCTCAGGCCCCCTCGTATTTTTCAAAAAGCTCTTCCATAGAGCCGGTGACGCACAAAAGCTGCTTGAGGCGCAGCGCTTCCGGCAAGGTAAAATCCGACACGCCGCACAGCTTGTTGCGCAGTGAGGAATAGCTGATGCCCAGCATTTTTGCAACCTCGGTCTTTTTCAGGGCCAGCAGCGTCATGCGTGCGGCAAGCTTACGGTACACGATTTTTTTACTGTTTTTCATGATCTTCGCCTCCTTATGCGAACATTTTAAGGGAACGTTTGTTCGTATAAAAGTATAGCGAAGAAAAGGGCGAATGTCAATTGATCGTGAGAATTTTGAAGAAATGTTGAACAGGGCGCAATTGGCAAAGCAAAATGCAGATTTTTTCCGGGGTTTATATGAAAAAAACTCACTGTTTTATTCAGTGAGTTCTTTTTCTTTGATTCTCTGTTCGCGCTTTTGCAGCCGCTTGGCAACATCCGCCAGGCGCGGACGGTTATAGCGCTGAATGACGGCGTACATCAATTGCCCAAATACGATGAACAGGGCCGTAAAAATGACGCCGCCAGGGCCAGGCCAAAGCCTGAGGCAATAAAGGCTGAGCAGTGCCAGGGCCAGGTGCACGGCTTCCGACACACAGGTTTCAATGACCAATTGCTGGGCCTGCCGGGCAGTCATGCGCGGCGTTACGGTTTTTTTGACCAGGAAGGACGTGATACGGCTCTGGTCAATCACCTTATCCTTCCAGCGGCGGATGCCGATTTTTTCATAAACGGCGCCGTTCTTTTCCCATCGGAAGGCGCGGAAGGGAAAGCGATCCGGGTGAAACCAGCGCCGCGGCAGAAAGTACGCGATGGGATTGGAAAGCAATCCAATCGCTGCTACATAGAGAAGGCAGCGGAAAATGGGGTGCATCAGACAGGCTCCTTTTAATCCTGCGCGGGCAGCGTGACGGTGAAGCGGCAGCCCGTGTTTTCATAGCTGGACAGCGTGATCTCGCCTCCGCAGTTGGTGAGGATGGTCTTGACCAGCGCCAGCCCCAGGCCGTTGCCCTCGCCGCGGTGCGAGCCGTCCGCCTGATAGAAGCGATCAAAGACCTGGGCCTGCTTGTCGGCAGGAATGCCCGGGCCGTTGTCCTGCACGGTGACGATCAATTGATGATTGGCTTTGTGCAGCCTGAGCATCAGCTGACCGCCGTAGGGATCAAATTTGATGGCGTTGTCAATCAGATTGGTCCACACATGCATCATCATGGATTCATTGCCCACATACACGGCAGGATCCAGATCGACGTCCAATTCTATGTTCTTTTCAGTCCATTTGTGCTCAAGCATCATCACCGCCTGCCGGAGCTGCTCATCCAGCCGGTAGGGCTTGCCGGCGGCCTGAATGCCCTGATTATCCACCTTGGACAACAGCAGAATGTTGCTGACCAGCTCGCTCAGGCGGCGGGTGTTTAAGAGAATTTTATCCACGCACTGCTGTTTTTCCTCATTGGACTGCGTATCGTCCTGCAGCAGCATGGCATAGCCCTCAATGGCGTTGATGGGCGTTTTAAACTCATGGGATACGTTGCTGATAAAATCGGTCTGCAGCGTTTCGGTAGTGCCCAGCGCACGGGTCATGACGTTGAAATTTTCGTAGGATTCGCGCATTTCGCTGATAAAGCCGGGATCAGTCAGCTGGACGGTGAAATCGCCCTTGGCCACGGTGCGCATGGCGCGGTTGAGGCGTGTGATGGGCGTGGTGAACAAACGGCTGGTCAGGGTGTTGAGCGCCGTGCCAAGCGGGATGGAGATAATCAGCATCCACACAACGCTGGGCAGCTCAAAGGAATACTTGCGCGTGAGCAGCTGAATCAATTCTGTTACGATCGCCGAAACGCCGGATACGACGCACAGAAACACGAACGTGTACAATACAAAATACAGTTTGACGCTCGGCCGCCATTTGATCTTTTTAAGGTTCACGTCTTTTTCACCACCTTGTAGCCAAGACCGCGCATAGTGACGATCTCAAAATCCGGGTTGTCGCGGAAGCGCTCGCGAAGCCTGCCGATATGCACGTCAACCGTGTGCGGGTCAGTCTCGCTGTCCATGCCCCAGATATCGTCCATGATCTGCTGGCGGGTAAAGATGCGGCCCGGCGCAGCAGCCATTTTATACAGGAGCATAAATTCCTTTTGCGGCAGCGCCGTGCGGCTGTCGCCGCAGATGACGGAGAGCGAGTCATATTCCAGCGTTGTAGCGCCCAGCACCTCTCTTCGTTCAGAAATCATCTGCGCCCGGCGCAAAAGCGCCCCCACGCGCAAAACCATTTCGTTGACGTTGACGGGCTTGACCATATAATCATCCGTGCCCGAAAGGAAGCCTCTTTCCATATCGGAGAAGGCGTCCTTGGCGGTGATCATCAGCACGGGGATGTTGATATCCGCCTCGCGCAGGGAACGGACCAATTCGTATCCGTCCATCACGGGCATCATGATATCAGAAATGATGACGTCAATATATTCGCTGTCAAGGACCTCCAGAGCCTCTTCACCGTTGCCGGCTTCCAGCGTTTTATAGCCATGGCGCGTAAGCACACGGCTGAAAAGCTCGCGCAGTTCGCGGTCATCCTCGACCACCAGCACTTTGAACATGGCACAGCCTCCTTTGCGGATTCTCTTTATATTGTATACCGTATCACGGGTAAATCAATGGAAGTTCAACGCTTTTTTTGCGTTTCCTGCCGGATATTGGCAGATGGAATTTACAATCTGTTATGATACGCCCGATTGACACATAAAACAATATCTGTATAATATATTTATACTAAAGTACACTTTTTGTAAAGGAGGTGCCGCCCGTGCAGTCGTCCCCTCAGCCCCGTCAGCGCCGCTCGCAGCGCAACCGCGCCCAGTATCCTGAAGATACGCAGGGGCAGGCGTATCCTTCTTATCCGGAATATGAGCAGCCGCAGCGCGCTGCCTATCCGCAGGAGAATACCTGGCAGCAGGCGCCCTATCAGCCGCCGCGGCAGAATTATCAGCAAAACAATTACTATCAGCAGCCTTATCAGCAGCAATCCTATCCCCAGCAGAGCTATCCGTCCAATTCGTATTATCAGCAGCCCTATCCGCCCCAGCCGCGGGGAAATAACTATGAATCCTCGCAGCCGCCGCGCCGCAGCCGCTCGGGCGAGGGCAAATGGCTGCTGGTGATCATTTTGTGCATTGCCATTCTGGCGGGCGCAGGATTTTATGTGTCTACGCTGCACTCCACCTATTATCCCATCTTTCAGCAAAAGCTTGCCGCCATGTCCAACGATCGCTTTTATGCCGGCGTGCATGTGGACGGCGTGCACCTGGGCGGCATGACGATGGCCGAGGCGCGGCTGGCGGTGCAGCAGTATGCCGATTACAGCGACGAAAGCTATTCGCTGGCGGTGACGGTGGATGGCAAAACCTGGCGCATTACGCAAAACGAGCTGCCGCTCAAGCGTAATACCGAGGCGGTGCTCAAGGAGGCGTTTACTATCGGCCGTCAGGGCACGCTCTCCACGCTGGGCAGCGACATAACGCCCTTTGAAGCGCGCTATCAGCATGCACAGCAGGTCAATCAGCAGGGCGCGTACCTGTATACCGAAATCACCTATGACAAGGCAACCGTGCGCAGGCTGGCGGAGACCATCGCCTCCCGCGTATATGTGGAGCCCAGGGACGCCTCAGTGCATTCCTTTGATTCCTCTGCCCGCACGTTTAAATTCAATCCCGAGCAGGTAGGCGCGTATATTGACGCAGAGCAGATTTATAGCGCCATTGTCGCGCAGATGGACGCGCGCAATTATAACAGCGCCATTGCGCTCAATACCACGGCTGTAACGCCTGCCACCACCGTGGCGACGCTGAGCAAGAGTTTTGGTCTGGTGGCGACGTATTCCACGCAGACGCTGGCGGACTACAACCGCAATATCAACATCCGCCTGGCGTGCGACGCCATCACCATGGAAGTAAAGAACGGTGAAACCTTCTCCTTCAACAAGGCGACGGGCCGCCGCACGGTGGAAAAAGGCTATCTTTCGGCGGGCGTGATCGTCTCCGGCGCCAATGAAGAAGGCACGGGCGGCGGCATCTGCCAGGTGTCCTCTACGCTGTTTAATACCGCAATGCTCGCCAATATGGAGATTGTCAGCCGCTATCCGCACGCCTGGCCAAGCACCTATGTGGAACCCGGCCGCGACGCGACAGTGGACTGGCAAAGCTATCAGAATATCGATCAGAGCATAGATTTCAAATTTAAGAATACCTCCGGGCATCCCATTTATATCGTGGCCTATCTCAAGGGAAGCAATCTCAACCGCGTTTGTACCTGTGTGGTAGAGATTTACGGCGTGGCCTTCAATCCGGGCATTACCATCGGCATTGCAACAGAGCTGGTCTCCACCACGCCCGCGCCCACGGAAGTGGAAATGGTATTCAACGAAAATCTGGAATACGGCACCACCAAGGAAATCCGCAAGGCGCGTCCGGGCTATGTGTACAATACCTACCGCGTGTATTATATGAACGGCGTGGAAACTGGCCGCGAGCTGGTGCGCAAATCCACCTACCGCACATATACGCAGAAGATCGAATACAATTATTAAAGGAGGGCGTTTTATGCGCAAGGGTGAAGTGCGCAAGCAGGCCATCATAGAAGCTTCCGAAAAGCTTTTCTGCCAGAAGGGCTACCTGGAAACGACGGTGGATGACATCCTCCAGGAGCTTAAGTGCAGCAAGGGCAGCTTCTATCATTACTTTGACAGCAAGCTTTCCGTGCTCATAGCCATCTGCGAAAGCAAGGTGCAACGAAACTTTGACGCGTATAAAAAAACGCGCGTGACAAGCACGCGGGAAAAAATGAACAGTTTGCTGTACCACACGCAGTGGTTCAGGCCAGAGGAGGAGGACTTTGTCTTTCTCATGCTGCGCCTGCGCGCCCGCGAAGAAGCGGCAGTGATGGAAAATGTGCTGCGCTCTGCCATGCGCGATACCTTCAAGCAGGAACTGGGCGATCTGATGATGATCCTCAACGAAACAGGCGCAGCGCATGTGGCGCGCCGCGGCCTTGAAAGCCTGGTATTTGAGGTGTTCACAGCCTTCTACGATGAAATGTGCGAGGTCATCCTCGAGTGCGTTCGCACAGGCGTGAGCGTGGCCGATCCCTTGACGGAGGTCGTCTCCTCCGCACGCTTCCTCTGGGAGCGCACGCTGGATATGGACTACGGCAGCGTGGAGATTGTAAAACTGGAAGAAGCAATTCCCATGATGGAACGCGTAGCATCAAGGCTTAGACTGGTATAAAAAACGCCGCCTGCGGAGTTTGCTCCGCAGGTTTGCTTTAGCAAACTGAAAAAGACGGAGAAGATCACGGAACCGAGCTTGCTCAAGTCCCTGAGATTCTCCGTCTTTCTCTTATAAACTGCCGCGACATAGGAAAAAGCCAGCATTCAAACCGACTGTCCTTTGTTCTCTCACGGCAGCTGCAACCCGTCTATGGCGTCGCGGCTGATATAATACAGCGCCACGCCGTCCACGCTCACCGCGTAATGCAGCTCGCCGTACGCATACAATTCAATCCTGCGCGCATCTCTTTCCCGGTGCAGGGTGATTGTCCCCTCGCTTTGAGCAGGCAGAACATAATCCGACGGCAGCCGCTGTGTCATCGCCACATCTACCAGACGGCTGTAGAACAGCAAAAACGCATCGCTGTCCACCTCATTTTCATCCTGCCAGACGCGCACATCATAGAGAACATTGCCCGAGTCGTCGGTTTCAAATTCGTTATTGGGAAGCACGCGCTCATGCAGCGTGATGTCCCAGGCGCGCGTTTGCGTTTTCGATTGCCATTCCAGGCGCGTCAGCTCATTCACTGCAATGCCAAAGGGCGCAGTCTGCAGCAGCGTGTCATATGTCTGCGACAAAAGCACCGACGCCGAAAAGCGCGTGGCCAGCACCACATCGCCGCGGTACAGGCAGTAAAAGAGCACATCGCCCTTGTCCGCGCCGCAATGGAAGCTCAGCTCATAGCCATCCAGATGCTCGGAGGCAATCGCCTGACCGTTTTCATCATAGCCCGTCAGGATGCTGGGCGCAACGGACACCGTCATCGTGCGCAGCGCAGGGGATAATCCCAGCGCGGGCAAATCAGCCTTCTCCTCGGGCGCAACATACTGTGCAAAGCGAATCTCCTCCAGCTTTTTGAGGAAAGCATTCACCTTTGCCGTGCTCAGCGGATAGCGGAAGGGCGCGGTCAGATACCACTCGCTGCCGGTATATTCCATCGTGAAGGGATTTTCGCCCGTGAATGAAATCTGATCCAACAGCTCAGCGTTCAGCGCCGGATTGGTCACGGCATGCAGCGAATCCGCCGGCAGCATAAAAATCTCCTGTACATCCTGCCCTACAGCATACAGCCCGTCGTCGCCCTCCACGCGCATATAGTACAATGGCGTTTCCTGCGGGATCAGATCACCGATGCGGAAGGCAATCTCCCGGCCGTCGGCATAGCAAACGGATACATGAATGCCTCTTTCCAGCAGCCCGAAATCGCGGTCGTCATAGCCGCTGCCGGGCATATCCATGATCTTTTCCTCGGCAAAAACCAGCGCTGCATTGGCCAGCAGGGGCGTGAGCATATTTTCAGAAAACACAAAATCCGCCCGGCCTTCCATCATCGCCACGCCGTTTTGCTGGGTGATGGTGTATTCATCCTCCTGATTTTTCACCGTCAGGGAAACAATATCCTGCGGATCATAGCTGGCAAAGGTAACGCTTTGAACGCCCTTGCGCTCAATGACGGGAATCTCTGCTTCGCGGCTGACATAGAAAATAATCGCCGCCGCTGCCGCCGCCAGCAGGGCAAACAACGCCGTCAGGAAAAGACGGCGCATTTTTTTCTCGGCGCGCACTGCGCGCTTGCGCACAGCCATTACAGGTGCCTGCGCGGCCGCAGGATGGCCACCGCCGCCACCAGCACAATCAGCGGCGCAATCGTCAGCAGGAGCGAGGGAACGGCTGCATCGGTATAATCCAGCTGCGGGCGCACCGCCTCGCGCGGCAGAATGCTCAGATCAATCGTCTCCTTGCCGCTCAGATGCTGCATGGCGTACAAAAGCAATTCACCGGCGTAGGTGTTGCCGTACATAAAGCCCGTGCTGTCGGTAAATATGGCCGAGGAGCCAATCACAAACGCCCGCGAGCGCGTGCCGTCAGAAAAGGCGCGGTCCGCCGTCAGCGCCAGGGCAAACTGCCCCGAAAGATCATCCTCCTGGCGGGCAACGGAAATCTGCTCGTTGCTGAGCGTTTCGTCAAAATTGCGGATATAGGCCGTCTTTCCGCTTTGCAGATTGACCGTCAAAAGAAGCGAATTGTCCGTTTCGCCCGGCATGGCAAAGGCGCGCGCGCCCACCATGATAATCTGCGTAAAGTCGTTGGCATACAGATAATCCGTCACGTCGCCGGGCAGCATTTCGGGCAGCAGCTGACTGTTGTTATAGTAATAGCTGGCCGGATCATTTTCATCCGCCACCAGAATGCCGGGCAGCGGCTCGATGCCGTATTCGCGGTAGAGAGAATAGAAATTGGGCAGTTCATCCGGATCGTCAAAATCAACGGTGATAAAGAAATTGCCGCCCAGACGCGCAAAATCATAGAGCGTTTGCAATTCCGCCTCCGTCAGATCCATGCGCGGGGAGAGAATCAGCAGCGGACAGGTGGGATCGGGAATATCGCCCAGCGCCAGGTGGATGCGCTGCAGGCGGTAATTGGCGCTTGTCAGCTTGTCCTCCAGCACGGCAGCCTCATCCTCATCCAGCTCGTCATGGCCGGTGAGGATCTGCAGCAGCGGCAGTTCATCGCTCGTCACATACAAAATGGCCTCCGACAGGCTCTTTTCATATGTCCAGCCCACCGCGTCATACGCGCCGGTCTGCGCGTTGTAGCTGTACTGCACATAATCATTGCCCGAAAGAATGCGCGTGCGGCCCGTCTTTTCGCAGCGGATCACCATACAGTCGCTGGAAACGGCGCTGTCGCTCAATTCGCTGGATACAATCTGCGCCAGAAGCGGATTGCGGGTCAGGTTCTCCTGCGACCAGGTGAAATTTTTGCTCGCGGCCTGATAGCGGCTGAGCAGTTCAATCAGCTGCTGATCCTCGCTGCCCGCCGAAAAGAGCGCGTATACATGCACGGGCGTATCCAGCTCCCGCAGGATTTCCTCCGTCGTTTCAGAGTAGGAGGTAATGGCGTTGTAGGAAAGATCCAGCCGCAGGCCCTTTCTTTCCTCCAGCGTATCCACCACCAGAATCAGCATGGCGCACAAAAGCGCCGCCAGCGCGCAAAGGAGCGCATGCGCCGTGCGCCGGCGCAGGATAAGAGGCAGCTTTTTCATTCGCTCCACCTCCTTTTATCCAGCACACGCACCGTCAGGAACAAAAACAGCGCAATGGACAGCACATAATACACCAGGCTCGCAAAGCTCAGCTGGCCCAGCGTGAAGGGCTCATAGCGGATGTAGGGACTGATGAAATCCACCGCCCGGGCAAAGATGCTCAGATCAACGGCAGAATTGACAACATCCAGCAGCCACAGCAGCATATTGGCGCCAAAGGCCATCACCGCCGCCGTGGTGGGCGAGGACGCGCGGGCGGACAGATGCATATCCAGCGCGATAAAAAAGCAGCCCTGCAGAATAAAGCCCAGATATCCCGCCAGCATTTCGCCCGGATAAATGCGGCCGTAAATCACCACAATCAGCGGATAAACAAAGGAAATAACCACCATCAAAAGCAGCACGCAGCACGCCGCCGCATACTTGCCCAGCACCACGGCGGACAGCGATACAGGCGAGGTGAAAAGCAGCTGATCGGTGCGCGCCTTCTTTTCGCCGGCGAAGGAGCGCATGGTGAGGATGGGCGACAAAAGCAGCCACAGATAGCTCATGTCCCACAAAAGCGTCAATATATCGCCCGAGCGCGCCGCCAGATTATTGACGGCAAAAAACACGCTGCCGAGCATCAGAAACACGCCCATGTACACATACGCAATGGGCGTATAAAAATAGCTTTGCAATTCGCGGGAAAGAATAGCGCGCAATGCATTCAGTCCTTTCGGTCAGTATCAGCCGCCCTGCGTACAGCGCAGGAAGACGTCCTCCAGCGTTTCGTCCATGGGCGTGAGGCGCAGCAGAGGCGCATGCAGCCCGGACAAAAGCGTGTGCAGCTCCTTTTGAGCGGGCAAAAGCGCGCTGCATTCCATCAGCACATCCACCGCGCCGCTCTCCTGCTGAGGCAGGCGCGTCACGCGCGTTACGTGCGCAAGCGACCGCAGCGCGGGCAAAAGCGTTTTTTCATCCGCGAGGATGCGCGCATGCATTTTTGTGGTGGGGGATAGTTTATGCGCGTCGTGGTCATACACCATTTTGCCGTGATGCAGTATCAGCACCCGGTCGCACAGCGACTGCACCTCAGAAAGAATATGCGAAGAAAAAATCACCGTGCGCCCGCGCGCAATCTCCTTGAGCGTTTCGCGCAATTCTGCCGTCTGGCGGGGATCCAGGCCCACCGTAGGCTCGTCAAGAATGAGAACCTCCGGATCGCCGCACAGCGCCTGCGCCAGGCCGACGCGCTGGCGATAGCCCTTCGAAAGATTGCCCACCCGGCGGGAAAGCATATCGGAAAGCCCTGTTTTTTTCGCGATGTCGCGCACATGCGACGGCACATCCGCGCGCACCACCAGCCGCAATTGGCATACAAAACGCAAATAGCCCTCCACCGTCATTTCATCATAGAGCGGCGGCAGCTCGGGCAGATACCCCAGATGCTGCTTGGCGCTGCGGGGCTCGGTCAAAAGATCATGTCCGTTTATTTCAATGCGGCCCTCGCTCGGGGCAAGGTAGCCGGTGAGCATGTTGAGCGTGGTTGTTTTTCCCGCGCCGTTCTGGCCCAGCAAGCCGACAAACTGCCCGCGCGGGATCTCAAAGGAAAGGTCGTGCACCGCATCCACAGCGCCATAGCGCTTGGTCACGTGAGAAAAAGAAATCATCGGCCCATCCTCCTTTCCGTATACTTTTTTATTATAACATGTTTTGCGTCAAAATACGTGAACAAAATGTAAATGCACGCAGGAAATTGTAACGGTTTTTTCTGCCGGCGCGCGGATGCTTTACGAACGCAGCAAAATGTGCTATACTGCGATGTGTTCCCATTTTCGAGGGGAAAAAGGAGGAAAAAATGTACCGCTATTCCCATCAGGTGCGTCAAAATATGGCGAATTATCGCCTGAAGAACACCATTATTGCTTTTGTACTCATCATCGCGCTGATTGGCTGCGTGGTGCTGGGCGGCCTGTACGCCTCCGCTGCCACCTACCGCAGCAAATCCCGTGATCAGATTGAGCACCGCATTCTCTCTGATCTGACCAATGCCCGCACGCTGGCCGAGAGGCTGACAAGCTCGGTGCAGTCAAACACCGCTTCCACCCTCGCGCAGATCCGCCAGTATGTGTATTCGCTCGACCAGCTCAACGCCATGGCCATATCGCTTGACGGCGAGAGCAGCCGCATCGTGCCGGCCGACGCCATTGATGCGCTGTATCAGGATCTGGACGCCTATTTCACCATTATCCAGACCAATACCACTTCCATCCTCGAAACCAGAACGCTGCTGATCAACCATTTGAATGCATTGCAGCTGGTGCTAATAGACCAGCAATAATTGCAATAAAAAACGGGCTGAGAATTTTCTCAGCCTGTTTTTTATTTGAAGATAACGCCGCCTGCAGAGCGCGTTCCCCTTATCAATCCTCCTGCCGCAAATGCTGCGGCACCATGCCGGGCGACGACACGAGATGCTCCTGATTGATTTGCTCAATCTCCCCCTTGCGCAGCGGCGGGTAGCAATAGCTGCAAACGGTCAGATCCGCATAATCGCCCGTGTCCAGCTCGCCATAGGTAAAGGCAGTCAGGGGCAGGTATTTTTCCTTCACGCCGTTGCAATTGGCGGTGGAATGGTAATTGCTGCCGCCGTTGGCATTGTAGTAAAGGGGCGTATCGTCCTTTGGAACAGGAATCTGCCGGCCCTGATAATCCTCCCACACCACCATCTTGGTGCCCACTTTGATATTATTCCAGATCCAGGTCATGTTAATGCTTTCAGCGTTTTTGAGGCGCTGCACGCGGATGCAGCCATGACTGGCGCGAGTGCCCAGCTTGGGCTCGCAGTTTTTATAATTCTTGCTGCCGTCGGCGTTGAGCACATGCGGCACCTCGTGCAAAAGATCGCCGCCGTTAAAGCGCAGGGCCTTGGCGCAGATGAGGTTGTCGCTCTTGAAATCGCCCGTGCGCGAGATGATAAGAAACTCGCCCGAGCGCGTTTCGTTGTAGGGCTGGCGTTCGTTGTACAGACCCGTGGATACCGCCAGCGTCGTAAACAGCGCGCCGTCCTTGAAAATGTACAGCTTCTGCGTCAGCTTATCCACCACCATGCCGTAATCCGTGCGCGGGGTGTAAGTTTTTAGCTGCGATTCCTTGAGATAGCCCGTGACAAACTTATTCCACGCCTTGACCTTGGAATCGTGGAAGGAGGAGGAGTACGTCTCCACCTTCACCCAGCCGTTGTCCATCTCCTCCAGTACATGCACGGCCTGGGACGCGCCGGTGACCACGCCGATCTTCTCGCTGTCCGCACTGGGCTCGGCGTAGAGGATCACCTGCTCCTTTTGCTTGGCGTCAATCACCTTGACAGGCGCGATGAGCATGTTCCATACGGCCTCTTCATCGGTAATATCCATGGGCGTGCACCAGTAGCAGTTCTCATGCCCGGGATGATATTCGCTCTCATACGCGGGCGTAATGACCGCGCCGGGCACGGCGGCCGCAGGCGCTTCGGTCGGCACGATAACAGGCTCAGCCGCAGGCGCTTCCGTCGGCGCCGCAACGGGCGCAGGCACAGGCGTTTCATTCGGCACAGCCGCCGCGCCCTCCGTGGTAAAGGGCGCTGTGTACTGCGCGCCGTCCACCGTCAGCACAAGCGTGAGCGCGCCCGAAACGCTGCCGTCAAAGAACTGCTCGTCCAGCTCCAGCGCATGGTTGCCGGCGATCATCTTGCGGTTATTGAGGATGGACGCAACCTCCTTTTCGCCGTCATACACGGCAAGCGAGATCGTCGCCATCATTGGCAGGGTATAGCGAATCACCGTTTTTTCACCGGGTGTGTATATGCATTCCTGCACGGCGGGCACATTCTCCGCCAGCACCGCGGGCAGCAGCATCAGCAAACATAAAAGGAGCGCTAGTATTCTGCGCAGCATGGAAACCTCCTGAAAATAAGCGTACACTTCCATCATTCGATGGCAAATGACAAAAATCCTGTAAAATCAATTGTAAATTTTCCTCTTTATGATATAGGAGACGGCGAAAAAAATCAATAGATATGCACAGTGTGCAAAAAATACCGCTACATTGCGCAACTGTTTCAAAGGACTTGAAAAAAACACTGTTTGCGCGTAAAATATAAATGTTAGAATATCGTTTTTTCTGCCCGTCCTGTAAAGGAGAAAATACTATGCGTATCGGCACCATGTCCATTCTCTTCCGTGAACAGCTGGGCACGGATGAGCATATCGGCTATATTGAATGCCTTCGCCGCGCCAAGGCCGCAGGCTTTGATGTAGTGGATTTTAACCTGTGCCGGCTCTGCTCGCACAAAACCACCTTCCATCTGCCCACCTGGCAGAAGGATGCCGAAGACATTGCACAGACCGCGCAGGATCTGGGCATTTCCCTGCCGCAGTGCCATCTGCCCTTCAAATCCGCCAAGGTCAACTGGCAAACCCCCGAGGACTATGCCTATTTTATTCAAATGTTCTACCGCGCCATTGACGTGGCGGCGGTGATCGGCTTCCCCTGGGCAGTGATCCATCCCGACCGGTATTTTGTTGTTCCCGGCAGCGAAAGCTGGGATCTGGATCAGTTCATCGCTGAAAACCACAGGGAGTATGATCCGCTGGTGGAGTACGCGCTCAAAAAGGGCGTGGACATTGCCTTTGAAAACATGAACCGCGGCCGCTTTTCGCAGGCCGAGGAGCTGGTAGCCTATATCGACAGCTACAAGGATGCGCGCATCGGCGCCTGCTGGGATACGGGCCATGCCAACATGCACTACAAGGGCGGCGATCAGTGGGAGCCGCTGCATATTGTCGGCCGCCGGCTGCATGCCACGCACATCCACGACAACAACGCCAAGGACGATCTGCATCTGCTGCCCTTTGAGGGCACGATTGACTGGCCGCGCGTGGTAGCCGCGCTGCGCGATATTCAATACACGGGCGACTTTATCTCCGAAGCGGCCAGCAATTTCCACACGCCCAACGATATGAAGGATTATATCGGCCGTCACGCGCATTATGTCATGGAACAGGTGCTGAATCTATGATTCATCTGTGCATTTTTGATCTGGACGGCACGACGATCAATTCCCTGCGGTCAATCGCCTATTTCGCCAACGAAACGCTGAAAAGATTTGGCTATGCGCCCTTCCAGGAGAATGCATACCGCCATCTGGCAGGCGGCGGCGCCAATGCCCTGTGGAATAACATCTGCCGGGAGGCGCATGTGCCGCTCAGCCGGCATGACGAAATGATGCACGACTGGCTGCGCACCTATGAGCAGGATTTCACCTACCTGACGCAGGCCTATGACGGCGTAGCGGACATGCTGCTTGCCTTGAAGAAAAAAGGAATCGTGACAGCGATTGTCACCAACAAGGCCAAGGCTATTGCCGATAAATTGTGCCGCACATTCTTTGATGAAAGCATGCTGGATGAAATCATCAGCGATCACCCCGGCATGGTTTTAAAGCCCGCGCCGGATGAATTGATCCGCCTGATGCAAAAATACGGCGTTTCGGGCGCTGATACGCTGTATTGCGGCGATCACACCATTGATATGGTAACGGGCAAAAATGCCGGCGCACGCACTGTCGGCGTCACATGGGGCTTTCATACAGCCGAGGCGCTCCGGGACGCCGGGGCGGATTATATCGCTAACGTGCCGCAGGATATTGTCACTATTGCGACCAATCAACATTAACTATACATAAAGAGAGGGACCGACCATGAAAAAGAAACACGTGCTCCTTATCTTCACCGACCAGCAGCGCCGCGATACCATCCACGCGCTGGGCAACGACAAGATCGTCACCCCTGCGCTGGACTCTATCGCCAACGAGGCCGTCGTTTTTGACCGCTGCTATACGCCCTCGCCCGTGTGCGTGCCTGCGCGTATGAGCATGTTCGCCGGCCAGTACTGCGCGCGCACCGGCAATAACACCAATGACCGCACCAAAGTCTACCAGGGCGAAGGCTTCTATGCTGAGTTCACCAAGGCCGGCTACAACACCCACTGCGTAGGCAAAATGCATTATAATCCCGATCTGTACGGTTCGCTGGGCTTCCGTGCCCGCGATACGCAGGAGGAAATGGCCCATCCTGATGACGACTATACCAAGTTCATCAAGTCCGGCCCCTATAAGCACGTATTTGATTACAACGGCCAGCGCAGCGAGCTGTATTATATTCCCCAGGTTTCCCAGCTGCCGCAGGAAGCGCATCCCACGCAGTGGGTAGGCGACCGCGCGGTGGAATTCCTGGAGGGCGTGGATCCCGAAAAAGAGCCCGTCTTCCTGATGGCCTCCTTCATCCATCCGCATCCCCCGTTCTACCCGCCGGCCCCCTGGAACAAGATCTACCGCGGCCCCTTCCACCACACGCCCTTCGTGCCGGAGGATAAGGAAAGCTACGCCGACATGCTGCGCAACAAGTACACCTGCGACGCGCTGGGCATTTCTCCCCGCCGCCTGGAGCTGCTGGTTGAGCACTACTACGCCTGCGTATCCTTTGTGGACTACCAGATCAGCCGCATTCTCGACACCCTCAAGAAGAAGGGCATGTACGACGACACCATCATCGTGTTCACCTCTGACCACGGCGATATGATGGGCGACTACGGCTCCATGGGCAAGCGCACGATGCTGGACGCCGCCTCCAATATTCCCTTCCTGCTGAAGATGCCCGGCCACGAGCATGAAATCCGCCATGATCCCGCCTCGCTGGTTGACCTGGCGCCCACGCTCCTGTCCGCCTGCGGCATTGGCTATGATAAGGATGAATACGACGGCGTGAACCTCTTTGAGGACACCCACGAGGAAGTATACAGCCAGTACGCCAACGGCACCATCGGCACCTACATGGTCGCCACCGGCAAGGACAAATTGGTGTACTCCGCCATCGGCAACCGCTACTTCTACTTCGATTCCTTCCCGGATGCTGTGGATAAGTATGATGAATCCAATCCCCGCGTGATGGAGCTGAAGGCAAAGCTTGACGCGCATATGGCCTCCGACTGCTGCCCCGTCAAGGACGAGCGCATCATGCAGTCTCCCGCCCGTCAGGAGAAGTACTCCTTCTATCCGCCCTTTGACGATCACGCCCGCTACGCCGAAGACGAGCGCGCGCGCATGCCCAAGGGATATGAAATTACCCTCGGCGGCAAGAATACCGACTATTAAGCGCTAACGCGCTTCCGAGGTAAAACAGCTAAAGCTGTTTTACTCGGACACATCATTTTCCTGTGCGGCTAGCCGCACGGCCGGAAAATGATATCGGAAGCAGTATTCCAACTGCTCCTCTCGGCGTACATGCCGCCGCTGCGGATTGCAAACGAGGGCGCTAGCGCCCCTCGTTACTCCCAGCCGAGTTACTGTTTCTTTTATCACAAAACGGCCTGTGTTTCCGCAGGCCGTTTTTTAAGGAGATGCTATGAAAAAGCAGCTTGTTTTCATCATGACCGACACCCAGCGCTACGACATGGTATCCTGCTACAAGGATACGGGCCTCAAAACGCCCTGCATCGATGCGCTGGCGGCAAGCGGCGTGCGCTATGAGCGCGCATACACCGCCCAGCCCGTCTGCGGCCCGGCCAGGTCGGCGCTGTTTACCGGCCTTTTCCCCGCCTGCAACGGCTCGTGGGGCAATTCCATGGCGCTGGGCGACAATGTCAAGACCGTCGGTCAGCGGCTGCACGACAACGGTTTCCGCTGCGCGTACATCGGCAAATGGCATCTGGACGGCTGCGATTACTTTGGCAACGGCATCTGCCCGGATGGCTGGGATGAGGATTACTGGTACGACATGCGCCGCTATCTGGAGGAAAAGACCGAGGACGAGCGCATCATGAGCCGTCTGCCGCAGATGATGGATTTTACCCAGGTGCCGGAGGATTTCACCTACGGCGCACAGGTATTAAAGCGCGCCAAGGACTTTATGGAAAGATACAAGGATGAGGATTATCTCTTGGTCGTCTCCTTTGACGAGCCGCATTTTCCCTTCCTGTGTCCGCCGCCGTATGACGACATGTACAAGGATTTTGAGTTTCCCAAGAATCCGGCGGTATATGACACGCTGGAGGGCAAGCCTTCCTATCAGAAGGTCTGGGCGGCTGAGCGTTTGCAGCCCGACCGCGAGAATCTCAAAATCAAACAGGCGCACTTCTTCGGCTGCAATTCGTATGTGGATGAATTGATCGGCCAGGTGGTTGACGCCGCGCCCCGCGACGCGATGATCATGTACACCTCCGATCACGGCGATCTTTTGCAGAGCCACTGCCTGTTTGCCAAGGGCCCGGCGGCCTATGACGACGTGACGCGCATTCCCTTTATCATCCGCCATCCCGCAGGCCAGGTCGGCGTATACGACAAGGGCCCTATCTCGCACATTGCCGTCACGCCCACGATCCTGGAATACTTCGGCGTACCCATCCCGAGGCAATTACAGGGCGAGAGCATATTGCAAACAGCGCTTGATCTTGACGCGCCCGCCGCGCAATACGCCTTCATGGAGTTCAACCGCTTCGAGCTTGATCACGATCATTACGGCGGCTTCCAGCCCATGCGCGCGGTAACGGACGGGCGCTACAAGCTGTCGATTAACCTGATGAGCGAGGATGAATTCTACGATCTGGAGAAGGATCCCTACGAGTGCGTGAATCTGATTGACGATCCCGCGTATGCCGCCGAGCGCGACCGCCTGCACGATGCGCTTTGCGACCGCATGTGCCGTGACCGCGATCCCTTCCGCGGCTATTACTGGGAGTGCCGCCCGTGGCGCAAGGACGCGCCGGCGCCCAACTGGCGCTACCGCGGCTACACGCGTCAGCGCGAGAATGAGGAATACGAACCCCGGCAGCTGGACTTTGTCAACGGCTTGCCCATGGTGCGCCCGCAGCGCCTCAAGGTGAGCATGACGGACGGCGTTCAGCATGCAAAGAGCTTGCAGGAGCTGGTGGATTACCTCAGAACCTACGATAAAGACGACGACCATCAATAAGAAAAAAGCGCCCTTCCGGGCGCTTTTCTCATGCTTTTGTCATCCTTTGCACCATATTTCCCTGCATGTCGTCCAGCTTGCGGTAATCCATCGCGTCGGCATAGATGCGCTCCAGCACGTCGTGCTTTTCCTTGGCGTCATGCAGCGCGGATAACGCCTGATTGAGCAGCAGATCATACGCCGCGCGATTGAAAGCCAGCTGCTCATGCTCGCGCCGCAGTATTTTTTCATCAAAGGGCAGCGTGCGCGTTTCACAGCCTTTTTCCACAAAGCTGCACACCGCGCAGCGATCGGTCATGAGATGCGCGTGCTTTTTGCCGTCCAGCGGCTGCATCAGCGCCAGATGCCCGACGCCGCGCGCGGACAAATGCATTGCCAGCGGCCGCAGCAAACAATCCGCATCAAAGCCAAAGGGCAGATCCAGGCACAGCATTTTTTCGCGCTTTACGCTGTTCAGATGCCCCACCACGCCCTTGCAGGTGATCGCCTGCGCATACGCATGCTGGCAGCGGCCGGACATGCCCTGCATAAAAGCCATCAATTCCAGCCGTAAATTGATCAGCGCACCTTCATCCACTGCCTGCGCGTACACCTCCTGCATATCCCGCAGCGCCGCATCCGCGCCGGTCAGATAATGATATGCGCGCGAATAACAGCGCCGGATGTCGCGGTTGATCTGCAGCACATCCTCGCGGTGCGCCGCCATGATCACTTCGTCCAGGCACTCTCCCAGATTGATAATGCCGTCCGCCGCGCCGGGCAGCGTAGGATCTGTCACATGCGGCGCCGTGCCGTCCATCAGCATGCAGCCGTCGGCAATCACCGCATCCAGGCTGTCCGGATCACCCGAGCACCAGAAATACTGCACCTGCCGGCCCTGCTTTTCCCAGGCTGCGCCAATGCGCCGCATGAGCGTTGATTTGCCCACGCCCGGGCCGCCCTTGATGATATATACGCGTTTTTTCATGTCATCGGGCAGCAGCTCCTGAAAATACCCATGAAACCCGCGGCAGGTATTGCTGCCGGGAAAATATGATACGCTGGACATAAGAACCTCCTTGTATTCGGATGTTCATGTTATGCGCCGTACCCTCAAAATATACGCTTCTCATTCGCTGCAATTGATGCTACAATGGAGTTACACTGAAGCTGGAGGTAACATTCATGCAGTATATTTCCCTGCATTTTGATCTGGTGGTAGTCGGCGGCGGCATGAGCGGCCTGATTGCTGCCATGGCTGCCGCCCGCAAGGGCGTAAACACCGCGCTCATTCACGCGCGCAGCGTGCTGGGCGGCAACGCTTCCAGCGAGATTCGCATGCACATTTGCGGCGCGGATCATCACATGAAGCGCAAAAATGCCCGTGAAACGGGCATCATTGAAGAAATATTGCTCGAAAACAAGCGCCGCAATCCCTTGAACAGCTATCCCGTATTTGATGCGGTACTTTTTGACAAGGCCATGCAGTGCGAGCATCTCACGCTCTTTATGAATACCTGCATGGACGGCGCAGCGGTGGAAAACGGCCGCATCAGCAGCGTGACGGCCTATCAGCAGACCACCGAAAAGCGCTTCACCTTTACTGCGCCGCTGTTTGTGGATGCGACGGGCGACGGCACGCTTTCGCACCTGGCGGGCGCGGAGTATGTGATTGGCCGCGAGAGCCGCGATACTTACGACGAGCCGCATGCGCCGGAAATGGCCGATCACTGCACGATGGGCAATTCGCTGATGTTCAAGGCCCGCGATATGGGGGAACCCGTGCCCTTCATCAAGCCGGACTTTGCCAACACCTACACCGAGCACGCCCTGCGCAACCGCGTGCACAAGGATATTGCCTCCGGTTACTGGTGGATTGAGCTGGGCGGCGGGACATTTGACACCATTGACGATGCCGAAGTACTGCGCGAAGAGCTGCTCAAGGCCGTGTACGGCATGTGGGATCACATCAAAAACGGCGGCGATCACGGCGCGGACAATTACGAACTGGAATGGGTGGGCATGCTGCCCGGAAAACGCGAAAGCCGCCGGGTGCTGGGCGATTATGTGCTGCGCGAGCAGGATTGCCAGCAGGGCGCGCGCTTTCAGGATGCCGTCGCCTACGGCGGCTGGCCGATGGACGTGCATGTCATCGAGGGCTTCCTCAGCGACAGCGAAGACCCGACGGTGTATCTGCACCTGCCGGACGTATACGCCATTCCCTACCGCTGCTTATATTCGCGCAATGTGGATAACCTCTTCACCTGCGGGCGCATCATCAGCGCCACGCACATGGCCTTTGCCTCCTCGCGCGTGATGGCCACCTGCGCTGTGGGCGGTCAGGCCGTGGGTACGGCGGCATATATCGCGCTGCGCGAGGGCACTACGCCGCGCGGCGTGAATGATCACATGAAGGAGCTGCAGCAAACGCTGCTGCGCGATGACTGCTATATCCCCGGCATTGTCAATGAAGATCCGCATGACCTGGCCCGCACGGCAAAAATCACCTCTGTGCCCGATCACTGCGGTGCGGAAAACCTGAATAGCGGCGTTTCGCGCACTGTGGGCGATGCAGCGCACTGCTTTGCTGCCCGCGTCTGCGATCAGAGCGAAATCTCACTTGCCCTCGCCGCACCGGTGCAGCTGCGCGAAATGCACATCAAAAGCGACAGCAACCTCTCGCGCGAAATCACCATCAGCATCAATGATAAGGTAATCTCCCGCCAGAGTAAGCAAACCCCGCCCGAAATCCTGCGCGCCTGCCGCATCAAACTGATGCTGGGCAATACCTGCGTGCACGAAATGCAGCTTGCCGGCCTTTACCAGCGCTTTACAAAGCACAGCCTGCCCGGCATCCTGTGCGACCGCGTGATCATCGACCGTATGGAAACGCACGGCGCGGAGGAAATCCGGCTGTTTGAAATACGGCTGTACGAATAAAACAACGCCGCCTGCGGGCAGCTACACCTCCTTCGACAGCCTTCGGATGACGCCTTCCCCTCAGGGGGAAGGCTTTTTTATTGGCCGCTACCCCAAAGGCTTCCCCTTGAGAGAGAACGAAATTCGCCGCTGCCCTTGGGCAGATAAAGGCGGGTGTAGTTCCAATGAGGCGCAGCGCTCCCCCTCGAGCGTCCCCCTCTCCGCCGCAAATTGTCCGCATAAATTTGTAATATCTACGCAATCCCGTTACACACTTAAAACTTTTTTAACTATTGCCCGAAAGCGTGTTCCTGTGGATAATTCCGGTGGAAAACTTTCGCGTAGGACGGTGGATAACTTATCCAGATTGCAAAAGTTATCCACCGGCACGGCAAAAAACCACGGTTTTTCAAGGGTTTTTCACGCAAAAACGGTGGATAACTATGTGGATAATGTGGAAAACTTCAAATAATCATAAAAATGAATAACATTTTCCACAGTTGCAAGCATATGCTGCATAAAGTGTCGGTTTTGCGCGAAAAATCGGCCCGTTATGCAGGAATGCAGCGGCGGCGCTTGTATATCATATGCATAATCCCTCATTTCTTTGCATAAAGTGCGCGAAAGGAGTGGGGATAACTATGGGAAAAAAGGTTCTTTGGCTCGGTGGATTATTGCTGTGCGCAGTGGCTGTTTTCATGGTGGTTACGCATCAGGGAAAAGATGTAATTGTTACAGAAAATGAACGAAAATTGCCTGGCCCGCTGGCGGGCGTGACCGTGTGCGTTGACCCCGGACACGGCGGATATGACGGCGGCGCAGTGGGCCGCGACAGCGGCGAACTGGAAAAGGCCATCAATTTGCAATTGGGCAAGGCGCTTGAAACCGCGCTGAAAGCCCAGGGCGCAGATGTGATTCTCACGCGCGAAAAGGATATTGCCCTTTCTGATCCCGGCGCAGAGCGCAAGCGCCGCGATCTCAAAGCGCGCGTGGACGCAGCGCAGGGCGCGGATGTTTTTCTGTCGCTGCACATGAACGAATACCCCGACCGCGCGCAATCCGGCCCGCAGGTGTTTTATACCGCCGACGACGCGCAAAGCCGCCTGCTTGCCGGCGCCATCCAGCAAAGCATGAACGCAAACCTTGCCCCCATGCGTCCGCGCAGCGCGCACACAGGCGATTACTATGTTTTGCGCGAGCAAAGCCTGCCCGCCGTTTTGATCGAATGCGGCTTTTTGTCAAACGCCGAGGAGGAGCAAAAGCTGCTGTCGGCGGACTATCAGCAATTGTGCGCGCAGAGCATCGTAAACGGTCTGATTGAATACCTGCACCTTGCAAACGGCGCGTAAATCCTGTATACTGAAAGGTACGAAAGGGGCGAAAATGCATGATCAGAGCGGTGCTTTTTGATATGGACGGCACACTGTTTGACACCGAAGGCCTGGGCCTGCAGCTGGAGATCGACGCAGGTGCGGAGATGGGCTGTGCCGTGACGATGCAAATGGCGCACGATCTGCTGGGCGTGACCGAAAAAGCGGGCACGGAATATCTGCATCAGTTTTTTCCATCGCTTGACGGCGAGGAATACTGGCGCCGCTTTGCTCAGGGCATGCGCGCGCATATCGAAAAAAACGGTACGCCGCTGAAAAAGGGCTGCCTGGAAATCATCACCGCCCTGCAGGCGATGGGCGTGCCCTATGCCATCGTCTCCTCTTCCAACCGCAGCGTAATTGATTTTTATCTTCAGCATTCTCCGCTGGCGGGTGCGTTTTCCACCATCGTTTCGGGCGATCTGGGGCTTGAGAGCAAGCCTGCGCCGGATTGCTTTTTAAAGGGCGCCGAGCTGCTTGGCGTATCACCGCAAAGCTGCTGCGTGGTGGAGGATTCCATCCACGGCCTGCGCGCCGGGCGCAATGCGGGCATGCACACCGTGATGGTGCCCGATATCATCCCCTGCGGCGAAATGCACAAAGGGCTGGTGGATTATGTCGCAGCCGATCTTCACGATGCGCTGCGCCACATCAGGGAGGCAGTATGCAGCCAGTTGTAATTATCGGCGTGGGCCGTCTAAGGGAAAAATTCTTCCGCGACGCCGCCGAGGAATATAAAAAGCGCCTGAGCCGCTATGTGAAGCTGGATATCATCGAAGTGGATGATCTGCCCGAGGACGGCGGCGATATGACCAAGAAAAAAGAGGGCGAAATGATCCTTTCAAAAATTCGCCCGGACGATTTTGTGGTGGCCAACTGCATTGACGGCAAGCAGATGGACAGCGTCGAATTATCGGAATTTTTCCGCGAGCGGGAGATGTACGGCAGCCGCGTGGTGTTTGTCATCGGCGGCTCGCTGGGACTGAGCGACGAGGTAATCCGCCGCGCCAACAAAAAGCTCTCCATGAGCAAAATGACCTTCCCGCACCAATTGTTCCGCGTAATGCTGCTGGAGCAGATTTACCGTGCGCAAAAGATACTATCAGGTGAAAGGTACCACAAGTAATGCACATTTTGTCGCTGAGGCTGCATGATTTTCGCAGCTACCGCCAGGTTTTGCTCTCGCCTCCCCAGGGCGTGACTGTTTTCGTGGGCGAAAACGGCGCGGGCAAGACCAATCTGCTGGAGGCGGTGCATTTGTGCTGCCTGGGACGCAGCCATCGCACCAGCGCGGATAAGGAAATGATCCGCGAAGGGCAGGAAACGGCGGCAGTGCAGGTGAAGGTGCAGCGGGAGGACGGCGTGGATGACGTAGGCGTCAGGCTGTACGCGCCCACGGCGCACAAGCGCAAGCTCCTGTACATCAACGGCAAAACGGCCTCGCGCACGGGCGAATTGATGGGTCATGTGACGTGCGTGATGTTTTCGCCGGAGGATCTGGATATCGTGCGCGGCGCGCCGCAGGGCAGAAGACGCTTTCTCGATATGCTGCTGTCCCAGTGCGGCAAGGGCTATTTTTACGCGCTGCAGCAGTATAACAGCGCGCTCAAGCAGCGCAATGCATTGCTGCACGATATCGCGCACGGCGCCTCCAGCGCCACGCTGCCGGCCTGGGATGAGCAATTGTGCGCCGCCGCCGCGCCCGTGGTCAAGGCGCGCCAATACGCCGCGCAGGCGCTCAGCGGCTATGCCGGCGGGCATTACGCACACATCGGCGGCCGCGCGGAGGAGACCTTTTCCCTGCGCTATCAGGGGCATTTGAGCGAGAGCGTCAAGCCCGCAGAGGATCTGCACGCGCTTTTGCAGCAGAGCCGCGCAGAGGATATCCGCCGCATGACAACCACCGTCGGCCCGCACAGGGATGATCTTTTGCTCACGCTTTCGGGCCGCGACATGCGTGCCTTCGCCTCGCAGGGACAGATGCGCACAGCGGTGCTGTCCATGCGCCTGGCGGAATTGGATATGCTCAAAGACCGCAGCGGAGAAGCGCCGCTCCTCCTGCTGGACGACGTATTGAGCGAACTGGACGGCGGCCGCCGCACGCGGCTGCTGGAGCGCATTGCCGGCGTGCAGACGCTGCTCACCTGCACAGATCTGAGCGATCTGTCCGGCGCGCAGCCCGCCGCCATATTGCGCGTACAAAACGGCGAAATCACGGAGGCACGCCCTTGAAAACAGTATTATGGGACTGGAACGGCACGCTGCTGGACGACGTATGGACAGGCACGGCAGCCATGAACGCGCTGCTGCAAAAGTATAATCTGCCGCCCCTGCGCGATACAAAGCACTACCGCGAGGTGTTTTGCTTCCCGGTCAGCGCGTATTATGATAAGCTTGGCGTGGGCGGCGAGCTGTTTGCCGTCACCTCGCATGAATGGATGGACGAATATAACGCGCGCGAGGGGCAATGCCTTTTGCGCGAGGGTGCGCTGGAGGCGCTGCATGCCTTCCGTGCGGCGGGCTGGCGACAGGCTGTGCTGTCTGCCTCCAAGCTGGATAATCTGCTGCGGCAGATGCAGCGCTACGATGTGCTGCCCTTCTTTGACGCGGTACTGGGGCTGGATCACATTTACGCCACTTCCAAGGTGGATATCGGCCGCGAATGGCTGCGCGTGCAGCAGATCAATCCGGCGGATTGCGTGATGATCGGCGATACGCTGCACGATGCGGAGGTAGCGCGCGCGCTTTCCTGCCGCTGCATACTGGCCTCGGGCGGGCATCAGTCGGACGCTGTGCTCAAGCAGGCCGGCTGCGAGGTGGCAAGCGGCGTGCTGGATGCTGCCCTGCGCGCGCTGAAGTAAAATAAAGCTTGAACCGGAGAAAGAGGCGCATTTGCCCCGCTTATTCTCCGGTTTTTGCCTTTTCTGCCCTTTTGACTTGCTTTTCTCTTTTCACAATTCTTTCTCTGTGCTATAATATTTCTATTCATTTTATACAATCGGAGGATTCTTATGCAGCCTCTTGAAATCGCCGCTCTGGCGAAAAAGGTAAAAGAAAATATCGAGCGCGTGATTGTGGGCAAGGGCGAGATGATCGACCTGATGCTCGCTGCCGTGATTGCGCGCGGCCATGTGCTCCTGGAGGATGTGCCCGGCACAGGCAAGACCGTCACTGCCCGCGCGCTGGCTGCGTCGCTTTGCTGCGATTTTGCCCGCGTGCAGTTTACGCCCGATCTTTTGCCCGCCGACGTTACCGGCACGCGCGTATATCAGATGAACAAAGGCGAGTTTGAGTTTATCCCCGGCCCGGTGTTTACCAATATCCTGCTGGCGGATGAAATCAACCGCGCTACCCCGCGCACGCAGTCGGCGCTGCTTGAGTGCATGGAGGAGCGCCAGGTAACCGAAGGCGGCGTGACGCGCAGGCTGTCCGAGCCCTTCCTGGTGATCGCTACGCAGAATCCCGTGGAAATCCAGGGCACCTTCCCGCTGCCCGAGGCGCAGCTGGACCGTTTTCTTATGCGCCTGACGCCCGGCTATCCGGCTACGGAGGACGCCGTGCAGATCCTCAGCCGCTTCCTGAAGGATTCGCCGCTGGAGAAGCTTGAAAGCGTGTGCACCCGCGATGAAATCATCGCCGCCCAGCAGTCGCTGACGCAGTGCGAGGTGAGCCGCCCCGTGCAGGAATACATCGTTGCGCTGTGTGAAAACACGCGCCGCCATGAAAACGCGCAGCTGGGCGTCAGCCCGCGCGGCATGCTTGCGCTCATGCGCGCCTGCCAGGCCTATGCGCTCATCCAGGGCCGCAGCTTTGTTACGCCCGATGACGTGCAAAAGCTCGCGCTGCCCGTGCTGGCGCATCGCGTGATTGCCCGCGGCCTGTACGGCAAGGGCGGCACGGGCGAGGAAATTGTGCTCAAGGCCCTGCACGATACGCCCGTCCCCACAGAAGAGGTATAATTTATGAGCTCGCTGGTGCTGGTGCTCGGCTTTGTCGCGCTGCTGATTTTGCAGCGCGTGCTTGTTGCGCGCTTTGCATTCCGCGGCTTTCATTATGAGCGCAGCTTTTCGCAGAAAACAGCCACCGCGGGCGACACCATCACCTTCACCGAGGTCATCCGCAACCGCAAGCCGCTGTTTTTGCCCTGGCTGCGCATCGAAAGCAATATATCGCCCTATCTACAGTTTAAAAGCGAGGAGGAGCTGGATATCCGCTTCGACCGCTTCCACAAGAGCGTGTTTACGCTGCCGGCGTTTTCCCAGGTCACACGGCGGCATCCTGTCAAGCTGCGCCATCGCGGGCATTTTGTGCTGGGAGACGTCACTGTCACCTGCGGCGATCTGCTGGGCGTAGCCTCCAGCGAAGCCACCTGGCGCGCGCCGGCGGAGCTGCATGTATATCCTAAGCTTTTGCCCGAGGATCCCTTCTTCACCTCCCAGCGCTATCAGGGCGACGAAAGCGTAAAGCGCTTCATCATCGACGATCCGTTCCTGGTCAACGGGATTCGCTCCTACCGCGCGGGCGATCCCGTGCGCGATATCCACTGGGCGGCCACAGCGCGCATGAACGAATTGCAGGTAAAAACCCATGATTTTACCGCAGATCCCAAATTGATGGTGATTCTCAATTGCCAGAACCGCGAGGATCAGTGGGGCGAGCTGATGGACTATGAGCAGGAGCAGATCGAGCATGGCATCAGCATCCTGGCGACAATCTGCATAAAAGCGCTGAAAATGGGCACGCAGGCAGGCTTTGCCGCCAACATGCCCATGGAAGGCAGCACGGACTGCGCCTATGTATCGCCCGTGGGCGGCGCCGGCGCAGAGGATATGCTGCTGAGCGCCATGTCGCTGCTTCAGGTCAAGCGCGCCCGGCGCTTCCCGCTGTTCCTCGAATCGCTGTCGCAGCTGACGGGCATGGATATTATCATCCTCTCCTGCTATGAAAGCGCAGAGATTCACGAGCACATGGAGCTTTTGCGCCGCCGCGGCAACCATGTGCAGCTGATGCTGCTGAAGGGAGGCGAAAAGGCATGATCAGGCCGTCGTGGCTGTTTGTAACGGTGGGCAGCTTCCTCTTTGGCGCCTCGGTGCTGGAGATGTTTGGCTGGGGCATGCTGCATAACGCCGCCTTTTTCCTGCCGATGCTGGCCGCTTCGCTCCTCCTGGCAATGGCCGTGCGGCTCATGCAGCGCGGGCGCATGGCGCTGTGCGTTGTGCTGACAACCGCGCAATGGGCGCTGACGACGTACTATACCATGCAGCAGGGCGTAAACTTTGCCGCGCTGATTCCCGCCGCGCTGTGCGCAGGGTTCATCCCGTATCATTTGCTGATGCTCTGCCAGGAGCCGGGCGAGGAATATCCGCCCACCATCTGGTATATCGGCGTGCTGGTGCATGCGCTGCGGCTGTTTTTGCTGCGGGCGGATTATTTTGCCGGCGCAGCGCAGCATTTCAAGCTGACGGCGCTATTGTATTTCATATTCGTCCTGTTTGCACTCAATGAATTGTCGCTCAGCCAGGGCATGGCGGGCGATAAGCGCCCAACGCGCCTGATGCGGCTGCGCAACCGCATGCGTACAGGGCTGATGGCGCTGGCGCTGGTTATTGCCTGCAATCTTGAAAGCATTCGCCGCGCAGCAGAGGCGGCTGTGGACTTTTTCAAGCGGATCATCGCCGCCATCATCGCCTTTTTCCTGCGCGAAAAGCCTGCTGAGCCGCTGGTCAACAGCGGAGGCGGCGGCATGGATCTGAGCGCGCTGGCAGACGGCGCCGGCGAAACGCCGCTGTTCTGGCGGATTCTCGAATACGTTTTGTATGTACTGGCAGCGGTCATTTTTGCCGCGCTGTGCGTTTTGCTGATCCGAAAGCTGATCAAGCTGCTGATACGCCTGGCAAAATACCTCTGGGCGCGTCTGCGCTGCTATGCGGATCAGGTATCTGACGCATACGAGGACACCGTAGAAAGCCTGATGGACTGGGGCGAGATGCGCCGGGCGCTCTTTCAGCGCCGCGAGAAGCGCACGAAAACTGCGCCCGTTGACTGGAGCAGCCTTTCCCCGCGCGAAAGCGTGCGCATGCGCTACAGGGTACTGCGCGGACGCGCCAAAAGCGCGGATGCGCATCTGACCGCGCGGCAGGTGCTGCTGCAGGAAAAAGCCCCTGCACAGGCGGCGGATGTATATGAACGCGCGCGCTACTCCAGCGAAGAAATCTCCCGCGAGGACGCTGAAAAAATGAAGGAATGGCTGCGGTAAAAGATCCGCAGACCGTATAAAAGCGGCAGGTTGTAACAATCTGCCGCTTTTGCATAAACAAAAAAACTGCCGCGCATTTCTGCGCGGCAGCCTTTTTAGTTGCTGTTATTCAGTTAAGCCTGAATTACACACCGTAGCCGTAAGCGTTCAGCTGTTCGGTGGCAGACTGCATGTAGGCGTTGAAGCCATACAGGTCGTCCAGTTCCTTGAGGAACTTGTCATACTCTTCCTGAGAGATGGGACGATCGCCATACACGAAAGCGGTCAGCTGGGTGGTGATGTAGGCCTGCATTTCGTTGAGGAACATGCCTTCCGGAGGAACAACCAGGCTGTTCAGATACTCATACTGGTTGATGCTCATGGTGTAGGAGAAGGCGCGCTCGGCTTCGGGGAACTTGGCCTGCAGGTAGGGCATTTCGATACGGGAGTAGATCTGGTAGGTGGAAATGTAGTTGGCTTCGCCGGCCTTTTCGGTCATCACGGGCTTGCCGTCCACCATGTTCCAGTGCTCGCCTTCGATACCGAACATGACCAGGTAGGAGCCTTCGTCGGTGGTCAGGTAGTTAAGTACCTTGAAGACAGCCTGCAGCTTTTCTTCGTCGTCAGCCAGGTCAGCGCACAGGGCGTAGGAGTCGCCGCCGCCAACGCCGTCATAGGGGTACATGTAGTCTTCGCCGCCCAGTTCGTTGTTCAGGGGGCCGATAACATCCCAGTAAGCGTCGGGGTTAACCGCGGCGATGTTGTCCAGAGCATACTGCTTGTTCATGCCGGGCCAGGAGATGCAGTGCAGACCAACCTTGCCAGCGATGGCGTTGTTGGTACCAGTGGTGGTCATGATGTCGGGGTCCATCAGGCCTTCGTCAACGAACTTCTTCGCCCATTCCAGAGCCTGCACGGCGCCGGGAGAGAGGAGGCTGTTGGTGATCTTGCCATCGCGCTCGACGATGTAGTTGTCGAAAGCGAAGTCGAAGCACATGCCGATGATGTGGAAGCCGCGGATGCCGCTGCCGCCAGAGATGCCGTAGGTATCATCCTGACCATTGCCGTCGGGATCCTGCTCAGAGAAGGCCTTGGCAACATTGTACAGGGAGTAGATGTCGGTGGGCGCTTCCAGGTTCAGCTTCTTCAGCCAGTCCTGACGAACCTGCAGGCCCCACTGGGACTTGGTGCCTTCGCCGGTGCCGGTCACGTACAGGCGGGGCAGGGAGTACAGAGAGCCGTTTACCAGGTAGGGAGCACGGTTGGTGTCGCCCAGGAAGTCCATAACGGCCTTCAGTTCGTTATCGAGGTAGGGATCCAGGTTCAGCATAACTTCTTCTTCTACGTAGTCATACTGATGGTCCGCATCGATGAAGAACACATCGGGGATGTTATCGCCGGCGATGCGCTGGCCCATAGCGGCCCAGTAGTCGTCAACCAGAGTGAGCTTCCAAGCCACGCCGGTCTTTTCCAGGATCTTCTGGTAGATAAAGTCTTCTTCCAGGGTGGCCGGCCAGCCATTGCCCAGAGACTTCACGGCGACGATGATTTCAACGGGTTCGTCAGCCATGGCGGGGATGAAGGACAGAGCCATCATCGCAACGAGGAGCAGAGAAACGAGCTTCTTCATGCTTGGGGTCTCCTTTTCTAAATATTTTATAATATGCACTCTCGGCACATTATGAATAACTTTATGTAGCGTTACACTTTAACCTGTGCAAGTATTATAGCATAAAATTAACTATTAAGCTACTGTTTTTTCACAGATATGACGCTGCAAAGCGAGGAGAGCAATTAGCCTTTTACCGCGCCAGCCAAAGTACCCTTGGTGAAGTACTTCTGGATGAAGGGATAGATGATAACAACGGGAGCAGTCGCCACAACAACCGCCGCCATGCGGATGGTCTCGGGCGGGATCACGTCATCGGCGCTTACTTCATTAGAGGTAGCCTGGTTGATCATGCGGCGAAGCACAACCTGCAGCGGCATCTTGCTGGTGGTGTTGATGTAGTAGATAGCCGCGGTGTAGGTGTTCCAGTGGGATACCGCGTAGTACAGGCCGATCGTGCAGATGATGGGCAGCGACAGGGGCAGCACGATCTGCCACAGGATGCGGAATTCGCCCGCGCCGTCGATACGTGCCGATTCAAACAGGTCGCCCGGCAGGCCCT
>JAFXJP010000005.1 GCA_017532155.1 Clostridia bacterium | reverse complement strand
GGGCTACGGTCATGACGACCGCGTCTGCGCCTATGCCTCCCTCGAAGCGCTGTTTGATCTGCCCGATGTGCCCCAGTACACCTGCTGCTGCCTGCTGGCGGACAAGGAAGAAATCGGCTCTGTGGGCGCTACCGGCATGCGCGCGCATTACTTTGAAAATGCGCTGGCCGAACTGATGAACCTCGAAGGCAATTACTCCGATCTCAACCTCCGCCGCGCGCTGGCCGCCTGCCGCATGCTCTCCTGCGACGTGAGCGCGGGCTTTGATCCGCTGTACGCTTCTGCCTTTGAAAAGAAGAACGCCGCCTTCCTGGGCCGCGGTGTATGCTACAATAAGTTCACGGGCTCCCGCGGTAAATCCGGCTCCAACGACGCCAATCCCGAGTTCATCGCCCGTCTGCGCAAGATCATGGACGACAATAACGTCAACTGGCAGACCGCCGAGCTGGGCAAGGTAGACGTGGGCGGCGGCGGCACCATCGCCTATATCTGCGCGCTGTACGGCATGGAAGTGATCGACAGCGGCGTGCCGGTGCTTAGCATGCACGCCCCGCAGGAAATCATCAGCAAGGCCGACCTGTACGAAGCCGTCAAGGCGTACAAGGCTTTCATGATCAACGGCTGATAAACCATCAAAGATCCCCGCATCCATACAAGGATACGGGGATTTTTTGATTATTTCTTTTCCTCGGGCTGATTCTGACGACGCGCGCTAATACGTCCTTCGGGGCGGATTTCCCCTACCGCCAGCAGCGAGCGCTTGGTCAGCGTGGGGCCGACCAGCTCGTATACCAGCACCCCAAACAGCACCACGTTGCGTGCCAGAGCGCCATTTTCCAGCGTGGCGGCCGTCATCGCCATGCCCAGCGCCACGCCCGCCTGCGGCAGCAGCGTAATGCCCAGATTGTCGGTAATCGCCTTGCTCTGGCCCGTCATTTTGCAACTGACAGCCGCGCCGTAATACTTGCCGGCGGAGCGCGCCAGAATGTAGATGACGCCCACGATGATGGTCACGGGATGCGCCAGAATCTCCAGATCCAGCTCCGCGCCCGAAATGACAAAGAACAGCACGTGCAGCGGCATGACCCAGTTGTCAATACGCTCCATCAGTTCCTCAGACGTGGAGCAGATATTGCAGAAGATCGTACCCGTCATCATGCACACCAGCAGCAGCGAAAAACCGCAGTGAAGGCCGGCCACTTCAAAGCTGACGCTGGACAAGCCAACCGTCAGCAGCACAAACGCCACTGAAATCGTCAGTCGCTTGCTGCGGGAGTGGAAAAACTGCTCCACCCAGTTGAGCAGCCAGCCCATCAGGCTGCCAAGCATCAGAGATAGCACGATCTCCAGAATGGGCTCCACCACAACAGCCAGGACGCTCAATTCGCCCTGAGAAAGCGCCGTCGCAATGCCGAAGGATACGCTGAACAGCACCAGACCCACCGCATCGTCAATGGCCACAACCAGCATCAGCAGCCGGGTCAGCGGACCCTTCGCCTTATACTGGCGCACAACCATCAGCGTGGCCGCCGGCGCCGTGGCGGATGCAATGGCGCCCAGCACAATGGCGACAGGAATGGAGATGATCTGCGGGAAGCAGAAATGCAACGCGATCAGTACAACGTCCACCACGATCGTCGTGACGAGCGCCTGCAGGATACCGATGATAATGGCGCTGCTGCCCATGGATTTCAGCTGAGAAAGGCGAAATTCATTGCCGATCGTAAAAGCGATGAAGCCCAGCGCCGTCTGGGTAATAATGCTCAGCAGCTCCACCTGATGCAGCGACTGAAAACCCAGACCCGGAACATTCAGCCGGCCCAGCACAAAGGGCCCCAGCAAGAGTCCGGCAATCAGATAGGCAGTCACTGCGGGAAGTTTCAAACGCTTGGTCAGTCGGGACAGCATCAGTCCGCCAATCAGGGCCGACGCCAGACAAATCAGATAAGTTTCCATGATAAAGCCTTCTTCTGTCAAATAGAATCGCTGCGTATTTTTTCGCAACAGGCCATATCTTACTCCTCTTGATTACAAAATTCAAGCATAAATGTTCACCAAAAATCCCCTCAAAACAGAGGGGATTTTTTATGCTGATTTTCACTTTTCGTCCATCCTGGGGATTGCTGTCTCCGGCTGGAAGGAGCGCAGCCAGGCAACAGCCTTCTTGGCATTTTCGTACAACTGCAGCGCCAGCTCGCGCCCGACAAAGCGCGAGGAAATATTCTTGTAGGAGAAGGGATAATCCGACATGTAATAGAACATCAGGTCAATCAGGAAATCCTCCGCCTCGGCGCGACGCGCGGCAAAGCGCTCCATATCCGCCTCCTGCTGGAATTTTTCGCTGTCTGTCACCTTTTTAAACAGGAAGTTCAGGTTATGCGTCTTGGGCGCTTCGGCGCCCATGTAATACACGTACATGCCCTTGAGCTGGCGCTCCACCGCCTGCTGGCACAGATACGCCACATATACCCAGCGCTCGCCCTGAATGAGGCAGTCAATCGTGCCCAGATCATAGTCCGAAAGCATCAGCCAGTAGCCATATTTTTGCGCTTTATTCATCTTCTTCATCCTCCGCCACGGTAATTTCACCGGCCTGCACCAGGCGCACCAGTGTTTCCGTCACACGGCGGTCGAATATACGGTCCAGGTCATACAATTCCTGCGCGGCTTCCTCAAAGCTTTTTACCTTGTTGTAGCCGCGGTCGCTGGTCATTGCGTCAAACACATCTGCCACCGCCAGAATACGCGCCTCAAAGGGGATTTCCTCACCCATCAGGCCGCAGGGATAGCCGCTGCCGTCCATGCGCTCGTGATGCGTGCGCGCCAGTTCCGCAATGCGCTTGCCGTAAATGGGCTCCAGAATACGGCCGCTGTCTACCGGATGATGCATGATCACGCGGTATTCGTCATTAGTCAGGCGATCCTTCTTGCGCAGAATCTCGCCCGGCACATTGCACTTGCCAACGTCATGGAACAGCGCGCCCAGCACATAGTCTTCCAGCGTCAGGCCCGGGCAATACTCCTTGAGCTCCTCATACAGCCGCACGGCATAGCGCATCACCGCCCGCGAATGGCGGCGGGTGTAATGATCCTTTTCATTGATACGGCGCAGCATCCCGCGCAGCTCCTCCTGCCAATAAGCCTCGCCGGAAAACACCGGGCAGGTGGACACATACAATATCAAGGCCGACTGCGTGCAGCGCATCAGCGTATTGTTCTTCAGCCGGTGGATATAGAAAGAATCGCCCGCGCGGAAAGAAACTTTCTCGCCGTCGATATCAATTTCCATTTCACCCTCATGCACAAAGAAAAACTCAAAATCATCTTCGTCCGTGCCGGGCGTGAGCCAGACCGTGGCATTTTTATCCACACGCTGGGTCATAATCTCCAGATTTTTGTGTTTGGCCAGCAGCAGCAGCCCGTCTGCCATGCCCTGCAGGCTGCCGTCGCCCGCACGCCGCGCGTAAAAGCCTTCCATGCACTACCTCTTACGTGTTTTTTTCGTATACTACGCCGTATTTGACAATCTCTTCAATAATTCCGCAGGGGAATAAAAGCTCCGTCTCGGAAAACACCTGTACCTGAATTTCAATAGGCGCCTGCAGGCAGATTTTTGTCAGAGCGCGAAAAGGGGGCAGCAGGTTTTCTCCCGCCGCCGCGCTCATAAAAGCTGCCACATCCAGATCGCTGCCCGCCGTCTGCGTGCCCTTGGCATAAGAGCCAAAGACCATCACGCGCGCAACGCCCGGATACGCACAAACAGCGTCCAAACAGGCAATCACTTGCTGCCGGACGCTGTCATTCTCCGCAAAAGCGCGGAGCCACTTTGCATCAGTCATCGTACATGAGATCAAGCGTTTTTCTTACGTTGATCACCTTCAGCGGATCAATGGCAACCCACTGGCCATCTACCCAGTAATACTTATATTCGCATTCGACCGTCGCGCCGATCTTCTTTGCATAGGCAAAGACGGGCGCCACTGTGGCCTGCGTGCTGGCCAGCAGCCAGGCAACGTCGTTATAGGGCGTGGCCTGCGCGATCAGCACCTGCGCTTTTACAGAAACATTGGCAGCCTCAACCATGGCATACAGCGTGTTGTTCAGCTTATTCTGCATGGCCTCGCCAGAAGTGCAAGCCATGGCGGAAGAGCACAGCAGCATCAGCACCAGGCATACAAGCAGCAGTTTACGGAGCATGTTCTTCATAGGTATCCCTCCAATCAATCAGCTGTCAGATTGATTATTCTTTGTTTTCGTTATCCTTGTCCGAATTGATCACCTTCAGCGGATCAATCGACACGATCTGGCCGTCGATTTCATAGTCGACCATTTCGCATTCAACGGTTACGCCGATCTTCTCGCCGTATTCCACAACGCGCGTGACAACCTTGTCTACCTTTTCCTGCAGCCAGTCAATGTCATTCTTTTCCGTGGCCTGCGCATGCTCTACATAGCCTTCGATCTTCTCGTTGGCCTGGTCGACCATCTGGTAGAGCTTGTCCATTTCCTTTTCGCTGGCAGTTTCAGCCATCGCAGCCGTGCAGCACAGCAGCATCAGCGCCACCATCATCAGCAGCAGGCAGAGCATCTTCTTCATACAAAATTCCTCCCAATCGATCCAGTTTGGAAAGTATTGGAAAAGCGCACCAAAGGAGCTGCACCTTTCCCAGAAGGACAGCAGCCCCATGCGGCCAATGTGCCGGCGTGCGTTCACATGTCGGTAATCGGTATTCGGTAGCTGGCTGCCATAGCTTTTGCCTTAGGCCCTGTAGCTTCGCGTCGCCCGTTTTCACAGGTTTTGCCTCAACGTGGGGATCGGCACTGCCCATCCATGCATATCATACACGATTGCAACAATATTGTCAACCACATTTTCACTTATTTGTTAAAAACGGTATTATAAATCCCAATTTAAGACAAATCAGGTTACATACAGGTTACTCATGAAAGTTTTCATGCATTTTATTTGTCATTCTTTGGTAATTATCCGCTTGATTTTTTCCGCGATTGCCCGCATGCGCGCCCCGTTCACCTTGCACACCGCCCGATCAAAGGTATACAGGCCGTTGATCTCATCCTCCACATCGGACACCTGCGTATAAATTACGCCGCACAGCCCCTTTTCGATGGCCGGGAAAACCATCACATCGTACATTTCTTCGATTTTTTCGGTCAGCGCTTCCTCGCTGTCCGTCTTGCCATATCCGTAGTTACCCTCCCCCACAAACATATGCCCTTCAATGGCGCGGGTGTAACCGCCGCACTCGCTCAGCAGCATGGGACGCTTCCCGGGCTTAAGCACCTTGTTGCGGAAATAAATGTGCAGGCTGTCCACATCGCTGTGTTTTTTATGGAACCAACCCGAGGTGGAATCATAAAAACGGGTGGGATCCATCTCCTTGAGCATTTTATAGATGCGGTCGGAATCATACTGCCCCCAGCCCTCGTTGAAAATGGTGTAGGCAATCACGCAGGGATGATTGTGCAGATGCGCAATGGTATCGCGGCAATGCTGTTCAAAGAAAGCTTTGCGCGCCTGACCGCCCCTCCGATGATCGGGCCACCACTTGAAGCCCACTGTGGGCAGCGCCGTATCACGGAAAAAGCTGTAATCCCCGCTGTTGACCATATCCTGCATCACCAGCATGCCGCGCCGGTCGCACTCATAATAGAAGATTTCCGGCTCAATCTTGATATGCTTGCGCAAAAGATTAAAGCCCAGCTGCTGCATATTGGCTATATCCTGCGCGTAGCCCTCGGGCGATTGGGGCAGATAAATGCCCTCCACAAAATAGCCCTGATCCAGCAATCCATTCATAAAAATGGGCTTGCCGTTGAGGCATACGCGCTGCACGCCATGCACGTCGCGGATATCCACCGTGCGCAAGGCAAAATAGCTGTCCACCGTATCCTCTCCCGCCGTGATGCGCAGATCATAAAGATACGGATCCTCCGGCGACCACAGGTGCGGATTTTCCACAGCAATGCGCACATCACAGTTGGCTGCGATGGTATGCTGCACGCCTTCAATGGTTACCGTGCAATTCTCTTGCACGGTTTTTACATTCAAGGTTACGCCATTCATATCAGGTGTAATTTTCAAGTTCTCCACATGCTTTTCCGGCACAGCCTCCAGCCAAACGCTCTGCCAGATGCCCGATACCGGCGTGTACCACATGCCGCCGCGATCCTTGCGCTGCTTGCCATAGGGATAGTCATGCGAAAGCGTATCCTCCGCCTCCACGCGCAGCTGATTTTCGCCCAGGCACAGATCATCTGTAATATCCGCGCTGAAGGGCAGATAGCCGCCCTCGTGGCGGATAACCAGATGGTTATTGACATACACATGACACTTTTGATCCACCGCGCCAAAGTGCAGCATCACGCGCTGCCGTCCCTGATAAAATCCTCTGGGCAGTTCAAACGCGCGCTCGTAGCTCATCAGCTCATTTAATTCGCCCTGATACGCTGCCGCGCGGCTCTCCGGCGGGAAGGGTACCGTAATGCGGCTGCCGTTCAGCAGCCATTCGCCGTTCAAAGATATAAAGCTATTGCGGCGCAGCTGCGGCCGCGGATAATATTCATTCCAGGATTGCATGAAAAGCGCCTCCTTCTGATGCTGATACCAGTATAATCGAATTGACAGGAAAAAGCAAACGCGCTATACTTTTTACAAATCCATAAAGGAGAAAAATACAAATGAAAATTATATTCATGGGCGATTCCATCACTGAAGGCGCCGGCCTGAAGGACAAATCCAGCCGTTTTACCGATCTGATTGCAAATGAGCTTCCCGTCGATTGCGTCAACCGCGGTCTTGGCGGCGACACCACAAACGGCATGATGATCCGCCTCTTCCCCGAGGTGTTCACGCAGTCGCCCGATGCGATGGTCTTTTTAGGCGGCGTCAATGACATTAACCTCACGGGCCTGTACCGCCCCACCTGCGCCAATATCGTGTCGGTCATCCGCATTGCCAAGGATCAGCAGGTGCCGCTTTTCCTGTGCCTGCCGCTGCCCATCGAGCCTAAGGATATGCCCCGCCGCGACTGGGATACAGACCGCGACTATGAGCGGACCAAGTATCTCATCGGCAAGTATGCGCATTTCCTCACGCATTTCTGCGAAGGCCGCACGGAGGTGACGCTCATCGACACCCGCACGCCCTTCCTGGATGAGCGGGGCAACGCGAAGCGCGAATTGTTCGTTGACGGCATCCATCCCAATGAAAAGGGGCACCAGCTCCTCGCGCAGGTGATCGGCGACGCCATCAAAAAGACATTGCAACCCTGATTTCTTTATGGTAAAATATTGTATCCCAACTAACAGGAGGCTTATACCATGGCGATTGATGTAAAGGAACTGATTGAAAAAGCAGTGGAACTGCTGACAAAAGATGAAAACCTGATGGAAAGCTTCAAGAAAGAGCCCATCAAAACCATTGAAAAGCTGCTGAATATTGATCTGCCCGACGAAGCGCTGGAATCCATCGTCAAGGGTGTGAAGGCCAAGATCGATCTGGACAAGGTCGGCGACGTACTGGGTAAACTGGGCGGCCTGTTTGGTAAATAATCTCGTTTTAAAAGGCCGCTGCATGCGGCCTTTTTTCAAAGGAGCGCTATGAAGGCCATTATCACCGATCTTGACCGCACGCTGCTGCGCACGGATAAGACAGTTTCAGCCTACACGCTTTCGGTGCTGAAAAGGTGCCGGGAAAAGGGCATGCTGCTATTGGTTGCCAGTGCGCGCCCGCTGCGGACCATCGCGCCCTACCACGCGCAGATCGGCTTTGACGCCATCGCCGCCACCAACGGCGTGATCATCCAGCTGCCCGGCCGGCAGCTGATCCACGGGCTCCGCCGCGAAAGCGCGCAGCAGGCGCTCGCTGCCCTCATGCGGTATCCCGACGTGCTCCTTTCCGCCGAAACCAGCGGCGGGCTGTTCGCAAACGGCGATATCCCCGAATGGGATCCTGTCATTTACCATGATTTTCCGCGCTTGCCTGCGCACGTGATCCCCTATAAAATTCTGGCCAGCAGCCCGCACCGGCAGCTGTATGAGGAAATTGCCGCGCTGCTGCCGCCCGACGCCTACCACACTGTCGCCGGAGAAAGCCTCATTCAGATCATGAGCACCGAAGCGACCAAATGGAAGGCCATCCGGCACATGCTCGCGCATTTTCAGCTGTCGCCGAAAGACGCCGTTTATTTCGGCGATGACAACGACGACGTCGAAGCCCTCCAGCAATGCGGCCTGGGCGTTGCCGTACAAAACGCCATCCCCGCAGCGCTTGCGGCAGCGGATCGGATTGCGCCCGATAACGATTCCGACGGCGTAGCCCGCTTCATCGAAGAAAATATTCTCGAAAGGAACCTGGCCTTATGAAAACCATTGAGCAGATTGACCGCAATATGGCGGTTGTCACCCGCATCGAGGATCCCGACGTTGTATGGCACGATGTGCATGGCGAGCCCTTCTCGCTGCACGGCTTTTGCATGCCGCAGAAGGCGGGCGAAATTTTCCGCCGCTTCCCGCAGGATGTGGCCGCCTCCTTCAGCGAGCATGTGCAGCTTCTCAATGAATACACCGCCGGCGGCCGCGTGCGCTTCAAGACCAATTCGCCCTATGTGGCGCTGCACGCGGAGCTTGGCACGCTGCATCCCATGGATCACATGGCGCTCACGGGCATTTACGGCTTTGACCTGTACATCCGCGTGAACGGCGAATACTTCTACCGCGGCACCTTCCGCCCCTCCACCAAGCGCGAGCGCGTATTTGAGGGCCGCGTGATGCTGCCTGAGGGTACGCAGGAAGTGACCATTCACTTCCCCCTGTACAATGGCGTGGACAAGCTGTTTGTGGGCGTAAAGGAAGGCAGCGAGGTGCTCGCGCCCGCGCCTTACACGCATGCCAATCCCGTGGTATTCTACGGCTCGTCCATTACCCAGGGCGGCTGCGCCTCGCGCCCCGGCAATGCATACACGGCCATGATCAGCCGCATGCTGGACTGCGATCACATCAACATGGGCTTTTCCGGCAGCTGCAAGGCTGAAGAGGAAATGGCGCATTTCTTTGCCAAGCTGCCCATGAGCGTGTTCGTTTACGATTACGATCACAACGCGCCGGACGCGGAGTTCCTGGCCAAGACGCACGAGCCCTTCTTCCGCATTCTGCGCGCGGCGCGCCCCGAGCTGCCGATCATTTTCGTCACCTGCCCGGATTTCTATCTGCACGAAGCGCAGCGCACGCCCTGCTACGACGTGATCTGGCGCACGTACCAGAACGCGCTGGCGGCTGGCGACAAGAAGGTGGCGTTCATTGACGGCCGCACGCTCTTTGAGGGCTTCTTCAAGAACGACTGCACGGTGGACGGCTGCCATCCCAATGATATGGGCTTTATGTTTATGGCTGAGAAGATTGGCAAAGAAGTGGCCAAGTGGCTGTGATGGAGGGCCGTTAGGGAGGCAGCTTTGGAGCCCAAAGCTCCTCCCTAAAACCCACCCGAAAACCAGTTTTTGTCGCCGTAAATGTTGCGGCAGGCTTATCGAAAAAGAGAGGTAAAACCGGATGTGAAAGCAAGCTTTCCCTCCGCTTTTGCCTCTCTTTTTCTTGCCCGTTTCACGGGCGCGATGGCTGCGCCATCGGCCTGCTGTGTGCAGCGCCCGCGGGGATAGGATAACGCGCTCAGCGGATGAGGTGTAGCCAGCCGCAGCTGGCGTTATGCCTCCCGCTCGTTTTTTCCGCAGAAAAAACGGCGATTTCAAACGCACCCCGCACCAAAGCGGCAGTCCGCGGAGCTGCGCTCCGCGGGTTTGCGAAGCAAACTGAAAAAGGGGCTTGGAAGCGTGGGGAAAGCTTGCTTTTCCAAACGATTCCAAACCCTTTTTCATATAGACTGCCGCGACAAAAACGCAGCCAACTTTCAACCCAAACGCAGGTTCTTTGGTACTTTCTTGACGCAAGAAAGTACCGTTCTCCCCTCCCCCGCGTCTTCCCTTATACCAGTTCCTTACCTTCCCATTCCTTTACTTTCGGCACCTCCAGCAGCTTCGCCACCGTCGGCGCGATATCCAGAATGGACGTGCCCTGCAGTTCCTTGCCCTCAGCAAACTTCGGGCCGCAAATACACACGGGAATCGTCATATCTTCCGGCGTATCGGTGCCGTGGCTGCGGTCGTGGCCGCCATGATCCGCCAGCACGATCATTGTGTATCCCTCAGGCAGGCTGCGGTATACCTTTTCAATGCAGCCCATCGCGCGATTGACCACCTGCAGATAAATATCGCTCATCCAGCCGTTGTCGTGGCCGCCGGCCTCGTCAGTATCACCCAGATACAGGAAGAGAAAATCAGGCGATTCTTCCTGAATATATGCGATTGCCTTATCGGTGATCTTGCGGTCGGTATCCTCCATCTTGTGCAGATTCATGCACAGGCAGGTATGCAAATGATCCGGCCGGCTCAAATCGCGCAGATTTTCCCAGGTGATGAACATTGCGCACTTTTTGTCGAATTTATTCAGTTGATCAACAATACTATCCACCGGTCTAACCTGTGGCACATAAGTATTACTTAAAATGCCATGGCGACTTGGCTCCACGCTATGGAACAGCGACATATGACATGGCAACGTAATGCAGGGATACATCGTCCGCGTATTGAGATCATATGTGGATTTTTTCAAAAGCTCCTCGACAAAAGGATGTCCGCATTGCAGCATTCCGTCGGGACGCATGCCGTCCACCAGAATCATAACAACCTTTTCCATAAGCCCCTCCTGTTACGCTTGCGCCACAAGCGTTTTTTTCATGGGATGAATGACGGCAAAATAGTAAATGCACACAAACAGCGCCGAGAAGAACCAGCCGATGGGATAACCCGCATAGATAAAGCGGATATCACTCGAAAAATGCGTGCTGATTGCCAGATACAATTGACGAACGCCGATCATACCGCTGAGCGAGCAGAGCATCACCATGCGAGATTTACCAAAACCGCGCACAGCATTGCTCATCACCTGATTGACCGACTGCACATAGAAGCAGGGCATCATCACATGCACCATTGCCACGCCAAAGCCTATCGCCGCCGCGTCGCTGGTAAAGAGATTGACAAAGATTTCGGCGTTGTAATACACCGGAATACCCAGCACCGCCACAGATATAAACGCCATGATCAGGCAGGCGCGGATGCCCTTGAAGGCGCGGTCCGCGCGCTTGGCGCCCAGATTCTGGCTCACAAACGTGGCCGAAGCCTGGCCCAGCGACTGGCCGATAAGGCCCACAAATTTATCAATCTTCTTGGCCGCGCCAACGCCCGCCATCGCCAGCGATCCAAAGGCGTTGACATAGCGCTGCACAAACAAATTGGAAACAGACAGCATGCAGCTTTGCAGCGCCGCCGGCAGGCCCAGATCCATTACCTGCAAGAGAATTTCCCGGTTGATTTTCAGTTCCTTCAGATTCAGCCGGTACACGTCATTCGCATGCATCAGCTGACGGAAAACCAGTATCACGCTCATGCCCTGAGAGATAATCGTCGCCACCGCCACGCCAATCACGCCCATGCGGAACACCACCACAAACAAAAGATTGAGCGCCACATTGACAAAGCTGGAAATCACAAGGTAAATAAACGGGCTTTTTGAATCGCCCACCGCGCGCAGGATGCCGCTGCCCACATTATACATGGCGGTAAACAGCACGCCAATCAGATAAACGCGCAGATACTGGCTGGAGAGCGGATACACATCCTCCGGGCAGCCGATAATTTTCAGCAGTACGGGCGTAAGCACAATGCCCAGCGTCGCCATGATCAGGCCCAGGATGATTGAAAACAGCACGGCGGTATGGATGGTATCGTGCAATTTCTGATGATCCTTCGCACCGAAATGCCGCGAAAAGAGCACGCCCGCGCCCGTCGAAAGCCCCGTAAAAAAGCCCGTCAGCAAAAAGGAAATATCCGTGCACGAGCTCACCGACGCCAGCGCCGTAGTGCCCACAAACTTGCCCACGATAATTGCATCCGCGCTGTTATACAGATTCTGAAACACCTGCCCGACAAAAATCGGCAGCGCAAACAGCAATATCATCTTAACAATACTGCCCCGGGTCAAATCCATACTTGTCTTCTTCAAGTGCGCTTCCTCCCACCCGTATTCACATTCAATGCATCCAGTATAACGCAAAAATTGCCGCCCTGCAAGAAATCAGAGCGGCAATTATTCAGTTTTATTCCATTATCTCATCCAGCGAAGCCAGCGCCAGCGTATAAATCATGCAGGCCGTGCGGAGGCTCTCCATCGATACCACCTCGTCGCGTCCATGCGCGCCGCCGTGGCCCTCGGGCAGGAAGCTCAGATCCCTTTCCACACCCATGATGCTGGGGCCGAAGGTGACAGCGCCCGGCACCACGCGCGAATACGTGCCGCCGCCCATAGTATAGGGCTGATCCTCGCGGCCGGTAATTTCATGATAAATCTCCTGCAGCGCAGTTACGCGCGCATCGTCCTTGGGAATATAGAAGGGATTTGTGTATTCCATCTTCTCTACCGCAAAGCCGCGGCCTTCCCAATCCGCCTTCAGGGCAGCCGTCAGTGCTTCGCCCTGCTGGCTGATGGCATAGCGGCTGTCAGCGCACACGTGCAGACGGCCGTCCCTGAGGTGCGCCACGCCGTACACCAGCGTCGTTTTGCCGGATACTTCATCTTCAAAGGCCACGCCTTCGCTCTCGCCAAAGCTGTCAGCCGTCAGATGATTCAGTTCGCGGATGGCCTTTTCGCAGCTGCCGGTGAGGATTTGCGCATCCGTCAGCGCTTTGCACAGGCGCTGGATCGCGTTATCGCTGTTTTCGGGACGCGCCGCGTGACCGCTGCGGCCGTGCGCGGCAATCTGCGTGCCGCCTTCCAGTGCGGTCACGGTCAGCATACAAGCGTCCTCTGCGGGCAGCTTATCAAGCGCAGCCTTCACGTCGGCAATATCCATATGCACCGTGCAGACGGCATAATCCGGAATCACATTGCGCACACTGCCAGCGTCAAACTGTGTCAGATTGCCCTCGCACGGGCAGGAAAGATCGGCGTCCACCGAGCCCTTTTGCGCAAAGTTCACCGGGAAGGCAGAATCCGGCACCAGCGACATTTTAGGAAATGGATAGCCCTTGTCGCGCAGCAATTGCATATCCTGCATGCCCGTTTCCTCGCTCATGCCGCACAAAAGCTTTACACCGTGCTTCATGGGCCATTTGAATTCCCGCAGCATGCGCATGGCAAACAGCGTCATAACGGCAGCGCTTTTGTTGTCGCTCACGCCGCGGCCTACCATCATGTCATGTTCCGGCAGATACGTTGCGCCAAAGACAGGATACTTCCAGCCGTCGCCCACGGGCACCACGTCCAGATGCGCCACCACGCCAATCGCGTTGTCGCTATCGCCCCAGGTGATCTCCGCCGCGCAGCCGTCAAGATCCCGGCCCGCAAAATCATAATGCTCCGCACGCGTCAGCGCATAATCCAGCACCTTGCGGCAATCCGGGCCAAAGGGCGCGCCGGGCGCAGCCAGATCCGCCCGGCTGACAGACGGGATGCACGCAAACCCCTGCAGCTCGGTCACAAATTCGTCTTTATGGTCGCTGATCCATTTTTCAATCTGTTTTTGTAAAGCAATATATTTTTCCTGCATGGTATGTCTCCTTTGATTTGATAGAGATATTATAAGGCAAATTGGCGGGATGTACAAGGGGGGAGGAACGAAAGGGAGACGTTAGGGAGGCGGCTTTGGAGCCCAAAGCCCCTCCCTAAAACCCACCCGAAAAGCAATCTTTGGTTGGCTTGTTTCGGCAGGCTATACGAAAAAGGGGTCTGGAATCTGGATTGCAAGCAAGCTTGCCCTCCATCTTCCAGGCCCCTTTTTCTGCGCGCTTCGCGCGCCCGGACGGCACAGCCGTCCGGGCCTGCCGCCGACTTGTGTGGCAGCGCTCTCGGAGGATCGCCGTTTCGCTGCGGCGAAACGAGCGGGCCATCACTATCGCGCCGCCGCAGCGGCGTATCCTCCCGCTCGTTTTTGCCGCAGCAAAAACGGCGACACAATCGCACTCCGTACCAAAGCGGCAGTCCGCGGAGCTATGCTCCGCGGGTTTGCGCAGCAAACTGAAAAAGGACTTGGAAGCGTGGGGAAAGCTTGCTTTCCCAAACGATTCCAAACCCTTTTTCAATCAACTGCCGCGACAAAACCGCAGCCACCTTCCAACGCAAACGCAGGTTCTTTGGTACTTTCTTGACGCAAGAAAGTACCGTCCTCCCCTCGTCCCCCTTCGTCACTCTTCCGCATCCGCACCGCGCGCAATGCTCATCAGCGCCTTGCGGGCAATGTCCGCGTCATAGCCATGACGCGCCAGCATCGCCAGCGTGCGCTGATACAGCGAACGATCCATATCCCCATGCGTGCGGGACAGAAATTTGCCCACCAGGCGGACGGCGTCCTGCAATTGATCCTCATCCGTGAGATTGCCCACCGCGCGACGCGCCACTTCGCGATCCACGCCCTTATGCGTCAGCTCCTGCTCAATGCGGCGACGACCGTGCTTGTGCGCGCGGCTCTGCGCCCATTCCTCAGCAAAGTGCTCGTCATCCACCAGCTCCATGAGCGTCAGCTTTTCAATCACCTTGTCAATCACCGCATCCGGATAGCCTGCCTGATACAGCTTGTCGCGCAGCTCGCCCTCGCTGTGATCACGCATGGCCAGCAGCTTGACCGCCTTATCAATCGCATGCGGATATCCGCGTCTAATGATATACTCACGATACAAAACAGGCTCAATGCTCTCGCCCACCTTGACCGGACGCTCGCGCAAAAGCGCCCCGGGCACGCGGATCTTTTCGCCGTTTTCCAGCTGCACAAAGGCGCAGCCCTTGACCTTTTTAATCTCAATGATCTTTTCGTTCATCTGAATACCTTTTTCATGATTGCCTTGTTGATGTCAGCCAGCACGCCGTTGCGCGCCTCGCTGCAGCCGGAGGTGAGGATTACCACGCCCTTTTGCGCTGCCGGATCGTAAAAGATCCCGTGTACCGCGCCATAGGCCAGGCCCTGATGCCCGTACAGCTTCTGCGGGCAAATTTCCTTATCCTCCACAATGAAGGTACCAAGCCCTTCGCTTAGATTATACGCCCGCGCGCCAAAGGATGCAATCATCTTTCGCATGGGCGCGTAGCGCTCTTTCATCAGCTCGGCGCCGATCCTTGCCAGATCAGGCGCAGAAATGCACAAATTGCCCTGCGCCAGCAAATAATGATGCTGCGTATCCACGCCCTCCTTGGGCAGCGGCTGCGCACGGCGCGCGGCAGCGTCATAATTGGCCTGACGGCTGCGGGGCAGAATGCGCCAGGCGTCCGCCAGCTCGCCCTGCACCTTTTGCGGATAGAAGGTCGCCGTCACCTTCAGCGGCTTAAAGAGCGCCTCCTGCATGATTTCCTCAAAGCCTTTTTGCAGCATGCCCTCCAGCACACAGGCTACAATGCCCGCGCCCAGATTGGAATACTCAAAGGCCGTGGGATTTTCCGTGAAGGAATCGCCCTGCAGCATTTCCGTCAGCGATAATCCCTTCATCAGCGAGGTATTGTACAGCGTGCCGTCATGAATGCCTGCGGTGTGCGACAGCAGGCGCCTGAGCGTTACCGGTAAATCCGGCGCCTTGGGATGCCTGAGCGAGCAGGGCAAAAAGGCGTCCACATCGGCATTCAGATCAATCCTGCCCGCCTCATGCAGCCGATAGCATGCCATGGCCACCACATGCTTGGTGATGGACGCAATGCGATACACCGTGTCGATCTGCGCTTCTTCCCTGCCGCGGCCAATATGTCCGGCCGCCAGCGCACCCGTCACGCCCTTGCCGTCAAAAAGCGCCACCGTCGCGCCCAGCGCGCGCTGCGCACGCAAGGTGCGCACAACGCCCTCCGCATCCGGCACTGCGCCCGTCAGCGCATTATGCTGCGTATAGGCCGGCAGCGGCTGCGCATGCAGCGACAAGCGATAGATTTTTGCCTTCCAGTTTTCCATAAAACACCTCATAATCCCGGCCATATCCGGTCATACTGATCATGTACCAATAAAAAGGAGGGAAGTAAATATGGCTTCTCAATGCTGTCATCTCACCAGCAAGGATCTGACCGTGATCGAAGATCAGCTCACGCACCTGGCCACCGCCTGCCGTGCGGCGCAAAATTGCAGCGCGCAGTTTCAGTCGCCGCAGATGAGGGATCTTGCCGCTGCCGTGGCGCAGCACCACACCCAGCAGTACGACGCGCTGTGCGCGTTTCTGAACGGTTGTCAGTAAAGGAGGATCATCCCATGCAGAATAATCAGGTATGGCAGAATACCCAGGCGGCCAATCCCGTGCAGCTGAGCGATCAGGAACTGGCCTACGACCTGCTCTTTCAGGAAAAAGCGCTGATGAACAACCTCTCCTCCGAGGTTGTGGAATTGAGCCACATGGGCCTGCGCACCGTGCTCAACGACTGTTTTATGCAGATCGGCCAGGATCAGCTGAAGATCTTTGAATGCATGAACGCGCAGGGCTGGTATCAGACAAAGCCCGCCCAGCCGCAGGATGTGCAATCTGCCAAGCAGAAATTCCAGCAGATGCGCAATACGCTGTAACCCTTAAAGCCCGCTTATCGGCGGGCTTTTTGCATGCGCAGCATAAGCGCTGCAAAAATGCAGGATGGCAACAGCATCATATACGTCTGCCCAATCCAAAGATACACGACCGCCTGTAACACGCCAAGGCCGCCCAGCACAAGCAGCATTTTATCCCGATGCCGCCTGCCCTGCACAAAAGCCGCAGCCGCGCACATGCCAAGGCTCAACAGCTGCGATACGCGCAGATTGAAAAGCATCAGACTGTCCGTGCGCAGGCCTTCAATAAACAGCCGTCCCGCGCCGTACCAGAGGAGATAGCCGAAAAATACATCGCCGTCCAGCCTTATACGCTTGCGATAGCGCCACAAAAGCACAAAGCCCAGCGCATTCCAGACAGATTCATAAAAAAATGTCGCCAGATGCCAGCTTCCGTCCACCTGCACGCTCAGCGGGAAAAACTGCAGCGCGGCGTTTGTCACCTGATAGCCGTACGCCTCGCCGTTAAAGAAATTGCCCCAGCGGCCAATGGCCTGACCCAGCAGCACCACAGGCGCGACGATATCCAGCAGCATAAGATAGCGCATTTTTCGCCGTGCAGCAAGAATCGCTAGGCCAATTGCGCCGCCGATTACCGCGCCGTAAATGGCCAGACCGCCCTCCCACACGCGCAGGATAGCCCAGGGATCACGCGCAAAATAGGCCCACTGAAAAATCACATAATACAGCCGCGCGCCGATAATCGCCGCCGGCACAGCGTACAGCGCCATGTCGATGCCCGTATCTTCCTTCATGCCCCGGCGGCGGCATTCTTTTTCGCATAAGGCAACGGCCATGCCAATCGCGCAGGCGATCAGCAGGCCGTATACCGGAATAAAGCCAAAAATCTTTGCTTTCATATCCTCAATTATTTGTTTTCCGTAGCTTCCTTATGCACGGTTTTCAGCCACTCGCGGATGGGCAGCGACTGCGGGCACTGCTTTTCGCACAGGCCGCAGCCCACGCACTTGGAGGCATCCACGCCCTCCTTCACATAGTAGCCGCAATCGCGCGGCAGCTCTTCGGGCTTGTCAAACATCTTGCTTTCATTATAGATCGAAAAAAGCTTGGGGATGCGCACGCCCTTGGGACAGGGCACGCAATACGCACAGCCCGTGCAAGGAATGGGCATGCGCTTTTTATAGGCGGCGCGCAGACGGCCGATCATGCGCTGGTCGCGCTCGGAAAGGCAGCCGGGGGTGATCTCATCAAAGATTTTGAGGTTATCATCCACCATTTCGCGCGTGCTCATGCCGGAAAGCTGCACAGCCACTTCCTTGAAATGACCCACATAGCGGAAGGCCCAGTCATGCGCGGAATGCTTTTCAGGGTAGCGCTCCAGGATCTTTTTCACTTCCGGCGGAGGCGAAGCCAGCGCGCCGCCGCGCAAGGGCTCCATCACAACGATCGGCACGCCCCGGCGACCCGCCAGACGCAATCCGCGCAGGCCCGCCTGCTCGTTGATATCCAGATAATTAAACTGGATCTGCGCCATCTGCCAGTCGTAGGAAGTCAGAATATCCTCAAACACATCGTACTTATCATGGAAGGAGAAGGAGGGATACTTGATGCGTCCGTCCTTCACGGCCTCATCCAGGAAGGAAAGCACGCCCAGCTCCTTCATCTTCGCCCAGCGATCCTTATTGAGCGCATGCAAAAGATAAAAATCGATATGGTCGGTTCCCAGCTTTTTCAGCTGCTCGTCCAGCATTTTATCCATGTCCGCGCGGCTCTCGATATAGGGACAGGCCAGCTTGGTAGCAATCTTCACCTTTTCGCGGTAGCCGCCCTTTAGCGCCTCGCCGACCATATCCTCATTCTGCTTGCCGGAATACACATACGCGGTGTCCACATAATTTACGCCCTGATCGATGGCATGGCGAATCAATTCCACGCCGCGCTGCACATCCGGATGGCGCTCGCCGTTTTCTTCGATCATCGGAATACGCATCGCGCCAAAGCCCAGGCGGGATACTTCAAAGCCATGTTTGCCAAAAGGAACATACTGCATATTGATCGGCTCCTTATATTTCTTTTGATTGTAATCAATTATACCACAAGTGCAACTATACGACAATACAAGGAACAATAGAAGAACGAAAATGGCGGCAGATACAACGCCGTCCGCAGGCAGCGTTATCTATTCATCCCCTGTCGCGCCCTTCCCTTCGCTTGCTTTCCTCTTGCATCCTATGCTATAATAAATCACCTATAAGGAGGCGAACAGCTTGTATCAGGCCCTTTACCGCAAATGGCGCAGCCGCACCTTTTCCGAGATGGTCGGCCAGGACGCCGTCATCCGCACACTCCGCCGGCAGGTTGCCACGGGGCGTATTGCGCATGCCTATCTGTTCTGCGGCAGCCGCGGCACAGGCAAAACAAGCTCGGCCAAAATCATGGCCCGCGCCATCAACTGCGAGCATCCCATCAACGGCGATCCCTGCCTTGAGTGTCCTTCCTGCAAGGCGCTGGAAGGCGACGCCTCGCTGGATGTATTTGAAATGGACGCGGCCAGCAACAGCCGTGTGGAGGAAATGCGCGATCTGCTGGAAAAGGTGGAATACCCGCCGCAGTTCAGCAAATATAAAGTATACATCATCGACGAAGTGCACATGCTCTCCAATTCGGCCTTCAATGCACTGCTTAAAACGCTGGAAGAGCCGCCCAGCTACATGGTGTTCATTCTCGCCACCACCGAGCCGCAGAAAATCCCCGCCACCATCCTCTCCCGCTGCCAGCGGTTTGACTTTGGCCGCCTGACGGAGGAGCAGATGATCTCCCGCATTGTGGGCGCCATGCCGGAGCTCAAAGACGCCGAGCCCGGCGCGCTTTCGCTGATTGCCCGCGCGGCAGACGGCAGTATGCGCGATGCGTGGAGCCTTCTGGATATGTGCATTGGCTCAGGCGAGCAATTGACCGAAAAGACCGTGCGCGAGGCCCTCGGCACGGCAGACAGCGATTTTCTGTTTGAGTTTGCTTCTGTCATCGCATCGGGCGACGGCACGGGCGCGCTCAATATGATCGATACCCTCATGCGTGCCGGCCGCGATGTGCAGGTTTTCCTGCGCGATTTCGCCGCTCACGTGCGCCAGGTGGCTGCCTTCCGTCTGGGTGCGCAGCCCGCGCTGGAAATGACAGGCGCAAGCGCCGAGCGCTACCGCGCGCAGGGCGAGGAAATCTCACTCCCGCGATTGCTTCGCATGCTGGAGCTTGCCATGCAGGCGGAGGCCGATACGCGCTTTACTTCCTCGCCGCGCGGCGTATTGGAGCTGTTTGCCCTGCGCGCCTGCCGCGTGACGGATGGCAACGATACCGAAGCGCTGATCGCGCAGGTGGAGGATCTCAGCCATCAGATTGAACTTCTGAAGAAAAACGGCGTGGTTGTTGCGCAAAGCGCGCCTACCGCCGCGCCCGTTAAGCCCGCTCCCGCCGTCAAAAAAGCGCCCGCCGTGCCCTCGGCAGAAACCGAAGCCCCCGGCGGCCGCAAGCCAAGTGAAGTGTGGAACGCCGCGCTCAAGCGATTGGGCAAGGAGGCGGTAGCGGCCTACGCCATCATCAATCAGGGGCATTTCGGCGGCTATCGCGACGGCCGCTATACGCTGGTCTTTGAAGCCAGCAACGGCATCAGCCGCGACTTTGTCAACGCGCCCGAACGCAAAGCGCTGATTGAGAAAATCCTCACCGAAGAGGGCGGCGCGCCTGCGCAGTTTGAAGCGCAACTCGAAGGCGTTGCCAATCAGCTGCAGCTCGATAAGCAAAAAAAGGACGAAGACCTGCTCATCGACGTGCTGGGCCGCGACAAGGTGCAGATCGATAACGATTAAAAGGAGCCAAACGGCTCCTTTTTTGCTGTTTCGGCGCGTAAAGCTGACAATTCAGACACGCGCCTGTATCTTTTCAGCAAAAAAACACACAAGCCTCCTTGCCTGTGGTATTCTATAACTATAAAGGAGGGACTGACATGCAACAGATCCGGGAAGAAATGCGCGCGCTGCTTGCCGATATCAACGAACACGCCCGCCTCAAGCGCGAGGTAGCGGCACTCGAAGGGCAAAGCGAAAAGCTGCAGCAGAAGCTGCGCGAGCTGCAGGGGATTTTGCAGCATGAACAGCGCGACGTAGATGCGCTCTCCCGCGTCACGCTCTCGTCCGTCTGGCTGCGCATCTGCGGCACGCATGAGGAGGTGCTGCGCCGCGAGCAGGCGGATGTAGACGCCGCCGCGCTCAAATGCGCCGCCGCCGAAAAAGAACTAAGCGAAATCCGGCAGGAAATTGCCGCGCGCCGTGCAAAGCTCAGTGATCTGAGCTACAGCGAGCGCAAATACAACGACCTTCTTGCGCAAAAGCGCGCGCTGCTCGCCGCCTCGCCCGAGGGAGATGCACTGCGCAAGCTGGAGGAAAAAGCCGCAAAGCTGCAAAGCAGGCAAAAAGAAATCAGCGAAGCGCTGGATGAAGGCGGCGCCGCGCTGCACATCGCCGCCGAAATCGTCGATTGCCTCAAAAACGCCGGCGGCTTTGCTACCTGGGATGTGCTGGGCGGTGGCCTGCTAGCGGATATGGCCAAGCACTCGGAGCTCAACACCGCGCAGGGGCTGATCGAGCAATTGCAGCATCAGCTGCGCCGTTTCCGCACCGAGCTAAAGGACGTGCATCTGGACGCCGATATCCCCGTAGACAGTTTTTTGTCCGTTGCCGATTTTCTCTTTGACGGGCTGATCGCCGACTGGATGATGAAAAGCCGCATCAGCCGCGCGCTTTCATCCGCGCAGAATACCCAAGCGCAGATCGAGCGTATCCTTTCCCGTCTGCGCGAGGAAATGAAAAATACCCGGCAGGAGGAAGAAAACGTGCGCCGCATGATGGATCATGCCATCAAAGAGGCGTAACCCATAAAACAAAAGGGCGCTTTGATCCCAAAGCGTCCCTTTTTTTGTTCATTCCACGTAGCTGACCAGTTCCTCCAGCGCCTTGCGCTTTTTCCCGCGCGGCTTGTCGTTCGGATAGCCCAGCGTGATAATCAGCCGCACCGGATACTTTAAGCCGCAGATATTGCGCACCTTTTCATCGTCAAACCAGCCCAGCATGCACGTGCCCAGCCCCTGCGCCGTCGCCTCAAAGCAAATGTGCGCCGCCGCGAGGCCAATGTCCATCGAGCGGTAATCATTATGCTTATGCTTGGCGCCAAAGGCCGCCGTGGCCACATAGGGCATTTCGGAAATCACCAGCAGGATGGGCGCCTGCGCGGCAAATTTATTCATGCCGCCCATGCCGACGGTAAGCGCCGCTACGTCCTTTGCTGCCTGGCCGCGGCACACGGTAATATGATACGGCTGCCCGTTGCAGGCCGAGGGCGCCAGGCGCGCAGATTCCAAAATGGCCTCAAGCTTTTCTGCTTCCACGGCGCGCGCTTCGTCATAGCTGCGGCAGGACTGGCGCGCTTGCGCAATTTCAGCAAAATTCATCCATTCCACTCCTTTACCTCGCCGAAAGCATCCTCCACCGCACCGATGTAGAAATAATGCGGCGCCAGCTTGCTGTACATGCCTTCTTTCATGAAATCCGGCACGCAGTCCATATCAAACTGCTGCGCGCAGATCTTTTTGCACACAAAGGTCAATTCCGCTTCCTGATACCCAACGCCCTGGCTGAGTGCCACAGGATGCAGCGCCGTATGCGCTATTTTATCGCCGTCGCGGCCCGATATACGGCCCAGCGTCAGCGCATCGTCGTGATATTCCCTGGGCAAAAAACACACCGTGAAGTATTCGTTCTTCTGCATATATTCAAAGGTATAGCGGCTGGGCTGCACATAAATGGTCAGCGCCGGGCCGGGATGGCCCCATACATTGCCCATCATGCCCCAGCCCAGCGTCATGCAGTTAAAATCCTGCAGATCGCCCGCTGTCACGATGGCGTACTGATCGTTGAATTTCCGAAACACGTCATAGCTCGCCTGCCGGAAATTATCCTTATTGATCTGCATTTTTTACCTTTCGTATACGCACGCGCCGCCCAGGAAGGTCTTTTTCACCTGAATGGCGCTGATTTTATTGGCCGGCACGCGGAAGGGGCTGTCAGACAGCACCACAAAGTCCGCCAGCATGCCCGGCTGAATCTTGCCCTTCACATTTTCATCAAAGGAAGCATGCGCGCTCTCCGCGGTATAGGACAGCAGCGCTTCGCTCACATCCATGGCCTCTTCCGGGCGATACGGGCCCTTGCCGGACAGCGTGCAGCGCGTCACGGCGCACTGGATGCCATGCAGCGCGCGCGGCATCTCCACCGGACAATCGGTGCCGTTGGACACATGCAGGCCCATCTGCTTCAGCGTATGGAAAGCATAGCTGGTGGAGGCAAGCTCCTTGCCGGCGCGCGCTTCCACAATATTGATATCATAATCCAGGAAAATGCTCTGGATATAGGCGTGCAGATTGAGCCTTTGCATCTTTTTCAGCTGCTCAGGGCGCGTGAGCTGCACATGCACGATGCCGCTGCGATGATCCTCTCGCGGGCAAAGGGCAAAAGCCTTTTCATAGGACAAAAGGATGCGATCCAAAATGCCGTCGCCAATGGCATGAATGGCAATCTGCATGCCGTTTTCATGCGCCAGGCAGATCATTTCATCAAACTGCTCCTGCGTGAAAATAGCCAGGCCGCGCTCATCCGGCTGATCGGCATAGCCCTTGCGCATGTATGCCGTGCGCGCGCCCAGCGAGCCGTCGCCCAGGAGCTTGAGCGGGCCAATCTTGAACATATCCGAGCCGACGCCCGTCTTATAGCCCGCCGCCAGAAATTCGCGCAGCGCTTCGGGCGTGGTCAATTGACTCTGCTCGTATACGCGCACGGTCAGCTTATTTTCCGCCTCCAGCTCATGATATGCCGCAATCACTTCCTGCCAGGGCGTATTTTCAAAGGCGCACAGGTCGTCGGTATGCGAGCCTGTCACGCCCAGCGCATTCAGGCCCTTGCAGGCGCGCAGGATCATCTTCTTGATTTCCGCACGATCGGGCTGCGGCAGGCGGGCATACACCAGCGTCATGGCGCTGTCAAAGAAAGCGCCGGTGGCAAGATCATACGCGCCGCCGTCGATCTTTTCCACGGTATCAATGCCCAGCACCTCCAGCGCCTTGCTGTTTACCACCAGAGAGTGGCCGCAGCAGCGGGTGATGCAGATGGGATGCTCGGTCGACACCGCATCCAGCTGCGCGCGGGTGGGCAAATCGTGGTTATCCACAAAATAATCCTGATTCCAGCCGCGGCCGCGCACCCAGCTGCCCGCAGGGATCTTTTCCGCTGCGATAAAATCGCGCAGCGCCTGCTGGATATCGGCAACGGAAGTGGTATGCTCCATCAGGTTGCAGCAGCCCATCACATTGCCGTAATTGACCAGATGCATGTGCGAATCAATAAAGCCGGCGCAGACAAATCTGTTCGCCAGATCGATCACCTGATCATTTTCTTCCTTCAGCGACAAAATTTCCTCCGTGCTGCCCACGGCGATAAATTTTCCGTTTTCTTCAGCAAAGGCAGAGCGCATCACGCCCGTGCCGGTAAATACCTGTCCGTTTACAAATAGCTGTTTCATGGCAAGCTCCTTTGGTAGAATGCTCCTATTATACAATATATCAAAGCCTGTGTATATGCTGCTCAGCAGAAAATATCGTCCGAAAAAAACATCCGAAGGGATTCTTCGGATGTTTCTATTTTTATATTCCCTGCCAGAAGGCCGCCTCTTCGCGGCTCATCCAGCTTTCGTCCTGCAGTGATACGCGCTCTTCCAGGGCCGTCTCCCATTCGTCCGTCGCCGCATTCCAGCAGCGCACCTCCACACGCAGGCGACTGTCATAGCTGCGCAGCGCATAACCGTCATCATACCAGATGTATTCGCTGTCCAGGTCCGATACCGCGCGGCGAATCATTTTCAACTCTGTTCCTTCCCAGCGGAATAAGCACCATTCATGCAGCATTCCGGCAAAACCGTTGTTTGCCTGGGACAGCACCAAGCCTTTATCGGGAAACAACTGATAATTGCAGACGCCATAGCCAAGCCCATCGTGTGAAGATTGCACATAGCGTTCGTCCTCCCGGACGAAAAATTCAAAATACCCGTTGCTGGCGCCTGCGGACACGCACACAAGCAGATCCTCCCGTCCGTCAAAATTCACGTCTTGCCGCATGATGAAGGGATCCGGCTCCAGCGCTGTAAAGTAAATTGTCTGTCCGTTGTCCGCCGTGTAGGCATGGATATGCTCGCCATTGCTGGTTTTGCCTACAATCTCTGCCTGCGCGGGCAGCAGCAGGCACAAAAGCAGCAGGATTGCCAGATATTTTTTCATACTTCCACCTCCGCAAATACAACGACCCAGCGCTTATTTTTCCTGCTTTTTCATCAGCTTTGTGAAGAAAGCAAAGAAGCAGCCCGTCGTCACCGCCGCCGCGATCAAATCACTGACGGGCTCGGCCAGGAACACCGCCATTACCTTATTTTCAAAGAAATGCGGCAGAATAAAAATGAGGGGAATCAGCAGCACAATCTTGCGCAGGCAGGCCATCAGCAGGCTGATCTTGGCCTGAGACAGCGCCATGAAGGCCTGCTGACAGCTGATCTGGAAGCCCACGGAAAACGCGCACGCCAGGAAGATGCGCAGCGCCCAGGCCGTATAGGAAACCAGCTGCTGATCGCTGGTGAAAATGCCCGCGAAAAAGCCCGGGAAGAACTGAATCAGCAGCCAGAAAACCGTCGTGTACGCAACGCACACAATGAACTGACAGAAGAAGGCTTCCTTCACGCGCTGCAGCTTGCCCGCGCCGTAGTTATAGCTGATCAGCGGCTGGCCGCCCTGGCAAATACCCTGCAGCGGCATGGTGATCAGCTGATTGAGCGAGGTCATGACCGTCATCGCGCCCACCGCCACATCGCCGCCAAAGCGCGCCAGGGAAGAGGTGAAGCTGACGGAGAGCAGGCTTTCGGTCGAAACCATCACAAAGCTGGAAATGCCCAGCGCCAGGCACGGCAGAATGATCTGCTTTTGCAGCTTCATGTTGCTGCGCTTGAGCTTCAATACCGTTTTATTGCCCGTAAGGAAGCGCATAATCCACATAGCGCTCACCGCCTGGCTGATCACCGTGGCCAGCGCCGCGCCGGCTACGCCCATGTCAAAAAGGAAAATAAAGATGGGATCCAGCACAATATTGATGCCCGCGCCAATCAGCGTGGTCAGCATGCTGATTTTAGCAAAGCCCTGGGTGGTGATAAAGGGATTCATGCCCATCACAACCAGCACAAACGCGCTGCCGGCAATATAAATGCGGCCGTAGGTCAGCGCATAGGGCAGCGTTGCATCGCTGGCGCCAAATACGCGCAGAAGCGCGGGCGCAGCCGTAAACAGCACCACCGTCAGCAGCAGCGCAAAAATCAGCAGCATCGTAAAGCAATTGCCCACGATCTTCTCCGCCCGGTCGCGGTCCTTCTGCCCCATCGCAATGGCCGCGCGCGGCGCGCCGCCGGCGCCAGCCAGCATGGCAAAGGCGGTGATGAGCATCAGCAGCGGCGTAAACAGGCCCACGCCCGTCAGCGCCGTGCCGCCAATTTCCGGAATATGGCCGATATAAATGCGGTCAACAATATTATATAAAAGATTGACCACCTGACCGACCAGCGCAGGCAGCGCCAGCTGCAGCATCAGTTTTTTAATGCTGCCGCTGCCCATATCGCGTTTTACTTGAGACATACAATTGCACTTCCTTCAAAAATAGTGAACCTGATAATTATATCATATTTCGTCGCAAAAAAACAGACCCGTGCATTTCCGGGCCTGTTTACTGTTTTATTTTTCTAATAGCCGGGCAATTTTGCACAGCCGCGCATAGCACTCGGCAAAGTATTGCTCCAGCGGCATGGAAGCATATTTGTCGTTATCGTGGCGGCCGGGCTTGGATTTGATGTTCATCTCCATCGTCAGCGCGCCCTGATAGCCGCACTTGCGCAGACGATTGGCCGCATCCTGCCAGTCAATGACGCCGTCAAAGGGCAACAGATGCAAATCATCCAGCCAGGTGATCTTGCCGTCATGATCACGGATGCCCAGGTTATCATTGATGTGCGTGCAAAGCAGCCGGTCGCCGTATTTTTTAATCAGATCCTGACCGTGGTTATAGCACTGCTCATGCCCGCTGTCCCAGCAAAAGCCCACCGCCGGGCTGCGGCGGAAGAACTGCAGCAGCGCATCCAGATATTCTTCGCCCTCTGTATTTTCAAAGGCCAGCAGCACGTTTGTCTTTTCCGCTGCAGCCACCAGCTTGCCAAAGCGCTCAATGCCCGCCGCCGTGGGCGTATGATCCTCAAAGCCGATGAACGCATGCACCACCAGCAGCGGAATATCCTCCTGCGCACAAATCTCCAGACACTTCAGCAATTCATCCAGCGCTTCCTGCGCTTCTTCCTCGCCGCCGTACCACATGATTCTCATCTTGTCAAACGGCGCATGCAGCGACTGAAAAATCATGCCGCACTCCCGCGCATATGCAGCGCAATCGCGGATAGCATCCTCATTATCCTTATAGCTCATGAAAAAGCCGTCAAAGCCGGCAGCCTTAAGCATATCCATCTGCTGCTTGTAAGGCGCATCAAAGGCCTTGCTGATGTTCATACAAAGCAAACTATCCATATCATTGCTCCTTCGCTTTCTTCGTAATGTCGCGCAGCGTATTCATCACAGGATTCACCCCGCGCCCAAAGGTATCATGCAAAAGCAGATATTCCCGGTACAGCGTTTCATGTGTTTCGGCCTGCGCGCTGTTCGGATAGATCACCTCATCCTCCAGGCAGTGCATATGCGCCATGGCGTCATAGATGGTATCATACGCGCCCGCTGCCACGGCCGAAAGCATGCATGCGCCCACCGCCGGGGCCGGCACATTGCGGCTCCTGCGCACAGGCAGATTGATCACATCGCTGAGAATCTGCATCAGCAGCTGATTCTTAAATGAAATGCCGCCGCAGGTATTCAGCACGCGAATATCAAAGCCCTGCTCGCGGTAGGAATCCACCATGCGCCGCATGCCAAAGGAAATGCCCTCCAGCAGCGCGCGGTATATATCCGCCGCCCCAGTCGTCAGCGTCATGCCCAGCAGCATGCCGCTGAGATTGCCGTTCTGCAAGCAGGAGCGATTGCCGTTCCACCAATCCAGCGCCACCATGCCGCATTCGCCGGGCGACAGCTTTGCCGCCTCGCGCGTAAGATACTGATGCACGCTGATATTTTCCTTTTCTGCCGCCTCCTGCACGCTTTGCGGCACGGCATTTTGCACATACCAGCTGAGCGTATCGCCAAAGGCCGGCTGGCCGGAAGCATAGGCGTATCTTCCCGGCAGGATGGTATCCCACATGGCGCTGGCCGCGCCCTCCACCTCCCGGAAGGAGGCGTCGCTGCATACCAGCCCCGAGGACGTACCCAGCGTCATCAGCGCCTCGCCGCCCTGCACATTGAGCGCATACATTGCGGCATGCGCATCGTAATGCCCGCCCGCTACGGGAATGCCCGCGCACAGGCCCAGCCGCGCCGCCATCCTCTCTGTCAAGCCGCCTGCGCTTTCGTAGGGGCGCACCATCCGCCCGCGCAGGAAGGTCTTTTCCGGATGTTCAAAAACCGGATGCACTTCCCCAAGATACTCCGGATACCCCTTTTCCGCATCCCAGAAGGATTTAACCGCCGCCATGGAGGTATTGCGCACCGCGTTGCCGGTCAGCAGCTGCAGCATATATTCCTGCGCTTCGATGAAACGGTCAGCCGCCGCAAACACCTCCGGATCCTCGCGCAGGGTTTTGAGCACCTTGCACTGCAGCATTTCAGGCGCCACATGCCCGCCATAGCGCTTGAGCATCGCCGGATCATGCCGCCGAATGACCGCTTCAATTTCCTGCGCCTCACGCTGAGCATTGCGCTGCTTCCACATATTCACATAGGCATACGGATGGCTCTCAAACGCCGCATCAACGCATAGCGGCTCGCCCTTTTGATTCAGCGGCAGGATGGTGCAGCCCGTAAAATCCAGCGACAGGCCTATGATCTGCTCTCTTAATATCTTGGCCGCTGCCAGCGCGCCGCGCACGCTTTCCTCCAGCGCAAAGGGATAATCCATGGGATGCTGCAGAAAAAATCCCGCCGGAATGCGTGTGCCGTCCGGCAAAAAATCCGTCATCACGGCATGCGGATAGCTCTGCTCATACTGCGCAATCACGCTTCCGTCGCTGACGCGGCAAATCACCGCGCGCGCCGAAAGCGAGCCAAAATCGACGCCCAGAGTATACTTGTCCATCGTGTTTCCCTTCTGTTAACGCACCTGCTCCAGCACGCTGTCCAGCAGCACGCGCGCTTCTTCTTCATTCGCACTGCTGTCAATCTCTATGATCCAGAACGCGTCGCCATCGAGCAGGAGCGCCCCGCCCACGGCATACTGCGGATGCGTGAACGCAGAGGTGACCATATGCACGCCGTTTTCATTCTGCGCGTAATCAATCGTGATGCCTTCCACGCCGCCTAATATCGACAGATATATTTCCAGCGCTGTCTGCACGTCCATGCCTTCAATCATCCCGCGCAGATCATCAGGTACAGCACTCCAATAATGTATAAACAGCTCCCCCTTCGCTCCCTGTGCTGCATATTTTGTCCTTCCATCTTCCTGCACGCTCTCCTCAAGCTGCCAATCTCCGGGGATATTCAGCGTCACATTGCCCTTCGATACCGTTTCGCCACCCGCAGGAGCAGGCAACATACCGTCGAGCACGCTGCCCACATATTCTGTATCGGCGTTTGGCCATTTCGAATAGATACGGATCAGATGATCCTTTGTCGCCACAAAAGCAATGCCGTTTGCATATTTAATGCCAATATCCTCCATATACCACGTGATATGGAACGCCGTCGCCTCGTCATACTCTACTATTTTTATTTTTGCTTCACTGCCATACACATCGCTAAATTCTTCCTGTATTTTCGTAGAAAGAAGCGTTCTAACGTCCATCTGCTTTTCTTCTTCGGTCAAGGGCGTACTAACCACCGCCATCTCCGGCAGCAGCTGGTCGCTGATCATGACGCTGACCGTTTCTCCACTTTTTTCGTAATCAGCAATTTTGAAGCCCTCGGGACACAAAAACTTCATACCGTTGATAGAAAAGACGTTCTCCTGCAGAGGAGCAGTGATCACTTTCATCAGATCCGCCGCAGCCTGCTGACCGCCCTGATTGCCAATATACGAAACGCCCACCACTGCATCGCCGCTCAGCGCCGTCAGCGCGCCCATGCAGCCGCTGTTGCCGTTCACCGTAACATCCATGCTGCTGATCAGCGCACTCAGCCCCTCGCGTTCCAGGCTCTCCGACTGTATGTTGCTGTATTCAAGATCGCCGATCTGGCTCAGCAACATCAGCAAAAGCACCTCTTCGTCCGACATATTTGCAACGAGCTTCGACACGTCTTCCTGGGTCATATCCAGAGTAAAAAGCTTGATTGCTTCGTTGTATTCGCTAAAGTACAGCCCGTTTTCATCGTTTTTCACAAAGCCCGCCGGCAAGCCGACAAGCAGGCCGCCAACTTCGATCGTTTCCTGCACTTGCAGGGGCAGCAGCATCTCAGACAGCCACGCATCACACTGAGCTGCCTGGTCTTTGGCCGCATTTACGCTCAAAATCGCCATTCCGTCCTTGGAAAGCACATTCACAACACCGCGTGAAATATCATTCGTGGTGTATACCACCTTCAGCGCAAGACCGCCGTCACGCAGCGTAACATATTCCTGAACGCAGGGGTCCCCTTCCTCCAGCTCATCCATCATCATCGCTTTCAGCAGACCCTTCAGCCCATTTCCAACGCTGGCCATGCTATCCCAATTGTCGAAATTCGAACGGGACACAAAAATGTTCTGCGGCGCCTCATCCAAAATAGGCGACAACGTCATACCGCACAGCTCCGCATCCTGCCAAGAATCCTCCACACGCCAGCCGGCAGGAATATTCAGCGTAATGCCGTTCATTTCCAACGCATCTGCACAGGCAACGCCCATGCACAGCATCATCGCAAGCAGCAGACAAACAAGCCTTTTCATCCTAACGCCTCCGGGATTTTTTGTTATCCTCAGTATAATAGAATTATCCGGGATTTGCAAGCATGCAAAAAGGCGACGGATTGCTCCGCCGCCTCTTTGAAAATCTTTTATTGCATCATGGGAGCGAGCACCGCAGCCAGTACCGGCGCCGTGTCCGCAGCCGTGCCGAAAATGGACATGACCATCGCCAGGGTCATCACGCCGCCTTCCAGCATCACAGCCAGGCCCATGCCGCAGGGCATTTCGCCCATGGTGATGTCCGTGTTCACCGTCATGCAGGCAACGCCATTGTACTCGGTAAAGGTATGCTCAAATTCCGTAATGCCAAAGCCGTTCATCGTGCCGCCCACGATGCTTTCCAGCAGGCCTTCCTTGCCCATCACCTGCACAGAGGCCTCAACCTCTTCCGCAGTGCCGATCGACTGCGACTGAATCTGCAGCTGCAGCATATCCTTGGAAGCGGAGATCGTACGCGTGCCTTCCTCCTGAGAATCCGCCGCAACCGTCCAGCCCTCGGGGATCTGCAGCTTCACGCTGCCCATCTCAACCACCGTGCCCGTGATCGCAATCGCCGGATTTTCAATCGGCTCGGTCGCAGGCGCCGGAGCAGATTCCGTAACCCAGTCCAGGCCCGCAGTTTCATACTGTTCTTTCTGCTGTGCGGGCGCGCCCTGCTCGCTGATCTCGTTGGGATCCTGCGTCTCCGTCTTCATTTCGCCAATTTCCTCGGCGCATACGCAGCCCAGGCTCAGCATCATCACCAGAAGCCAGCAAAGAATACGTTTCATCATTATTTCCTCTTTTAATTTTTATCAGATGATCATGTTCTTGCCAATCACTGTCGGATAAGTGGCCGGAGCGATCAGCTTGGTGCCCTCGCGCACAATCACGCCCTTATCCAGAATGCAGCATTCAAGATGCGTGTTGCTCATGATGTAGCCATCCTGCAGAACGATCGCATTTCTGACGACCGCACCCTTCTGCACGCGCACACCGCGGAACAGGATGGAATTTTCCACCGTGCCCTCGATCACGCAGCCGTCAGCCAGCAGAGAGTTCTTCACCACCGCATTGGGCGAATAGCGGGTGGGCATATCGTCACGCTGCTTGCCCCACACCGGACGCTCGGTATTGAACAGCTCCTTGCGTACATCGGGCTTGAGCAAATCCATCGAGCAGTTGAAATACGCCTGCACGCTGTCCAGCTTCCACACCTTGCCGGGATTGTGCCAGCCATACACCTTGAGGCTGCCGTCACGCAGCGCGCCGATGAGCACATCGCGCACAAAGTGATGCTGCGCACGGGCCAGCGCACGATCCACCAGATCAATCAGCAGCTCGCGGCGGATCAGGAAGCATTCCATGAAGGTGTTGCGATAGTGCGCCAGAGAAGGCTCCACTTCAATATCCTTCACGCGGCCGCTCACATCCACATCCAGATAACGGCCGGAATTGCCCGAGCGAACCACGCCGGGGTCATCGGTATACATCAGCGTAACATCCGCGCCGGTCTTGACATGCTGCTTCAGCATATCGTCATAGCGGGCACTATACACCATGCCGGTTTCGGTCACCAGCACATAGCGCTCGCGGCACTGACGCAGGTAAGTCAGGTTGCTCTTGACGGCATCCATAAAGCCGCCGTACACACCCACGTTATCACGGGTGAGGAAGGGCGGCAGGATCGCCAGGCCCTGATTCTTGCCGTGCAGGTCCCATTCCTTACCAGAGCCCAGATGCTCCATCAGGCTGTGGTAGTTCTTCTGCATAATGATGCCCACATTGCGCGCGCCGCTGGAGACGAGCGAAGAGAGCATAAAGTCAATCACGCGATAACGCGCGCACACCGGAACGGCAGCCGTGCCGCGCTGAGTGGTCAATTCGCCCAGTGAATCTACTGCAGTGGTATAAATCAAACCCATCATATCATTCATTGCTGCCGCCTCCTTACTCCGCCGCCCGCTGCTCGCCGGGGTTCACCGTATCGCCCTGCGGAACGACAGTATTATTGCCAACTACGGCGATGTCGCCGTCAGCCGCGCCGACAACGGCGTTTTCGCTGATCACGACATTTTCCGCCACGATGGCGCGATACACCTTGGCGCCCGCGCAGATACGGGAACCGGGCATGATCACGCTGTCCACCACTTCAGCGCCCTCTTCCACTACAACGCCGGTGGAGAGGATGGAGTGATGCACCTTGCCGCACACTTCGCAGCCCTCGGAAATGAGGCTGTTGTCAATCTCGGCCGTTTCCGACACATACTGCGGGCCGGCGCCGACATTGCGCGCAAACACGCGCCACTTCTTGTCGTGCAGGTCGATGGGCAGGGGCGTAGTCAGCAGGTCCATATTGGCTTCCCACAGGCTCTCGATGGTACCAACGTCCTTCCAGTAATCATTGAAGGAGAAGGCATACATCTTCAGGCCGTCGCCCAGCATGGCGGGAATAACGTTCTTGCCGAAGTCCTTGTGGCTGTTGGGATCGGCTTCATCGCGGGTGAGGTATTCCTTAAGCACCTTCCAGGTGAATACATACACGCCCATGGAAGCGTTATTGGACTTGGGCTGCTTGGGCTTTTCTTCGAATTCGAGGATGCGGTCCTCTTCATCGGTATTCATAATGCCAAAGCGGCTGGCTTCTTCCCACGGCACCTGACGCACGGCGATGGTGGTATCGGCGCCCTTTTCGATGTGGTAGCGCAGCATGGCGGCATAGTCCATCTTATAGATATGGTCGCCGGAGAGCACCAGCACGTAATCGGGATCATACTGCTGGATGAAGGGCATGTTCTGATAAATGGCGTTGGCGGTACCGGAATACCACTCGCCCGACGCGCCGGTCTGATAAGGGGGCAGAACGCACACCCCGCCGTTGTTCAGGTCCAGATCCCACGGAGCGCCAGAGCCGATGTAGGCATTGAGTTCCAGCGGACGATACTGCGTGAGCACGCCCACGGTATCAATGGCGCTGTTGGCGCAGTTGGACAGCGGGAAATCGATGATGCGGTATTTTCCGCCGAAAGGCACGGCGGGCTTGGCCATGTTCTTGGTCAGCACGCCCAGACGGCTGCCCTGACCACCGGCCAAGAGCATAGCAACGCACTGCTTTTTATGAAGCATGGTGAATCCTTCCTTCCTGATACGTGACTTGCACGTTATTTTGTATTTCGTTTGGCAAATTTCGACCAATTTACCCATTAATAGTATTATACCATCGTTTTTTGCACTGTCAATGGCACAAGCGGTACCGAAATGCAAATCCAACACGGTTTTTTTCTATATATATTACGTGTATTGGGCGAAAATGCCATAAAAAAAACCCGGCAAAGGGATAAGCCTGCTGCCGGGTAATAAGCCTGATTACTTGATATCGTCCAACTCGTCGTCAAAATCTTCGGGCATTTCGGGAATTTCGCCGTCATCCTCCTGCGCCTCGGTGGGCTGGAAGGTCATGCGGATGGCCTCCTCCACCTCATCGCGCATGGCTTCATGCTCCTTGAGGTACAGGCGGGCATTCTCGCGGCCCTGGGCGATGCGCTCGTCCTTATAGCTAAACCACGCGCCGCTCTTGTGGATGATGTCACGCTCCACGGCCATATCCAGGATCGTACCTTCCTTGCTGATGCCCTCGCCATAGAGCAGGTCAAACTCCGCCACGCGGAAGGGCGGGGCTACCTTATTCTTGACCACCTTGATCTTGGTGCGGTTGCCGATCACGGTGGGGCCGTTCTTGAGCTGCTCGCCGCGGCGCACATCCAATCGCACGGAGGCATAGAACTTCAGCGCGCGGCCGCCGGTGGTGACTTCGGGGTTGCCGTACATCACGCCCACCTTTTCACGCAGCTGGTTGATAAACACGGCTACGGCGTTGGTCTTGTTGACTACGCCCGCCAGCTTTCTCATGGCCTGGCTCATCAGTCGCGCCTGCAGGCCCACAAAGCTGTCGCCCATTTCGCCGTCGATTTCAGCGCGCGGAACGAGGGCAGCCACGGAGTCCACCACCAGAATATCCACCGCGCCAGAGCGCACCAGCGCCTCGGCGATTTCCAGCGCATCCTCACCCGTGGAGGGCTGGCTGACGTAAAGCTCTTCAATGTTCACGCCCAGCTTCTGCGCATAGGCAGGATCCAGGGCATGCTCGGCGTCGATAAAGGCCGCAATGCCGCCGCGCTTCTGACATTCTGCCACCAGATGCAGCGCAACGGTGGTTTTACCGGAGGATTCAGGGCCGAAAACCTCAATGATGCGGCCCTTGGGGATGCCGCCTACGCCCAGCGCCATATCCAGCTCCAGGCAGCCGGTGGGGATCACGTCCACCTTCATATGGGCCTGCTCGCCCAGCTTCATCACGGTGCCTTTGCCAAACTGCTTTTCCAGCGAAGCCAGCGTGGTTTCCAGCGCGCGGGCGCGCTCGTCCATCACCTTCTGCGCCGCCGCAGTTTCTTTTGCCTTTGCCTTAGCCATTGTTATGTTCCTCTCTTTATCTGAATGTTTGATTGATTTACTTGTTCTAAGATAATGCGCATTGCGATGCGCTACACCTCATCCGTCACGATTTCATCGTGACACCTTCCCCTCACGGGGAAGGCAACGTCGGCACTTTCCATGTTGACTGGTATTGTCGCACACCACCGCTTGGCTTCCCCTTGAGGGGAAGCTGTCACCAAAGGTGACTGATGAGGTGTAGCGCTCCGCAGAGCGCGTCATCCCATCAAATGCCTGCTCAGCACTTCCAGCGCCTTTTCCACGCTTTGCCTGCGTATCTCCGCGCGATCTCCGGCGAAACGGCATTCCACGCTCTCGCACATGTTTGCATCCGCAAAGCCGATATACACCAGCCCTACGTCCTCGCCGTCCGGCCCGGCATAGCCCGTGGCGGACAGCGCATAATCCGCGCCCATGAGCCGTCTTACGCCCGCAGCCATTTCGCAGGCTGTCTGGCCGCTTACCGCGGTGAACTGCTGCAGCGTTTCCGCCTGCACACCCAGCACTTTTTGTTTGACGCTTTCAGCGTAGCTGACTACGCCGCCCAGAAACACCTTGCTGGCGCCGGGCACCGAAACAATGCTGTCGCTCATTTTTCCGCCCGTCAGGCTCTCTGCCACGCAGAGCGTTTGTCCGCGCAGCGTGAGGCTGCGCACAATCTCCTGCGCGTCCATCAGCCCTTGAGATCCTTTGTAAACAGATCCTTCAGCTGCCAGAAATACACAACGCCCGAGTAGATCGTGATCGCCGCGACGGCAATGCTGAGAATCAGGCCCAGTACGTTATGGAACACGCAGCAGTAAATGATGGTGGTCATCTGCAGCGCCGTCTTCACCTTGCCGCTCATGCCGGCGGCTACCACCCTGCCCTGCTCCACGGCAATCAGGCGCAGGCCGTCCACCGCCAATTCGCGCACAGCCACAATGACCGGCAGCCACACAGGCAGATAGCCCTTTGCCGCCATGAGAATCATCATGGTCAGCGTCAGGATTTTATCGGCAATCGGATCGGCAAACTTGCCGAAATTTGTCACCAGATGATCGCGGCGGGCCAGATACCCATCCACAAAATCGGTAATAGAAGCGATAGCGAACAGCACCGCCGCCGGGATATCCCAGCCCACTGCCAGCAAAATCAGGCACACGGGCACCAGCGCAATGCGAATGAGGGTCAGCTTGTTGGGCAGATTCACGCTCATTCCTCCTTATCAGTCGGCCATCTCGCCGTACAGGTCGTATGTATCAGCGCGGGTGATGCGCACATTCACAAATGTACCGGGGATCAGCTCGCGCTCAGCAAAGAAATGCACCTCGCCGTCAGAGTCCGGCGCTTCCATCTCGGTGCGGCCGATATAGGTCAGCCCATCGTGGCCGGTCACCAGCGTTTTGTAGGTTTTGCCCACGCGCGCTTCGTTCAGCTCCCGGCTGATCTCCGCCTGCAGCGCCATCAGGCGATCCAGGCGCTCCTGCTTGATTTCTTCGGGAATCTGATCGGGCATTTCAGCGCCGGGGGTATCCTCCTCGGCGGAATAGGCAAACGCGCCCATGCGGTCAAAGCGCACCGCACGCGTGAAATCCATCAATTCTTCAAAGTCCTCTTCCGTCTCGCCGGGGAAGCCGACGATGAAGGTGGTGCGCAGCGTAAAGCCCATCTCGCGGGCGCGGAGCAGCATCTTCTTTGCATCGTCAATATGACCGCGGCGGTTCATGCGCTTGAGCATTTTCATCGAGGCATGCTGCAGGGGCAGATCCAGATACTTGCACACATTGTCGTGCGCAGCCATTTCCTCCAGCAGCGCCATATCCGTTTCATCAGGATACATATACAATACGCGCAGCCATTCAACGCCGGGCACCTGCGCAGCTTCCTGCACAAGCTCGCGCAGGCTGCTGCCCGTATCCGAGCCGTAGCGCGTGGTATCCTGCGAAATGAGGATCTGCTCTCTGGCGCCGTGCCGGGACAATTCGCGCATTTCGTCCAGAATCATTTCTTTATTGCGCGAGCGGTAGTCGCCGCGGATGAGCGGAATGGCGCAATAAGCGCAGCGGTTATTGCAGCCCTCGCCAATGCGCACATAGGCAGAATATGCGGGCGTAGTCAGCACGCGGCCGCACTCGAGCATTTCATTGTGGCGGGCGCGGAAATCAGGCCGCTCTCCTTGCATGGCCCTCTCCAGCGCCTCGGCGATTTTATCGCACTGGCTGACGCCCACCAGCGCGTCAATCTCAGGCATTTCTTCCTTGAGCGCATCGCCGTAGCGCTGCGCAAGGCAGCCGGTGACGATGAGCTTTAAGCACTTGCCTGTCTGCTTATACTGCGCCATCTCCAGGATGGTCTCGATAGACTCCTCCTTGGCGGGGTCGATAAAGCCGCAGGTATTCACCAGCAGCACCTCCGCCTGCGCAGGATCCTGAATGATTGTATGTCCATGCTGGGTAAGGATAGAAAGCATCTGCTCTGTATCCACGCGATTTTTTACGCACCCCAGCGAAATCACACCGATTTTCAAAGGCGTGTCCTCCGATGATCATAATTCATTTTATTATAGCATAAACAAACGGCACGGACAAGATGCCCGCGCCGAAATACGAACAAATATTCGCAAAAATTTCCTGCAAAAATCCCCGCAGCAACTGCTGCGGGGATACATGATTTATTTCGTAATGGTTTCGCCGGTGAGCTTCAGCCACGCCTCGCGCAGCACTTCCTGGTTGTTCACGCCGTAGCTGGGGTCGTTCTTCTGGGCCTCGTCCATATCGCGCAGGAAATGCACGCAGTTCTGGCCGCCAAAGCCGTTATCCGGAATGACGTTATAGCCGTGCGCACGGTTGTGCATGGTAGCCATCGTCCAGGTGCCGTCAGGCAGCAGCACGTATACCACCTGAATATCCCAGCTGATTGTGCCAAAGGCCTTGCGCATGATCAGCGTGTCGCGCAGGGAATCGGGCTCCACATCCCAGTGACGGCCCTCGGACATGTGATTGAGCTTGAAGCTCAGGCCTGTGGCGGGATCATACACAGTGAGGATGGAATCGGCGTTAATCTGCTCCTTCACATCATACCAGTGCACCAGCTTAATGTCGCTGGGCGCCACTTCGTTCAATCCCGCATTCTCCTCCAGATAGTATCTGGCGGGAGAGGACACATCCTTGGCCTTGTCCGATTCGAGCATCAGCTGCGTCTGCACATCCAGCACGCCGTCGGCCACCAGGCCGTTGCGCAGCTGGAAGTCAACGATCGCATCATGGGTATATTCCTCAAAGTCGCCGTCGATGGGGCACAGATAGCCCAGCTCGCGCAGGCGCTTTTGCACCTTGGTAACAGTCGCAACGCGCGTTGCATCGCCCAAATCCTCTGCGGAATTATAACGGACGTTGTACGACTTGTAATTGGCAAAGTTGTCCATATACTCATGCGCGCCGGTGGAGAACAGCACCGCGAAGGTATTCGGGCCGGCTATGCCGTCCTTTTTCAGGTTGTGCTGCGTCTGGAAGACTTCAACCGCCTTCTTGGTATTGCTGTCATAGGTACCGGAAGCAGAGGAGAGGAACTTAAGCTCCACCAGGCGCTCCTGCACCATCTCCACATCCTTGCCGGTGTAGCCGTCCTTGAGGTTGCGGGTGAGAATGGAGGTGTCATACTTGGACGCTTCATCCACATAATCGCCCTTGCCCGCGTCGATGACCAGATACTTGGTCATCACATAGCCTTCTTTTTCACCGTAATATACGCTGCACCATTCGCCGTCGATGGCGCGCACCACAATGCGCGCACCGTTGGGAATCTCCGTCACCTTGCCGGAATCCGTGCTCTGGCTCTTGCGCAGATTGAGCGTGCCGCCGCTCTCGGTCTGGACGGTCGCATAGCGGTACTCGCCAAAGCGCATGGCGTTTGCATCGGACGTATCTCCGCCGCCGGCCGGCGGAACAGAAGGCTGATCCTCCTTGTCCTCTTCCGGATCCTCCGGATCGGGCGCCTCAGGCGCCACAAAGGTGAGATACTTGGTCATCACATAGCCGGTGTATTTGCCGATGCTGACCTCGCACCAGCTGCCGTGATTTTCAAGCACCGTGACATAGGAGAGATTGGGAATCTGATAAAGCGTCTTATACCCCGTGCCGCGGCCGGTGCGCAAATTGAGCTTGCCGCCGTTATCGCAGGTAACCTGCGCCATGCCTACCTGAGCGTTATCGTCATCGGGCTTTTCCTCAGGCTTTGTTTCGGGCGTGGTCGTACCCGTGCTGTCAAAGCGCAGGTACTTGGTCATCACATAGCCGTCCTTGCCGGCATAGGAGGTTTTGCACCAGGTGCTGCCCTTTTCATAGATGGGAAGAACCGTACCGGTGGGAATCTGCTTGAGCACGCTGGCGCTGGCGCTGGCGCGCTTGCGCAGGTTCAGCTTGCCGCCGTCGGAACAATATACCGTCGCTTTGAGCGTGGCGGTATCTTCCTCGGGCTTTGTGGTATCTTCCTTGTCGTCCTCGGCAGGCGGAGTAACGACCGTATCGAACACCAGGAACTTGGTCATCACATAACCGGTTTTGTCTTTATAGGTTACCTTGCACCAGCGGCTGCCCTTATCAAGGAGCGTGAGCGTGGTGCCGTTGGGAATGCGGGTGATCACGCTTGCCGAGGAGGAGGCCGTCTTGCGCAGATTGAGCTTGCCGCCGTCGGCGCAATACACCGTCGCCTTGAGCGCGGAGGAATCTTCCTCCTTATCCTCTTCCTCCGGCGCGCTGGTTTCCTCAAAGCGCAGGAAGGAGGTCATCACATAGCCCCACTCGCCGCCGTAATTGGTATAGCACCACTTGCTGCCCTTTTCATAGATGGTCAGCACTTCGCCGGTGGGAATCTGCTCGAGCACCGTCGCGCTGGTAGAAGCGCGCTTGCGCAGATTGAGCTTGCCGCCGTCGGCGCAGTATACCGTCGCCTGCACGGAGGAATCGGCAGGCTCTTCCTCTTTTTCTTCCGCATCGGGCGCAGATGCGCTGTTCTCCGCCAGGTAATACAGCAGCGTCAGCGTTTCATCGCCGGCCTTGCCATCCACCTGCAGATCATAATCCTTCTGGAAGAGCTTGACGGCATTGACCGTATCCGTGCCGTATTTGCCGTCGCATTCCACGGCATAGCCAATCTTCGTCAGCGCCTGCTGCATTTTCTTTACGTCGCTGCCGTCGTCTCCCTTTTCCAAAGTTGTGTAAGCAAAAGCCGCCTGCATGAGCAACATCAGGCATAATACGGCTGCAAAAATCCGTCGCAAAACAGAGCGCATAAATCACCCTCCTTATGTACTGCACTCTATTTTATCACGTTATTTCATTTATGTAAATACTTATTACATTTTTGTTACGCATTATTTGATGAATAGTTCCAGCACAAATACCACCGCGCAGGCTGCCACCGAGACCGTGAGCAGCTTTTGTCCCATCAGCGCCAGTATAATCGCCGCTGCCATGGCAATGCCGCCCGCCAGAGGCACATTCGTCGCCTGCACCATGGCCGGGAAGGTCATCACCGCCAGCGTAACGTAGGGCACATAATACAGGAACGAGCGGATAAAACGGCTGCGGATGGGCTTTCTGATCAGCGTCAGCGGCAGCGCGCGCAAAAGATACGTCACCAGCGCCACCAGCAAAATGTAGCTTATATGGCTCATGCCGCCGCCTCCTTTTGCTCATCCTTCACGGGGAAAAGCGCCGCCGCGCCGCCCGCAATCAGCACCGTCAGAAGAATGGTGCGCATGCCCTCGCTGATAAAATCAAACAGCGGCGCCGCAGCCATCAGGCAGGACAGCGCCATGCTGAGGATAACAACGCCCGTCAGCACCTTGTTGGTTCTGGTCGGCGGGATAATCACGGCAATGAACATGCCGTACAGTCCCACGCTCAGCGCGCTGACAGCATTGCCCGGCAGCACATTGCCCAGCATTACGCCCAGCGCCGTGCCCAGCGCCCAGCCGGGCGAAGCGACAGAAAACGCGCCGTAGGAATAAACCGGGTCAAGATTTCCCGGATACGCTGCCGAAATGCCAAAGATTTCATCCGTCACGCACTGCCCCAGCAGCATCCGCTGCCACAGCGGCACATCGGGCGTTAATTTCTGGCTCAGCGCGCAGCTCATCAGCAGATAGCGCGCGTTGATCACCACCGTCATGATGATCACTTCTATCACGCCCGCCGCCTGCCGGATCAGAGAAAAAGCGGCATACTCGCCCGCCGAAGCATTGGTGAGCAGGCTGGAGAGCGTCGCCTCAAATACACTCAGCCCGGCGTTGCGGGCATGGATGCCCAGCGTAAAAGCCACCGCAAAATACCCCAGCGCGATGGGCACGCCATCTTTCATGCCGCGCAGAAAAACCTGCCTGCGATTCATCCGCACAATCATTCGCCTCCGCATAAAAAAGCTACAGAAAGTATACCACATCTTCCGCTCCGCAGCGCAGGAATACAATAGAAAATCAAACATTTCATTGTGCACAAGCAATCAATATATGATATAATGGAAATGTTTGTAGAAGAAAGAAGCATAAGGAGGCGTAGCTGCTTTGCAATTGATATTGCGCTATCTCAAGCCCTACTGGGGCCGTGTGGCTGTGGGCATGTCCGTCAAGCTCCTGGGCACGGTGATGGATCTGCTGATCCCCTACATCCTGGCCTATATCATCGATACCGTCACGCCCATGGGCGAAGTAAACCGCGTGCTTTTATGGGGCGGCCTGATGATCCTCTGCTCGGCGCTGGCGCTTGTATTCAATGTGCTGGCCAACCGCACGGCCGCCAGCGTATCGCGCGACTGCACGCGCACGCTCCGGCACGATCTGTTTGATCACATCGTGCACATGCATTCCCGCGACATGGACAAAATCACCATCCCGTCGCTGATCTCCCGCATGACGACGGATACCTTCTATATTTACCGCACGCTTGGCATGACGCAGCGCATGGGCGTGCGCGCGCCCATCATGCTCATCGGCGGCATCTGCATCACCCTCACCCTCGATCCCGTTTTGTCGCTGATCCTCGTAGCCATTCTGCCTTTCATGGTGGGCATTGTGGTATTTATCTCCCGCAAAGGCGTGCCGCTGTATGAAAATTTGCAAAAGCGCGTAGATAACCTTGTGCGCGTGGTGCGCGAAAATGCCTCGGGCGTGCGCATCATCAAGGCGCTGAGCAAAAGCGAGGACGAAAAAAAGCGTTTCCATGAAATCAGCCGCGGCGTAGCCCAGCAGGAAACGCACGCCTCGGCCATCATGGCCATCAATAATCCCACGATGCAGTTTCTGCTCAATGCAGGCCTGGTGCTGGTGGTGCTCTTCGGCGCGCGCCGCGTCAATTCCGGCCTCACCCAGCCCGGCAAGATCGTGGCGTTTCTGAGCTATTTCACCATCATTTTGCACGCAATGCTCTCCATTACCCGCTTTCTGACGATGTTCTCCAAGGCCCTGGCCTCGGCCAACCGCGTGGATGAGGTGCTTGCAACACCCATCGAAAGCGAGGCAAGCCTGCAAGGCAGCGCCACGCCCGGTGCGCCGCATATCGAATTTAAAAACGTCACCTTCTCCTATAACGGCGTGCAGCCGAGCGTGGAAAACATCTCCTTCACCCTGGGCCGCGGCGAAACGCTGGGCATCCTTGGCCCCACAGGCGCCGGCAAATCCACCCTCATTCGTCTGCTGCTGCGTTTCTACGACGTTGACGAAGGCAGCATTTGCATCAATGGCTGCGATGTGCGCGCCCTGCCGCTCAAGGATCTGCGCGGCTGTGTCGGCGCAGTCTTCCAAAACGATGCACTCTTCCGCGGCACCATTGAAGAAAACATCCGTCTGGGCCGTGAAATTTCCCTGGAGGAGGTCGCCGATGCACTCTCCCGTGCGCAGGCGGAAGCCTTTGTTCAGGAAAAGGGCGGCGTCGACAGCGAAGTGCACTCCCACGGCTCCAATTTCTCCGGCGGACAGCAGCAGCGATTGCTTCTCTCCCGCGCACTTGCCGGCACGCCGGATATCCTGCTGCTGGATGACGCTACCAGCGCGCTGGACTTTAAAACCGAGGCTGCCTTCCGCAAGGCACTGCGGGAAAAGAGCCAGAACATCACCACCCTCATCGTGGCTCAGCGCATCAGCGCCGTCATGCACTGCGATAAAATCCTGGTGATGGACGAAGGTGAATGCGTGGGCCTTGGCACACACGAAGAGCTGATGAAGACCTGCGATCTCTACCGCGAGATTGCATCGCTGCAGATCGGAGGTGAGGCTGTATGATGGGTCCCATGGGCGGAGGCGGCGGCAGATTCGGCGGCCGCAACAACACAGCCAATCCCCGCATTCAGGAAGAATTCAAAAAGCCTCACAAGGGCGTGCTCATCCGCCTTGGCAAGTACATCTGGCACTTCAAGTGGCTGATGCTGCTGGCGCTTCTCCTCACCATCGGCAGCAATTCCTTTGCGCTGGTGGGCCCCACGCTTTCGGGCAAGGCCATTGACTGCATCGGCACCGAGGTTGGCCAGGTAGATTTCAAGGGCGTTTCGCATTACGCGCTGCTGATGCTGCTTTTCTATCTTGGCTCGGCAGTGATGAGCTATCTGCTCTCCATCCTGATGGTTTACATCAGCCGCAACGTCACCCTGCGCATGCGAAGGGATATGTTCAACCGCCTGTCCGACATGCCGGTGGGCTATTTTGACACGCATCCCGTAGGCGACGTTATCAGCCGCTTGTTCTACGATACCGATACCATTAACACCTCGCTGTCGACGGATATCGTTTCCATCCTCGCTTCGTCCATTACCATCATCGGCTCGCTGGGCATGATGCTGCGTCTGTCCAAGGTGCTGGTGCTGGTGTTTGTCATCACCATCCCCCTGTCCGTACTCATCACGCGCTTTATCACCAGCCATACCGCGCCGCTGTTCCGCAAGCGCTCGCGCAAGATGGGCGAGCTCAACGGCTTTGCCGAGGAAAAGATCTCCGGCATGAAGACGCTCAAGGCCTATCATCAGGAGGAAAACGTCATCGATCAGCTGGACAGCATCAACGAAGAAGTGGTGCAGGCCTATTACAAGAGCGAGTATTACTCCTCCATCATGGGCCCGTCGGTAAGCTTCATTAATAACCTTTCGCTCTCGCTCATCAGCGTGCTGGGCGGCATTTTGTACATGACCGGCGGCGTGCAGATTGGCCCGATCGCCATCGCGGGCATGACCATCGGCGGCATTTCCTCCTTCATTCAGTACAGCCGCAAATTTGCCGGCCCGATCAACGAGATTGCCAATATCTATGGCGAATTGCAGTCCGCGCTGGCGGCAGCCGACCGTGTGTTCACGCTGCTGGACGAGCCTCTGGAAGCGGCGGACGCCGAAAATGCGCTTGTGTTGACCGATGTGAAGGGCGATGTGGAGCTGAAGGACGTGTGCTTTGGCTATGTGCCGGGCAAAACGGTGCTCAAGAACCTCTCCCTCACCGCCCGCCGCGGCAGCCTGATTGCCATCGTCGGCCCGACAGGCGCAGGCAAAACCACGCTGATCAATCTGCTGATGCGCTTTTATGACATCAATTCCGGCAAAATTACGGTGGATGGTCACGATATTCAGCAGGTCACGCGCAGCAGCCTGCGCGGCGCGTACTCCATGGTGCTGCAGGATACCTGGCTGTTCTCGGGCACCATTTACGAAAACATTGCCTACGCCAAGCCCGACGCCACCCGCGAGGAAGTGGAGGCGGCCGCCAAGGCAGCGCGCATTCATCGCTATATCATGAGCCTGCCGGATGGCTATGACACGGTGATCACTGACGACGGCGCGAACATTTCCAAGGGTCAGAAACAATTGATGACCATCGCCCGCGCCATGCTGGCCGACGCCAACATGCTGATCCTCGACGAGGCGACCAGCAACGTGGATACGCGCACCGAGGCACACATTCAGCAGGCCATGCGCCACCTGATGCAGGACAAGACCTGCTTTGTCGTCGCCCACCGCCTGTCCACCATTCAGAATGCCGACATGATCCTCGTTGTTCGTGACGGCAACGTGGTGGAGAGCGGCACGCACAAAGAGCTGATGCAGATGGGCGGCTTCTATCGCGAGATGTATGACGCGCAGTTCCATTAAGGAAACGTTCGAGGGGCTGCTTTTAAGGTAAAAGCACCCCTCGAGCTCCCCCGAAAACCAATCCTGTCTGCGTAAATGTTTGACGCAGGCTATACGAAAAAGAGTCGGAAAATCTGATAGTGCAAGCAAGCTTGCTCCTCAGATTTCCGGCTCTTTTTCTGCGCGTTTCACGCGCGCGATGGCTGCGCCATCGGTCTGCTGTTTGTACATGCCCGCGGAGGAACGCCGTTTCGCTGCGGCGAAACGAGTGGGAGAAGAACGAGGATAACGCGCTCTGCGGAGCGCTACACCTCATCACCGCCTTCGGCGGAGCTTCCCCTCAAGGGGAAGATGAGGTGTAGCCGCCCGCAGGCGGCGTTATTCCACTCCGCGCCGCAGCGCGAAACCCGCTCATTTTTGCCGCAGCAAAAACGGCGCCGCCAAACGCATCCCGCACCAAAGCGGCAGTCCGCAGGGCAGCGCCCTGCGGGTTTGCGAAGCAAACTGAAAAAGGGGCTTGGAAGCCAAGGGCGAGCTTGCTCGCACACCGGATTCCAACCCCTTTTTCATATAGACTGCCGCGTCAATCACGCAGCCAGCTTCCAATGCCAACGCAGGTTTTCTGTTTCTCTTTTGACGCAAAAGAGAAACGTCTCCCCCCTCGTTACTTCACGCATACAGCCTCAATCTCAACCAGGCCGCCCTTGGGCAATTCCGCCACCTGCACGCAGGAGCGCGCGGGATAGGGCTGCTGGAAGTGCTTGGCGTAAATCGCGTTCACAGCGGCAAAATCGCCCATGTCCTTGAGGAAAACGGTGGTCTTGATCACGCGGGAAATGTCAAGGCCCGCCTCGGCAAGGATCGCCTTCATATTGCTGATAGCGCGCTCCGCCTGCGCCTCCACGCCATTTTCCATATTGCCGGTAGCAGGATCCACGCCCAGCTGACCGGAAAGATACACAAATTCGCCCGCCGCGATGGCCTGAGAATAGGGGCCAATGGCAGCCGGCGCATTAACAGTGCTAACCGCTTTGATTTCCATCATAATTACCTCCGTGTTTTTTATCTATTATAAAGCATTCAAGCAAAAAAAGGAAGCCGCTTTCGCGACTTCCTTTTTATTTTGCGCAATTAGGCTTCGGGTTCCTCAGCGGGAGCTTCTTCCGCGGGGAACTCATCGCCCTCGATGGCTTCGTACTCGAAGGCATTGTCTTCCAGCACCTTGCGGATGCTCAGGGAGATGCGCTTGGCTTCGGGATCGACGCCCAGCACTTCGACGGTGACATCCTGACCAACGGTCAGAACATCTTCCACCTTGTTCACGCGGGTGAGGGCAACCTGGCTGATGTGCACCAGACCGTCAACACCGGGCTCCAGCGCGATGAAAGCGCCGAAGGGACGGATGCGGACGACCTTGCGCTCGAGCACCAGGCCCACGGGATACTTCTCTTCGATGTTGTCCCAGGGCTTGGCCTGCAGCTGCTTGTAGCCCAGCTGGATGCGTTCGCGCTCGCGGTCCACAGACAGGATCTTGACTTCGACTTCCTGGTTGATTTCCAGGACTTCGGAGGGATGACCCACGCGGTACCAGGCCATATCGGTGATGTGGATCAGACCGTCCACGCCGCCCAGATCGACGAAAGCGCCGAAATCGGCAAAGCGGCGAACGACACCCACGATGATGGCGCCTTCTTCGATCTTCTCCCAGGCAGCCGCCTTCTTGGTGGCTTCTTCCTCGAGGATAACATCCTTGCGGGAGCAGACGATGCGCTTCTTGGTCTTATCGACGTCGATGATCTTCAGCTTCATGGTCTGGCCCACGAACTGATCGATCTTTTCAACAAAGTGCTTGGCAAGACGGGACGCAGGCACGAAAGCACGAATGCCGTCGACCATGCAGATCAGACCGCCCTTGACAGCTTCCTTGCCAACGCCCTCGACATATTCGCCCGCCTCGTGCTTAGCCATGAGAGCTTCCCAGGCCTTGCGGTTGACGATATTGCGCTGCGAGAGGATGACATTGCCTTCGCCGTCGTTGACCTTGACTACTTCTACTTCGATCTCGTCGCCGATTTTCACATCCTGGTCGACCAGATCAGAGCGCTTGATGAGACCATCAGACTTGTAGCCGATGTTCACGCACACTTCGTCCTCAGTAGCCTGCACTACGGTGCCGGTTACGGTCTGGCCGGTGTGGATACGGCGCATCGAGGCTTCGATGCCAGCCAAAAAGTCCTGCTCAGCAGCTTCTGCGTTGACCTGGTTCTCGTTTTCGATCACCTGGTCTTTGATTTCCATGTCGTTCATTGCGTTGACAACCTCCTTAAGTGACCAATCCGGTGTGGATGCGCCGGCGGCTATTCCTATGTAATGGGTGTGGATATTTGCAAAGTGAGGCGGGATCTCCGCCGCACATTCCACCAGAATGGTATATGCGCACAATTCCTTACAGGCTTCGTACAGCTTGCGGGTATTGGCGCTTGAACGCCCGCCGACCACAATCACCCTATCGCAGCGCTGCGCCATTTCGCGCGCCGCCTGCTGACGCATGCGGGTCGCCGCACAGATGGATCGATGAAAAGTAGGCGTTTCAATCTTTTCAGTCAGGCAGGGAATGAGTTCTTCCCATTTTTCTGCCTGGAGCGTGGTTTGCGAGGCGATCATCGCCTTCTTGATAGGAGGCAGTGCGTTCACATCCTCCCGGGAAGACACCACATAAACTTCCCCCTGGCACCAGCCGGCGGTGCCTTTCACCTCCGGATGATCCTTATCGCCCACCAGCACCACGGTTTCTCCCGCTGCGCTGTAGGCCTTGACTGCTTCATGCAGCGCCGATACATGCTTGCACGTGCAATCCTTGACCGGAATATCAAGCGCCCTGCAGGCGTCCATTATCTCTGGCCCAACGCCATGGCTGCGCAATATCAGCAGCGCGCCCTTGGCCTCGGCCACGCTTTTGACCACCTCAACGCCCATATCCTCAAGGCGCCTTGTGACCAGCGGATTGTGCACCACCTCGCCCAGCGAGCAGCAGCGCAATCCCTGCGCCTTTGCCTCCAGGGCGGCCTCTTCGGCCATGGCGACAGCCCTCTTCACGCCCATGCAAAAGCCGGCGTGCTGTGCAATCTCAAGCGGCATAATCAGCCCTCCGCCAATTATGGCGAATAGATAGTAATTCGCCGTTTTTCCTTTTTTTCCTGCCGGAAGGGAAATATTTTTTTGAAAATATGCAAGTTTTCGCACATTTCACAATTTTTATTTCCACTTGACAGTAAAACTTGGTTATTTCTTACCATTCGCCGCATCACGCATGGCATAGAATGTGTCGCGGATACGCTCGCCCAGCTTGTTGACGGTGTCGCTGTTGATGCCCTCCTGATACAGATCATTCAGGTCCATCACCTCGCCAAAATAGATATGATTGACGTGGAAGGGACGGATCTTGCCATGAATGTATACAGGAATGACCGGCGCCTTGCTACGCAGGGCAATCAGCCCCGCCCCGGATTCCACATGCTCCATCATTTCCTTCTGATGACGCGTGCCCTCCGGGAAAATGCCCAGCACATGGCCGTCCTTGAGGGTCTGCATGCACTTGCGCATGGCCGCCATATCCGTTTCACCGCGGCCAATCATGATGGCATGCAGATGATTGAACAGCCAGTTAAACACCTTGTATTTGGATAGCTCTTTTTTGCCAACAAAGTGCACTTCATCATAGCGCACGCCCAACGCCACCGCGATGGGATCCATAAAGCTTTTATGGTTGCCGATGATGATATAGGGTGCATTGAGGGCGTCCACGCGCGCACGGTCATGAAAGCGCATGGGGAAAATGACCGCAGCGATGACGCGGACAACCGCCACAGCCACGCTGTAAAACAGCGTACGCTCGCGATGTGCCTTATCCGACATGCTTTTCCTCCACGATGCGCAGGATGGCCTGCACGGTTTCTTCAAAATTGATATCGGACGAATCCACAACCACCGCATCCTCCGCACAGCGCAGGGGATCCACTTCGCGGTTCATGTCCTGATAATCGCGGGCATTCACCTCGCGCAGGATCTCTTCAAAGTCGGGATTCTCGCCCTTTTCCTGCAATTGCTTCATGCGGCGCTGCGCGCGGGCCTCAGCGCTGGCGGTCAGATAAATCTTGACCGGCGCATCCTTGAGCACCACCGTGCCGATATCACGGCCGTCCATCAGCATGGGCTGCGTGGCAGCGATCTCGCGCTGACGGGCTACCAGCATGCGGCGCACAGCGGCATAGCGGGAAATGCAGGATGCAGCGGTGCCGGCCTCCTGCGTGCGGATGAAGGGCGTCACGTCCTCGCCGTTGACGAAGGTTTTCTGCGCGCCGTCCTCATACTTTACGTCCACATGCGCCTTTCCTGCTTCGCACAGCGCGGTAACAGCCGCTTCATCGTGCATATCAACGCCGGCTTTATTCACTGCCAGGCCCACCGCACGGTACATCGCGCCGGTGTCTAGATGCAAAATATTCAGCCGCTTGGCAACCTCATCTGCGATGGTGGATTTGCCAGCTCCCACAGGGCCGTCCATGGCGATTGTAATCATAAGCGCACCTTCCTTACTGATAGGATTTGTAAATCAGCTGCTGCGTTTCTTCCCAGCCGTTGAGGATTTCATACTGATGACGCAGCGCGTAGGGACCGGTCTGCTCCGCCTCGGAAAGCTCGCGCGGGAAATGAATGCAGATATGGCCCACCAGATCGTTCTGAGAATTATGATCCACCGTATGGCCCATCGAATGCGTGGAGGCCATATACACCTTGCCGTCGGAGAGAATCACCCACACGGCATGCGGCGTCCAGTTATCACGGCCCATGATCTGACGCATGATAGCGGTATCGCTGGCAGTGATGGGTTCGGCGTCGCAGTGCTTGCCAAAGGAGAACATGTTTACATTGTAGTACAGGCCCGTCTCATAATCATAGATGATCGCATCGGGCATGGAGCGCGCCAGCGTACGAATCTCGCTATACCAGTTGGCAAAGCGCACCTCCGCCGCCGTGGGCTGCTTGAAGACCGAGCCGGTCACGCCGCCGCCCGTACCGGTAGCGCCCAGCGCATTCTGATCCTCTTCCGCCATGGCAATCAGGCGTTCGAGCGTCTTGGGGCCGATGATGCCGTCCTGGCTGAGCCTGTTGGCTTTCTGGAAGGCCTTGACCGCAAGGTACGTCTTGGGACCAAATACGCCGTCCGCCGCGCCGGTCAGATAGCCCAGCGTCTTGAGCGCCTGCTGCGCCGCCTTGACGGCCTCGCCCGTGCTGCCTTTTTTCAGCAGTTCGGTCGTCAGGATCGTACTGGAATCCTCCGTCTCCTGACCGTATTCCTTGGCCGAGGAGGAGAACAGCAGCGTCAGCGTCTGCTTGCCGGCAATGCCGTCAGCCTTGAGATCGTGCCTCTCCTGGAAGGCAGCCACAGCCTTGGCTGTCTTGGTGCCGTAGCGGCCGTCGATGGTGTCGTTCAGGTACTTGAGATGCACCAGGCGCGCCTGCACCAGCGTCACATTATTGCCCGAAGAGCCGATTCTGAGCGTTTCGTCCAGATCGGGCACAGGCGTAGCGGCAGGCTTGGGCGTAGCGGTCGCCGAGGCCGGCAGCGCGTTATCCGAATACAGCAGCAGCTGCGTTTCCAGACCGGCGATGCCATCCACCTTCAGGCTGTGCTTTTTCTGGAACGCGCGTACAGCCACGATATCATTGCTGTCGTAAATGCCGTCAGGCTCAACATTATAATAGCCCAGCGCTACCAGGCGTTCCTGCATGCGCGTGACCGCCAGGCCGCGCGTACCGCTGTGGATAACGATGACGTTATCCGCAGTAATGGGTGCGGGCGTAGGCGTAACAATCTTGATGGTGGGCGTGGGCGTGGTCAGCTTATCGCCCAGCATCTGCTGCGTTTTGGCGCCGGCAATGCCGTCCGCCGTCAGCTTATTGGCTTTCTGGAAGGCCTTGACCGCCTTGACGGTGTTCTGGTCATACACGCCATTCACAGCAGCTTTGTAATAGCCCAGTTCCTTGAGCGCTTCCTGCAGCTCGGTCACCTGATAGCCCTTGTCGTTCAGGCGCATGGTAACGCCGACAATCGGCGGAAGCGCTTTTACATCATATTTTTTGCCCTTGCTGTTGAGCGGCTTGCCCTCATAGATCAGCTTTTGCAATTCTGCCGTAGCTGTGCCCGTCTGCAGGATGCCGTTCTTGCTCTGGAAGGCCTTGACTGCTTTGACCGTAGCCGCATCATAGCTGCCCGAGATTTTGCCGGTATAGAAGCCCAGCTCCGTGAGCGCTTCCTGCAGGGTGTTTACAGCGCTGCCCGCTGCACCCTGAGAGAGGCTCTTGTATTTCTGCTGCGCGTCTGCATCGCTCTTGAGCTGCTCGCCGCCAAAATAAACGACAGGCACATCCACATATTTGAGCATGACATAGCCCGTATAGGCTTTTTTGCTGCTCTGATACTGAATATAGAGGAAATCGCCCTGAATCTTTTCCACGGTGATCGACGCACCCTTGGGCACGGTGGTAAGGCGCGCCGAGGAGGTGCTGGGGCCCTTGCGCAGATTGACGGAATCCAGCGTGATGGTCACAAAGGGGAAGGTAGCCGGCGCCGCAGTCGCGTCCGAACCAATGACATAAGGCGTGGGCGTAACAACAGGCTTGGGCGTAGCGGTCGCCTTAGAGGAAAGCGCCTTGCCGGAGTACAAAAGCGCCTGCATATCCGCATCGGCAACGCCCGTTTGCTTCAGGTTATTCTTTTTCTGAAATTTCTTAATGGCGCTGACCGTACCGCTGCCGCAGTCGCCATCTACTTTGCCGGAATAGAAGCCCAGATCCTTGAGCGCTCTTTGCAGTTTTTCAACAGCCTCGCCTTCTTTGCCGTTGGAAATGGGGAAACCCTCCACCAGCGGCAGTACAGATACCGTTTTGGTCTTGCCCTTGCTGTTTTTTACTTTTTCTTCAAAGAGCTTTTGCTGCGTGGCGGCATCGGCATAGCCCGAATCCTTCAGGCTGTTCTTTTTCTGGAAGGCGGCAACAGCGTCCGCTGTCTTATCGCCATACTTGCCATCGGCCGAGCCGGAGAGGAAGCCCAGCTCCTTCAGCGCCTTTTGCAGCACCTTCACCGCATCACCGCTCATGCCCTTGCGCAGCGGCGCATAACGATCCGCCGCCTCCTGAGAAGCGGAATTGCTTTCCTTTTCCGTTTCCTTGAGCGTAATGAAGCTCTTCATCGCATAGCCGCTGCGGCCTTCGTACTCAACAATATAAAACAGGCCGCTCTCGCCGGTGATATACACAGCATCGCCCTTGGGAATGACCTTGATCAATTCTCCGCTCGTAGAGGCGCGCTTGCGCATATTCAAATCATCCGTGGTGAAACCCGTGCAAGGGTAATCCGCCGCCACGGCGCTGGGAAAAATACTGAAAATTGTCATCACGCACAGCCAAAGAGCCATCGCGCGCTTAAAATGCGAAAAATGCATGAGCAGCCTCCTGAATACATACCTATACAGTGTTATTTTATGACATATTCTTAACAATGTCAATAATCTCCCGTCCATTTATGTAACAATTCCGTTAAATTTCACCTTTTCTATTCTCTTTCACGCACTTGAATTGCATTATTTTTCCATTAGAATTGCGTCATCTGTGTGGCTGGGCCATGTAAACGCTTGCGAAGATGAATGAATTGTAATATAATGACGATATCATCCTTTCTCTGGAGGGAATTAACATGAATCAAAATTACGTCATTATGACGGATAGCGACAGCGATCTGCTGTATAGCATTGCCGATGAACTCAAGATCCAGGTTGTAAAGATGCCCTACATCCTCGATGGTGTAGAGTATTATGATGATAACGGCCGCGCGGGCACGGAGAAGGAATTCTTCGATAAAATGCGCGCCGGCGCTACGCCCAGCACCTCGCTGCTGAGCAAGGAAGCGTATCTGGAGTACTTTGAGCCCGTGCTCAAGGAAAAGGATCTGCTGTTCATCGCATTTTCTTCGCAGATGTCCTCTACCATCAATAATATCTATGCGGCCCGTGAGGAGCTGCTGGAAAAGTATCCCGAGCGCAAGATGATCGTATGCGACACGCTGACCATCTCCGCGCCCATGGCACTGCTGGTTATCGGCGCCATGAAGGAATATGAAAAGGGCGCTACGATGGAAGAAATTGAGCAGTGGATCCGCGACAATCGTCTGCGCGCGCAGGCGTGGTTCACGGTCGACGATCTCAAATATTTGAAGCGCGGCGGCCGCATCTCCTCCACCAGCGCGTTTGTGGGCTCGCTTCTTGATATCAAGCCCATTCTCACCGAGGGCCGCGGCGGCAAGATCGATCCCGCCGAAAAGGTGCAGGGCCGCAAGAAGGCGCTGCGCACCATCGCCGACCGCGTTGCGGATAACATTGAAAACGCTGCCGATCAGGAATTGGTGATTCTGCATGCCGATGCGTTGGAAGAAGCTGAGCAGCTGGCCAGTTTCATCCGCCGCAAGGTGCCGGATCTGGGCGGCATTCGCTTCCAGATGATAGGCCCGGTTATCGGCGCGCACTGCGGCCCGGGCACGCTGGCGGCGTGCTTCATGGGACGCGAACGCACCATCTGATATATCATAACGTGCATAGCCTCGGGTTTCCCGGGGCTATTTTTGAAAAAACGGAGGGATTGCATGTTCGATCTGGGGTTTATCGGCTGCGGAAATATGGGCGGTGCGCTGGTCCGGGCCGCGGCTCGCGGCGGCGCGCGCATTGCGCTGCATGATATCGATGAAGAAAAAGTGAACGCCCTGTGCGCACAAACCGGCGCGATGGCGGTGTCGCTGGAGTTTTTGATGCAGGAAAGCCGCTATGTGGTGCTGGGTGTGAAGCCGCATCAGGTGATGGATATGTGCGCGCAGCTGCAGCCCATGGTGCGACCGGGCCAGGTGTTTGTATCCATGGCGGCGGGCGTGGACGTCGGCCGCATTGAAACGGCGCTGAAGGAAGCGGCGGTGATCCGCATCATGCCCAACACCCCCTGCGCGGTGGGCGCTGGCATGATTACCTATTGTCTTGGCGCGCATTGCCCGCGCGTGGCGGCAGAGGAGTTTCTGCGCCTGATGGCGGCTGCCGGCGCGTTTGACGAGATTGCCGAGCATCTCATCGATGCGGCCAGCGCTGTGGCAGGCTGCGGTCCGGCCTTTGCAGCCATGTTTATGGAGGCGCTGGCGGACGGCGGTGTGCAGTGCGGCCTGCCGCGCAAAAAGGCGCTTCAATACGCGCAGCAGATGCTGCTGGGCACAGCCAAGCTGGCCATCGAGGGTGGCGAGCATCCCGGCCAGATGAAGGACAATGTTTGCTCTCCCGGCGGCAGCACCATTGCGGGCGTAGCGAAGCTGGAAGAAAAGGGCTTCCGCGGCGCGGTAATGCAGGCGGTTTGCGCGGCAGATGCGCGGAATAAAGAACTGGGAAAGTAACGGGGAGGACATTCGAGAGGGCGGCTTTGGAGCTCAAATCCTACCCTCAATTCGACATTGTCGTGCAGCTGCGCTAATACTTGCTGCACTCTGCGCCTCATTGGAACTTCATCCGCCTGCAGGCGAATTTCACGCAAAAAAAGCGGACGCTCTTTTCAGAGCGTCCGCTTTTTTGCTAAGCGATTACATCGCGGGCTTTTCGGCCTCGATGGAAACGACGATTTCCGCCGCGTCTTCGCAGGCAGCCAGGGCTTCGGCCTTCAGGGAAATGTCAGCCATTTCACCGGGAGTGCAGATCATCTTCTTCTGAGCGAAGATGGCCTTGCCGTCAGCCTTCACCACGATGAAGTGGTTCTGGTACACGCGATCGGAACGGAACATCACGGAAACGGGAGCATGCTCAGCGCCCTTTTCCAGCTTGATGGTCTGGGGCACGCAGCCGCGCACGCCAGCGCCGTCCTTGACGGGCACTTCGCGGCCGGTATGCACGATGCCCTTGACGAAGTCCGCCGCAGCCTTACCGGCCTTGAAGGACTCGTTGGACACGTGGTCAACCAGGTCATGCACGTGCAGCACGTTGCCGCAGGCGAAGATGCCGGGGATGGAGGTCTGCAGGCAGTCGTCAACGATGGCACCAGAGGTGACGTTGCTCATTTCAACGCCAGCGCCGATGGTCAGCTCGTTTTCGGGCAGCAGACCGACAGACAGCAGCAGGGTATCGCAGTCGAACTGGATTTCGCTGCCGGGGATGGGCTTGCGGTTTTCGTCAACCTTGGCAACGGTCACGCCGGTGACGCGTTCCTTACCCTGGATGTCAACCACGGTGTGGCTGAGGTACAGGGGGATGTTGTAGTCCTGCAGGCACTGAACGATGTTACGATTCTGGCCGGAGGAGTAGGGCATCAGCTCAACGCAGGCCAGAACCTTGGCGCCCTGCAGGGTCATGCGGCGGGCCATGATCAGGCCGATATCGCCGGAGCCCAGGATGACGCACTTGCGGCCGGGCATGAAGCCTTCCAGGTTAACGAACTTCTGCGCGGTACCGGCGCTGTAGATGCCGGCGCAGCGGGTGCCGGGGATGGCCAGCGCGCCGCGGGGACGCTCACGGCAGCCCATGGCGAGCACGACAGCCTTGGCCTTGAAGACCTGCAGGCCCCACTCGCGGGAGATGGCGGTGACAACCTTGTCTTCGGTCACGTTCAGAACGGTCACGCCGGTGCGCACGTCAATGCCCATTTCCTTGGCCTTGTCGATGTCGCGCTGGGCGTATTCGGGGCCGGTCAGCTCTTCCTTGAAGCGATGCAGGCCGAAACCGTTGTGGATGCACTGGCGCAGGATGCCGCCGGCGTTGTCCTCACGCTCGAGGACGATCATGTTATCGATGCCATTCTCCTTGGCGGAGATAGCGGCAGCCAGGCCCGCAGGGCCGGCGCCAACAATCAGAATATCAACATTGATCATGTTTTCAGTTTTCATCGGGGCGCGCCTCCTTTGCGATCTGCGTAAGGGTACCAACCAGCAGCTTGCTGGCGCCGCCGCACTTGGTGATTTCCAGGGGGCTTACGCCCAGTTCTTCGCACAGGATCTCCAGCACGCGGGGGCTGCAGAAGCCACCCTGGCAACGACCCATGCCGGCGCGGGTGCGGCGCTTAACAGCGTCGATGGAGCGGGCGCCAACGGGACGACGGATGGCAGCGCGGATTTCGGCTTCGGTTACCTGCTCGCAGCGGCAAACCAGCACGCCGTATTCAGGATCCTTTTCGTAAGCAGCCTGGCGCTCTTCATCGGTCATGTTGCGGAAGGACTTGGGAACGGGAGTGGGCTTCACCCAATCGGTCTTCAGTTCGGCCTTCAGGAAGGCGGCAACCTGATCGCCCAGTTCCTGACCAATGGCAGGAGCGGCGGACAGACCGGGGCTTTCCACGCCAACGGCCTCGAACGCACCGGCGGGCGCGCCTTCAACTTCACCGATGATGAAGTCGCCGTTTTCTTCATGGGCACGGATGCCGGAGAAGGTGGTGATAACGGGGCGGAGGTTGACGTTCTTCCAGGTGAGCTTCACCTTTTCAAGCACGGTGTCCAGCGCTTTGCGGGTGGTGGCAACGTCATAGCCGTTGTCGATATCATCCGCGGTGGGGCCCAGGAGGGTATTGCCGTGGGTGGTGGGAGAAACCAGAACGCCCTTACCCATCTTGGTGGGGCACTGGAACATGGTCATGGTGAAGGGGATCTCGGCCATGTGGTCCAGCAGATAGTATTCGCCGCGGCGGGCGATCATCTTCACCTTGCGGGTGGAGATCATGTTGTGGATCACGCCAGAGCCCATGCCGGCGCAGTTGACAACCGCGCGGGTCTTGTACTCATCGCGTTCGGTGATGACCAGCCAGTTGCCGTCCATGGTGGGCTTAACCTCGAGAACGGGGTTGTCCAGAATGAACTCGGCGCCGTTTTCGGCAGCGCTGTCAGCCAGAGCACAGGTCATTTCGTAGGGAGACACCAGACCGCTGGTGGGCGCATACAGCGCGCACACAACCTCGGGGTTGGTGTTGGGTTCCATCTTCAGAATTTCTTCACGCTCGATGATGCGGCAGCCTTCCACATCGTTGGCCACGGCCTGAGCCAGCAGCTTTTCGATGGTGGGACGGTCTTCTTCGGAGAAGCCCAGAACCAGAGCGCCGGGCTGGCCATAAGGAACGCCCAGCTCCTTCGCGAGCTTGCCGTACATCTTGCTGCCCTTTACGTTCAGGCGAGCCTTTTCAGTGCCAGGATGCGCGTCGAAGCCGGCGTGCACGATGCCGCTGTTGGCCTTGCTGGCGCCGTCAGCCACGTCTTCCATGCGGTCGATCACAGCGATTTTGCCGCTGTACTTGGCCAGCTGCTGCGCCACAGCACAGCCGATCACGCCCGCGCCGATGATAATTGCGTCGTACATGATTTCATCCCTTTCAAGTACTGCCGCCGTCCGCAAGCGGACGAAGCGGGTATTTTTACAGACGAATTTATTATAGCACACCCTCTCTGTGCATTTCAAGCCAAACACTTGCCATCTGCAACAAATTTTCACCTTCATTATCTATATTTTTCGGCAACGTGCACATTCTTTCTTCTTTTTGCGGAAGTTCTTGCAAACTCTTCCATTCCCTTCCATACACTTTTGCTGGCGCTATGGCGCAACGCATGTTATAATAGAAAAAACTGTGCCTGCGACCGGAGGTCTTTGATCTATGACTGCAACCAAGAAGAAAAAGCGCGGCGGCATGAAAACGCTCGTCCCCGCCGCCCTGGCCCTGTGCTTTACCTATTTCATCTTCGCGCCCGCCGAGCAGTACATGCTCAATCAGAGCGAGATGTGGTTTTCGCTGTGGGGCATTGTGCCCCAGGCGCTATTGACCTTCGCCGTAGCGATGGTCGTGCTGTGTCTGATCGGCTATCTGCTGCCCGTCAAAATGCGCCGCGCCATGAGCGCTGTGCTCATTTCCCTGGCGCTGTGCTTTTACCTGCAGGGCAATTTCCTCAATGCCGACTACGGCGAATTGGACGGCCGCGCCATCCTCTGGCAGAATTACAAGCTCTACGCCGCGCTCGACACGCTCTTTTGGCTGCTCGTGCCCATTGGCCTGCTGATCTTTGCTTTCAAAAAGCGCAAGCTCTTCCACAAGTGCACGCGTTTTATCGCGCTGGTGATGGTGCTCATCCAGGTCATCACGCTCTCGACGGTTTTCCTCACCCGCCCGGTGGAGGACAAATCGCTGGACTGGATTGTATCCGAAAAAGACGCCTTCAAAATGGCCCCGCAGGAAAACACCGTCATGTTTGTGGTGGACGCCTGCGATCTGACGTATCTGCCCCAGATCCGCGATACCGACCCTGAAGCACTCAAAGCCTTTGACGGCTTCACCTATTTTGCCGATTACGCCGGCTCCTACTCCAAGACCAAAATGGGCCTGGTGTATCTGCTCACCGGCGAATGGTATAATAATGATGAAACCATAGAGGGCTATATCGACCGCGCCTACGACAACGTAGCGCTGTATGATACGCTGATTGAGAACGGCTGGAACACGCGCATCTATACCTCGGAAACCTACGTCTCCCGCAGCCTGGTCGGCCGTGCCAGCAATATAATAGAAGCAAACCTGACCATCGGCTCCCATATGGGCGTGTGGAGCAAGATGCTGGAGTTCGTTTCCTTCCGCTATATGCCGCATCTTCTCAAGCCCGCCTTCACCTTCTATTCGGGTGAATTTGGTGATTACAAGTCCTCCGACGGCGAGGCCATCCCCTTCCTCAAGGACAATTTCGCCGTCATCCGCAGCTATGACGAAAAGGGCCTGACCGTCAGCGACGAATATGACAAGTCCTTCTCGGTGTACCATATCAACGGCTCGCATCTGCCCTGCGATATGGACGCCTACGGAAATTATGTAGGCAGCTGGAACGCCACGGCTGTTGAGCAGACGCGCGGCGTGTTCCGCTTCCTGGGCCGCATTTTAGATGATATGAAAAAAGCCGGCCTGTATGATAGCGCCAACATCATCATCACCGCCGACCACGGCCGCTTTGACGAAGGCCCGTCCTCGCCGATTCTGCTGATCAAGCCGGCCGGCAGCACAGGCGATATCATTGATAACCACGCCATGGCGCATGTAAGCGATATGCACGCGGCGATCCTCAAACTGTGCAATCTGCCCTATGAAGGTACAAGCGTGTTTGATCTGGACGAAAGCGAAGAGCGCACCCGCCGCTATCTCTATTACCCCACCACCAGGGAAAACGGCGGCACGCTGCCGCTTTTGACGGAATACAATGTCGGCCGCGGGCAAACCTTCGCCGAAACGGGCGTTACCCTGCCCGGCGGCGCGGATGCGCTGAAATAATCATCAAAACAGACAGGAAGCTCCTATCAGCTTCCTGTTTTCTTTGCACAGCATGCACAAAAACCGCCCCGCTCTCAAAAGGCCCGTAACGCAGATTACACTGTATTTTTGCAGGGAAAACCGTCATTTTTTGCATCAAATACTGCGGCCTTGCCCACTCATCCTGCATTTTTCCGTCATTTGTGCCGCATTTGGTACATTTTTATCCAAACAACACAAGAAACAGCGCTTGTTTTATGCAAATATTTGTGGAGTTTTGAGGATGGTTTTTTTACCATTTTTTCTATATAATAGAGGCACTGAAAAGGAGCGGTCTGTCTGTGCATCCAACGAGGGCCGCATTTTTCTGACATTGTTCCCATAATTTGAAGGAGGATGTTTCCAATGGCAAGTGTAACCCTCAAGCACATTTACAAGATCTATCAGGGCGGCGTTACCGCGGTAAGCGATTTCTGCCTGGATATCGAAGACAAGGAATTTATCGTTCTGGTCGGTCCTTCCGGCTGCGGTAAGTCCACCACCCTGCGCATGGTCGCCGGTCTGGAAGAAATCTCCGACGGCGAACTGTTCATCGGCGACAAGCTGGTCAACGACGTCGCTCCCAAGGATCGCGACATCGCCATGGTATTCCAGAACTACGCTCTGTATCCCCATATGACCGTTTATGACAACATGGCCTTCGGTCTGAAGCTGCGCAAGACCCCCAAGGATGAGATCAAGCGCCGCGTGGAAGAAGCTGCCCGCATCCTGGGCATCGAGTTCCTGCTCAACCGTAAGCCCAAGGCTCTGTCCGGTGGTCAGCGTCAGCGCGTTGCCCTGGGCCGTGCTATCGTTCGTGAGCCCAAGGTCTTCCTGATGGACGAACCTCTGTCCAACCTGGACGCCAAGCTGCGCGTGCAGATGCGTACCGAAATCACCAAGCTGCATCAGAAGCTGCAGACCACCTTCATCTACGTTACCCATGACCAGACCGAGGCCATGACCATGGGTTCCCGTATCGTTATCATGAAGGATGGCTTCATCCAGCAGGTCGATACTCCCCAGAACAACTACGACTATCCCACCAACAAGTTCGTTGCCGGCTTCATCGGTTCTCCCCAGATGAACTTCTTCGATGTTAAGCTCGAGAAGGCTGACGGCAAGGTTTATGCCTGCTTCGGCGACAACAAGATCCTGGTGCCCGCCGAGAAGATCGCCAAGTTCAAGGATGAAAGCTACATCGGCAAGGAAGTCATCATGGGTATCCGTCCCGAAAACATGGACGACGCTCCCGAATACGTGGCTGCCCATCCCGAAAGCACCATGAACGTTCACGTTGAAGTTACCGAGCTGATGGGTTCCGAAACCTATCTGTACTTCACCACTTCCGGCAAGGAAGAGAACGTTATCGCCCGTGTTGATCCTCGTACCGTCACCCGCGCTGGCGACGATACCAAGGTCGCTCTGGACACCGCCCGCCTGCACTTCTTCGATAAGGAAACCGAAGAAACCATCCTCAACCGCTAATTGGTATAAGGATAGCGCCCATCGAAAGATGGGCGCTTTTTTACACGCTAAAAGGGGGAACGCAATTTGCGTTCCCCCTTTTCCTGCCGCGGCTTAGTCCACCGCGTGCTTTTTATTGAATTTGTCCAGCAGCAGCGCGGCAATCACACCCACCACAATGCACACGATGTTGATCAGGCCAATGCCCACGCCCGTGAAACTGTCGAAGGGAATGATAATGACCGTCGCTGCAATCACCACGCCCAGGATCGCATGGAAGGCCAGAGAATAATGCTTGTCAAAGAGCATGTTCACAGCCTTGGCAAACAGGATAACAGTGAGAACCGCACCGATGCCGCCGGGAATCAGCACACCGAAATCCATGTGGCCAATGCCCGCCACAAAGGGCTCGTACAGGCCCAGAGGCATCAGCAGCGTGGAAAAGCTCATGCCGGGAGCGATGATGCTCAGCGCCAGGCAGAAGCCGCAGAACAGATACCAGATGAAGTTGGGCGCAATCTGCACAGAGAATACGCGCAGGCTGATAAGCAGCGCAAAGGTCAGCGCCAGCGCCACGCCCAGCGAAATGAAGGAGCCCTTGCTGCGGCCCTGCTGGCCGGCTTCCTCAAAGAGCGAGGGCAGCATGCCGCCGATCAGGCCGATGAACAGGCACACCGACTGGCTGGGGAAACGATCCAGGAAGAAGGAAAGGATGTTTGCCACACCCAGGAAGCCGATCACAATACCCAGCAGCACGGGCAGCAGGCGCGCGATGTGCGTTTTGAAATTTTTGAAGGGATTGGCCAGGAACTCCATGATGGTGGTATAAATACCAAACACCACGCACAGCACGCCGCCGGAGATGCCGGGCAGCACCGCACCCAGGCCGATCAGCGCACCCTGCAGGAGCTTGAGAACGAACTGCATGGGAGTCATTGCTAATTTCATGATGAATCACCTCGTTGTATTTACGTCTGCTCACGGCTGTGTATGCCATAGCATGCGCACTAAATTATATTATAGCATGAGATGCGCCAAAATGGAATGCCTCGCTTTTCGATACAGAAAAAAGCTCCAAGCTTTCGCTCAGAGCTTTTTCTTGCCATGCTTAATAGCGGCGCTTACGTGCGGCTTCCGCCTTCTTCTTGCGCTTTACGCTGGGCTTTTCATAATGCTCACGCTTACGAACCTCGGCCATAACGCCGGCGCGCGCGCACTGACGCTTGAAACGCTTGAGGGCGCTTTCCAGAGACTCGTTTTCCTTGACGCGTACTTCAGACACTTGTTTTCCCTCCCTTCGCCGATCTCGCCTTGGCTGTCGCCGTATTCACGGC